>NZ_JBBOPI010000001.1:115000-796250 GCF_038003525.1 Solibacillus sp. FSL H8-0538 | reverse complement strand
CCAATAAAGGAGACAGCCAGTTCCCTTGCTGCAAAGGTCGTCGGGGTCATTTGGTTAACCAAATCACCACCTAAAAAATAATCAATATCTAAGTTTTTTATGTTGGCCTTTTTCATGACGACTGCGCAAGCTTCGGAGATCATCGCCGCATTGCCTTTCTCATTTGTATTCGCTTGCATACGCTCATCCTCAAAAATTGTATCAAAGTAGGACCGAAATACACTGCGCTTCTCAAGCGGTCCTACCACTGCAGATGTCGCTAGTAAAGAGGGTTTTGTTTTAAAAATGATTACCACTGCACAACCCCCAATGTGACAAGAATTAATTTAATGAGTGTAACAAAAAAGGCAGAAGTGACACCGAACAAAATTACAGAGCCTGCTAGTTTAAACATATTGCTACCAACACCTAGAACAAGGCCTTCAGGTTTATGTTCAATTGCTGCTGAAATCACTGCATTACCAAACCCCGTCACCGGCACTGCACTTCCCGCACCAGCAAACTGACCCAGTTTCCGATAGAGCCCCAATCCAGTCAAAATCATGGCAATAAAAATCATCGTTGCCACAGTTGGGTTGCCCGCCGTTTTCTCCGTAAAGTCAAAAAATATTATATAAAAATACGAAATGGCTTGTCCTATTGCACAAATAATCCCGCCAACGACAAATGCCTTCAGTAAGTTCAGTGCATAAGGTATAGGCGGGGAAATTTGCTGTTTGAGATCATTGTATTTTTGCTCGTCCATCATGTTTCCTCCTTCGCCAGTTTTTTCAACACATCAATTTTTTCAGTTACTTTCTGACGATCCTCTTCTTCTAACAGCTTTGTCGTCTCCCAAAACAACTTGAAATCACTGGAAACAAGTACTTGTAAATTTGAATATTGCTCTTCTAGCTTTTTTTGCCACTTGTTTTCAATTTTTTTCTTTTTAAATTTTTTCCATGGTTTGACTTGGAGTGCTACGAATAATTCTTCATCAATAAAAATGACGTTTGCTTGCTCAATATCTTCTGACTGCTCCAGCATCTCCTTTACTTCACTCTCTTTTTCCGAATCATTGACGGACTGATAAATGGACACCTTTTGCTCAGAGCCACATCCACTTAATAACAACAATGGAATAAGGAAAATCGTTAACATTATGCGCACAAAATTCCTCCTTTTAGCAAAGTATGTTCATTGTTTTTTACATTTAATCACTTTTTGTCGAAATTGGCGTATCCCGTCATTCGCCCGATTACAATTTAGTTTTCTTCATATTGTAGAAGGACTCTAGAATGAAGTGAGGTGAAAAAAATGGGATGTGGAAGAGGAGGAAATGAAGTGAGCCCATCTAAATCAAAGGGCTGCGTTTGTGAGGTCGTACGTGCAGTTTTAGAAATTCAAAATCGTGCTACTAATGATGACTGTTCATCATGTACAACAAACTGCTTTTTAGAGCCACTTGGTGGCATTGTTAGTCCAGCTCGTACATCAGCTGATACACGCGTGTTTACGCTATTAACGAAGTTTGGTACGCCGTTTATGGCGAGCTTTAGCCCGGTTGTGGATAATCACAATCATAATAGTAAAAATAGAAATAATGATTGCGATGACATCTGTACGTCAATTTACTTCCGTGTTGAGGATGTATTTGATGGATGCTGTGCAACATTACGAGTGTTGCAACCACTAGATAATGACGGAGACCCGGTTGACCTATTAAACGAAGACGGCACAGCTATTTCTATGCGCGCAATTTGTGGCGTAACGGACTTTGCTGCAACAGATAGCTGTGTTACGGTAGATTTAGACTGCTTCTGTGCAGTACAATGTATCGCTGACGTGAATCTTGGGATTTGTAACTAAAAAAATGGGAAAGCCGCTTTTCCAGGCTTTCCCTTCTTTTTATTATGATTTTGTTATATAAATTGCTTCGATTTCATTGCCATCAATTAGCCTAATCTGTTCGTAACAATTAATTTTCACTTGCTTGCCCTGAACATTGAGTAGCGTTCCAATGAATCGCTCGCCACTAGTTAATACGATCAATAATGGACGGGCCTGCTTTACAGGTCGAGCAAAGAAGTGTAGCTGACGAGCAATCAATTCATTACGAATAACGTCTGGCGCAGGCCTTTCATAGATGGACGTACTTTCCTCATTGATGGGCGTACTTTCCTCGCTAATCGGTTTTTGGACTAAGTGATACGTTGGCGTAGAAATATAGAGCAAAGGCTCCTCTGGCATCATTCGCACATCCTTTTTCATACCATATGCAAATCCGCCTTATACCGTGACAGCTACATAATTTGACTGAGGAAGGTCGTCGCTAGGCCAAGATATATTAAAATACTCGTCACATCATTCAATGTTGTAATGAACGGGCCAGATGCAACGGCTGGGTCAATGCCAAGCTTATGCATTAGTAGCGGAATAAACGAACCTGCTAGCGTCGCTACTAATATCGAACAGCAAATTGCCGCCCCAACTAATAACCCGATAATAAGCTGATGCATCCAGACGAAAATAATGCCGACAACAACTGCACCGCTTACAAGCCCCATAATAAGACCCGTACATAGCTCACGCATCACGAGCTTCAGCTTGCTCTGTCCACCAATTTCCCCTGTTGCAATCCCGCGTACTGCAACCGCAAGCGCCTGAGTGCCACTATTCCCTGAAGTTCCAGAAATAAGTGGGATGAATACGGCGAGCAGTGCTACTTTGTCTAATGTTTCCTCAAAGTGCCCTATTAAATTTGCAGTAAACATACCAAGGATTAATAAAATAATGAGCCATGGTAAACGTTTACCTGCCGCTCTTAATGGACCTGCATCAATATCATCCATATCTGAAATCCCGGCTAATTTTGAGTAATCATCTTCAGCTTCTTCATCGATAACATCAATAATATCATCGACTGTAATAATCCCCTGCAGTTCACGCGCTTCGTTTACGACTGGGATGGCAAGGAAATTATAGTCTTTCATAATTTGCGCAATACCTTCTTGGTCATCCGTTAATTTTACCGATACGACACGTTCACTCATAATGTCGCGAATAAGTGTATCCTCACCCGCAATAATTAAATCTCGAAGCGAAATAACGCCCGTTAATAGATGATTATCATTCACTACGAAAATATAGTAAATCGTTTCAGCATTTGGCGCTTCCTTACGCAAAACAGCCATTGCAGAACGCACAGTTGATGTTTCCAATATTGAAACGTATTCAGTCGTCATAATTGAACCGGCTGTATATTCCTCATATGCCAGTAATTCATTAATTTCATCGACTGTTTCACTATCCATCATTTCCAAATAGCTTTCACGTTGTTCATTATCTAGTTCATTTAACACGTCTACGGCATCATCGGTATACATGAACGAAAGCATTGCAGCCCCATATGCGGTATCCATCTCGTTTAGGAAGCCTTCATATTCATCATCGTCTAGCTCAATTGCCTCAAAAATATTAGACATTTCTTGAGGAGACAAGAAGCGATAGATGGTCTGACGTATATCAGGTCCTACCTTCTCATAAAACTGGGCTTGATCATACGGATGAAGTACTAAAAAATGCTCGCGGAATGCTTCGATTTCTTCGTCTACTAACAGCCTGCGTAAATAGGCTTCATCATATTGCACTTCGCCATTATCGTATTGTGGGTCTTTCATACTTGTCCCCTCCTCTCAACATCCATCATAACGCACTGTCGCCATTCGTAAATACCTTTTTTAAACTTAACAAAACTTTTATCTTGCATTAACGGGCAGGCTGACTAATATCGCTCTGTCCAATACTTCGGAATCCCCACTGATTGACGTTTTATTTTACAAATTTCTTCCCTAAAACAGTGAAAAGATGTCCGTTTTGGCGAACATCTTTCCGTTAACTATTAGTTAATCAATTACGAGGTGGTGTTAACTGTTCAGGTATTTCACTTGAAAAACTAATGTTTTCGCCAGTTAAAGGGTGCACAAATTGTAACCAAACGCAGTGAAGCGCTTGACGATCAAGTAACTCACGGCTACCACCGTACAATTCATCTCCAACAAGCGGATGTCCAATATGCGCCATATGCACACGAATTTGATGGGTGCGCCCTGTATAAAGTTTTAGACGAATTTGGGACATCGGTTGCGGCTCGCTCAGTAGCTTCAGTAGCGTAACATCCGTATGTGCAAACTGACCGTCTCCTCGCACCTCACGCTCAATAATGCTCGTTTCTTTACGTCCAATAGGTGCAATAATAGATTGCTTAGCTTGTCGAACAATGCCATGCACAAGCGCTTCGTATTCTCGATGTACTGCTCCTGCTTTTTGCTGTTCACTCATTAAATGATGAATATGGCGATGCTTGGCAATACACATTAAGCCTGACGTATCACGGTCAAGTCTCGTCACAATATGAACAGTTGAGGCAATTTGCTGCTCTAAAAAATAGCCATAGACAAAATTTGCAACACTACCTGCAGGATGTTCACGTGACGGAATTGTATTCATGTAAGGAGGTTTATCGATAACAAGTAATGCCTCATCTTCATATAAAATCTTTAATGGTCCCTTTTCTGCTACGAGCCCTTCACTTGCCTCTTCAGACGGAAAAATGATGGACACTTGGTCGCCTTTTGTTAGCTGATGACGCACATTACGCTCCTCGCCGTTCACTAACAACTCCCCGCCGTCGAATTTAATCGCCGTCAAGGCACGCTTTGATATGCCCCAGTCACTAATCGCTTCACGGAGTAACTGCCCGTCCTGCTGCACGATAAAATTTAATTGAAATCTAGTATCCATCTATCCCTCATTCACTCATTTGACACGAATGAATCATGCACACGCTCCCAAAACGGAAAAGGACGGAATCGTGCAAAACGAACGCGTTCATTTGCAACATTAAACGTAATCGACTTCACGTCTGTTTGCGTTACACTCACATGATCAATCGTCATATTAAATTGCTGATCATTGACCGGCTTTAGCGCACAGTTATGATGAGCTGGCAAAACAAGCGACGAACCAACTGTACGGAATACACGGTTATTAATCGATGCCATTTCCGTTAACTGAAAGGCTTGTAAAGTTGGGTGAATAATTGCCCCGCCAAGTGCCTTATTATATGCTGTACTACCAGAAGGCGTTGATACACATAACCCATCACCACGAAAACGTTCAAAATGCTCCCCGTTCAACTCTACGTCCATCACAAGTGTGACGTCTGGTGATTTAATGGTCGCTTCATTTAAGGCTAAATACGTACTTGACTCCGAGCTATGGCGATGTATTTGTACTTCTAACAGAGGATATTCCACTACATTAAATTCTTTTTTCGCAATTGATAACACTAATTTTTCAAGCTCTGACGGTTTCCAGTCCGCATAAAAACCTAAATGCCCCGTATGAATACCGACAAACGCTACTTTATCTAAGCGATTTGAATAGCGATGAAACGCATGAAGCAGTGTCCCATCTCCTCCAATTGATAGTACGATATCCGGCTCGTCTTCATCGAATATTAGACCAAAATCTTGTAAATATGTTTTTGCGAGCTCCATCAATTCATTTGATTGGGAATCTCGGCGTGATTGAATTGAAAATTTCACTATTTTTCACGCTCCTTCTCCTCTTTAGTCGTTCGGATCGTAGGATTTGATGCTTCTTTAAACTCACTAAAGTACGCTTGTGCCTCTTGAATTTCACTGCGGATTGAGGACATTTCCTCATCCAAGCGAAATGCTGCTTCTGCTGCACTTTGGAGGCGATTTTTAATTTCTTCTGGGAATAATCCCTTATATTTATAATTTAAAGAGTGCTCAATCGATGCCCAAAAATTCATCGCTAATGTACGAATTTGGATTTCTGTCACGACCATTTTCTTGCCTTGAATCGTCTCTACTGGATATTCAACAATCATATGGTGTGAGCGATAGCCACTCGGTTTACTATGTGTAATATAATCTTTTTCTTCAATAACCTTCATATCATTTCGTTGACGAATTAGCTCTGTAACTGTAGCAATATCATCAACAAACTGACACATAATACGTACACCTGCAATGTCCTGAAGTTCATTACCTAAACGGTCGGAAGGTTCAAACGGTACACCTTTATCAAGCGATTTATCGTAAATACTTGCTAAAGGCTTAACTCTTCCAGTGACAAATTCAATGGGTGAATTAGCACTCATCATCCCAAATTGTGAACGCATGCCTTTTAGTTTGATTTTCAACTCATCTACTGCTTGTTTATACGGGCTTAAAAATATATCCCATTGTCCCACCTGCAAAAACCCCCCAGCATGAAATAAAAGCGTCTACACTTTTATTTCAACAACACATTGATACTATTTTCTACTATTATACTTCATCCGATACAAAAATCTCTGCAAAAGCCTCTTCTACAGCTGCTACAAACGCATCGCCGTAATTACCATTTCCTTCAATATTGAATAATAGCATGTGTAGCTCCTCAAAGAAATTAGTTAATTGAATTCTCTCTCCAGCCACTCGTAAAAATGGATCCTGCCCTGTCTTCACAACTTCTAAAAGCTGAGGCCAAATGGTTTTTGGAAAGCTAATATAGCTAAATGCGTCGCCTTCCTCCACAATATAAATAAATGATCCATTATCTGAATCCGCAATTACTTGTCCTGCAGGTTGCATTTGAATATGTTCGTTACTTTCATTTAAAATAAAGTGAAACTCATTATGTACTACTTCGAATTGGTTTATTGTATAAACGTTACGCAAGTGAAAAACCCCTTTTCCTACTCATTCTTCTCATATTTTAACATACAGAAAACTTTGATGCAGTGTGCATTTTATAGAAAACGACGGAACATTTAACAGGATAATAAATTTCGAATAAAATTACAGAAAATCTAAAAAAAAAGGATGACTTTTATGAGCCAACAAATTGAAATTGAGTTTAAAAATTTTCTAACAAAAGCGCATTACGAGCAGCTACTTGTCGAATTTAACGTAACGGAATCGCAAATTCATCGACAAATTAATCATTACTTCGATACGCCAGACAGCCATTTGAAAAATTTAGCGAGTGGTCTGCGCATACGTATTTTCTCTCATGCGATTGAATGTACGCTAAAAGAAAAATCATCGACCCATCAACATCTCGAAACAACGGATAGCTTAACGCGAGAACAGGCGGACGAAATGCTTGCAGGTAAAAGCTTGCCGGCTCCAGAAGTGTCGAAACGTCTGCAACATTTACATGTGCCATCTGAATCCTTACAAGTATTTGGAACATTGACTACGGACCGCGTAGAACTGCCGTATAAAGGGGGAACACTTGTTTTCGATCATTCTTTTTATTTGCAGTGTGACGATTATGAGGTAGAATATGAAACAAATGATGAAACTTTGGGAAAAAATGTTTTCGAACAGTTTTTGACAGAGTTCGCGATTTCTCCACAACAAACACCGAAAAAAATTGCCCGTTTTATGGCAGCATTACAGGGTCAGAAAGGTTGAGCACTATAGATATTCAGTCAATGAAATCATTGCTTGAAATTCAAGCAATTCAGTCAATTGGTACTAGCAATAATAATACAACTTCTTTATTATCAGGTAGTTCATCCGTCTTTTCTGACATGATTGACGAGGTATTATCAAATGCTTCGACAGGTTTAGAGACCGACGTTTCCAACATGCTCGGAAGCTATAACTCACTTGCCTCATCACCTTTACTTTCTCAATCGAAAAATAACGCTTCAGCAATTGCCCCATTAGCGGATAATCCGTATTTGGCTTCACTCATGTATTCGAAGGGCATTGCTTCAGCTAACAATTATTTAAATACATCAGTTACCCAATCGATCGATCAGTATCGTTCGACAGATTTCACTGGCACTACAGCTTTCGGAAATATATTAGCAGGAGCTGAAACTTACGCTGATTCGATTGCTAAAGCATCAGCAACTTATAATATCCCTGAAAAATTGCTCGCAGCGGTGATGAAACAGGAGTCCAACTTCAATCCAGCGGCAGTCAGTTCCGCTGGTGCTACGGGACTCATGCAGTTAATGCCTTCTACGGCGAAATATTTAGGCGTAGCCGATTCGACAAACCCTGAGCAAAATATTATGGGCGGTGCAAAATACTTACGTCAAATGTTAGATAAATTCGACAATAATATTTCAACGGCACTAGCCGCTTACAACGCGGGCCCTGGAAACGTAAATAAATACAATGGTATCCCTCCTTTTAAGGAAACCATGAACTACGTCAAAAAGGTTATGAATTACTATCAAACATAAAATTTCCACAGGACATTATGCATTTAGCAATGCGGTTTGTTTGAGAAAAAGAATAGACGTTGTTAGAATGAACGTATCGCTGAAAATGAAACAACTACTTAACAATGGTGTTGTACAAAAACGGGAAGCCCGTTTTTAGTACAAACGTAGAAACAAAGGAGTATCGCCTATGAATCGAAAATATACGATTCCTTACGAGGAACTTGGTGCTGAAAAGCTTTCTGCGCTTATGCATGCGTTCTACTCTCGAGTAGCGAAGCATCCAGAGCTAATTCCGATTTTCCCGGAAGATTTTACAGAAACAATACGCAAACAAATACAATTTCAGACCCAGTACTTAGGTGGGCCAAACTTATATACAGAAGAACATGGTCATCCAATGATGCGCGCAAGACATATGAATTTCAAAGTGACACCAGATCGTGCACAAGCTTGGCTTGAGTGCATGGCTGAAGCGTTGGACGAAGTAGGAGTAGACGGGAAATTCCGCGATATTTATTATCAACGACTTGTGCTAACCGCTAATCATATGATCAACTCGCCGAATGAAGATGAGGAGGGATTTGAGTGAATAATGTCCAAATGTTATCGCAACCTATCACACCTACTACATCAAATAAGCCAGTAGAGTTATATATATTCATAGACCCGTTGTGCCCCGAAGCATTTGCTGTGCAGTCAACGCTTCGCAAGTTACAGCTTGAGTATGAACATTATTTTACATGGCGTTATGTATTAAGTACGGAGCTTACATCACTGAACTGTTTAGGCAACCGTACAAAAGGCTGTGTTTCAGGTGATGAGTTGGATATTACACATCCAGTATTACCTTCAATTGCTATTAAAGCTGCAGAACTGCAAGGCAAGCGCGCAGGATCACGTTATTTAACGAAGCTACAAGAGGTGGCTGCGTTGAAAACCCGCAATGTCAATTCGCATTCGACATTGCTAGAAATTGCACAAGAAATCAACTTAGATATGAACGAATTTGCAGTTGATTTTGGCTCTAAAGAAGCAGCACGAGCATTCCAGTGTGATTTATACATTACGCGTGAAATGGATGTTCACGAAGTACCAAGCATTGTCTTCTTTAATGAATGCATTGAGGATGAAGGCTTAAAGGTTAGTGGATCGTATAGCTACGAAGTATACGAGCATGTTTTACAAGAGATGATTGGCGAGAAAATTATTCGACAGCCATTACCGTCCATGGATGAACTTTTCAATCGTTTTCAAAGTTTAACGACAGCGGAAGTTGCTGAAATCTATTCAATTGATGAGGCAGTTGCAGAACGTGAATTAAAGAAACGTATGCTCCAACAAAAAGTAGAACGAATGATGAATGACGATATTACATTATGGCGCTTAAAATAATGCACTTATACATTAATTTATAAAAAGCATGTAGGAAACGAATTTATTTCGTTTCTTACATGCTTTTATTTTGGGTCTTTACCAAAACAGGTGCTTTTCTTTAAAAGAAAGTGTACAACTTTATAAGCACATGGAACGGAAGGCGGCGACTCCTGCGGGAAAAGCGTGAGCCTTGAGACCCCGCACGAAGCGAAGCGGAGGAGGAGGCTCAAGCCACGCCCGCGGAAAGCGACCGCCTGGAGTGTAATGTGCTGTCAAGTACAGATTTTGGTGTAGAGCCTTTATTTTAGTTGTTAATATTTTCAAAAAATATCAACTCGCCACAATTAGGTAAAGTCATACTTTCTAATCTATAAAAAAACAAAAGAGACGTCTCTACCCTCGACAGATAGGACGCCTCTTTTTCACAAAGGGGATGGGAGAAATGTTCACGTTCAAACAAAGGGGTGTATGTTTGTTATGTGATGTATTTCACGTCTATTACTTTATCATGGAATAATAATGTATGCAATCAAACTAGCGTTCTTTCACAAATTTGTCATATAGTAAGCGTTTCCAAAAATTAGTGTAACTTTAGCTGTGGATTTCGCTTGTTTCAGATTTTAGTAATCCCTGCTCTATAGGGTTAACCGTTGATAGATTAATGTTTTTCTAAGAATACAATAATCCCGTATTATTATTTTTTGAAATCGAAACTTTTCAGAAAAATACTGTTTTTATTAGAAAAAATCCATTTTAACGAAAAGAAAACTACAGATTCAATATCTGTAGTTTTCTCAAATTAATTATTTAACAATAACTTTTCTAACTCATTTAATTTCATCTCAAATACTTTACATGCTTCTGCTATTGGTGCTGGAGACTCCATATTTACGCCAGCAGCTTTTAATACTTCTATTGGGAAGTCTGAACAGCCTGCTTTTAGGAAGTGATTAATGTAACGATCAACAGCTGGTTGGCCTTCCTCTAAAATTTGTTTGCTTAGTGCCGTTGCTGCAGATTGGCCAGTTGCATATTGATAAACATAATAGTTGTAGTAGAAGTGAGGAATACGTGCCCATTCTAAGCCAATTTCCTCATCTACTACCATTGCTTCACCGAAATATTGTTTATTTAAGTTGTAATACACTTCTGTTAGCTTTTCTGCAGTAAGCGCTTCGCCATTCCGATCCATTTCGTGTACTAAATGCTCAAACTCTGCAAACATTGTTTGGCGGAATACTGTACCACGGAAGCCGTCTAACCAGTGATTTAATAAGTAAATTTTTTGTTGCGGATCTTCAATCGTGTTTAATAAATGTTCAAATAATAATTCTTCATTACATGTTGAAGCGACCTCTGCTACGAAAATAGAGTAGCTCGCGTACGGATATGGCTGCGTCTGGCGCGTATAATAGCTGTGCATACTATGCCCGAATTCATGTGCTAGTGTGAATAAATTATTAACATTATCTTGCCAGTTCATTAATACATATGGGTTTGTGCCAAAAGTGCCTGATGAATAGGCCCCGCTACGCTTCCCTTTGTTTTCTAAAACATCAACCCAACGGCTATCTAACCCTTTTTGTACCGTCGCTTGATAATCTGCTCCAAGCGGGGCAAAGCTGTCGACCATAATTTTTTTCGCCTCATCATAAGGCATCTCCATTTTCACCTCTTTAACTAACGGTGTAAATAGATCATACATATGCAGTTCATCTAAGCCTAATACTTGTTTACGTAATGCTACGTAACGGTGTAATAATGGTAAATGTTCATGTACTGTTGAAATGAGTTGGTCATATACTTTTTCAGGAATAAAATTATTGCTCATCGCCGCGTGACGTGCTGACTCATAGTTACGAATTTTCGCCTTTGCATTATGCGATTTTACATTACCTGCTAAAGTTGACGCAAAAGTGTTACGGAATTGACCGTACGTTTTATACATTGCCTTAAATGCACCTTCACGCACTTCACGGCTATCACTTTCTAAAAATGTGATGTAAGAGCCTTGTGTTAGTGGTACCTCTTCACCTTCATCATTTTTTACGTTTGGGAATTCAAGGTCTGCATTATTTAATACACTAAATGTTTGGCCAGAAGCTGCCGACACTTCAGAAAGTTGTGCCAATAATTCTTCCTTATCTGCTGAAAGTACATGCGGACGTCCTAAATTTAATTCCTTCAAGCTTTGTGCATATAATTGTAATGGCTCATAGCTTGTAACGCACTGATTCAGTGTGTCTTCATCTAGTGCTAAAATTTCAGGGGTAATAAATGACCAAGCCGCACCAATTTTGGCACCCAATGCTTTGACACGACTATCCATTGCTTGGTAAGTACTATTCGTTGTGTCTTGATCATGCTTTAAATGCGCATACACATAAAGCTTACTATAGCGTTCATATAAGCTGTCACTAAATTGCAATGTGGCATACAAGCTTTCCGCTCCGTCTGCTACTTTCCCTTTATAATTAACTGCTTCTTCAGACAACGTTTCAATCGCTTTAAACTCTTGTTCCCATACCGCATCTGATTCAAAAATTGAAGATAAATCCCACGTTAAATGTTCCGGTACTTCTGCACGCGTTAATACTGTTTTCGCCATAGTTTATTCCTCCAGCTTAGTTATTCCGAAATTCGAAATTCCACTTATATTTTCTCAATTTTCACACCCAAATGCAACCAATTCGCAATAGAGCTCACGAAATAATAGAGGGGCGGCAACAACCGAATGCACATGCTGAATATGCAATTTTTTCAGTAGTTGAATATAATGCCGAACTGCTTCGCCTGCCTCCACACAATAGGACATTTTGGCCCATTTAAAGAAATAAGGAATGGCCTGTTCACTTAACTTTTGTGGCGTTAGGCTATGGCAGTGCATAAAATAAAACAAAGCAATTTGCCATTCTACAGAAAACAGAGGGATGGCTTCACTATGCCGAACAGGGATACCGATAAAGCATGGCAACTCTTCTCTTGAAAGGCGTAGTTCATAAATACTTCGCAATAACAAGTCATTCACACCCTTTCTACTTAATAACAGGCGCGCTTTAACATGCCGATCTTTATATTGAATATATCGAGATAACATGTTTGTATGCACATGCTCTGTTAATAATGAAGGGATATAAAACGGAAAAACTTGCTTGCACAGCGGTAATATTTGAACGAAGCCGAAATACTGCTGTCCATATACCGGGAGCAAATTGCTTACATAAAAAAATTGTTCACTATGCGCATCATAGGTTAATAAATAGCGCTGTTTGTTTTGCGTTATAATAAACTGTTGTACGAAATGATTTAACGAGATTTTAACAACTCCAGCTTGCTTAAAGTGGGCATTCGGTGTTTGCAAAATCCAGATTGGGACAATACCATGTTCCACATAACCTTGTGTTCGTTCAGCAAATTGTTCGGCTGCAATACGGCTACACTGAAATTCAATAGCGAACGAACGCTGCGTAGTCGTCACAAGCAAATCCGGGCGTTGCTGTAGCTTTGTCAAATAGGGCTCGAGCACTACATTGAATTTTAAGTGCTGAAAGAATGTATGAAATTGTTGTTTTCCAAGCAAATGTGTAATGGATTCACCTTCTGAAAAAGTTGACTCACAGGCACTGTTTTTTAAATGAGCAAAATGGGGCACTTTAATTTTTCCAATTTTAAGTAGAAGACGTTCCTTGCATTGTGGGCAATAAAATAAAGCTGTTTGGCGTAGTTGGCGTAAAGTTGTTTCCGCTATGCTTGGCGTTAACTGAAATAATTCTTCCTCTTCGGTTAATGCAACAAGCATAAAGCACCTCCTTTTCCACCATTGTAAGGACGGTACTCTTTCGTTTCAACTAAAATATGTAAATATGGGCAAAGTTTTTTTTTAACTAGTGTGGGCAGTAGAAGGACACACCTCGCACCAAATAGGGCGAGGTGATGGGAAAGTTAACTTTTCTAATCAAAAAAAGATTGCCTCTTCCAAAAGAAAGGGCAATCTCGTTTATTATGAAAAATATGTTAAAATTGTTTCGAAACAATCTTCTGCGATAATGACTTCTCCATACTCGATTAAACGATGTACCGTCACTTTTGATGTCGGTAAATATTCTTTAAAGAGCGCCATTAAATTTTTTACTTCTTCGTTATTTTCGATATGCTGAAAATCAACGAATAAATAATAGTAATTTTCGAATTTATATAACGATGACTTTAAACCTAGTGGTGCAGCACGTTTTGCTAAAGGAATGAGCTCGTCGATATCCTTAAAGCAGAAACGCCCATTGACGATTTGCGCTTCTTCCTTCAGGTCTTTCCCATACGTGTTATAAAGCGCATCTTCCATTCCATTTAACTGGTCTGCCATATCTCGGTTTTCTTCAAAGCTTTGCATCATAGCAGACGCGTCCGATTCAGTATTAATATTCGCTCGTGTGACAACAACTTCTAAGCCAACGTCCGAAGCGTTAATATGAATCCAGATTGGACCATCCAAATCGAAGTAATCATCTGTATTGACTTCCCCAATAACATCCCAAAAAAGTTCTTCCCCTTTTGAGCGATTGTACCAAATTTCCTCACGACTATAGCCACGATCCTCAATATCACTATACGTAATAAAAAGTTTTAGCGTATTCTCATTAATACGTTCGATGTCCATTAGACTTCAACTCCCTTCACAGTCATTCGTTGAACTACATGTCAGTATGAATCGCCTTTTAGACTTGCACTTAACAAGCTCAATCATACACGATGTTCCAACATCTGAACATGACACCGCTTATGCAGTTTGTCTTTCTTTCTGCATCGGAATCTCTATTACTCTATTGTATGATGTACCGTGTCAAAATGAAAAGGAAAAAGACTAATCAAAAAAAATTATTTGAATATTGAAATTGTATTGCACAGTTTCAGTGAAATCAAGAACAAAATCTCCGTACAACTAAAAAGACACATCCCGCCGAAATATAGGGCGAGATGTTGTCCTTTATTATGTAATTAAGAAAATGCTTATTTCTTAATAACGAAAAAAGATGTTACGAAGAGCGGCGTGCTGTGTAACATCTGACTGTGCATGTATTTAGTTCACCATACGTTGTGCTTCTTGTAGTTGATAGGCACGTACTTTGCGCGGTAAAAAGCGGCGAATCTCGTCTTCGTTATAACCAACCTGCAAGCGTTTTTCATCTAGAATAATCGGTCGTCGTAATAAGCCTGGGTATTCTTGGATCAACTCATATAAGCGCTGTAATGGTAGATTTTCAACATCGACATTCAACTTTTGAAAAATCTTAGATCGTGTTGAAATAATTTCATCCGTTCCATCCTCAGTCATTCGTAAAATTTCTTTAATCTCACTAATACTTAATGGCTCTGAAAAAATATTGCGTTCTGTGTATGGAATATCATGTTCTTCCAACCACGCTTTCGCTTTTCGGCATGACGTACAACTTGGTGAAGTAAATAAAGTTACTAACATTGTTTCACTCCCTCTCCTCAATTTTGGAATCTATTCATATTATTCATTAGTTTAGAATTAGTTTAATGTAAAATCATGTTTCCATTATACATGAAATACTACCTTTTGAATATACATTGTCAATAAAAAAAGTTCGATGAGAAATATTAATTATTCACATTTTATCTCGAAAAAACTCATATTTTGTAGGTAAATTAAAATACAATAAAATACATCTATATAATACCTATTTACGAATTCTAAAAACACGAATTATTAATTCTCATTTAATAAAAATAATTGAGAAAAATCCCTTTTCCCTAATCATTTCCTATTTAAATAATTGCCCTAAAAATAATATACCCATTCTACACATAGATTATTCCTAGATAAAATATTTGCATTAGGAACTTATTTTATAATATAATTTCACTAACGAACACTAAAAACGAAGACGAAGAGTAGTACATTTGAACACAATCTTTAGAGAGTCTGTGGTTGGTGCGAACAGATGATTAGTCAAATGGAATGGACTTCTGAGTTAGCTTTACGAAACACCTAGTAGTAAAGCTCGTATCCTTCACGTTACGAAGAAGAGTGGCCTTTTTGGCAAGCTGGGTGGTACCGCGGATTCAACATCATTCGTCCCTTCTA
The DNA here is from genome assembly GCF_038003525.1 of Solibacillus sp. FSL H8-0538. Classification (NCBI taxonomy): domain Bacteria; kingdom Bacillati; phylum Bacillota; class Bacilli; order Caryophanales; family Caryophanaceae; genus Solibacillus; species Solibacillus sp. FSL H8-0538. The sequence continues at coordinate 780,528 of NZ_JBBOPI010000001.1, read as the reverse complement.
TTAGATTTACTAATGGAGGACGCATGATGTTTTTTTATTTGAATCTAAGGAGGAAAAAAACATGACAACAATTTTTTCTGGCGTACAGCCAACAGGTACGATTACACTCGGGAACTATATCGGCGCTATTAAACAATTCCCCTCTTTACAAGACGAAGGTGAAGCAATTTACTGCATCGTCGACCAACACGCAATTACAGTACCGCAGGATCGCCTTGAATTACGTAAAAATATCCGTAGCTTAGCAGCGATGTATGTTGCAGTAGGAATTGACCCTTCAAAATCAACATTATTTATTCAATCTGAAGTACCCGCGCACGCTCAAGCTGGCTGGATGCTACAATGTGTCGCTTCCATCGGCGAATTAGAGCGCATGACACAATTTAAAGATAAATCAAACGGTAAAGAGTCTGTTTCGGCTGCACTTTTAACGTATCCACCATTAATGGCAGCGGATATACTTCTATATAATACAAATATTGTTCCAGTTGGCGATGACCAAAAGCAGCATATCGAACTGACACGTGACCTTGCTGAACGCTTCAATAAACGCTATAACGATGTATTAACGATTCCAGACATTCAATTACCAAAAGAAGGCGCACGTATTAAGTCGCTACAAGAGCCGACAAAAAAAATGTCAAAATCTGACCCAAATACGAAGGCAACAATTCGTTTATTAGACACACCGAAAGAAATTGAAAAGAAAATTAAATCTGCCGTAACTGATTCTGAAGGTATTGTGGCATTTGATGTGGAAAATAAACCAGGCGTATCAAACCTACTAACAATCGAGTCTGCACTGACTGGCATTTCGATTGCCGATTTAGTCGCTAAATATGACGGTAAAGGCTATGGGGATTTCAAAGCAGGCGTGGCAACAGTAGTCATCGAGCATTTAACTCCGATTCAAGAGCGCTATTACGAATTAATTGATTCAGAAGAACTTGACACTATTTTAGATGAGGGTGCTGCGAAAGCTAATGCCATTGCAAATAAAACGCTTAAGAAAATGGAGAACGCGATGGGATTAGGTCGTAAACGACGATAAATAATATAATTAGTGCGCCAATGGCTAAATAAAACTCCACTGTGTTAAAAATGAATAACATTACCGCTCGCCAGGAATAGCCAAGTGTTCGGTAATTTAAGTACATGATGCAATTGCTAATTGACATCACACAAATTCCGTAACAGAATAAAAATAAAACAAATCGACCGATTGACACCATCCTTTTCTTACAAATATTCGGTTGTCCACAAAAAAATACCTGTAGCAAAGTTGCTACAGGTATTTTTTATTTATATTTTTTAAATAGTAAACAAGCGTTATGCCCACCGAATCCTAATGAATTGCTAAGCGCATAGTCAATATCCGCTTTACGTGCCTCGTTTGGCACATAGTCTAAATCACATTCCGGATCTGGCTCTTGTAAATTCATTGTTGGAGGGAGGATCCCTTCTTTTAAAGCTAGTACAGTAAAGATGGCTTCAATCCCACCTGCCGCACCGAGTAAATGCCCCGTTACTGACTTTGTTGAGCTCATCGCTAGCTTATATGCATGTTCACCAAATACTGTTTTCACCGCTTGCGTTTCAAATAAATCATTATACGGCGTACTTGTACCGTGCGCATTAATATAGCCAACTTCACTAGGTTCTACACCTGCATCTTTTAGTGCCTGTGCCATCGCACGAGATGCGCCTTCTCCGTTCGGTGCTGGTGCTGTAATATGATGCGCATCACCCGTTGCACCGTAGCCTACTACTTCGCCATAAATTTTTGCACCGCGCGCCTTTGCATGCTCCAGCTCCTCAAGTATTAAAATACCCGCGCCTTCTGCAATGACAAAGCCGTCACGATTTTTATCAAATGGACGAGACGCTGTTGCAGCATCTGGATTTGTTGATAAAGCTGTATTGGCACAAAAGCCGGCTACCGCCATCGTCACAATCGGTGCCTCTGCGCCTCCTGTAATCATAACATCTGCATCACCGCGCTCAATTACTTTAAAGGCATCGCCAATTGAGTTCGTGCCAGATGCACAAGCCGTTACCGAACAAGAGTTAATCCCCTTTGCTCCTAAATAAATCGATACTTGCCCAGAAGCCATGTCTGGTATCATCATTGGTACGAAAAACGGGCTAACACGACGTACACCGCGCTCTTGGAATGTTAAAAACTGTTGTTCATGTGTTTCCATCCCACCAATACCAGAACCAATCCAAACGCCTACACGCGGCGCCATTTCTTCTGTAATTGTTAAATTCGCGTCCTTTGCCGCCATCATTGATGCAGCAAGCGCATAATGGGTAAAGCGGTCCATTTTACGCGCCTCTTTACGCTCTATATAATCTTCAATATTAAAGTCTTTTACTTCCGCTGCAACGCTAACCGGAAACTTGCTCGCATCTACACGTGTTAGTGGACCGACTCCCGATTTCCCAGCCTTTACATTTTCCCACGTTTCTTCAGCTGTAATACCTACTGGTGTAACAGCTCCGATTCCTGTAACAACAACTCGTCTCTTTGACATAAATAAACCCCTCTCAATAATTAGTTATGCAATTATTTTCCCCATTTTAATGCAATAGCACCCCAAGTGAGTCCTCCACCAAACCCAATGAGTACAACGACATCATCATCCTTAATATACCCTGCCTGTAAATCGTCTACCAATGAAATTCCAATCGACGCCGCCGATGTATTTCCATATTTATGAATGGTCTTTGACATCTTATCTTCCGGTAAGCCTAATCGTTCACGAGCGGCTTCCATTATACGAATATTTGCCTGGTGCGGCACAAGGAAATCAACATCTTCCTTCGTTAAGCCCGCTTTTTCTAATACATTTATTGCTGACTCGCCCATTTGACGAACAGCAAATTTAAATACTTCTCTTCCGTTCATTTGAATATTATTTTGCTGATCGATCAATAAATGCTTGCCACCAGTCCCATCTGCACCGAGCTCAAACGATAAAATCCCGCGCCCTTCAGATACTTTACTAATGACTGCTGCACTTGCCCCATCCCCGAACAAAATAGCTGTATTCCGGTCTTCCCAATCAACAACCTTAGACAGTTTTTCAACACCTACGATTAATACATGTTCATAGCTATTACTTTCAACAAATTGCTTCGCGACAACTGTTGCATAAATAAAACCTGAGCAGGCAGCCGAAATATCCATTGCACCTGCCTGCTTTGCGCCAAGACGCTCTTGAATCTGACAAGCAACACTAGGGAAATTTTGATCCTGTGTAACCGTTGCAACTATAATTAACCCAATTTGATCTGCAGTCATGCCAGCATGTTCTAATGCATTTTTCGCTGCTTCATATGCTAAATCAGATGTTTCTTCGTCTTCTGCTGCAATGTGACGTGCCTCAATGCCTGTGCGTGTACGAATCCATTCATCTGATGTATCTAATACTTTCTCTAAATCAACATTTGTTAAGACCTTTTTAGGTACGTATTTTCCAATCCCGATAATCCCCGCATTCATAAAACGTCCTCCTTTGCGTTTAAGACTAAACATTAGTACTTGGTCATAATTATAGCTCATAATTTTCGTGAACACAACTGCTTAATTTTTAGATAACTTCATGAAATGTTTATAAAGATTGTTTTTCTTTTTAGTTGTCGTATGGTATGATATTGAAGATGTAGTTATATGAAAAGACTCAATAAAGTTCAATAGAGGTGAAATTGATGCAATATATTGTGACATTTTTATGGTCATTCCTACTAATTTCTATGTTAAACTACGTAGTAAGTTCAGTATTAGGTGTACCGTTCGAATTCATGACAGGTGTTATCATTTCAGTAGTATTCGCCGTATTAGTATTAATCGTAGCTGCGATTATTCCAAACGAGCCAGTTGCTGAAGCGGAGCATCACTAATTTAGAGAGACATATCTAGCCCCAAAAATAGGGCAAGCTGATGTCCTTTATTATCTGGTTAAGAAGATTATACTTTCTAAACCACTAAAAAGCGCCTTGCGATTTATTTCGCAAGGTGCTTTTTTTATCTTTTCTCTAGCTTTATTTCTTTATTTTCCAGCGTCATGACAAGTACATCTCCAGCAACAACCTCTCCGCGCAGTAATTCACGCGCAACAACCGTCTCGAGATGACGTTGCACAAAGCGTTTTAATGGACGTGCACCGAATTGTGAATCCACCCCGTGTTCGACTACCCAGTCAATAACTGCACCCTCTACTTGCAATTCAATTTCTTGCTGCCCGACACGTTTTTGTAGCTGCTGTACGTATTTCCAGGCAATGGCATGGAAATGTTCTGCAGACAATGAGTGGAACATAATAATATCATCCATACGGTTTAAAAGCTCTGGCTTAAAATGCTGGTGCAGTGCCGCCATTACTAAATCCTCTGTTGTATAATCCGTTCCATTTGCTTGCAGTAAATATTGGGAGCCAATATTCGACGTCATAATAATAACCGTATTTGTAAAATTGACAATTCGTCCTTGGCTATCTGTAATTCGGCCATCATCGAGCACCTGTAATAAAATATTCGCTACGTCTGGATGTGCCTTTTCAATTTCATCCAGCAGTACAACTGAATATGGATTACGTCGCACAGCCTCTGTTAATTGGCCACCCTCTTCATAGCCGATATAGCCAGGAGGTGCCCCAACTAAACGTGACACACTATGCTTTTCCATATACTCACTCATGTCAATGCGAATAAAATGATCCTCTGAATCAAATAACTGTGCTGCGAGCGCCTTCGCGAGCTCCGTTTTACCGACCCCAGTTGGTCCAAGAAATAAGAAGCTTCCAATTGGTTTATGCGGGTCTTTAATACCTGCACGTGCACGCCATACTGCCTCTGTTACAAGCGTAACCGCATTATCCTGCCCAACGACACGTTCATGTAACGTTTCTTTCAATCGCAGTAGCTTTTCTCGTTCGCCTTCGACAAGCTTCGTTACCGGAATACCTGTCCAACGAGAAACAATAGAGGCAATCTCTTCGGCTGTAACTTCCTCACGTAAAATCCGGCTATCTTCACTCGCCACAATATCCGCTTCTAACTTATTTAACTCCTGCTCGAGCATCGGAATTTTTCCATGACGCAGTTCTGCTGCACGGTTCAAATCATACTTATTTTCTGCTTCTTCTAAATCACGGCGGAATTTATCCAACTGCTCGCGTTTTTTCTGAATATCTTGCAGGCGTTCCTTCTCCACTTGCCAACGATTGCGCATATCCTCCGAAGACTCTTTTAATGAACTTAACTCTGCACGCAACGCATCAAGACGTTTCTTACTCGCATCATCTTTTTCCTTCGTCAGTGCCTGCTCTTCAATTTCAAGCTGCATAATTCGGCGTGTTACGATATCTAGCTCTTGCGGCATTGAGTCAATTTCTGTACGAATCATTGCACAGGCTTCATCAATTAAATCAATCGCTTTATCTGGTAAAAAACGTTCTGTAATATAACGATTTGATAGCTGGGCTGAGGCAATAATGGCACGATCATGAATACGTACCCCATGATGTAGCTCAAAGCGCTCCTTCAAGCCTCGTAAAATTGATACCGTATCCTCGATTGACGGCTCACGTACAAGCACTTGCTGGAAGCGCCGTTCAAGTGCAGGATCCTTTTCAATATACATGCGGTACTCATCTAGTGTTGTCGCTCCGATACAATGTAACTCACCACGCGCAAGCATCGGCTTCAGCATATTGCCAGCATCCATCGCCCCATCCGTTTTTCCTGCACCCACAATTGTATGGATTTCATCGATAAATAAAATAATACGGCCTTCTGACTCCTTTACTTGCTTCAAAACACCTTTTAACCGTTCTTCAAATTGACCACGGTAGCTAGCACCTGCAATTAATGAACTCATATCAAGCTCGTATAGTAGACAGTCCTTTAGCCCTTCTGGTACATCCTTGCGTACAATTCGCTGTGCTAGCCCTTCGACAATAGCGGTTTTCCCTACACCTGGCTCCCCTATTAACACCGGATTGTTTTTCGTCTTACGCGATAAAATACGTATAACATTGCGAATTTCCTCGTCACGGCCAATTACTGGATCCATTTTCCCAATTTTTACTTCTTCTATTAAATTCCGTCCAAACTGTTCTAATGGTGTACGGTCATCTTGCTGCTTTTGAAATTGCATAAAATCACTCCCCTTTAAAGTTTGACCTTTATTGACTAATTAAATTATAGGAGGACTTACACGAAAATGCAAAAATTCACTTCCTTATTTTTACCGTTCATCCCGTGGAAAATGTGTTATCATGTTTGTATAAATGAAGAAGTAATTATTTCACAAACTTACTCCATTTTTTGTAAAGGACGTGATCTTTATCGTTACATTAAACTCTTTACCGTTGAAAATTACTCAACTTTTCCAGGAGCATGGCGTTCACACTAAAGCGGAAAAAGGAAGTCACATTTTCCAAGAAGGCGAGCGTGCAGAAAGTATTTTTCTTATTCAAAGTGGTACGATTCAAATAAGTAAAGAAACAGAGAGCGGCAAGGAATTAACGATCCGTATTTGTAGTAACGAAGGCTTAATTGGAGAAAGTTTATTGTTTTGCAAATTGAATTATCATGCCACAACTGCAAAGGCACTTGAAGCATCCGAGCTACTTGTTGTACATAACGACGCATTGGAGCTTCTGTTAACAGAGCATCCTTCTTTAATGATGGACTATTTGAAATGGATTCAAACAGAAAATATGAAAAACCAAAGCCGCCTGCGCGATTTAGTGCTTCATGGCAAAAAAGGCGCGCTATTTTCGACGCTAATTCGTTTAGCAAATACGTACGGGGAATTTCGTTCAGAAAATGAAATTTACATTAATTATGCATTAACGAATACCGAAATGGCCAATCTCTGTGCGACCAGCAGAGAAATGATTAACCGTATGCTTAATGATTTAAAAAAGCATGGCGTTATTACCATTGGAAAAGGCTATATAACGATCCTCGATTTACAATTTTTAAAGGACGAAATTGACTGCGAGAACTGCCCGCTTTCGATTTGTCGAATTGATTAGGGCTCGCACGACGAGGGTCAGTTAGTCGTTATCGCAGGATGTGACGCTCTTAGGCTCAGTACTTTAAAGTCACAACGTTAAACCGACCAATCCCCTGCTTGTATCCAATAAATTAACAAGTAGATTAAACATACAAAAATCCCATTGCACTAACGCAACGGGATTTCATCATTTATTAGCGAACGCCTAAAGCCATTTTCGCATAGCGCGACATATTGTCCTTTGACCATGCTGGCTGCCAAACGATATTTACTTCTGTTTCTTTTACTTCTGGTAATTCACCAAGCGCTGTTTTTACTTGGTCTACAATTACTGGTCCTAGTGGGCAACCCATTGACGTTAAAGTCATATTTACGGTTGCTACGCCTTCTTCGTTTAAATCTACCTCATATACTAATCCTAAGTTGACAATATCAATGCCGAGCTCAGGGTCAATTACATTTTCTAATGCTCCAAACATACTATCTTTCATATCTTGATCAATCGCCATTTTCGTTTCCCCTTTCACGATGGTGTTAACTGTAATCATATCAGAACTTACGATTTAAGCCAAATGTTGCGCAAGCCAATTTGTCACTTCCAGCATGCCATGTCTTGATACAGCATGCCCCGCTTTACCGTCCACAATAAATTGTGTCTTTTCTGCCTGACCTTGTTGTTGCAACTGCTCATAAAAAGGGTAACTCATAGAAAATGGCACTGTTCGATCTTGCTGACCGTGCCAGAAAATAATCGGGCAACGCGCAAATACTTCAGGTGCTTGTTCAAGATCATGGCTACGTAGCATTTCAAAAATAGCGGCTTGTTGCTCTAGTGACATCGGAAAACTCATTCCTTTTGTCGTATAATCCTCTAACTGATGCAGTGCTAGTTTTGTGAAGCTTGTTGTCCCCATGCAAATACCCGCTGCCTGGATCCAATTATATAAACGCAAGCACCCTGAAGTGGTGATGCCACCCATTGATGTGCCAGCAATACCAATTTGTTCAGCCGCTAATAATTTTTTTAATTTAAGCTCCTGATATAAAGTATGTACTTCTGTTACAGACTTCATGACAATTTTCCAAAAATGCAAATTCATTTGAATTTCTGATAAGTGCTCCGTCCGTTCCCCGTGCAAATACGCATCTGGTAATATGACACGCACCCCTTTTTCCACAAGTTGATAGGCATAATGCAGATTATGTTCTTTTGCACTCATAAAACCATGCAAAAAAATGACAACCGGTGTATTTTCGGTCATCTCTTCAGTATAAATATGTAATAGCGGAATCCTTTTCCACTCTTCCCTTATGACAATCACCTTGCTCACTCCTTCACAATTTGTCTCCTTTATAAGATTAACAAAAAATACCTATTGTTTCAAAACTTTGACGTGACAATCGAGTTAACGGTAAAATTGTACTGATGAAAGGAGCTTTTCTCATGAAACAACATTTAATCGTCTTAGATTTAGACGGCACGTTATTAACAGATACACAGACTATTTCTCCTTTAACGAAACAAACGCTTCTAAAAGCAAAAGAAGCCGGCCACCAAGTGATGATTGCGACTGGACGTCCATTTCGTGCAAGTCAGCAGTATTATACGGAGCTTGGCCTTACTACACCTATTGTAAACTTTAACGGTGCGTTTACTCATCATCCATTAAATAAAGCATGGGGTGAGATACACTCGCCGATTGATATGCGTGTTGTCCATGATGTCTTGGAATCTGTCCATAAATATGAATATGAAAATTTAATCGCTGAAGTAATCGATGATGTATATATTCACCGCGAAGCAGATGCTATGATGCAATTTTTCAATATGGGGAACCCACGCGTACTGATGGGTGACTTAAAAATAAATTTACTTCACGATCCAACAAGTCTCCTTATTCAGGCAACCGAATTGAATGTGCCCATCATTCGTCAGCACTTGCAAGAAGTACATGCTGAGCTAATTGAACATCGTCGTTGGGGTGCACCATTCCCAATCATTGAAATCGTACGTAAAGGCTTAAGTAAAGCAGTCGGTCTTTCTCATATAGCAAAAGAAATGAACATCCCACGCGAGCGAATTATCGCATTTGGTGATGAAGATAATGATTTAGAGATGATTGATTATGCCGGTGTCGGTGTCGCGATGGGTAACGGGATTGACGAATTAAAAACCATTGCCAATGAAATTACGTTAAGCAACAACGAAGACGGCATTGCCCGCATTTTAATCGACCGTTTAAACTTATAAAAAGACTTATTTCAGCTCAAAATGAGACGACTGAAAAAGTCCTCAAGGTATATCATAGCGAGTAAATGAACGATTTATCGTTCACTTACTCGCTTATTAAAATTGGGGAGCCGTTGATTTGCGTTCCAGGCGGACGCGTTCCGCCGGCATGGCCTCAGCCTCCTCGTCGCTACGCTCCTGCGGGGTCTTCACCTCATGCTATTCCGGCTGGAGTCGCCGCCTTCCACTCCAATCAACTAGCATCTTCTTACTTGGAAGAAATTTTTCTTTACCTCTCTAAGAAACGTTCTTTTCTACATAAGTAAGGTCATCATCTCACTCTATCTTGGGCGAGATGTGTCTTTCTAATGTATACTAAAATAATGTAAATGCAGGTTATGCGCCACATGATTTCAAATCAAGAAACCCTTAACCTAAGTCCATAAATGGCGATTTATGAGATCGTCGTGCCAACAGATAACATGCTTCGCCAAATCAATGAACTCGTGGATTTTCACTCATTTTAGAAGAGTTAAAAACAAAATATCATTTAGACAATGGACGTAACCCGATTCCCCCAATCCGCATTTTTAAGTACTTATTATTAAAGCCGGTTCATGATGCATCAAAAGTCGACTTAGTGGAGTGCTCAAAATACGGAATCTTTTAAGCAATTAGCCTGAAATCACTAAAAAGTAGAAGGGAAGAATGGTGAATTGGAAAACGGACACGGTTATAATGCGGCATCGGCTCCGCGTTTATATGGCATCGAAATTCAAGGTGCCACAACGATATTCGATTCAGACTTGTAACAGGCATACTTTGCACTTTTTAATAACAAAATAGGATGTTTGGCTTTGGTTAGTATTCTTTCTTTTTATTTTACAAGAAAATCACTCTTTTTTGATAGGAGAATAATCCATTCATTCTTAGCGTTTACAAGTTGATTGGAGTGGAGGCGACGACTTCTAGGGGATTAGCGAGCAGCTTGAGACCCTGGACTGAGCGCAGCGAGGGAAGCGGCTCAAGGCTCGCCCCCAGAAAAGGGTTCGCCGCAACGGAAATCAACGACATCGAAGAAAAAAGCCAGTTCTTAAACGATGTCTCGTTCAAGAACTGGCTAAACTACTTTATAGACCTTTTCAATGCCCTCCTGAAAAACTAATAAATCATTAAATATTTCCCATAAAACCTAGATTCTTTCTGTCCGTTAGCATTCGGTGGTTAACCACGACGAAAAAGAAAACCGTTGAGGCATTTTGCTTCAGCGGTTTTCTTTTTATTTAGGCTAATTTACACCTATTATTTCTTCGGTTGTTGTTTAATTGGCGCATCCGCGACTAATTCAACCTTGTTCCAGTCGAAGTCTACATCCGCGTAGTCAATCGTGTATGATTTCACACGTTTGTTCACTGCCGTTAGCTCCAAACGGAACATCATTGGTACTACTGGTACGTTTTCTGCAATAATTTTTTCGAATTTAGCAAATTCCTCTGCACGGTAGTCCGCATCGAAAGATTTCGCAGAATCAATATTGTCTAAAGCTGTTTGTAACTCGTCAGAAGTAAAACGAGAGAAGTTATATTGTGCTACGTTACCATATACACCAGATGGAGATGGGTTTGTCGCTACACCCCATGCAGCCATGAAAATATCGATTTTTGGATCATCTGCTTGCACTTTATCGTAGAATGAGTTGAACTCAATTGTACGACCATCTGTATAAGTTACTTTTAAGCCAACCTCTTCCCAATTCTGTAACCAGAATGCAGCGATTTGCTCTGCTACATCGTCACCAGACATTGTCGCTAATTTAATTTCTAATGGTTTCCCATTTTTGTCTTCACGGAAACCATCGTCATCCACATCTTTGTAGCCAGCTTTATCTAATAGCTCATTTGCTTTTTCTGGATCATAATTGAAACCTTCCAAGCTGCTGTCGTGGAATGACGAAAATACTGGCGGCACGATTGCATTTGCACGTTCGCGTAAGCCATCATAGAATACTTCTGTTACCTCTTCTACGTTTAAAGCGTAAGCCATTGCTTTACGTAGATTCACATCACCCATTTTTGATCCTTCTAGATCAGTGGCTACAGATTTAGTAGCAGTATCCCATTTACCTAGTTTAAAACCTAAGTATGAATAGTAAAGCTCTGGGCGTGCTAAAATATCAATATTTGTTAAATTTTCAACCTCAACATATTTAGTTGAACCGAACGCTAAAGTTAAATCGTATTCACCAGATTCTAACGCTTTAGCGATAGAAGATGATGGCACTACTTTAACAATGACTGATTCCAGCTTTGGCTTACCTTTCCAGTAATTTCCGTTTGCTTTGTATTGCACAGTTTCACCAGCAACTACTTTATCGATGACGAAAGCACCAAGCGTAACTGGATTTTTACGAATTGCATCATTTTCTAATAATTCCGTCACTGGAATGTCACCAATTATATGACTTGGCTCTGCATAGTATAAGATCCCGTCACCACCAGAAGCTAAGCCGGGTGAGATTTCTTTTAAATGTAATTGTAAAGTAGATTCATCCACTTTCACTAAGCCTGAAATTGTGTCTGCTGCACCCGCATGATACTCTTCTGCACCAATGATATTTTGGAAATCACCATCATATCGAACGCCCGTGTAGTCACCGTGACCGATGATTTCATATGGTAACATTAAGTCCTCAATTTTAAGTGGTGCACCGTCTGACCATTTTACACCGTCACGGATTTTAACCGAGACGATGTTTTTTGCGCCTGGATCTTTTTTGGTAGCTTGAGAAGTTATTTCATAGCTAGCAATTCCTTTATCCGTAAATAAGAAATTCCCATCCGTTGCGAAAATTTTATTCGATGCAAATTGCATTAAATAATCATCATAGGCATCTTCGTATAATGTATAAGAGAAGATTCCCTGGAAAGGCTCATCCTTTTGCATTGCGACCATTAATGTACCACCTGTAATTGGCTTACCTTCGTTGTCAACTTTAAGTGGAAATGCAAGCTCTTTTTCTGTTTCTTCATCCTTACTACTACATGCTGCTAATACGAATAGTACTGCTAGCAACATCAGTAGAAGTGACCATTTTTTGTTCTTCATTTGTATTCCTCCCTTTTCCCCCTATTTATAAAAACATTATAGAAATGAAAGTACCGCTGTTAATATGAAATTCTCTCAACACCTATATTTCAACATTCCATTCATGGGATTAATATGATAACAGTCATTATCCCAAACGTTGTTTCGCATCAGCCGATCGTCTTATTGCTTGCCCTACATAGTTGATACCTAACATGAGTAATAGAATTAATAACGAAGCGGGTAACCACACCCACCAATACGTTGATAGAACAAGTGGATTATTCGCAAAGCTTACCAACGTTCCTAAAGACGGCGTAGATGAAGGTAATCCAAATCCGAGATAAGATAACCCTGTTTCTATCCCAACGTTGCCCGCAAAGTTTAATGTTAATTCCACAATTAAAATCGAACTTAAATTCGGCATAACTTCTTTAAAGATAATGACAAAATCATTTGTGCCGAGCGTTTTGGATGCATTTACATAATCACGTTTACTTTCGGATAACGCTTTTGAACGCACAAGTCGGGCTGTCCCTGTCCATAAAAAAATACTCATAATGCCAATAAACGCCCATTTATCATATTTCGGTACGATTGTAATAAATACTATAATGATCATTAACGACGGAATGGTAATGAAGAAATCGATAATACGCATGAACATATTATCAATCCACCCACCAAAATAGCCGCATATTAAGCCCACGAAAATCCCAAAGACACCCGTAATTAACGTAATAGCTATGGCAATCCATAAAGAGTTTTTAGCACCAATAATTAACTGACCGAAAATGTCCCGTCCACCAACATCTGCTCCTAACCAGTAATCCCAACTAGGTGGCGCATATTTCCCACCTAGTGAAATACGCATCACTTCTTTTTGGTCTAGGAACAACCATGCAGTAATGAAAATAGCGACGATTGTTATAATAAGCGATACTAACGAGAACATTGCAACTTTATCTTTTTTAAACTCACGCCAAATTACCTGCATCCCTGTAGGCGGAGAGCTTCCTGTTTCTAGTGCCTCTTTGCTGTTTAGTTGAACCATTTACGACACCTCTCCTCATCATTTGGTATGGTATGGTCTATTCAATCCTAATACGCGGGTCAACAATGCTCATAATAATATCGGATAATAGACTACCTAATAATGCTAAGAAGCCATATAACATAACAAGCGCTGTAATTACGCTGTAGTCACGTGACATAATAGAAGAAATAAATAATTGACCCATTCCAGGGAAACCAAAAATTGTTTCAATGAAAATCGATCCACCTAGTAATCCAGTAATTGTAAACCCGAAGAATGCAGCAATCGGGAGTAGCGAATTCCGGAAAATATGCTTTGTATACACTTTACGAATTGGAACCCCTTTACTACGCGCAGTACGCACATAATCCATTGTTTTTGCATCGATTACTTCTGTACGTAAATATTGGATTACACCCGTTGTTCCAAGTACTGCATAGGTGATCGCTGGTAGCAGCATATGATAAATTTTACTGAATACATACCCCACCGTACCTGGATCATGTTTAATATTTACCGAGCCACTCGTTGGGAACCAGTGGAACTGATAGCCAAAAATATAAAGGAAAATTAACGCTAACACGAAGAGTGGGATTGCATAACTGATAAAGCTATACAACACAACACCCCGATCAAATAACGAATTGCTATAGCGTCCTGAGAGAACCCCTAGTGGAACCGCAATCGCATACAGGAAAATGGCACTAAGCAACGATAACCAAAACGTATTTAACGCACGTTCTCCAATTAATGTTGTTACCTTTACTTTATACGTATAACTATTCCCAAGCTCCCCTTGAAATGCATTGCCCATCCAACGAGTATATTGCTGATACCATGGATCGTTTAACCCTGCCTTTTCTCGTAGTTCTTCGATACGCGCTGGATCCGTTTCCGGTGTTACCTTCCCAGTGAACGGATCACCTGGCATAAATTTTGCCATGAAGAAAATAATTAAACTGAGTACGATTAACTGTGGAATCATTATTAAGAATCGACGGACTACAGTTTTCCACATCCTAAACGCCTCCCTTCACTAACGAAGTTATAGCGACATAATGTGTATTGGATATTGGCGCTAAATCATAAACACGGCCATTTTCGTCAAAATACATTTTATGTTCCTGTTGATAGTGACGCTCTACTTCAATACGTTGTACTTTGCGCGCCTCGCGACCAATTGGTGTAACATCAGGAATCGCGGATAATAAACGCTTCGTATAAATATGCTGTGGATTTTCATAAATGTCTTTTTTAGAACCAGATTCTACGAAACGTCCTTTATACATAATGGCAATATTGTCACACATATGTTTAACAACACCTAAATCATGTGAAATAAATAGATAGCTCAGTCCAAATTCACTTTGGATATCTTTCATAAAGTTCAGTACTTGTGCCTGAACGGATAAATCTAACGCCGAGACAGGTTCATCTGCAATAATAAGTTTAGGATTTGTCGCAATCGCTCGTGCAATACCTAAACGTTGCTTTTGACCGCCCGAAAATTCATGTGGATATTTTAATTTCGCATCTTCCGGCATTCCAACAACGGCAAGTAATTCACTGATTTTTCTGTTTTCTTCATGCGGAGTTAGGTTTAAAAAATTATGAATGGGTTCTGCTAATATTTCTTGTACACGCTTACGTGGATTTAAGCTTGAATTTGCATCTTGGAAAATCATCTGAATATCACGGTTATAGGAAGACTGACGATCTCGACGTTTATTCGTCATGTTTTCGCCCTCATAAAAAATCGAACCCGATGAAATTTTTTCTAACCCAATAATAGCCTTACCCGTTGTTGATTTCCCGCAGCCGGATTCACCTACTAAACCGTACGCTTTGCCTTTTTCAAACTCCATCGAAATCCCATCAATAGCATAGACTTTATCTACGACCGTATTAAAAAATCCACCGCGAATTGGGTAATGGACTTTTAAATCATTAATCTGCATGAAACTCATGATGATCGTCCTCCTTCTTCGCTTTTAAATAAAACTCTTGCCAGCACGTGCATCGTACTAAATGTCCAGGAGAAACTTCATGTAACGTCGGTGTCTCTTCATGTGCAGAAAGCGGAATCCATGAAATTCGTGAAGCAAATCGGCAACCTTGACGTGGCAGCTTTACTAATGAAGGGACCATTCCTTCAATGACGTTTAGCTTCGCTCCCTCCGCTGCGTTCATTTGCGGTATGGAGTTAAATAATGAACGCGTATACGGATGCTTCGGATTCATGAAAAGCTCTTCTACTGAAGCTTCTTCAATAATTTGGCCTGCATACATAACGGAGACGCGGTCCGCTACTTCGACGACAACCCCTAAATCATGGGTAATCAAAATGATCCCAGCACCTGTTTCAGCTTGTAAATCTTTTAATAAATCTAAAATCTGCGCTTGAATCGTTACATCTAGCGCTGTCGTTGGCTCGTCCGCAATAATGATTTTTGGCTTACACGAAATGGCAATTGCAATAATGACACGTTGACGCATACCACCAGATAATTGATGTGGAAATTGTTTTGCCACACGCTCGGGGTTTGGTATTCCCACTTGCCTTAATAACTCCTGCACACGTGCCTTGCGCTGATCCTTTGTTAATTTCGTATGATAAATCAAACCCTCTTCAATTTGCTCATCAATTCTCATTAACGGGTTTAAAGCGGATAATGGATCCTGGAAAATCATACCGATATCTAAGCCGCGGACATCGTTGAGCTCTTCCTCCATCATTATCGCTAAGTTTTTATTTTTAAATAGGATTTCTCCTTGTATACGTGTTCTATTGTGATCATGTAATCCAATAATGGACATTGCAAGCGTACTTTTACCACATCCTGATTCACCTACAATTGCAAGAATTTCATTTTCTTTTAATGTAAGCGATACTCCGTCAACTGCATCAAAAAACGTATCTTTAATTCGAAAACCGGTGTATAAATCTTTTATCTTTAATAGCTCTTTGGATGTTTTCAAATTAATTCTCCTTTCAAACGAAAATACGCTAGAATATTAAGGAAATTAAATCAAATAAATATCGCATATTTTATATCCTTTACCGGATTCTTTTTATAATACTTATATTCAATATAGTCGAAAATTCAAAATTTATAATTCATGGCTAGCAAAACTATTAATGTTCACAATATGAGAGAGACTGGTAGTGTATGTATAACTATTTATGCGTAGATTTCTATTCTTATTACATGATATTACTTGAATTAATTAGAATAACTATTGTGAAAAAATAGAGAAACCTACGCTAGTAGAAGTTTATGACATAGAGAAGTTATAGTTTATTAAACGTTAGAAAGACACATCTCGCCCAATATAGGGCGAGATGATGTCCTTACTTATGTAGATAAGAAAGTTATACTTTCTTATCTATCAAAAAAACTGCAAGTGCATTTAGACGTCTAAATGCACTTGCAGCTTATAATTTATTAATTATTCTACTTTTTATTGACCTTTTTCTGCGCGGCGTTTACGTCCACGTTTAATAATAATCACCATGAATCCTGCGTATAAAATTCCAACTAATGCAAGAGCTACTATATATGAAGTATTTAATCCACGTTTTTCAATGACTTGGTATATTTCTACCATTTCACGGTCTAAAATTATTGGATAATAGCCCTCTTTGTTTTTACGGATAATTTCGCTTTCAAACATCCCGCGAAGTTCTTTCCCTTCGCCGATTTCTTCTGGTGAAATGTTCACACGATTAGTTTCACCTGTATTATTAATAACAACAATCCATGTTTCATCTTCGGATTTACGTTCAAATGCAATGAAACCATTTTCATTCTTCAGCCATTTGAATTCTCCGGTACGCAATGTTTCAGAGTCATTTCGTAATGATTGCAAATCGCCAATATAGTCAATTAACTCTGTATCTGTTTTGAAGTTATAGAATTGGTGCGCTTCCGGACCAGCTTCACCATTCATCGCAATTTCCGAACCGTACTGAATAACTGGAAGCCCTGGTAATAAAAGCGTACCAGAAATTGCTGTTTTAATACGTGTTGGCGGGAACATATTTTCATTTGCTGAATCTAATGTAAACCGATTCGTATTTAAATTATCGAACATTAACTGTGTCGGAATTCCGTCACCGTTTATATATTCTTCCACATGCGCATCAATATGTGTAGAATCTAAATCAACATTTTTATAAATATTACGGTAAATTTCCTGTGTATCTGCGTAATATTTCGCATCAAAATTTGCGTCACTTTCTTCATTTGAAATGATATAAATAGTTGATTTCACTGCTTTAATAGCATCAATTACTTCATTCACAAAGGCTGTATCTGCATTTTCTAAATTTGTTAAACGAATGCCATCCACATCCGACGTTTTAACAAAGGTTACAACCGCATCTATTAATGCTTGCTGTACATCTGAATTCGACAAATCCCACTGTACCTTGCCATCTTGTGAACTAGCTACCCAGGCTGCTTTTGAAGCATCTGTCGCCCATTCATGATTAGCACTTACATTTGATAGTGGGAAATCGACCATAATTTTCATATCGCTAGCACGATAAGCAGTAATTGCTTCTTTTAATTCATCTTCTGTACCGAAATGTTCTTCAAGTGTTGTGTAGCTAGTTGGCATTGAGCCATCATATTTTTCTGTATCAAATACAGAACCAATCGAAACAATCGTAAAGCCCATTTTATCGATGAAGTCTTTTTTGGCAACAAGTCCCTTAAAGTCGCCACCAGCAAACAATGTTGGGTCTTTTGCATTCACATCAATATCATTTGTACCTGTACCATTAAAGAAACGGTCTACTAATAAATCATATATACTTTCATCCGCGATTGTACGTGTTGCTTCAGCACTCGCAATAGAGGCTGTTGAAAACGAGGCCGCAAGTAATACGCTTGCCGCAGTCGCACCGATCCACTTTTTAAATCTCAAATTAATCCCTCTCTTTCACAACAATCAAACGTAATTTTACCAAAAATTCATCTGTTGGTCGCTACCTTTTCACAGTTATTTCTATTTATTTACGACAAAAAGGTGACAATCGTGAAAATGAATCTCAGTATTTTCTCAAACGGCTATATTTACCTAAAAAAAAGCTACTTCAAAATTTCCGAAGTAGCTTTCGATCATTCATCTATTAGAAATTCATACCAATACCGCCACTTAAACCTAAGTAAAGCGTTACAAGTAAAACAACACCAAATAAAATCCAGAAGATATTTAATGATTTACCTTTATTTTTACGAGCTAAAATCATTTCCATAAATCCGATCACTAACACACCGAACAATACTTTCATGTCGTAATACATGCCGCCTTCAGTTACGATATCGCGGTATTCCATAAATAATGCACCACCAGTAATGATCATTAATATGTACACGACACGTAGCGCCATTTGAACGCCTGTTAACTTTTTGCTTGCAAGTGCTGCTACTAAAAATAGAATGATTGCCAGTACCCATGTTGTAATGTGTAAATGTGTTGAACCAGTTAATAAATCCATTCTTTTTCCCACCTCATATTTTTTTCTCTTCATGCAATATCCTAACATGCGATGGGATGTGATTCAATTATATGGCTTGGATATCTTTAGAAATTAATGAATCTTGTCTTTTCATCGAACGAGTTAAGCAAAACGGTTCGCTAATGTACCAATACCCTCAATCGAAATTTTCACTTCGTCGCCAGCTTTTAAATATACTGGTGGGTTCATGCCTTTACCGACTCCAGCTGGCGTACCCGTTAAAATGACATCTCCCGGTTCAAGTGTTACATGCTGCGATAAAATCGAAACAATGTCACCTACTGAGAACATCATGTCCTTTGTAGAACCGTTTTGACGTACCTCGCCATTTACTTTCGTGACAACGGAAAGTGCATGTGGATCAGGAATTTCGTCCTTCGTGACAAGGTACGGACCTAATGGACAAGTTCCTTCCAAGCTTTTTCCTAAGAAATACTGCTTATGTTTTTCTTGTAGCTCTCGTGCTGTAATATCGTTGCCGATTGTATACCCGAATACGTAATCAAACGCCATCCCTTTAGGAATATCCTTGCCGCGCTTGCCAATCACTACTGCAAGTTCACCCTCGTAATCTAGCGTACTCGTCTTTTCAGCATGGATCGGTAATGTTGCTTCATCCGCAGCAATTGCTGTTGGAGACTTCGTGAAAACCATAATGTCTTCAGGTGCTTTTTCAGCGCCCATTTCTTTTGCGTGCTCATCATAGTTTTTGCCAACACACAAAATATTTTTAGGCGTACGTGGAATTGGTGAAAGCCACTCAATTTCAGTGAATGCGCATTTAAATCGGTCCCCATTTTCCGCTTTTTGAGCAGCATCTACTAATTTGCGAATTTGCTCAACGAAATCAAAACCTAACGAGATCCCGTCAATAATTGTTGACGGAAAAGAAGGTAGTACTTGTAGTTGTTGTTGAATTTCTACTACATCCCAAACTGCTTCTTCTCTTTTAACTTTCGGACCGAACTTCACTTGCTCATTTAGCTTAAATGATAACATTTTCATAGTATAAAGCGCTCCTTCTTTTTCCTACATGATACATCATATCCACAGAACTTGCCTTACTTTTCTGACAACTTTTTTCTATAAGTTAATTTTTTCACTGTTGCTTCAACTGGACCTTGAGTAAATTTCGATAGCCATAGTTCAGCAATGACAAGCTGAGTAGCATAAATTCCAAGTGCAATGTAGATACCCATTTGTACATCTACTTGTCCATATAATCCAAAGCCCCAATGATAAAATAATGTTGTACAAATAACGGATTGCATTAAATATAGCGTCATAGACATACGACCGGCTTTCGCAATTGGTCCTAATAGTTTTAAGGCAATAGGAAGTAAGCATACAAGAACAATTACAGCAATATAGCCGATCGATAATAGCGGCCCTCCGACATACACTTTTAAATAATCGAGTCCATATGTACGTGTAAACGTAATCGGTGCACTTTTAATAAAAATACCAAGTCCAAGGCCGAGTATAGCGAGCGCAATCCAGAGACCCATTTTTTCCTTGGCACGCTCAATTAAACGCCATTTTGCTGCAGCTGCACCGACTAACATATACGGTAAAATTGTAAATAATCCAGAGATCCACATGTCGCCGCCCATCTGTAAGGACAGATCGTCGAGACGTTGCATAAATGCATCTGTCCAAGTACCGACACCGTATGCTGTAATCACATTTTCAATCGCCGTGATATCTACAGCTGCCTTCTCAACCGGCATTGACAACATACCCATCTGTGCATAAACAAACAATAAAAAGGCGTGAAACAATCCATTTATGGCAAGAGCAATTGTTAGTAATGTACCGCCCTTGAAACGAAGGAGCATCAGTAAAAAGAAGCCGCAAAATGCGTAAATTGCTAAAATATCGCCCCACCAAATAAGAATGGCGTGCAGCATTCCAATAATAAATAAAATGACTAAACGCTTCGGTGCAAATTGATAAAAATTGGTTCCTGTTTTTTGCGCCTTCATATATTGCATGGCTAAGCCATAACCGAACAACATTGAAAATAACGGATAAAAACTACTTTGCACATAAATATCTAAGATTTGATGCAAAATAATATCTTGCGCCTCCGTAAACCAATAACTTAAGTCAAACACGTACGGCATTGGTAAATAAAAACCGAACATATTAACTAGTAAAATACCAAGTAAACTAAATCCTCTTAAAATATCAAGCGATGAAATTCGTTCATTCGCTCCCACGGGTTGAAAATTCACACTGTTGTCCTCCTATACGCAAACAAAATTCGTGACGTAACTATGTAACTCCATTCTACACTAAAAAAAGTATATTGCTAAAATCCGAGCGAGGAAAATTACCAGCGAAATTTATTTACGTGAATTGTAAAAATCGTCGAACTTGATATACAACTTATTTGAAATTAAGTGCAAATGGCACTTATTTACGGTTAAGTTGTATGTTCATTTCGTCTATTTGAGTGTTCATTAAGAAAAAATACTCCCCTTATAAAAAATTCTTAGAAAAACACAACTCGCCCAGAAATTGGACGAGTTGATGTGGATGGGAACGTTATAATTTCTTATCCACTAAAAAATAGGAGGGTACTGAAAAGTCCTCTAGGTATTTCATAGCGAGCCGTTGATTTGCGTTCCAGGCGGACGCGTTCCGCCGGCATGGCCTCAGCCTCCTCGGGCCAACACGATGTTGGTCACGAAGGCGTTGCCACAGGACGTGGCGTTCTTAGCCTTTGTTCCTAAATCGCTCCTGCGGGGTCTTCACCTCATGCTATTCCGGCTGGAGTCGCCGCCTTCCACTCCAATCAACTAGTATCTGCTTTCTTAGAAGGATGTTTCTTTTCCTCTCTAAGAAACATCCTTTCCTGGATAATAAAATAAAGTAAATACAGGTGGTGCGCCCCATGATTTCAAATCAAGAAACCTTTAACCTAAGTCCATACATATCGATTTATGAGATCGTTGTACCAAAAGATAAAAAGCTTCGCCAAATCAATGAACTTGTAAATTTTACATTCATATTAGAAGAGTTAAAAACAAAATATTGTTTAGATAATAAACGTAACGCGGTTCCCAAATCCTTATGTTTAGGTACTTATTATTAAAGGCACTTCATGATGTAGCAGACGTCGACTTAGTGGAACGCTCAAAATACGGTATATCATTCAATTATTTTTTAAATCTGGTGCCATAAAATCCTATCATTAATCCAAGCTCGCTCAAAAAATAATAAGTAGTTTTTTTAAGCAATTATGATGCTTTCACCAATTGCGTATAAGTAAAGCACTTTCTCCTTTACCTTTACGTGTTTAATGTTTTCTATCGCTTCTGTATAAATTTCTAGCTGTACTTTGTAGCGCTTAGTCAGTTCCTCGGTTAGCGCTGGTTCTGTATCAAATGGCTTGCGGATTTGGTCCGTCTTATAGTCGAGTAGAACCCAGTCCCCATCCGTTTCTTGGAACATACAGTCAATTACCCCTTGCACGATTTGCTTATCGCCATCTGCATCCTTTCGACTTAACGTAAATGGTACTTCACGTAACACTTTTTGTGCGTTCGTAAAACGCTGACCGATTGCAGAATGGAAAAACTGCAAAATACGTTCCGATTCAATCACATCTGCTTCCGACTGTTTCAGTAGCTCTTTTTCAACGAGTGTCGCAATAAAATTCGCTACTTCCTGTTCGGTTGTCAGTCCTTGCTGTGGAACAAGTTGCATCACTGTATGAACAGCCGTTCCCTTTTCAGCAGACGATAGCTCCTTCTCCTGCATAAAGCTCGGTCGTTTCATAATCGCCTTCGTATTGCGCACAGATGGATTATAATCTTGCTCCTCCTGCTGCAAACTAACGATCCGTTTAATTTCTGTTACCGATGTTTTCGATTTTTTCGTCACAGCATTGGCAAACGGATAGCTTGCCGTAAAGCGTTTCGTTAACTGCTCTAGCAGCTCCTTGTTTACCGGACGTTGCTCCATTTCCTCCACAACTTCTCCTTGCTCAACCGGTGTCGTGAAGCGCTCGGCTGGCACGACTTTAACATGCCATAAAGAAGTTGTTAATGCTGTTTCTGTCGTATCGGTGTCCGTAGAAGCGATTGTTAAATAGTCATTATGACGTGCCACCGCATGACCAACCCACTCTAAATAATTGGAGCTAGAGGCACGAAGATAGCTTGGCAAAATTTCATTGGCCGCAATATTTTGCATTAAATCCCACTGCGCTTTTTTCTTCTCCCAGTTTTTTACGGAGCCGACTAAAATAAGGCGTTCTTTTGCACGTGTCATCGCTACATATAAAATACGCATCTCCTCTGCTTTCATCTTTGCCATTTTCTTTTCCTTCAAAGCCAAAAATGGTAGAGATGTTGCAATAATGCGCTCTATCGGATCAATTGCCTTCACCGCTAAACCAAAGTCTTGATCAAAAATATACTTACCATGGAAATCTTTCGTATTAAAGCGATGAGCCATATCTGCCACGAATACTACCGGAAACTCCAGTCCTTTTGACGAGTGAATTGTCACAAGGCGGACAACATTATCCCCTTCACCAATTGACTTCGCAATACCTAAATCATCACCGCGTGACTTCATACGATCAATAAAACGTAGGAAGCGGAATAACCCGCGGAATGAGGTCTTTTCATAGCTTAGGGCACGGTCATGAAGCGCACGTAAATTTGCCTGGCGCTGCTTGCCGTTTGTCATCGCCCCGACCATTTCAAAATAATTTGTTTGTAAATAAATTTGCCAAATTAAATCCGCTAATGATCCGCGGCGGGCAAAATCACGCCACTGCTCCAGATGGCTGACAAACTTCTTCAATTTGCTTTCCGTATCAATGGATAACGTACCTGTCTCGTTGTCCATATACGACTTTAACGCCTCATAAAACGTGGCATTCTGTTTCGCTAAGCGTATTTCCGCGAGTTCATTTTCTGTCAACCCGATAAACGGTGCACGCAGTACAGAGGCAAGTGGAATATCTTGGTACGGATTATCAATTACCTTTAACGTATTTAGCATGATCATTACTTCCAGTGCATCAAAGTACCCTTTTGAGGACTCTGCATATAACGGGATTCCCGCTGCTTTAAACTCCTCGGAAAGCTGCGGTGCCCAGCTCATCGAACGCATTAATATAACAATATCGCTATAACGAACTGGACGTGTGGAATGATCTTTCGGATTAAATACTTCCATTCCGCTATCAACCATTTTACGAATTTGTTGAATCATATAACGCGCTTCTTTTTGCACACGCTTTAATGTTTCCTCTTCTTTTTCGTCTTGGCTATCATCCGCTTCTCCACTCGGTGCTTCCGTCGTTTTTTCATCTAGTACTACAAGCTCTACTGGAATATTTTTTTCATTGTAACGGGCACTAAATTTCAGTGCTGCTTGTTCATCATAGTCAATTTCGCCAACCGTCTCATCCATAATTTGCTCGAACACATAGTTTGTGCTTGCGAGTACTTCTTGACGGCTACGGAAATTGGCATTTAAATCAATTTTCATGCCATTATGCGTTGGATTTTCTTCAAACTTTTTGTATTTATTTAAAAACAAGCGTGGCTCCGCTAAGCGAAACGCATAGATAGATTGCTTCACGTCCCCGACCATGAACATATTGCCGGTTGCCTCATCCCCGCTTTTCACAAGCTGTAAAATCGTCTCTTGTAGCATGTTTACATCCTGATATTCATCGACAAGAACTTCACTAAAGCGCTCCTGGAACTGCATCGCCACATCAGACGGTTGCAGTCCCCCTTGCTCATCTCGTAGCGTTAAAATCTCGAGTGCAAAATGCTCTAAATCAGAAAAATCAACAAGTCCACGCTCAAGTTTAGCGGCTTTAAACGCCACACTATACAGCTTTGTTAGCTTCACAAGCGTTTCAATAATCGGACGCATATTGCGAATTTCTTGAATTAAATAATGCGGCTTTCGCGCGAAAAACTTGCTCTTAATCCCATCAATAATCTCTTTTGCTTCTTTACGCTTCGCCATCGCTAAATCCTTTATCTCTTTATCTGGATTTTTCGGTCTGGGGCCTTTACGTAAATCACGCCACTCCATCGTATGGATATAGTTGTAAACGTCTTCCCACGTATCTTTTTGAATGAATTGCAGTAATTGCTCAGCAGCGAAGGCTTCAATTGTCGCCATTTCCCCATAGGCTTCTAATCCAAACGAATCCGTACAAAACTTTTTTGTTGCCTCTAAGTTTTCACACGCTTGCATGAGTGAGTAGGCAATTGACTGTTTTAAATCTTGTACATAGTCAAGATCATCGACTGTATAATGTTCCGGTATTTCATATTCAGTTGGCAAACGGTCTAGCCATTTAAACGGATCCGGTTGCACACGTGACATTTCATAAAGCTTTTCAATTAATACTTCAATGTCCTGATCATTACGGTCCGCGGTAAAGCTATCGACAAGTAAATACATATCGTCCTTTGTAAAATCTGTCGCATTGTCCTCGCGGTACGATTGTTCAAGTACTTCTGCTAATACATCATCACGCAGTAGCGCTACTTCATCTTGGCTCGCAATACGGAAGCCTGGATCCAAATCAATTAAATACGCATATTGACGGCAGATCGCTAAACAAAAGGAGTGCAATGTAGAAATTTGCGCCTTATTTAATAAGCTAAGTTGACGGCGTAAAAACGTATTTTCAGGATCATTGGCAATCGCTTTTTCTAACGCCTCCGCCATTCGGCTACGCATTTCTGCAGCAGATGCGTTTGTAAACGTTACAACGAGTAGCTGATCCACGTCTATGCGGCGCTCTTCTGGAGCAAGTATTTTTTGAATAAGGCGTTCGATTAAGACGGCGGTTTTTCCTGAGCCAGCTGCTGCTGACACAAGGATGTCTTGTCCACTAGCCCAAATCGCCTTCCATTGTTCAGCAGTCCATTGTGCAGTTGCTGGTTTAGTCGGTATCATCAACGTTCAACTCCTTTTTAATCGTGCCTAGTATGTCCGCTGACTTCGCTGGTTTTAATTGATTATATTGCTGGTCACTTTCCGTCAAATCAAACTGACAAACGGATTTGAAGCTACAAAACGTACAGGCGTTTTTCGTGCGCAAGCTGAACGGATTAATTGCCGTTGTTCCTGCGTAAATTTCATTGCCGGCGTCCTCTAATTTACGGTGAACGAAGCGTTGCAGTACGTCCATTTCCTGTTCATCTACTACTTTAGAATGGGCATTTGGGCTGCCATCTTTTTTCAATTCTACTGGAATTATTGCTGACTTCACTTGTGGATTCAGCTCATCATCCATTGCCTGTAGGACATTCGTTTCATTCGTCAGTAACCCTGTCATCCGGTAATTTTCTAAACGTGTTTGCTCACGCAGCACTTCATTGCCGTAATCTTCAAGCGTTAACAGCGGATCATGCACATGCACATACAGTACACCTGCAGATTTTGCGATTAAGTTTTCAATTTCGGCCATATTCGGAATCAAGTCCTTCGCATTACGCAGTGCCACGTCTAAATACGTTAGTAACTGCAAAGAAATCCCGTAATATACTTCATTTAAATCCAACTGGCGGCCAGATGATTTATAATCAACGACACGCATAAAGTAATTACTACCCTCTTTATAGCCATCAATCCGGTCTATTTGGCCACTTAACAGCATTTTCCGTTCATTTTTTAATTTAATCTCAAGCGCTTTTAAAGACTTTTGCTGTGCTTCATCAATGTTTTTCGCATCGGTCATCCCAAATGGTTTCTCATGCACAAGTGGCTTGAATTTTGATTTCGTGTCATGTGCATTTAAGGCAAATAAA
Organism: Solibacillus sp. FSL H8-0538; assembly: GCF_038003525.1. Taxonomy (NCBI): domain Bacteria; kingdom Bacillati; phylum Bacillota; class Bacilli; order Caryophanales; family Caryophanaceae; genus Solibacillus; species Solibacillus sp. FSL H8-0538. The sequence continues at coordinate 753,816 of NZ_JBBOPI010000001.1, read as the reverse complement.
GTACGTCCAACAATGCGAATTAGCTTTTCTTTAATATACGTATAACGCGCATTGCTTTCCAAAATGCGGTAGGAGAAAATACTCACTAAACTTTCCACTGTTTGACGCGCCTTTGCTAAACATTGGGAATACGTTTTAAATGCTTGTGGCTCTGTTTCTGATAAAATTTGACGCAGTGCCTCGTGGAACAGGTCCCCCATCGCAAACGTTTCAAGACGGTATTCCGAACGTTCATTTAAGCGTAAGCCGTACGCTGAGAAATGCGAGAATGCACAACTATAAAATTTCTCAATACGCGACACACTTGCGCGTAATTCCTCGCCGTATAATTGTTGCGTAATCTCTTCACGTAGCGGCTCTGCCTCATTTTTTTGCAGAAGCGGCTTCATCACAACTTCCAGCACGCGCTGCCACTCTGCATCCTGCTCATAATAGGCCTTCAGCGCGAGCCACTCATCTGCTACATCTTGCGCAGTCTCGGCACGCTTTAATTGCATCATTAAAAATCCTAGCGCGGGTGCAGGATGACGTAAATAAGATAAAACCTTCGCAGCATCCATTTCCTCAATTGGATCAATGAAAATACGTGTGTGTGGCAATGTTCGCTTGCCATTCACCTCAAATAATTTATGCAAACGGTTAATATAAAGGGATGGTAGTAATCCTTTACTTTCCTCATCTGCACTCGGATACGTCACGTATAAGCGGTATTTTGGAGATGAAAATGCACGATAAATTAAAAATGATTCTTGTAATAGGCGGTTTTTAGAACTTGGAGACAGCTCGTATTGGATAGCCTCAAAACTTTCACGTTCTGCATCCGAAATAATCCCTTCATTATCCATACGCATCGGATAGATACCATCATTGACGCCAATAATGAATACAACCTTCATATTATCAAAGCGAGCAAATTCAACCGTTGATACCGTTACTTCATCAATAGATGGTGGAATATTTGAGAACTGTAAGCTTTCAAAACCTTCATCTAAAATTTGTGCGGCATCCTCTACTGAAATGTCTTGCTCCCCAAACATGAGAACGAACTGCTCAAGCACATTCACCCAGCCATTCCACGCCTGCTCATGCTCACTCGCATAATCTAGCTCGCCTTTTTCAAGCTCTAAGTCCTTTAGCTGAACGAGCTTATCATAAATAGAAAGACCCTCCATAAACTCATAGAGCGCAACGGCAATGTCCTTTCCATTTTTTGCTTTCTTCAACTTCTTATCTAGTGCCAGAAGCGGATTACGAACTAAATCACGCGCACTAGTCAAATACGTTTGCATCGCAAGTTCTGCCGTTGTTTGAATTTTTGTGACATTTTCAAATGAACGCATTTTTTTATAAAACCATACATTGTCATCATGCCAGCGATTGCCGATAATACCTTTCGCAATGACGAAGTTTTCGAGCTGATCCATTTTTTCTCGCATGGCTACTTTATTTGCTTTTAGTGGGAAAAATAAATCGGTTTTAATGCTACGGAAAACCGTTTCATATTGCCAATTTGTTAATACAGCCTCAAGAACTGAACGGCTAAATTCAATAAGCGGATGATGTAGCATCGGTCGTTTTTCATTCGAGAATAGGGGGATACCATACTGCTCGAATGTTGTAAAAATAATCGGATCATAGACGTCTGCTTGTCGATACATGACACCAATGTTGTTGTATCGAAGTCCTTCTTCTTCCACTAGTCGACGTATTTCCCGGGCAATACCTTGCACTTCCGCACGACGATTCGCTCCTTCTATAATTTGGACATGTCCATCTGCCTGCTTTCGTTCAATTATCGGGGCATTAAAGTAACGCTCGACATGATGTATATCGTCTTTTTCAAAACGGAAATTTTGCTCCAAATGCTCGCGTTCCTCTACTTCAATACCAAACTCTCTTGTAAAGGTCAGTAGCTTCTCATACGTCTGGGCACCGCGGTGGAAAATTGCGCCCGCATCAAACGCATCCTGTTCTCCTTCAAATGGTAAAATAATCGTCACGCGTTTCGTTAACGATAACAGTTGCTTCACAATTTCAAATTCTCGCATTGTAAAGGATGTAAAACCGTCTAAATAAACTTGAGCGCCATGCAAGCTTTCCGCGTTTGGTAGCTGCTCAATAAGCACAGGATAAAAACCTTCTCCATCTACATAGCTATTTCCCACACGTGCTTCTAATTCTTCTACAATAATTTGCAAATCCTTCATTTTTGCTAGTAATGTATTGGACGCTTTCGTAGCTTGCAATTCGTCAATAATTGGACCGATAGTTTCACCAGTTACATTGTATTGATTGAACTCCTTCAGTAACCGTTCAATTTCCTTTGTAAAACCACGCTTCCCTGCCGCCTGGCGAAATAGTTGGAACTCCTCTTTATGTTCCTCTAATACACGGCGAATAAGCATACGATAACCGACACTATCTAGTTTATCGCGGGCAATACCGCCTGTTTCCTGAAGTACATACCACGCTAAACGTTTAAACGTCATTACTTGCGCACGCATAATTCCTTGCACATCATATTTATTCGTTAATTCATATTCCGTCGTAAAAGACATCTGATCTGGGACAATAATAAAGATTGGCGGCCCGAGCGGATGATCTTGTAAATCGTCAATGATTTCTCGATGAATTTTTGTTGTTTTCCCAGTCCCTGCTCGACCTGAAATAATACGTAATGACATGTTCCTCACCTCCATTTTTTTGTTATATTTATTGTACATGAGAATGCACGTTCGCGGTGCTTAGAAAGAAACATTTCACCCAAAAAAAGTGAGCGATGATGTCCTTTTTTAATACTAAAGTAGTTCTTTTCATTAATTATTATTTTTCAAAATGTTGTTTGTAAACGGCTCAAAGTTGATTGGAGTGGAGGCGGCGACTTCTAGGGGATTTAGCGAGCAGCTTGAGACCCTGGACTGAGCGCAGCGAGGGAAGCGGCTCAAGGCTCGCCCCCAGAAAAGCGTCCGCCGCAACGGAAATCAACGACATCGAAGAAAAAAGCCAGTTCTTGAACGATACATCGTTCAAGAACTGGCTTAAGACTTTTTCAGTGTCCTAAAATTTACAGGCTGTCTCGTTTTCTCTGTTCAATTTTACGTAAATCACGTTCTACTCTTTTATTTAAATGATTCTCAAAAGCCTTTCCTGCAAACCAAACGATAATTAGCACTACTACGGCAAAAATGAGTTTTACAGGACTGCTCAAAATCGAACGTAAATCACTACCGAGATAACTCATACTAAAAATCATAACAGGCTTGGCAATGAATAATGTCAAAAAGTAATATTGCTTTTTTATATTTGATAAACCGGCCACAATATTAACGATTACAATCGGTGTAAACGGGAAGCACAGTAAAGCAAATAATGGTGCGATTCCGCGCATGTCTACCCATTTTATAAGCTTTTGTACTTGTACACGCTGGGTTAAGAAGTTAGCACGTTTATGATGCCCGAATCGGCGCAAAAGTAAAAACACAGCATAGGAGCCTAACACTGTCCCTAACCACGATAAAATAAAGCCCCAAAACAAGCCGTATGCACTCGCATTCGCTACGACAATGACTACTAATGGTAAGAACGGCATAAACGCTTCAAAAAACGTTAGTAAAACGCCCATTATCGGACCGAGTAATTTATACTGCTCCGTTATATTTTCGATATTATCGAAGGTTAACCAATCTAACATATCGTTCACCTCTACCTGTATTGCAAGATTAAGTGTAATACAGTCCGTGTATTCGTTGGATTTTCATATTGATGGGTTTGATGTCCAGAAAATACTAACGTTTCCCCCTGTATTAATAGTTCCTTCATCTCGCCCGCTTCTATGATTGCTTGTCCTTCAATGACAGTAATCGTTTCCTCAACGCCCTCTGTATGTGCCTCACTCTTATGTACTGCACCGGCATCCATTTCGACTTTATACAACTCCCAGCCCCGCTCAGGATCATAAGGAATAATCGAATAAACACGATACTTGCCGTTATCCTCCGCCACAAAATCCGCACGATTGCCATCATATTTTTGGAACTGCTCATGAGGTGGCTGTAATAGCGAGGAAAAAGAAATGCGTAAGCCCGCAGCAATTTTCCAAATCGTGGATACAGTTGGATTCGATTCACCTTTTTCAATTTGTGCTAGCTGTGCCTTACTTACTGCTGTTGCTTTTGCTACATCATCTAAACTCAAACTGCGTTGTTGTCGTATTTTTTTTAGTTGGAAGCCTAAATTCCGACTCATTTGCTCCATTTTAATTTTCACCCTCTTGTTTATTTAAACGGACAATTGTATAATCTAGTAAACATTTTCTGGATATTTTAATTTCATTATAGTATATCATTAGTGTTGCGGGAGGAAAAAGACATGAAAAAACTCGGATTTTTTACTGGTTTGAAAGCCGGTATGCCCATTGCAATCGGCTACTTTCCTGTTGCACTAACTTTTGGCTTACTGGCAAAAACAACGGGACTATCGATTTTAGAAGCTGCGGCGATGAGTTTATTTGTTTATGCCGGGGCCTCTCAATATATCTCGTTAACACTTATTACTAAAGGCGTTGATCCACTCGTCATTGTGTTAAATACATTCGTCGTCAATATTCGCCATTTTTTAATGTCGGCAGCATTAAATGAAAAAATGGACTCGGATGCGAAATGGCGTAAAGGATTATTTGCCTTTTGGGTAACCGATGAAACGTTTTCCGTACTCGCTACTCGCAAGGAGGAACGGTTATCGACAGCGTTTGGCTTAGGCGTCAATCTAATTGCTTATAGCAGTTGGGTTGTTTTCACGATAGTCGGCCATTTAATCGGTGCCAACTTGCCGCAATTTCTTCAAGCAGCAATGTCCATTGCGCTTTATGCAATGTTTATCGGACTACTCGTACCATCGATGAGGGGCAATCGGAAAGTCGTATTACTGGCAACATTTGCGGGCTTACTAAACTGCCTATTTTACTGGACAGGCTTGCTATCAACCGGGTGGGCGATTATTATTTCAGCGTTCAGTGCTTCGGTTGTAGTGGAACTAGTATACGCAAACGTAGCGCGAAGAAAACATGTTCGTGAAGTAACTGAATGATTCAGAGCAATTTAGAACTCGCACTTACAAACTTTGCGAGAACAAATGCCTGTACAAAGTCGTTAAATATTTCCGGAGAGAGGTTTTATGATGGGGATTTCTTATTGGTGGATGATTCTTGGAATGGCGCTTGTGACCTATATTCCACGTGCCATTCCATTAACCTTTTTACAAGGGGTGGAGCTACCACCGTTTATTTCAGGTATTTTACGTAATATACCGTTTGCGATTTTAGGCGCACTTATTTTCCCGGCAATTCTTTATGTACAGGAAGGCGATCTGTTCTTCGGCGTACTTGGAGCAGCAGTTGCTTTTGGTATTGCCTATGCTGGCTCTAATGTTATCTTCGTCGTGCTTGGCGCGATTGGCGTATTAGCGGTTTATAGTTTGGTTATATGAGGTAACGTTTTTTGGGGGTGGCTTATTCGGAAGTTGGCTTTGTCTGGAACTTTACCCACTTTCCTTGGAGCTCAATTTCCACTAAAAGAGGTACCTCATCCTAGTGAGATACCTCTTTTATGCAAATTATTCTTTTCCCTTACTCATTACAGTCCGTGCAAACCAAAAGCCTACTGTTAACGAGAACGCATCAACTACAAAAATAATAGAGGGTGTCGTATACCCTGCGTAAACAGAGGCCGTGATTAAAGCGATTGCTAACACTAAGGCTACATAATGATTAAATGTAATACGCATAAATAACACGACGAGTAAGCCTGGAATAAATAATGCCATCATAATTTTTACGGATAGATCTTCCATGAAAGACTCCTTTAGTGCACTAATAATAAGCCAATGCGATGATGGTCATCACTGTGCACGACATGCTGTGTTAAGCGAATTTCATTGCGATGATCTAATACTTCTAAACGACAATGTGCGGCATTAATTTGTAATGCCTCATACAATTCATCCTCTGTGTGGACTTCCAAGCCGTTTACCTTTTTAATAACCTCACCCGCAATCAAACCCATTTTCTCAGCTGGGGAATCCGGTAGTACTGCTGCGATCATTGCCCCTCTTGAACTGCGGATTACCGCATAGGAATCATTACGTTCACTACGCTTATAACTAATTGAAATACCTAACCTCGCAACTAAGCCAAGTAGTAGAACCCCAACACCAATGAGCGGTTCAAAATAAGCACCAAGACCACCTAACAGAACAAGCTGCCCTAAAATTATGACACTACGACCAAGCTTCGGATAAACATAGAGTGGCATTGTACGTCTTGTTAGCTGCTGAAAACCAATGACAACCGGGAATAGCACAAGTGTAAATTGCTCCGCTCCTAAAGAAAAATGAGGCCACCATGGAAAATACGCATCTATTGCACTTCCAGGTACGATAAACACAACAGGTAGCACCCAAATCTTCTTACTAAAATAGGCAACAGCATTAAGCCCACGCTTCGTTTTCTCCATAATTGGTGTCGCGTATTTACTACCATCTTTGCGAATGAAAATCCCCTCAGCGATAAGGACCATACCTGCTAACAAAGGAATCGTTACCGCTAACCCGCTCGTATAACTAACACCAGCAAAATCAAAGCCGAAATAAGAAACCGTCCAGTTTTGCATATCCATCACAACTAATACCCCAAAAGCGATTGTAAAAATGATAATGGGTGATAGTAAATGAAATACATATAACATAAGCGCAATAATACTAAGCATACTCACTAGCAGTAAAAACTCTACTGATACTGTTAATCCTACAGCAATGCTAATAAATGATATAACTAACGGCAGTAAAATGCCGACTTGAAACAAACCTTTGAACTCAGACCAACCACTTAAAATACGAGTATTGAAATATTTGCGTTCTCGTTTCACACGACGATAGCCTATAAAAAGGGCGACCATAAGCGCAATATACAATAACGGATTCATAAAAAATCGACCAATAGCCATTACGATTTCTACTACTATTGTTGAATACATCATTCCACCTACCGTCTACTAGTAACTACTGTCATTGTATCAAATGCGATACCTAATGCGTAGCCTAAATTGTATAAGTCTGAGTAAGTTGCTACTTTCTTGCTACTTTTCTAATTCATGAATTAAGAAACTTATCCCCATTTTCAGTGGCATATCATTTTCTTTTTGCTCTTTAAATAGCTGTAGTTCCTTCGTTAATTGTGCGAAAAACACTTCATCAATATGATTACCTTTAGGCAAATCATGACGCGAACGGAATGTTGCTACCGCTTCTGCCGTGTCTTTATCAAAAAATCCATCTTTGCGCACAATCTGATAACCAAATTCACTTAACACAAGTTGACTGTAAGCAATCTCTTCACTAAAATCTCCTGCTTCATAGCTACCAGTTAATGTTTTTGTATCTACAGCAAAGAGCGGATGCTGTACGACTTCAATATCTGATTTAATGCCAAGCCCGTGTATCCACTGCTTAGATGGCGTTAACCATTTATTTGTAGATAACTTAAGTTCGCCGCCGTTTTTCAATTCCCATGTTTGTTGTACGGTCCCTTTGCCAAAGCTTGTTACACCAATAATTGTCGCTCTTTTCCAGTCTTGTAATGCCCCACTAAAAACTTCACTGGCTGATGCACTTCCTTCATTTTGGAGAATAACAATTGGTAACCTAGCTAGTGATGCAGTAATTTCTTTTAACTCCTTATTGGGCTCGGTTTTCAATGCCTCCATAGTCCCTTCGTTATTTTGCATATAAGCAAATATTTTTCCATTCGGCTCGAGCATGCTCATCATTTGTGCGACACTATGTAAATAGCCTCCAGGATTGTCACGTACATCAACAATGAGTGCTTGCATTTTGTTGTCCGCCATTTTCTGTATTGCCTGCTGCCATTCCTTTGCCGTCTCCTCGCCAAACATCGACACAGTCACATAGCCTATTTTAGTGTCATCCATAGTAATGATCTCCGCATGCACCGTTTCATTTTTCATCGCCTGTCGCTTCACAGTAACTTTTACTTGACTATCAAGGCTTGGACGATATAACACAAGCGCTATCTTGTCACCCGCTTTTCCTTGAATGAGCTGCATCACCTCGCCCATCGTTTTCCCATTTAGTCGTGTATCATTTATTTGAACAAGTTCATCTAATGGTCGAATTCCCGCCTTTTCAGCAGGCGATGATTTTACTGGAGCAATGACAATAAATTTCCCGTTTTTTTCTGATAGTTCGATACCAATGCCCACACGTTCTCCAGCAAGTGTTTGCTTATGCAAGGCCGCTTCTTGCTCTGAATAATAGGTGCTATACGGGTCCTTAATGGCACTAGCCATCCCACGTAATGCTCCTTCCACCAGTTTCTCTGGAGATGTATTATAAACAGACTCCTGAGAAATTAGATTGAGCAATTCATCAACTACTGTTAAATCGGTCGTCTTCCCCTGTACTGGCTGGTCCAACCCTTGCCAATAAACTCCACATGCCACAACCAAACTAATAATGCCGAGATATAAAAAAATTCGGCTTTTCCGCACATTTTCCCCTCCTACTCATCACACTATGAAAAGTAGCTGGAAATCATACTTCGAAAAACCGAATGCTGTTTAATTAATCAATTCCAATGACATACTCGCGCAGTGTAGATTGATTGAGCGGACCTAAAATTTGATGTTGAATTTTTCCTTCCGTATCAATTATAAATGTGGACGGAATTGATAGAATTTCATATGTTTTACTAACTGATTCCTTCTCCTCTAATAATATCGGAAATGTTAGCTCAAAGCTGTCCACAAATTGCTGAACTTTTTCTACTGGCTTATTTGAATAAGTTAAATTTACAGCAACAATTTCTACATTATCCTTGTCTGCATACTTTTCATAGTAGTCTTGCATATGTGGCATTTCTGCCTTACAAGGTGGGCACCATGTAGCCCAAAAATTTAATACAACTTTTTTGCCTTGAAGCTCAGATAATGTCACTTCTTCGCCAGCTAATGTTGTTAATGTGAAATCAGGCGCAGTTTGACCTTTTTGCAAGCCTTCTTTTTTCTCCAAATCAACTTCATAGCCAACTGATTGCTCACTAATCGCTTCATTGTCCTCAATTTCTTGCTTGACATAAGTTCCAACCATAATGACTATGAGAAGCAATACAAAGACTAATCCCAAATTCTTTTTCTTCATTTCATTTCCTCCACAATATGTACGCCATTCTTTCAATTCTCAATATTTCCCTAACCAATAACACTGGACTATATTTAGCTTCTATACATTTAGGCTATGTTAGATAACATTGTTGTTTTTATGTAAATAAAGATTAGTAGTGAACACTTCCTGCAACCGTGCCTTGCACAAAGCGCGAAGACGAACCGTAGGAGACCACTACAGTGGGCTCATGCGGTTTGTGCGCTTAGCACGGTTGTATAGGCCAATAAAACAACAGTAACGTTTAACAGCGCCTGCTATAACAAAATGTTAACACACAATCTATATAAAGCGACGCAATGTGCTTACTAAAAAAGACAAAACTCACCAAATAATGAGCTTTGTCTTTTCATATCTTTATAAAGATATATAACGTAACGGGTTCAATGCATTTGCACGTTGACCGCTCCATGGACCGTTATGAATTTCGAAATGTAAATGCGGTCCTGTTGAACGACCGGAATTACCCATTGCGGCAATTTTTTGTCCTTTTGATACAACATCGCCAACACTCACATTAAAGGCACTTAAATGTGCATAAACTGTTGTCCAAATTTGACCGTCAATAGAGTGCGTAATCATAACAACATTACCGTATGTAGATAATGCAGAAGCATAGGAAACAACACCATCACCCGCAGCAACAATTGGCGTACCAATTGAATTCGCTAAGTCGATCCCGTAGTGGAATCCACTACCTGAGCCCATATTACGATAACCGAATGGTGAAGTAAATCGACCATTTGTAGGCTTTGTCCACGTTCCTGCTGCAACAGACGGCAAGCTGCCACTGTTACTGCCTGCTGCCTGCTGGTTTTGTAATGCTTGTTGACGTGCAATTTCAGCAATTCGATTTTGCTCTGCTGTAATTTTACTTTGAATATCTTTACTAATCTCTAGTGCTTCCGAATATTCATCTTCAAGCAGTTGCTTATCACTACGAAGCTTTTTCTGCTCTGCTTCTAGCTCATCAATTAGTTTATCTTTCTCAGCTTGTTGTGCGTCTAATGATGCCTTTAAACGCTCAAGTTCCGTATAGTTTTCTACTAATTTCTTTTTCTTGTTTTCAAGGACAAGCTTTTGTTCTTCCAGCTGTTCCTTATCTGTTTTTTGGTCGCGCATAATTTGGCGATCCGCATCCATTAACGTACTCACTGCCGAAAAGCGGTCAATGAAATCTACAAAGCTATTCGCTCCTAGTAGTACGTCTAAATAACCGACAGAACCACCTGCCTGGATAGCACGTGCACGATCCTTAAGTAACTCATCACGTTGCTCAATTTTACGCTCTAGCTCTACAATAGCTACTTCTAGCTCTGAAATCTCTTGATTGGCCTGCTCAATATCCGCCATAACAGCTTCAATTGCCTCATTCGTCTTTGTCATTTCTTCGCCTAGCTTTTGAATTTGTGCTAGTAATTTATCTTGTGTATTTTGTATTGTTTGAATTTCGTTTGATTTTTGATCGATCGATTTATTGAGCTCTTTTTTCTGTTGTTCTATTCCACTTTTTTCTTGTTTAAGGTCAGACAAACTTGTCGCATAGACGGCCGGCACCTGGAAGACTAATAGTAGCGCGATTACTGTTGTAATAAGTTTGAATGGTGTAGTTTTAAGCTTTTCCAACGAATAGTGCCCCTTTCACTGCATACTTATATTTTTAAAAATTTTCGAACTGACATAAAGCTACCCCATACGCCAATTGCCATACCAATTAAAATAAGCAAACCGTTTACTTGATACATGAGTGGACCCACTTCAAGTAATTGCAGAAGCTCTCCTTTTAAACGCGGCTCTAGTAAACTATGAACATTGTAATAGACAATTGTCACGACAATCATCGGTATAACCGACCCAAGTAGCCCTAACCACATGCCTTCCAAGACAAATGGAATACGAACAAATGAATTCGTTGCCCCTACAAGCTTCATAATTTCGATTTCATCTCTGCGCGCGATAATTGTAATACGAATTGTATTCGAAATTAGGAACATTGCCGTGAATAATAAGCCAAAAATTAATATTAGGCCTACATTACGACTAATATCTAAGAAGTTAAATAGCTTCTCTATTTTTCCTTCTCCATACTTAACTTCATTAATATGATCAAATTTCTCGATTTGGCTTGCAACTTCCGCTGTTTGCTTTGGATCGATCGCTTTTACATACAATACATTATGCAATGGGTTGTTTTGCTCATATAGACTTAATTCATCACCGAAGTCTTTAATCAGCTTGTCCAGCTCATCAGATTTCGACGAATACACAACCTCTTCCACTTCAGGCAAGCTATGGATCTCATCTAGCAGCTGATTCTCTACCAATTTCGCTTCTTCTTCATCGGCAATAATATCAATTAATACACGAATTTCTACATCATTTTCTAAATCATTAGCTACTTTGTTTAAGTTCATCATAATGACCGAAAACACACCTACAAGTATTAAGGTTACAGTTACGGCACTAATGGATGCAAAGGTCATCCAGCTATTACGGCCGAGTGACTTAAAGCTTTCTCTGAAATGACGACGGATTGTTCTAGCCTTCATAACCGTAGTCACCTCCATACTCATCACGGACAATCATGCCGCCCTCAATCGCGATGACACGTTTACGAATCGTATTTACAATTTCACGGTTATGCGTTGCCATAACAATTGTTGTGCCACGCGCATTAATTTCCTCAAAAATATTCATAATTTCCCAAGACGTTTCCGGATCCAAGTTTCCGGTTGGCTCATCGGCAATCACCACTTTTGGCATATTCACAATGGAACGAGCGATAGAAACGCGTTGCTGCTCCCCACCAGATAGCTCATTCGGGAACATGCGTACTTTATGCTTCAGCCCTACTAACTCTAATACTTCCAAGACACGCTTACGAATCACTTTTGGTTGTTCTTCAATTACTTCAAGCGCAAACGCAACATTTTCGTACACATTTAATCTCGGTAATAATTTGAAATCCTGAAACACAACACCAAGCTGTCGACGTAAATGCGGAACACGACTGTTTTTCAATGTTGTTAAATTGATTCCGTTTATAAAGACATCACCAGAAGTTGGCTTTTCTTCACGGTACATTAACTTTATAAAAGTTGACTTCCCAGCACCACTAGGACCAACAACATAAACAAATTCACCTTTTTTAATATCAACCGTTATGCCGTTTGCTGCAACGACACCATTCGGGTATTTTTTTACTACATTATTCATTTGAATCATGACTAAACCACCTAAGTTCTATGAATAGATATTTTATTTCTTTATCATTATAGCACTTTGCATCGCTGGTTTTATTACATTTTCATTTCATTATTTGGCTAAATTCGTTAAATACATGCCTATTTTCACATGTTTTACACCCTTCGAAAAAAAGAGTTTTCTGACTATTTTACGTTTGTGAACAAATCCTTCTAGGTTATAGTTCCTCATAGTTCGTGTAAATTCCTTCTTTCCTTCATGTAATAGTCGAAATAACTTATGTAAACGGTTGAAAGATACTTCTCGCCCCGAAATAGCACGATATGATGTTTATTATTATGTGATTTGGAAGTTTATAACATAAAGAAAACGGATTGCGCATGTGCGAGGGCACTGAAAAAGTTTAAAAAATAGTTTAGCCAGTTCTTGAACGAGACATCGTTCAAGAACTGGCTTTTTTCTTCGATGTCGTTGATTTCCGTTGCGGCGAACGCTTTTCTGGGGGCGAGCCTTGAGCCGCTTCCGGGTAACAAAGGAACAAAGGCTAAGTACGCCACGTCCTGTGGCAACGCCTTTGTGACCAACATCGTGTTGGCCTCATTCCAGGGTCTCAAGCTGCTCGCTAATCCCCTAGAAGTCGTCGCCTCCACTCCAATCAACTTGTATCTGATAAGAATGAGTGGTTCATTCTCTTTTCAAAAAAGAGTGATTTTCTTGTCTACTAAAAGGAACGAATTACAGGTGATACTCCCGATGATTTCAAACCAAGAAACACTCAACTTAATCCCGTTTATGGCGATTTATGAGATTGTCGTGCCAAAAGATCACATGCTTCGCCAAATCGATGAACTTGTTGATTTTTCATTCATTTTAGACGAGTTAAAACAAACTCTTGTTTAGACAATGGACGTAACGGGATTCCCCCAATCCGTATGTTTAAGTACTTATTAATAAAACCATTCATGATGTATCGGACGTTGACTTAGTGGCACGCTCAAAATACGGAATCATTTAAGCCATTAGCCGCAAATCGTAGCAAAGTCGAAGCGAGGAATAAATAGTGGATTGAAAAACGGACACGGGTACGATATGGCATCGGTTGCGGGTCTATTTGGCATGGAAATTCAAGGTGCCACAACGATATTCGCTGTCAATCTGAAACAACCATTAAAGGTATTAAATGAAAAAGAGTACGGAATAGAGAAAGAAATAAGGCAGTTCCTGTTCAATATTGAACAGGAACTGCCTTATTTTTAACTGAAAAAGATTGGTCATTTTAAAAATGTAAGTTTTTCAGTGCTTGCCGCATGTGCGAGTCCGTTTTTATCTTAATCTGTTGTATATCGAACAAGTACCGTGCCTGTTCGTGATTCCCCAACTAATTTTAATAATGTTGCATTTTCGAGTGCCTTATTAAAGCGTACTGTTTTTAATAAGAACTGCTCTTCCTCGTCATGCAGCACAACATCATGTAAACCTACATCTGCTTTCCCGAAGTTAGAAGAAACTTGTCCGTCTAGCGCAACTGTTTTAGGTACATATAGTTCAACTGACCCTGCCACTGTACGCGCTTTAACTTTATGTGCTTCTGTGCTCGTTGTTGTTACGACAACATGGCCGTTTACTGATTCTGCCTCTACTTCTTTTAATGCACCATCAATATAAATACGACCGTTTACCGTTTCGGCTTCTAAATCATCACCGATTACATTGCGTGCTTCAATGACACCATTGCTTGATTGCAATTCTGCATGAGTAAATTGCACGTCATCTAATTTCACGATGCCGTTATATGTTTTTGCTTTCAATAGCTTCGTATCAACGTTTTCTACTGAAATACTACCGTTTAGCAAACGAGCAATAATGACATCATAATGTTTATGTGGAATAACTAAACGCACCGTTACTTGCGCTAATTTTTCATCCGTTATAATCGATAATTTGCCATCGTTTAATGTTACGAATTCATTTGTAAAGCGTTCGATCGTGTCTTCTTCCGAACCATTACGTACCGTTCTCACATGCGCTTCCACTTGAACTGTTTCATCCTGTGATTTCACAACCGAAATTTTACCATTTGGGATTTCTAGCTCGAAGCCTTTTACGTCATCGGCTGGGAATGCATATATTTTATCGAATTCGACTTTTTCTCCGAATGGGAATTCCATATCAAAATCTTTAATTTTAGTAAATGTTGAATTCATTAGACTTGTCATGCGTGTACTAAATTGCGACAAATCCTCTTTTAAATCACTCATAAATTCATCAATTTTTTTATTGGCATCTTTATTTGAAAATGCTCGTCCGAAAATTTCTTCGAAGCCAGTTGTTCTTCGTCTTGTTTGGTCTTCTTTTGGCACTTCTTCAAAAATTTGCTCCACTTTCGGCGCATCTTCTTGTGTCTTTGAGCTGACCGGCATTACAGTTTGAGTGGATTCCTTTTGTTTTGATAGCGCCTCAAATAGCGTGATCGCCTCATCTGCTGAAATTGTACCGTTTTCAACTAATTGTAAAATACGTTTACGTTCATTTTGCATAAAAAAATTCCTCCCTCTACCATATCTATAAATATTATACGTGGTGGGAGGACAAAAAGTTTCATGCGAGCTCTTGAAACTTTCTGATTATTTTTTTGTCGCCTTCTCGATCACATCTGCCATACGCTGGCGATCACGCTCTAATATCGGCTTTAGATAGCGACCTGTATAGCTGTCTTTTACTTCACAAATTTCCTCTGGTGTACCAGTTGCAACAATCGTGCCACCTTTATCTCCACCTTCAGGACCTAAATCTATAATATGATCCGCTGTTTTTATCACATCTAGATTATGCTCAATGACAAGTACCGTTTCACCATTCTCAACTAAGCGTTGCAAAACTAGTAATAGACGCGCAATATCATCCGCATGCAAGCCAGTTGTTGGCTCATCTAAAATATAAAAGGATTTCCCTGTTGAACGACGATGTAGCTCTGATGCTAATTTCACACGTTGCGCCTCACCACCGGATAATGTTGTGGCAGGCTGACCAAGCTTCATATAACCTAAGCCTACATCAACAATTGTCTGGAGCTTGCGATGGATTTTCGGAATGTTTTCGAAAAACACTACAGCGTCCTCAACCGTCATATCTAATACATCGGCTATATTTTTATCTTTGTAGCGTATTTCTAATGTTTCACGGTTATAGCGCTTGCCATGGCAAACTTCACACGGTACATACACGTCCGGTAAGAAATGCATTTCAATTTTAATAATCCCATCACCGCGACATGCTTCACAACGTCCGCCTTTTACATTAAAGCTAAAACGTCCTTTTTTGTAGCCGCGCACTTTTGATTCATTCATCATCGCAAACACATCTCGAACATCATCAAATACGCCGATATACGTGGCCGGATTTGAGCGTGGCGTACGACCAATTGGTGATTGGTCCACTTCAATGACCTTTTCCAGCTGCTCCATGCCTTCCACCGCTGTATGTACACCTGGCTTCGTTTTGGCACGATTGAGCTTTTGCGCGAGCGATTTATATAAAATTTCATTAATGAGCGTCGATTTCCCTGATCCAGAAACACCGGTTACTGCAATAAACTGACCAAGCGGAATATCCACATTTACTTTTTTCAAGTTATTTTCTGCCGCGCCTTTAATCGTTAAGTGACGACCATCTGACTGGCGACGTTCAATCGGTAGCGGAATAAATTTTTTCCCACTTAAATATTGCCCAGTAATGGAATTCTTATTTTTCATTACTTGCGCTGGTGTACCTTGTGCAACAATTTGTCCACCATGAACACCCGCACCTGGTCCAATATCAATTAAATAATCCGCAGCGAGCATCGTATCCTCGTCATGCTCGACAATAATTAATGTATTGCCTAAATCACGCATATTTTGAAGCGTACCAATGAGGCGATCATTATCACGCTGATGCAGACCAATCGACGGCTCGTCTAAAATATAGAGCACACCGGTTAAGCGTGAGCCAATTTGTGTCGCTAACCGAATTCGCTGCGCCTCACCACCTGATAGTGTTCCGGCTGTCCGTGAAAGTGTTAAATAATCAAGTCCTACATTTACTAAGAAGCCAAGGCGTTCATTAATTTCACGTAAAATTAATCGGGCAATTTGTACATCCTTTTCGGATAATGTTAACTGCTCGAAAAATGCCGTTAACTCGACAATAGAGTGTGCCGTGATTTCCGCAATATGTTGGTCATTTATTTTCACCGCGAGCGATTCTGAATTTAACCGGTAACCTTTACAAGACGAACAGGACTGCTCTGCCATATATTTTTCCATTTGCTCGCGAACATAATCTGAACTCGTTTCGCGGTAGCGGCGTTCAATATTTTTTAATACGCCTTCAAATTCAACTTGTTTATCAAATGTTCTGCCAAATTCATTTTCATAGTTGAACTGAACTTTATCCTTGCCTGAGCCTTTTAAAATTTTATCCATTTTCTCTTTTGGAATATCTTGTACAGGGACATCCATGGGAATATCATAATGATCACAAACCGATTTTAATAGCTGCGGATAGTACTGCGAGCTTGTCGGTTCCCACGGCGCAATTGCATGCTCAAGCAATGTACGGCTCCAATCTGGAATGACCAAATCCGGATCCACTTTTAGCTTCATCCCTAATCCATCACAAGACGAACAGGCTCCAAACGGACTATTAAATGAAAACATACGCGGTTCGAGCTCGCCAATAGAAAATCCACATTGAGGACATGCGTGATGCTCACTAAATAACAGTTCTTCACGTTCCATGACGTCGACTAACACACGACCTTCCGCTAATTTCAACGCGGCCGCTAATGAATCACTTAAACGTGTGGCAATGCCTTCCTTCATCACAACTCGGTCCACTACGACTTCAATCGTATGCTTTTTGTTTTTATCGAGCTCAATATTATCATCTAGATCACGCAGCTCGCCGTTCACGCGGACACGAACATAGCCTTGCTTTTTTAAATCTTCAAACAACTTCACATGCGTCCCTTTACGCCCTTCCACGATTGGGGCAAGTAGCTGCATTTTCGTACGCTCTGGATATTCTAGTAGGCGATCCACCATTTGCTCAATCGTTTGCGAGCTAATTTCGATGTCGTGATTTGGACAAATTGGCTTTCCTACGCGCGCATATAATAAACGTAAATAATCATAAATTTCCGTTACTGTACCTACCGTTGAGCGCGGGTTACGGCTCGTTGTTTTTTGGTCAATTGAAATAGCAGGCGACAACCCCTCAATGGCATCCACATCCGGCTTATCCATTTGACCGAGAAATTGGCGCGCATACGCCGATAAAGACTCCACGTAGCGGCGCTGTCCTTCTGCGTAAATCGTATCAAAAGCTAGTGACGACTTCCCTGATCCAGATAAGCCCGTTAGCACAACTAGCTTATCGCGAGGAATCGTGACATCAATATTTTTTAAATTATGTGCGCGTGCACCTTGCACGACGATTTCTGTATTTTTCACGCTATGTCACCTTTCTACTTTCAGTTCAAATATCGTATCACGCAGTTCTGCTGCCCGTTCGAAATCAAGCGCCTTTGCAGCATCTTTCATTTCACTTTCAAGCTTCGCCATTAGCTTGTCTAGCTCCGCCTTCGTCAGCTTCTTGCCTTTCGTTACTTTCGTTACATATGTTTCTTCCTCTTCCGCCACCTGTGTTGCACGAATGATTTCAGGAATTTTCTTAATGATTGTTTTTGGGGTAATGCCATGTTCCACGTTATATGCCCGTTGAATATCACGGCGACGCTTTGTCTCATCAAGCGCCTTTTTCATCGAATCTGTCATATTGTCAGCATACATAATGACATGGCCACTTGCATTACGTGCTGCTCGCCCAATCGTTTGAATGAGTGAACGTTCTGAACGCAGGAAGCCTTCCTTATCTGCATCCAAAATGACGACAAGCGAAACTTCCGGTATATCTAAGCCTTCTCGTAATAAGTTAATACCGATTAGGACATCATGCGTGCCTTTACGTAGCTCACGAATGATTTCAATACGTTGCAATGTTTTAATTTCAGAGTGTAAATATTCAACCTTCAAGCCCATTTTCTTTAAATAATCCGTTAAATCCTCGGACATTTTCTTCGTTAAGGTTGTGACTAAAACACGTTCGTTTTTCTTGATGCGCTCCTGAATTTCATCGATTAAATCATCAATTTGCCCTTCTCTTGGACGCACATCAATGGTTGGATCGAGTAAACCGGTCGGACGAATAATTTGCTCCACCATGTCCGGTGTATGCTCGAGCTCAAACGGTCCCGGCGTTGCTGAAACATAAATAGCCTGTTGCACCTTTGACTGAAACTCATCAATCTTTAACGGACGATTATCAAGTGCAGAAGGTAAACGGAAGCCATGGTCTACTAAAACTTGCTTCCGTGCTTGGTCCCCGTTATACATACCACGCACTTGCGGCAATGTTACGTGACTTTCATCGACAACCAGTAAGAAGTCCTCTGGGAAATAATCGAGCAATGTATAGGGTGTCGCCCCCGCATCACGTAGCGTTAAATGACGTGAATAGTTTTCAATACCTGAACAGAAGCCCATCTCACGCATCATTTCTAAATCGTAGTTTGTACGCTGCTCTAAACGCTGCGCTTCCAGTAATTTATTCTCTGAGCGGAACTTTTCTAATTGTTGCTCTAGTTCTTTTTCGATATTTTCAATTGCCTTTACCATTTTTTCTTCACGTGTAACGAAGTGAGATGCTGGGAAAATGGCTACGTGATCACGTTCACCCATAATTTCACCAGTTAACGCATCCACCTCACGAATCCGGTCTATTTCATCGCCGAAAAACTCCACTCGAATGCATTTTTCATCACGAGATGCCGGGAAGATTTCCACCACATCTCCACGTACACGAAATGTCCCACGTGTGAAACTTATATCATTACGCTCATACTGAATGTCCACTAATCTGCGCAGCAACTGATTGCGCTCAATTTCCATACCTGTACGAATAGAAACGACCATATCGCGGTATTCCTCCGGCGAACCGAGGCCGTAAATACAAGAAACTGACGCAATAATAATGACATCTCTGCGTTCAAATAAGGCAGAGGTTGCCGAGTGACGTAATTTATCGATTTCATCGTTAATACTCGAATCCTTCTCTATATACGTATCCGTTTGCGGTACGTACGCTTCTGGCTGAAAGTAATCATAATAACTAACAAAATATTCAACCGCGTTATTAGGGAAAAATTCCTTAAACTCACTATATAGTTGCCCCGCCAATGTTTTATTATGAGCCATAATGAGCGTTGGCTTATTTACTTGTTGAATTACATTTGAAATCGTAAAAGTTTTTCCGGTACCTGTTGCACCAAGAAGCGTTTGATGGCGCTTTTCCTCATTAACCCCTTGCACCAGTTCTTTAATGGCAACAGGCTGGTCACCACTTGGGCTGTAATGAGACTGGATATGAAAAGTTTCAGTCATGCACGGTTCGTCCTTTCGTAAAATCTAGTATGTTTATTTTAGCATACCCTTTTTTTAATAGCGATAATAAAACGAACATACATTCTTTTTAATTTACATTAGAAAGACACAACTCGCCCAAAATAGGGCGAGTTGATGTCCTTACTTATGTGGTTAAGAAAGTTATACTTTCTTAACCATCAACAAATGCAAAAAGCCACCTAATTTTAGGCGGCTCTAACTTATTGTGAAGCTGTTTCTAGCAACTCTTTTAATTCCAGCGTATGAGACAGAAATGCCGCCTTGTTTCTTTGATCCAATGACCCATCGATGAGCTTTTCCAATTGTTCAATTCGGTACAATCGTTGTATACGATTTAAAAACAAATCTAAATAAATGTCGTTCAACAGCTTCTCACATTGATTCTCGCGAGGGTACTGCCCTACTGCACGTAGAAAATCTGTGTACGAATAATATTTATCCATCGATATCACCCCGATACCCTTTTTTCTATTATAAAAAAAGAAATATCAATTTGCAATATTTTCTGAACATTTCATTTTTAATTAATATACAGAATTTTCTAATTTTAGATTGCTTTTCCCATTTGTTTATATTATCTTTTAGTAACAAGCAGTTCTTTTTACTGCTTACTATAGGAAAATAGGAGGAATGAAAATGAACAAAGACTTTAGGTACGTAACTAGCTACATCGCATCCAACACAACATTTTTGTTACGTTCTATAACAGCAAACGGAAAAACTCACACAATAATTCACGACAAGCAAGGGAAGGTAAAATTTGCGCAAAAGCCTATAAAAATTGTGCGCGCGACTTGTAGAATTCACGGAACAACATTCGAGGCAGCTCAAAAGATGGCAAAATTATTTTTTGGCGATAACAGGCATAAGCTACCGATTATGATTTCAATCGATTATGGCAATCCATGCGTATTTTTCCCGCTATTTTCACCACATTCTACCTCTAATATTTGGGTTAATTTACAGTCAATCACTAATATTGTTGAACGTGGCGACGAAACGATTATTACCTTAACGGATATGTCTGAGGAAGTGCTTCCTATTCATTATAAATCATTCAACCAACAGTACGTACGTGCCATGATGTTCTATAAGCATTTAATACTTAACCGCGGCTTCCATCGCTAATACAATATATACCGGCTAACGGTTTTCCATATATTGTATTAGTAATTGCTCGCAAAAATTACGAAGGCGTATATTAGAATATCGTCGACACTCCATGAAATCCTTATAATAAAAAAGATATTCTGTAAAAAACTCATCGGTATTTCCTCGGGTTAATCTCATCTGATTACAATTAAAATACGCCTTTGTTTTTTTTAGTTCCTGTTCAATCCGAGTTTTTGTTTCATTAAGTAAATGTAAATAGGGCTTTTTAAATTTAAAGTTCCCCTGCTCAAATAGTAGGTAATCTTTTTCGAGTATAATGAGTAGCATCGGCAAATAAATGCCCGCCTCAAAATATGGACTCGCTCCAGAAGGAATTTGCGTCACAAAACCAACCTCCTTTAAGAACATTTGTTCGTATTTTTATTTTCGCATGCTTTTATATCAATTGCAAGTAAAACAATGTAATTTCCTGAAAGCACCAACTATAAAAATCAAACTTCCTTTTTAAGCACAAAAAAACCTTCCCAGCAATACGCTGAAAAGGTCCATATTATTAATTGGCAATGCGAGAACGTAAATAGGCGTTAATGAATGCATCTAAATCCCCATCCATCACTGCATTAACATTCCCTGTTTCTTCATTTGTACGGTGATCTTTCACCATTGAATACGGATGGAATACATAAGAACGGATTTGAGAACCCCAACCGATTTCCTTTTGATCCCCACGAATCTCATCTAGTTGTGCCTGTTGTTTTTCAATTTCTAGTTGATAGAGCTTTGCTTGTAGCAATTTCATACATTTTTCACGGTTTTTAATTTGAGAACGTTCCGCCTGACATTGAACGACTGTGCCAGTTGGGGTATGCGTAATACGAACAGCTGAGTCCGTCGTATTAATATGCTGACCACCCGCACCCGTTGCACGGTACGTATCAATTTTTAAATCTTCTGTACGGATTTCAATCTCAATTTCATCATTGAATTCCGGCATTACTTCACAAGAAACAAATGACGTATGACGACGACCCGATGAATCAAATGGCGAAATACGAACAAGACGGTGAACGCCTTTTTCCGCTTTTAAATAGCCGTATACATTATGACCAGTAATTGATAGTGTTACAGATTTAATTCCCGCTTCATCACCTGGTAGGTAATCCATTGTCGTCACTTTAAAACCGCGTTTCTCCGCCCAGCGCGTATACATACGCAGCAGCATTGAACCCCAATCCTGAGATTCCGTACCGCCCGCACCTGGATGAAGCTCTAAAATCGCATTGTTGCGGTCATATGGTTCTGATAACAGCATCTGCAGCTCAAAATCAGCCACTTTCGCTTTGAATTCTACAAGCTCATTGCCCAGCTCCTCTTGTAATTCCTCGTCTGGTTCTTCACGTAAAAGCTCCAGTGTCATTTCAAGATTTTCCTGTGTTGATAATAAATCGTTATACTCATTCACTATAGCTTTAATGCCATTTGCTTCATTAATAACTACTTGCGCACCTTGCTGATCATTCCAAAAGTTCGGCTCCAGCATCATTTCATCAAGCTCTTGTATACGTGCCTCTTTGTTTTCTAAGTCAAAGAGACCCCCTAAAGTCCGCTAGTTTCGTAGCTGTATTTTCCAATGTGTTTCTTACATCTGCTAATTCAATCATGTATGATCCTCCGTCACCCGAGTGCTTGTTATTCAAGCATTTTCTCGATTATAAAATTAGTAAAACCGGGCCACCCTCACTGATGACCACGGTTAATTTATTGCTATAAAGATGTGTTTTAAATTCGTGGGTATTCGTACTGACTTGGGGTGTGAACGCACTAACTTTCTATCTGAACGAACCAAGTTGCAGGCTCCGCACTAACTTGAGGTGTGAACGAACTAAGTTAGCTGGGGAACGCACCAACTCCAGGTGTGAACGCACTGACTTCCCATCTGAACGAACCGAGTTGCAGGCTCCGCACTAACTTGAGGTGTGAACGAACTAAGTTAGCTGGCGAACGCACCAACTCCAGGTGTGAACGCACCAACTTGGCCACTGAACGCACTAAGTTGCAGCGAACGCACTAACTCCCCACCTTAACGAACTAAGTTGCAGCCTCCAGTAAAGTCACAACCCCGCTATCACAAAATCTGGTTACTGCCCAACTCCGTGACAGTTTTTGAACTTCTTGCCGCTACCGCATGGACATGGATCGTTACGACCGATGTTTTCGGCTTTGCGTGCTGGTAGCTTTTTCGGTTTCGCAGTGCCTTCTTCTTTTGGATTCACAGCTTGACCTTTTGCGACCTCTTCACGTTGAAGATTACTACGGATTTCAGCCTTCATTGCATATTTCGCTACATCTTCACGTACCGATGCCACCATATCCTCGAACATTGCGAAGCCTTCTTGTTGGTATTCGCGTAGCGGGTCATTTTGGCCGTAAGCACGTAGGTGAATCCCTTGACGTAGCTGATCCATTGCATCGATATGGTCAATCCACTTCGTATCAATTGAACGGAGTAAAATAACTTTTTCGAACTCGCGCATACGTTCAGGAGTCATCAATTCTTCCTTCTCATTGTAGCGAACTAGTACCGCAGCGAAAATGAATTCAACCATTTCATCCACCGTTTTACCTTCTAATTCCGCTGCAGTGATTACGCCTTCTTCTAAAAGATTTGCTGCTATATAATCTTCAAGCGCATTTAAAGTCCAGTCTGCTTGCTCGCCTTGCGTATGAAGCGCTACTGCATTTTCAATCGCTTGCTGAATCATTGACTCAACTAATGCACGCATATTTTCAGTGTCGAGTACTTCAAAGCGCTCTCTATAAATAATTTCACGTTGCTGACGTAATACATCGTCGTATTGTAATAAGCGTTTACGTGCATCAAAGTTATTACCTTCAACACGTTTTTGCGCAGATTCCACTGCACGAGAAACCATTCTTGACTGGATTGGCTGTGTATCGTCCATGCCAAGCTTCGTCATCATTGATTTCATGTTGTCAGAGCCGAAACGACGCATTAACTCATCTTCAAGTGACAGATAGAATTGCGTTACCCCGGGATTCCCTTGACGTCCAGAACGACCACGTAACTGGTTATCAATACGACGAGATTCATGACGCTCGGTACCTATAACAGATAAACCGCCTAGCTCTAATACGCCTTCACCTGGTTTAATATCCGTACCACGACCAGCCATGTTTGTTGCGATTGTTACCGCACCCTTTTGACCAGCATTTAAAATAATTTCAGCTTCGCGTTCATGGTTTTTCGCATTTAATACGTTATGGGGTATTTTGTATTTAGTTAAGTAGTCCGAAATGATTTCAGACGTTTCAATTGCTACCGTACCCACTAATACAGGTTGTCCTTTTTTATGACGTTCAGCAATATCTTCCGCCACGGCTTTATACTTCCCAGCCATTGATGCATAAATTAAATCTGGTCGGTCATCACGCGCAATCGGCTTGTTCGTTGGAATTGCAACAACATTCATATTGTAAATATTACGGAATTCCTCTTCTTCCGTTTTCGCAGTACCCGTCATACCAGCAAGCTTTTCATACATACGGAAGTAGTTTTGGAACGTAATTGTTGCCATTGTCATCGATTCATTTTGGATGTCTAAGCCTTCTTTTGCTTCAATCGCTTGGTGAAGGCCATCAGAATAGCGACGACCTTTCATTAAACGACCCGTAAAGCCGTCGACGATTACAATCTCGCCGTCCTGTACCACATAATCTACATCTAAATGCATAGAAGCATGCGCTTTTAATGATTGGTTAATGGCATGGTTTAAACGAACATGCGTTAAATCGAATAAGTTGTCTATGCCAAACGCACGCTCTGCCTTTTCGATCCCCGCTTCCGTTAATGTAACGCCTTTTGTAGACTCTTCATAATTATAGTCTTCGTCTTTGTTTAACATGCGCACAAATGCATTTGATTGCACATAAAGTTGCGCTGATTTACCCGCTTGTCCTGAAATAATAAGCGGTGTACGCGCTTCATCCACTAAAATCGAATCGACTTCATCAATTACGGCATAGTGAAGTGGACGCTGTACGCAGTCCTCTTTATAAAGCACCATATTATCACGTAAATAATCAAAGCCAAGTTCATTGTTTGTTGAATACGTAATATCTGCAGCATACGCCTCGCGCTTTTCTTCCTTCGATAAGCTATTTAAGTTGAGGCCAACCGATAAGCCTAACCAGTTATACAGCTCACCCATCTCCGTTGCGTCACGACTTGCTAAGTATTCATTGACTGTTACAACGTGCACGCCTTTACCCGTTAACGCATTTAAATAAACGGCCATAGTAGAAGTTAACGTTTTACCTTCACCGGTTTTCATTTCAGAAATATTACCTTCATTTAAAGAAGCTGCCCCCATAATTTGGACGCGGAATGGATACATCCCTAGTACGCGGCGTGATGCCTCACGCGCAACAGCAAATGCTTCAGGTAAAAGCTGATCGACTGTTTCACCTTTTAAGTAGCGTTCTTTAAATTCAGCAGTTTTTGATTGAAGTGCTTCATCCGAAAGCGCCTCCATTTTGCCAGCTAATGCTTCTACTTGATCGGCAATCTTCTCAAGCTTTTTTAATTCTTTTTTATTAAAGTCAAACATTTTATTTAATATGTTTAGCATGAATTGGTCACTTCCCAATATAGTCTCAACTTACATTTTAACATTTAGTATAGAGATGGTGCAAATTAACATCCTAGTTGGGTAAAGAAAGTTTGGCAATAAAAAATAAACTGCCATTGTCGTGAGTGCACTGAAAAAGTTGATTTCTACTGAAAATTCTAATCAGTATATACTAAACAGTGATAGATCGTTGGTGCTCTGGCTGGCACTCGCTTTCCGCTGGCGGTGGCGAGCCTCCTCGTCGCTACGCTCCTGCGGGGTCTCACCTGTACCGCTTTTCCCGCAGGAGTCTCGTGCCGCCGCACCGATGCTTTCTGAATAAAATAAAGCAAAAGCATAAAAGTACTATGGAATATACTGTTTCGGGGTTTTTCAATGCCCTCATTGTCGACCCACTCTTCATTTAATTCTTTTTCAGTTTCTTCCTAAATATTCATTCACATAATAAAAGGAGCTGTTAAACGCTACTGTTGTTTTATTTGCTAATCCAACCGTGCTAAGCGCACAAACCGCATGAGCCCACTGTAGTGTGGTATCCTACGGTTCGTCTTCGCGCTTTGTGCAAGGCACGGTTGTAGTAAATTCCACTACTAATGGTTAATTCCATAAAAACAACAATATTATTTAACATAGCCTAATAATAAATAAAAGCTCCCGCAATGTACGAGAGCTTTTACTTCCTATATTAATTCGTTTCAATCAACCCGTATTTACCATCTTTACGTTTGTACACAATGTTTGTGCTTTCTGATTCTGCATCTGTGAAAATGTAGAAATCGTGACCTAGCATGTTCATTTGAAGAATTGCTTCTTCTTCGTCCATTGGTTTTAGGTCAAACTGCTTTGTACGAACAACCGTGTATTCTTCTTCCGTTGCTTCCGTTGCCACTCCTGTTTGTGAGACATTAGCAAAGTAAAGACCCACTCCTTCGCGCTCACGGAATTTACGATTCACCTTTGTTTTGTGCTTACGAATTTGACGCTCAAGCTTATCTACAATTAAGTCAATGGCAGCATACATATCGTTATGACGTTCTTCTGCACGTAGCGTTACATTTTTCATTGGAATTGTTACTTCCACTTTTGTTTGTCTATCATTATAAACCTTTAAATTTACGTTAGCGTTTGCGTTAACATCTTCGTTGAAGTAGCGTTCAATTTTTTCAATTTTACCTTCAACGTAGTCGCGAATCGCTGGAGTTACCTCAATGTTCTCACCACGAATGTTAAAATTTAGCATGTGAACTCCTCCTTAATCGGCTATACTAACTATTTCTACACTGCTTGCAAAAAGTCCTGCTTCATTAAGAAATGTTTTTCAAATATCGACAATAAACAACAAAAGTAGTTATTTACCAACTTTCCCACGCTTGATTTCTTTTTTGCGACGCATTTTAAGCTCACTTATAATTAATCCTTCAATAAGTGGTTGATTGTCAAAAATCAGTCCGTAATGTTTGCCGCGGCCATAGGGTCTTGACCAAACGATTTCACCAACTGCCCGAATTGTTGTTACATCTAAAACAAAAATAACTTCTAGTTGTAGCAGCTTATTCATATGTTCACCAATATCTACTTCCGTAAACATTTTTATGCCTCTTGGACTTATATCTAAAATTTGGCAAGGATTAATCGATTGTTCAATATCAACTGGCTTTCCGTTTACGAGTATTACAAAATTTGCTGGTACCGGTTCACCAAAAGCAAAGCGAAAACCCTCTTTACGTTTAAACAGCATATCATTTCCTCCAGCTTGCATAGTTATTTAGCCATCTAACATTATTATCCATTAAATAACATCTATATGTCTATCTACTTACTCCCTATTTATACCATTTAATTAATTGAGATTTCTGATTCATTATAACTAAATCCACTTATTAAATTCATTAAATTAATATTAGAATGCCACAACACGCCCTAAATAGGGAGAATTGGTGTCGTTACTTATGTAGATGGAAAAGTTATACTTTCTTAAATACCAAAAAATACAAATAAAAAAAGACTTACAATTTAGTATAAAATGTAAGTCTTAAAAAATACTTAAATTTGTTGAGTATTACCATATTGTTTTTGACGTGTAATACGTAGAACTTCCTTCCATGTGTCACGGAATTCCGATACTAAACCTTCAACTTCTACAATAATGGCTACATCATTTTTTAAGTTCGCTTCAATTAAGCGTCGGTTAATATACTCATATAGAGGCATCATTTGCTTAGAAATTTCCATATCCATATTTAGTGTTGACATGAGTTCAGCAATAATTGCTTGTGACTTTTGTAGATTTAAGTTTTTCTCTTGTATATCTTGCTCTTCAATCGCCTTTTTCGCTTTTGTTAAAAACTTCAAACAGCCATTGTATAGCATTAATGTTAGCTCACCTGGCGATGCTGTCGTAACACTATTTTGTTTATAAGCATTAAATGCGGAAGTTTGTGCTGCCAATAGTTAGACACTCCTTTTGAAGCTGATGTTGTTAGCCTAATTGTACCCGAGTATTTAAGAAGAAGTGTAGTTAAATATGACATTTTTTCAAAACATATATAATTACTTCTTCTTGTCGTAATACATGCCGTCCATTACGCGGACGTCTGAGTATGGATTCATATACTGTTTTTCATTTTTCTTTTGGTTTTGTAAGTCTTTCATATCATGCTTTACTGCATCCATTACTTTTGACAAACGTTCGCGTATTCCTTTATCTAGCTCTACTAGCGTAGTATGAGCACGATTCGTAGTATCTACCAGAAAGCCTTCTTCACGAAGCATATATATAATACCCTCGCGTTCATCAAGCATTATATTGATAGTTTCGATATATGCATCACGTTGATCACTGTGTGGAATTTCTGATAGATGCTGATATAGTCTAGCTGATACTTGTAACAACTGTTGGACTTGACTCATTCATATTCTCTCCAGCTCTTATCTAATTTCTATTATGCCGTTGTGAAGAAACTAGATTGTTCATTTGCTTTACTAATCGCTTTTTCCATAGCAGTAAACTGTTTCCAGTAACGAGATTCAATGTTTTCTAGCTTTAGTTTCCAAGTGTCAATACGTTTGTCCATATCAACCAAATTTTTTCCGATTGAGTATTGGCTATCCGTCATTGTTGTACGGCCAGCTTTTGCATCTATTTTTTTTGTAAGGTCCGACATTGTATCTCGTAATCTATATATTACACCACGTGTATCCGTGCCATCAGCTTTCTTTTCCCCTGATTGAGTTAGCGTATTGATCACTCGATCTGGATCATCACTTAATGATTTACGAAGTTTCGTTTCATCAATGATTAATTTACCACCGTCATTATAAGAACTAGACGTTGTAATTCCCATTTCTGCCATTGTATCAAGAATATTATCACCTAAACCATTAACACGACCACCAAGTGCA
Organism: Solibacillus sp. FSL H8-0538; assembly: GCF_038003525.1. Taxonomy (NCBI): domain Bacteria; kingdom Bacillati; phylum Bacillota; class Bacilli; order Caryophanales; family Caryophanaceae; genus Solibacillus; species Solibacillus sp. FSL H8-0538. The sequence goes on along the minus strand of NZ_JBBOPI010000001.1, from coordinate 724,715 downwards.
CTACGCATGTCACTTAAGCCTTGTCGTAACATGGAATCGCTTCGTAAAAGCCCGCTCTTTGCTTTTTCATCCCACAGTTTTTGTTCATGTTCAGACATTTCTTTGCGCTGTTCGTCTGTTAAAGGCGCGTAAGAACGATATTTTGTTTCCTTTAACTGTTCGTTAATGCCACCAATGAATTCATTGTACTTCGTAACAAATTCTTTAATTTTATCGACCATATGACTAATATCGTTTGTTGAAGATACAGACACTGAACTATCGGAAAATTCACCATTTAAAGTAATCTCATATCCTGAGACATTTATTAAATTAGAATTACTTTTCATCTCTATTCCATTGATCGTATATTCAGCATCTTGACCTTGCGTAGATGCTAAGTCGAATGCCGTATTAGCAACGCCTTTAGCAGCTCCTGTCGCGGTATCACCCGCTGCCTTTAATCCTAACGCATTAAGAAACTCATTGGCACTACCATCATTGATTACTTGAATTCCACTTGTACTACTATCTTTAACTGCTCCAGAATTATTTGCACCAATCGTTAGTTTTCCATTGGAGAATAGGGCTGTAATACCAACACCTGAAGTATTTAATTGCTTCATCAAAGAGTCAATCGTATCCGTATTACTGTAAGCAATTTTCGTTTCTTTTGTTTCACCATTTGCTTGTATGACATTAAATGTCACTGAACCATTTTCAAGACCTAGTTCTCCTAATAGTGTACTGCCAGTTGGAGCTGCTCCTGCTCCTGCTGCTACGAACTGAGTAGAGCTGACTGGTGCCGTTGAACTTATACCCAGTTTTTGGAAAGCTACAAACGTACTGTCATCAGCAGCTGTTACCGTCTGTCCAACGGTTGTGGAGGCAATCGAAAATTGCTTTGTCTTTTCATCAAAAGTTGCTTTGACACCACTATCCGCGGCATTTAGTTTTGTTAAAAACGTTTCAATTGTATCTTCAGCATCAATTGCAAAAGTTTTCTCTGTACCCCCTACATCTAATTTAAAGTCGCCGGCACTAATGCCAAGAGCGCTTAACTTAGTGTCCTTTGTTGTTGTGTCTGCAAGACTTTTTGATGAAGGTAAGAAACCGATTTTCGCCAACTCACCAGCGCTATCCGCATCAGCGATTGTATAATCAGCCCCAGCAATTGTAAATTTCCCTGTTTTCTCATCGTAAGCTGATTTTGATAGTCCTGCAGCTTTTAAATTACCGATAAAAGTGTCAATTGTATCTGATGCATCAAATGAAATAGTTTTCTCCTCAACAGTTCCCGATGCATTAGTTACACTTAACTTAAAAGAGCCGCTAGCAGAAGCACCAAATTTATCTAAAGTATCTGCCCCTTTTGCCAAGCGGTGAGTTGTATTACTAACTGTAGCAACTCCTGTTTTTGCATTTGTTGCCAATTTTTTTACTGCTTGAATATCTAAATTCCCCGTTGCTCCAGCACCTGCATTCACAGTCACTTTACTACTATTTGTCCCAGTAATACTCGGAGTCTTTTTTCTGAAATTACTTGCTAATAACAGATTATCAAAAGTATGATCACTAAATGTTTTCATCTTCGTGTTAACCGAACGATACGCATCCCGTTGCCATTCTGCAGTTTGCTTTTTTTGATATAACTTATTTAACGGTGTTTTTTCGGCTGCCATTAATTTTGCGACCATACTATCAATATCCATCCCTGATGCCAAACCACCAATACGATTTACCATAATCAAATACCTCCTTTAAAAATTAGTGTTAAATTTTTTCGTCTACAATCATTCCAGCAAGCTTTTGCATTTCATAAAATGCATCGAGTAATCGCTCTGGTGGAATTTCTTTAATCAGCTCATCTGTATCTGCATCGACTAAACGTACATAATATTTATCTAGTCCTTCATGTAATACAAACTTAGAATTCTTTTTCTCCGTATGGATAAATTCATTAATTGAAGCAACTGCTTCTTCTAGCTTGTCCTTTGTTACTTGATCACTACGAGATACAGAATTTGTTTTAGACTGTTCTGGTGAGTTCTCTAATTTCACTTCATCTTTTTTTACTAGAGTCGAAACTTTTGAATCTTCCATTTGCGTTACCGTCGAATTATTTTTCAGAGGTAACGAACTCATTTTCATCGTAGCTTCTGTATTTTGCGAAGTAATACGCATAACAGTGCCTCCGTTCTAGAAATTAATGTTATTACCCTTACTATCGGATTGTTTTTTCTATTATTAAAGAAGATATCAGAAAATCAAGTAAAAATAACTTACTACTTTACAAGAAGGATCGAATAAACGCTACTGTTTTTTAATCCCTAATACAACCGTGCTAAGCGCACAAAAAAATGCAGGTGCGATATTTCTCTCGCCCTGCGTTTTTAATATTTCATCGCCTGTGCCTAGTCCTCTACGCTCAATTGTAAAAGCCAAGTTGTTTTTATCGCATTGATTTAAATAAGATTGGTCCAGATAGTTAGACTATATCCAATTCCTTTAAATTCCTAACAAGTTGATCACATCTTTTTTCCGATGCCACAATAGAATCTGTACAAACCCCAATATAAAATTTGCACTTCGGTTCTGTTCCAGATGGACGCACACAAATCCACGTGCCGTCTGCCAAAATAAATTTTAATACATCGGCTTTCGGTAATGTGAGCTGCTCCACACCGTTAGCAAGACTTGTTTGATAATCTTCAACTCGCACGACTTCTACATTGTTAAACTGCTTCGGTGGATTATCTCGGAAACTTTTCATAATCGATGCAATTTTTTGCTGTCCTTCGATGCCTTCGAACGTTAACGATAATAAGGACTCTTGATAATGACCGTATTGTTTGTATAAGTTGTCTAACGCATCTAGTAACGTTTTGCCTTGCTCCTTATAATACGCAGCCATTTCCGCTGTAAGTAGCGCGATTTGCACTGCATCTTTGTCGCGCACAAAGTCCCCAGCTAAATAACCGTAGCTTTCCTCGTAGCCGAACATAAAGGTATGGCTACCGGTTGCTTCAAACTCCGCGATTTGTTCTGCGATAAATTTGAAACCTGTTAACGTATTGATTGTAGTTACGCCAAATGAATGCGCAATCGCTGCACCTAACTCAGACGTCACAATCGTTTTTAACATCGCCGCATTGTTTGGTAAAGTACCGTGTTCTTTGTGCGTAGATAAAATGTAATGAAGCAACAGTGCCCCAAGCTGGTTACCTGTTAATAGTTTATATTCCTCACCATTTCGAACCGCTACACCAAGACGATCCGCATCTGGATCAGTCCCAAGAAGGAGTTCTGCTTCGACTTGCTGACCAAGTTCAATCGCCATGGCAAATGTTGCAGATTCTTCTGGATTCGGATAAGTAACTGTTGGGAATTCACCGTCCTGCTTCGCTTGCTCCGCCACAATATGAACATTCGAAAATCCGAATTGCTCAAGTCCTCGCTTTGTTGGTACTAAGCCCGCACCGTGTAGTGGCGTGTAGACAATCGAAACATCTTTTTTTACAGATGGGCGAAGTTGTAGTTTCATTAACGCTTGCGCATAAACATCATCAATCTTGTCTAAAATCTCAACGCAGTGCCCTGAAGCAAGTAGTTCTTCTTTTGATAACGCTGCAATCCCAAATAAATCTTCCACCGCAGTCATATGGTTCACAATTTCATCCGCAAACAGTGGTGTTAGCTGCGCTCCGTCCTCACCGTACACTTTAAAACCGTTGTACTGCTTCGGATTATGGCTCGCCGTAATGACCACACCCGCAAATGCCGCTAAATATCGAACTGCAAAGCTTAACTCGGGCGTTGGGCGGCTTTCCGTAAACACATAGCTTTGAATGCCATGTGCCGCTAGCACGCCTGCAGTCTCATATGCAAATTCTTGAGAGAAATGGCGCGTGTCGTACGCAATGACGACTCCGCGTATTTTCGCTACTTCGCCTTGCACTTCAATTTGTCGCGCAAGCCCTTCTGCCACAAGACGAATCGTATGGGTATTCATGCGATTCGAACCTACACCAAGCTTACCGCGCATACCGCCTGTACCGAATGGAACTGTTTGATAGAAACGATCGGTGATTTCGGATTCGCTATTTTCAATTGCTTGTAATTCCTCTCGGTAATTGGATTTTTCTAACCACTGTTTGAATTGTTCGTTCATATATTTGTCACTACCTCTTCTATTAATTGCTCAAGCATTAAATAACTGGCTCGTCAAACGGACTTACCTCTAGCAAGCCCTAAATAGTAACAGAAGTTTTGATGTAGAGCTTCATTAATTCACAACTTCAACATACAATTGTTGTTCCAAAAAGTTTATTCTAAGTTTCAACTTAGTCAATTGACGATTTGACTCCTCAATTTCATCCGGTGCAAACTCAGATTGAAGAACGTCTTCAGCTATTGCTTTCATTTGTTTTAGTACATTGTCTATCTCATCTAGAATAATATTTTTTTCTTTACACCATTCAAGCTGTTCTTCAAGAAATTTTCTTCGTTCTCGCTCATCTTGATCCATAGTATTCCTTTCCAAACAAAAAAATACTTATGTATATACCCTAATACAAGAATGCCCATATTTGTCTGCTTATCAGTTTTTTATCTTTTCAAACGTCCATTCTGTAGCACTTTCAAACATCGGAGCAATTTCATATTCAAATAAATCAGCAACTGTAACAAAATCACCAATTTCTAACGCTTGATTTACTTCATTTAACATGTCTAACACTTCATTCATTCGACTATTTACGCGAAAGAAGTTTTCAGACATATGCTGCTCAACAGATACAAGCCACGCAATTCCTTCACTCAAATTCGCAATCACTTCAAATGCTTCTGCCTGTTTACCTCCACGCAAGTAGTCGGCAATTTGTTGGCAACCGCCTTTTACTTTCACTACATAGTCATAATATGATTGTTGTGTTTCTACTAATAACTCGTTTTTCATAATAAATTCCTCCAAAAGTACATTGTCTTTTATTCTATTATATCGGTTGACAATTGCTTTTATATAGCATTGTTATTGATCCCCGGAAATACCGAGTAAAATATATACACAAATATTTTAGGGAAGGACAACAGTTGCTTTTCCCCATGTATAAATGGGCCAATTGTACAAGAGTCTTTCCAAAAATAGTAATGATGATTGAATAAGTTTACTACAACATATCCCGATTATGAGAATACTTTTCATTCACTAAAATTCAAAATAAAACCAGCTCTCCATATAAACGGAATTGCTGGTTTTGGGGAAGTGAAAAACTTTCTCTAATTTCGCTATAATTCAATCAACAAACTGAAATAAAGGTAAACCATAACTATAATCTACATGTATTTTCGTTTTCGAACTAACAACATCATATTGTATACGTTTTTTATTTTTATTAAGATGAGTAGATTTTTGACTAAATACATAATCAACCAGTTGTATAAAATCTGCATCTAAACCATGATTCGTTGATTTAAAAATAATGCCGTCTACTTTTTTGCTGTCAATCACTTCAAATTTAACATAGTTCAATTTACTTAAGCTACTTCGTTTATCTTGTACATTTACTAAATTATCAGTCGTACCAATACAAGAATAAATATAAGCGCCATTTTTAAAACGCTTGTATAACTCATGTAAAGATAACGCCTTTTTATCCTCTATAATATTTTTTGCTATGTAGTCGAATTCAATACATAATGTTGCATTATTTAGTTGTTTATAAAGCCAACGATTAGAGTATAAATAAACAGGTGATACCCACGCAGCATTATCAATAATTTGAGAAAACAAATGCGGGACTAATCGATTACAAAGATGCAATAAATAGGCTCCTTGGGATTGACCAAACCCTATTACTCGATTTTCATCGTATGCTAATACATTTTCCTTTAGAATAATTTGGATTGCTTCAATAGATGTGATAACATCTATTGCCTGCATATAACCCATATCTACAAACTCTTCCGTACTTTCACCTAACTTCGCAAGCACAGGGAAATTCACGGTTTTATTTGATAATAACGGTATAAAATCAGCAAAATTATTTTTAATTTGTTTAATTTCTTCCTCTAAAAATATATTTGCTAGTGATGAATATCCATCTTTCAACGTAAACTCTTCCGTACTCTGCATAAATTGGCTACCAAAATACTCGCACTGAACAGTAACCATATTATATAAATCAGCAAACTGTTCACGCATTTTTTTATATACATTCGAATCAATATGACCTCCAAAGCCCGGTACAAAAACAAAAATACCTGTCTCTGCATTAGTTCCTTTTTCAGGAATTGCAAAATCAATTCGTAAATTCCTTTCATTTTGTCCATTGTATATATTATGGTGTGCTGGAATATTGATACTTTCAGTTATAGCCATCGTCTCACCTCTTAAATTTTTTCAAGAACTTTATATTAGCAGTTTCCAATTAAGTGGTGTACCTCTTACAATATCCGTTTTTGCTTTCTTACCTAGAACACTTTCAATATACTTAGGCTCTAATCCGTAGCCCGGTCGAACAATTTTCACATTATCGTTTGTAAAAAAATCACCTGCTCTAAGATCCTCTGAAACATAAAGTGACCGACGGAATTTTAATGATGATTTTTCCTTTTCAGTAGGACCATATTTAACCTTACCAATTGCCTGCCATGCCCGTTTAGTTTCTTCTACTAGTGACTGCATTTCTGTTGGCTCCATTGAAAAAGCAGAGTCGACGCCACCATCAGCACGATTTAGTGTAAAATGCTTTTCAATTACGGTAGCACCTAATGCAACTGCAGCAACAGAAACGCCCGTCCCCATCGTGTGATCTGATAAGCCAACCTGTACATCAAATAACTCTCGCATATGTGGGATTGTAGAGATATTCGTATTTTCAGGTGTAGCAGGATACGTACTCGTACATTTCAGTAATATCAAATCCTTACATCCCGCTGCTTTTGCTGTAGTTACTAATTCGTAAAGTTCTGCAACTGTAGCCATACCAGTTGATACAATCATAGGTTTCCCAGTTGAAGCAACTTTTTTAATCAATGGTAAATCGGTATTCTCGAATGAAGCAATCTTATATAATGGCACCTCAAGGTACTCTAAAAAATCAACAGCTGTATCATCAAAAGGTGTACTAAACGCAATCATACCTAATTCCTTCGCACGATCAAAAATTGGCTTATGCCATTCCCATGGTGTATAGGCTTCTCCATATAATTCATACAATGACTTACCTTCCCACAAACTGTCTTCATCACGAATCATAAAATCTTCAGTTTCAATATTGAGTGTTAGTGTATCAGCTGTATAGGTTTGAATTTTTAATGCATGAGCTCCTGCTTTAGCTGCGGCATCAACAATTTCTAACGCACGTTCTAATGATTGATTATGATTTCCAGACATTTCTGCGATAATAAATGGCTGTGTTGAATTCGTTAATAACGACGTTTCAAATTTCATTTTTTGGCCTCAATTCATTCAGTTTTGAAACAGGTGTATCCCAACCGTTTGTTAATAAATGTTCATATTTCTTTTTATCCTTAATAAAATGTATATTTCCTATCTCAAAATTTTGAGGGACTGCTTCAAAATTCCCTATTCGAATATTTGACCAATTCTCAAAAAAGAGTTTTTCAAGTTCATTAGAAAGGATAGCATAACTTTGGCGAAGAGTTATATTATGTGAGAAAGTTACTTCTTTTTGTACAATAATTGGTCCAGTATCAATACCTCCATCGATTAAATGAACAGTTACCCCTTTTTTAGTATTTTCTAAAAAACTCCAAAAGTTAGGATCTGCCCCTCGATTCCAAGGTAAATATGAAATATGAAGATTAACAATTCTATTCTTCATAAATCCAATTAATTCTTTAGATATAATATGTCTATACCCATAGCTTACTATCAATTCAATAGAATGTTTTTTTAAAAATTCAATTGTTATACGTTCTTCAGTTTGAATTATATTATCTGAAAAACTCTTTAAATTGTTAAAAAAATTAGAACTTAACGGACCCAAATACAAAATATTCATCTATACCATACCTCAATTAATAATAAAATTATGCATATTCAAAATACTATTTTCAATACATTTAGGTGAATATAGTATATACTCTAAAAAATCACTAATCATATAAGGACAAACCTCACTATAATGAGTTAAATAGAAGCACAGCTGTTTGAAATGAACAGCTTTCGCAATTTCAATTTGATTATCAGCAACTGTAATAACAATACTTGGTAATTGTAAATAAATACGCTCCCAGGTTGTCGCACCGCCTGCACCGATAGCTAAATCAGCTCTTGCCATTAACTCTGCCATGTTATTAATTTGACCCTGATATGAAACTCCAGTTATTTCAGTACATAAAGCTTCAATCACTTCTTTTTTAGGATTAGTATTGCCAACAACAACATCTGCTTTTAATCGATACTTTTGCACCAGTGGCTTAATAGCTCGAAGTACCTTTTCTGTTTCATTTGTAGGATCACTCCCACCAAAGAAAATAAATAGTCTCTCTACTTTTCCATTAAAAGGCTTAATGTACTTTCTTGCCTCTTTGAATTCCTCACGTAAAAGGACATGCTGTGGCCCCAGTAACAACTTTGCATGCGATGGTACTAATCCATTATACCGTGACCCCATATTCAAATAATAATTTTGGTCTAGCAGTAAATCACAATCATGTGGGCGATTCGCTAAATCATCAATGACCATAACTTCCTTTGTAAAAGGACGAATTTGTTTTTCCCACTTTTCATCTAATGAATAATGATCAACCACAACTTGCTGAACATTAAATTTACGTAAAATCTCGATAGTTTGTGTAGCATCTATTTGCCACTCTATTTTTGCATAAACCCATAATGATAATTCTACGGCAGGTAGCGTATAAACTTCAAAACCATTATCCTTTATTAATTGAATACAGTCCCCTTTAGCTCTACGACAAATAAAGGAAACTTCTTTACCTTCTTTTTTTATTCTGTTTGCTAGTGTTAAGCAGCGCATCAAATGCCCTGTTCCAAGTTCTACTGAAGCATCTACTCTAATAAATATATTCATCTTTAGATACCTTTTCTTTATATTAAGGAATATGCTCCACTATGATCTTTGTATAAAACTACTGAACTAACCCTTTCATTTATGTCATCAACAAAAAGGTCCGAATTATGGGAGTAACAACATTTATCCGCAAGAACAAAATGAGGATATGTTAGAAATAATTGCGAATAATCCATTTTAAATGTTTTCACTCCTTCAAAATGACTATACTCTCTCGTTTGTGGTATTTTAACATCAAAATCTGTTATTCCTAAATATCCTTTATTCTTAAGAACTCTATCTGCTTCTGCAACAACTTTAGAAATTAAATCCCTATCAATCAAATAAAAACAAAATCCAAATATTACGAAGTCAAAAAATTCATCTTCAAAATTCAAATTATCTGCTGTACCTATATTTAAAATAATTCCAGGAAATTTTTTACTCCCTATTTCAACGGCTTCAGAAGAAGGATCTATTCCAAAAAATTCACAATTATATCTTTGTCTTAGGAAATCTAATTTTGTGCCATTAGAACATCCAATTTCTAAGATTTTTTTTCCATCAGAAAGAAATTTCGAATAAAAATTCATTTCAATTTCATTGACTAATTTCATATTATTTCTCAAATACCACTTATCACCTTCAGATTCAAGAAATATTTCTTTTTGAAAATTCCTCATAATTTCCTCCTTTAATTCTTTTCCCCTTATACATATTTAAATATACAGGAAGGAACCTACATCTCTTTTGTAGTTAGATTATTCAGAAATTAAACCCGTGGATAGTAGAGGTGCATACTTTAGACTCAGTCAAAACGTAAGCACCTCAACTGTGCTATGCTGCAATAGCATAAGGTAATAAAAACTCCAGAAAATCTATTAAGGGTCAAATTTACCTTACTTTAAATAATGGAACTAGAGGTTCGCAATCTAAATATTTTAATAGAGAATTTGATTCTAAATATAAAGCTAACTTCTCCAAAATTTCATCATATGCAGTAAATAACTGATTTAAATCCGCTTCTGAGTGAGCATAGCTAATATTGTGCGTACCATAAGCTAAAATTCCTCTTTTAAACATTTCCTGCATATAGAATGTTTTAATTTCATAACTAGAATAATGTTCAGTATCCTTAATATTTAAAAACGACCAACTTGGATGTCCAGAAACTGATAACACATCAGTTAATTTATATTGATCGATTATCTTAGAAACAGTTTCTATTACTTTAATACCTTTTTGTTTAATAGCTTCTAAAACGGGTTCTCTTTGTAATTTATTCATAGTTGCAAGTGCTGCCGCTAATGATAGCGTTTCACCTCCAAATGTAAAAGAATAGAAAACTTCCTCCATTAAAATCATAATTTCCTTTTTACCTGTTATAGCTGATAAAGGAAATCCATTAGTTAATCCCTTGCCAAAAGTGGCTAAATCAGGTATTGTTCCGAAGTATTCTTGAGCTCCTCCATTTGCAAATCTAAATCCTGTAATCATTTCATCAAAAATTAATATGGCATCATTTTGGTGCGTTATAGTTTTAACCTCTTCTAAAAATCCTGGCTCTGGCTCCTTAACATTCATTGGTTCTATAATCACTGCTGCAATTTGATTTGGATATTTTTCAAATAACTTTTGTAATGAATTCAAATTATTATATTCAAATGTTAATGTCAATTCTTTAACGGCATCAGGCACCCCTAAATCCTTAGTTGTAGAGCCAATATACCAATCTTGCCATCCATGGTAACCACACACAGCTATATATTGTCTACTTGTATAGGCACGTGCTAGTCTAACAGCACCTGCTGTAGCGTCAGAACCATTTTTACCAAAACGAACCATTTCCGCGCAAGGTACCATTTCTATTATTTTTTCAGCTACTTCTGTTTCAAGTGAATGGGACAAAGAAAAAATAGAACCGTTTTCTAATTGATTTTTGACAGCAAGATTAACTTCTGAATTATTATATCCCAGAGTAATTGCCGCCTGACTATTTATAAAATCAATGTACTTATTTCCATCAACATCATATAAATATGCTCCTTCACCACGGCTAGCAAAGTAAGGCGAAACACCGTACGGCAACTGAGTAATACTTTTGCTATATGTTTGAGCACCAAGTGGAATAGATTTTTTTGCTCTCTCTAAAATTAATTCTGACTGTTCGTATGTTCTAGACATTCAATCCAACTTCTTTCTATAAGCGATATCTATTTTTCTCGTTGAAGCGATTTTGTCAACCCTTCATTTCTCGTAAAAATTGCATTCACTTTTTGTAATTCTTTGTAATCCTCTAAAAAATGTAATATATCATGCATATTGAAATTCGGATTTTCCGGAAATAAATTCTCATAAATTCTACATACTAATTCATAGTCTTCCTGCTCATCCACCGTCCATCTATGGAGGGATAAATCTACTGTATTTACTACATTTTCTCTCTTAAATAGATACGGATTCTCATTAACATATAAAGTTACATGCTCCTTTAATGATGGTCGATTAGCCTCATTATATATTTTTTCAAGTGCATTTACTGTAAACACTTCCGTATCTAAACCATCTGGGAACGTAGGTGGAATAATGTTACTTGTATAATCATTTCCATTATTTAAATGACATTCAATAACCTTATCAATAATATCTGGATCAATTAGAGGACAGTCACCCGTCAGACGTATGATATTATCTGGTTGGTATTTAATTGAAATTTTATAAAAACGATCTAATACGTTTTCCAAACTCCCACGATAACATAGAATGTTATTTTCTTTACACATAAATGCTATCTCATCATCCTCCACTTCTGTTGTTGTTGCTACGATTAAAGCATCAATTCCATTACTTCTCTTAATTCGTTCTATTTGTCTAAGAAGCATGGGTTTACCCAATAATAGCTTCATAACTTTACCAGGCAGCCTACTTGATGACATGCGTGCTTGAAGAATAGCTAAATTCATCTCTTCATCCCCATTTTCTAGGATCTATAATATTTTCATTAACTACAGCATAATTAGAATAATCAATTCTAAAAGAATTATCATTGTTAATCCTTTTATAGGCTAGTAATATTTCCTTTAACTGCAGCAAATTATTTACTCCAATTACAGCATAATCAATCTCTGATATCTCATTAATATAGTTTAATGCACCTTCTATTTTTGTCATACCAATTAAATGTAAATCATTATAATATTGAGCGAGATATTTATTGACACTCTTAAATCGACTTTCCAGTTTAAAGGAATCTGTTAAAAGTAAACCTTGTAAAAAAATTGAACGAGCATGAATCTCAATACCCTTATCACTTAACTCAGATAGTGTTCCATCTTTTATCAACCTTTGATCTAAGACGTTAACTGGAATCTGAACCATATCCCATTTATACCGATTGAATAGATCTGTGATTTCTGATTTTTCATATATAGATACACCAATTTTTTGAACAATTCCTCTTTCTTTAAAATCGAGCATTTTTTCGTATAATTTATCTGAACCTTCTTTATACATATCTTTTGTTTGATGCACAAATAAGCCATATAATGAATCTACATTTAAATTTTCTAAAGATTGATAAAATACTTCCTCAATTTCCTCAATATCACTTTTCGCAATTACCTCATTTTTAATATATGGGGTTTTGGTAATAACATCAAAGTCATTTAAGGAATTCCCTCCCAATACCTTTTCACTATCACCATATGAAGGAGCAGTGTCTAAAAGTACTATACCTTGTTCATGTGAAAATCTTAAAATACTCTCTATTTCTTGAAAGGAGGTCTTTCCTTCTGAATTGGTAATGCCATAATCCATTCCAAATTGAACTGTTCCCAATGCAAGTTTCATTTAGACTAATTCCTTTATATTGAATAATATTGAATAACTTCTTTTACTGCTTTAATAACATCTTTTATATCTTGTTCAACCATTGCCGGAAATAATGGCAATGTAATAATACCTTCGTACAATGCCTCGGCTTTTGGAAGGATTTCCTTATTATAACCGATATTTTTATACGCACTTAACTTATGTACAGGAATATAATGAACATTTACTCCGATATTTTTATTCTGAAGAGTATCAAAAATCACCTTTCGTGTAACCTTTAACTTTTCTAACCTTAATTGAATAATATATAAATGCCAGCTGGAATCACATTCAGTACTTTGATATGGTGTAATGATTCCATCTATATCAGCAAATGCTTCATTATATTGCTTAACAATTTCTTTGCGCCTTTCCACAAAGCCTTCTAATTTCAACATCTGACTAACACCGAGTGCTGCCTGAATATCTGTCATGCGGTAATTATAACCTAAAAACTGCATGTCATAGTACCATGCTCCTTCTGTTTTAGTCATTTTATCTTTATCTCTTGTGATCCCATGTGAACGGAACTGCTGCAATTTTTGATAATATTCCTCATTGTTCGTCGATATAATGCCACCTTCACCAGTAGTAATATGCTTGACTGGATGGAAGCTAAACATTGTCATATCACTAAGTGCACCAATTTTCCGCCCCTTATATGAAGCACCTAATGCATGTGCAGCGTCTTCAATAACTACTAGATGAAACTCATTTGCTAACTGGTGAATGGCATCTAGATCAACAGGTTGTCCAGTAAAATGCACAGGGATGATAGCTTTTGTTTTTGCAGTAATTTTTTTCTCCACCTCAATGGGATCGATATTGTATGTTTTTTCATCAATATCTGCAAATACAATAGTTCCGCCTACATAACGCACGCAGTTTGCACTTGCTGCAAATGTCATCGGTGTTGTAATAACTTCATCACCCTCGCCAATCCCAGCGGCAAAACAAGCACCATGTAAAGCCGCAGTTCCATTCGAAAAAGCTACAGAATATTTTGACCCTACATAATTTGAAAACTTCTCTTCAAATTTTTGAATTGCAGGACCTGTTGTTAAATAATCACTTTTCAACACATTTACTACTGCTTCTATATCGGCATCATCTAGCCATTGCTTGCCATATGGTAAATTGGAATCTCTCATCGTATGTTCTCCTTAAAAAAAATGTAGTCAGTGACTACATTTCTTCAACTAAATCTTTTAATTGTTCAATCGTTAACCAGTCAGTATTATTATCACTTGTATAAGTAAATCCCTCTGGTAATTGCTTACCGCCTCTTAAATTTGTATTTGTCCACCAAGAAAACTCCGGTTGAATCACATAATGATCATCATATTCAACCGTATGACGTGCATCATCTTCCATAATCATTGCCTCATGTAATTTTTCACCAGGACGAATACCGATAATTTCAATTTCACATTTCGGCGCAATAGCTTTTGCTAAGTCTGTTACATTCATACTTGGAATTTTAGGTATAAAAATCTCTCCACCTTGCATCCGCTCTAAATTATCAAGCACGAATTGTACACCTTGTTCTAGGGTAATCCAGAAACGTGTCATACGATCATCTGTAATCGGTACCTTACCTGTATCTTTAATTTTTTTAAAGAAAGGTACTACACTTCCTCGACTACCTACTACATTTCCATAACGCACTACGGCAAATTTTGTATTCTTGTCACCTACATAGGAATTAGCAGCGACAAATAACTTATCAGAGGCAAGTTTTGTAGCTCCGTATAAATTGACAGGGCTACATGCCTTATCCGTTGAAAGAGCAACAACTTTCTTAACACCACGGTCAATCGCAGCTTCTATAATATTTTGTGCACCGTTAATATTTGTTTTCACTGCCTCAAATGGATTATATTCACATGCTTCAACATGTTTCATTGCAGCAGCATGAATCACAAAATCAACCCCATCAAATGCACGATATAATCGATCTTTATCACGTACATCACCAATAAAGAAGCGCATGCGTTCGTCTCTGAATTCTTGTTTCATTTCATATTGTTTCAGCTCATCACGGCTAAATACAATAATTTTTTTCACACCCAACTTAAGAGCTTTTCGGATGAATTTTTTCCCGAAAGAACCTGTACCGCCTGTTACTAATATTGTTTTATTTTCTAATGCATTCAATAATATTCACTCTCTCTTTATATACATTAATTATAACAAAAACATATTTTATATACTGTAGATCACCAATTTAGGTCTATAACCAGTCATTTTCATCGCCTCAGAAGATAAGTTAATTGTCCTGTGTTCTAAACCATCATCCATGTTAATGGACCCATCATCACCTAGATAACTACCTCGAAGAAGGAATTGTTCTTTGTCAGTCTTATCAACATCCTCCACCCAGCTTGCTGAAAAAGAATCGGCATTCCATTGTAGATTATTATTTCTAATATTTTGCTTTGATGCTAAATATTGATCCCACTCGCTTTTCTCCAAGTCTACAGAACTAGTCAATAAAGAAATTCCAGCTTTGTTACTACACAATATAATTTCCTTATCCACTATGGCAGTTTTACTTATTCTATTTTGTAATACTCGGTCTGCAATCAATATCTTTTCTCCATTACTATCATTGACCATAATGAAATAAAAATCCCCATTTGGATTTGACAATGTGCTAGATGATAAATATTCTCCGCTTTCTTCTCCTGCCCTCGTAAACTCACCAAGGGTATTAAAACTAGCTTCATAATGACAGCGAATGCATTTACCTACTACTAATTCCCCTATTTTTTCTACTTCATGTATATGATAAGCTCGATTTTCATTGTTAACTCGGATGCCTAGTAAATTGAAATGCACTTCATTTGATAAAATTTCTACTGTCACCTCATGCATTCCTTCTGAAAGCTTTGAAGTTTCAAATAAAATTTGTTGGTGGAATGTAGTGAACTTCTCATCAATATACTCAAAAACAGAAACTAATTTTTCTTGTCGGTCAATTGTTATTTTTAATTTTAATGTAGATTTCACAGCATTTGTACCTAATAGTTGTAAGGCAGTGCCTGTAAATTTGAAGTGAAATATTGCACCAGACTGTGTAGTTTCTGCACTTGCACCATAGCTAACTATCTCACCCTTAGGCTCCTTTCGCAGGAACGACTTTTTCTTCCAATCTCCTTCATAATGTACAACACCACATATCGATTCGTAATATTTCCACCGCTCCTTATTTTCGATTTGTGGTAATAGCTGTAGTTGTATAACCGGATTGATACTCCGGTAAATATCTAAAGTAATCAGCATATATTCACGGTAAATTTTAATAACTTTCTTTATTTTTTCACTATTATCACTCATTCGTTGACATAATGTTAAATTCGAATAAATACGTTCTGTATGTACACTCATTATCGGAGAAAAAATAAGCTCAAACAGCAGGTTTTTCGTTAATTTACCTAATAATTTATACATTTTATCCAACAATTGATTAATTTGCTTGCCATTTGTAGAGTCATGTTTTTTTTCAAGTCTCTCTAATATATCCATCATATCATTATATAATAATCGATACTCAACAGAGGCTTTTTTCATCTTTTCGACCAATTTAGTATTTACTATTTTTGTAGGTTGCTCTAACTGCTCCCACCATTTTGTTAGTACTGCTTTATCAGTTAGCTCCGTATCAATCACTTCTTTTAAGGATTGAAATACTGTGCCTTCAATTTTTGCCCCTCCTTGTGTCGTATTAACTATCTTTAGGTTTGACATTTGTTGAATATAAAACTCCATTTCACGACGCATTTGATTAAACCCTTGCTCAGTTTGTACTTGTCCACCATGTACATCCTCTACATAAAATGTCTCACCTAATTCGATTTTTTGCAATATGCTATCAATATAACGCTTGTCATCATATGTTTTAATTCCTTTTGCATAAAATGCATCTTTCTTATAGGCGAAGTTTTGTCCAACTAATATAACTTGGCTCACATTTAGTTTTGCTACTAATTGCAATGTTACATTTGAAATTGTCCCAGAATCATTGATAGTTTCAAAAAGTTCATCATGTAAGAACAGCGAAAATTTATCCCTATTCATTACCATATGTATTTTAGGTCCTGGAAACATTGGTACAGTTTCATGCCCTACAGTTGTTCCAAAAATAAGAGGTATATCTTTTATATTTTGCTTAACTAGCTCCATAAATACTGTATAATTGTCATCCCCTGGATCATAGGACAACACAGCATCAGGGTAAATACTTTGCTTAATTAACACTTCATTTGCTGATCCAACAGTAAAAATAAAAGCTAAACCTCGATCTTTAATATAACGCAAATTGTCTATTTCCTCAGAAAGCGATGGACCTGCAGCTACTAATACTATTGGTTTCCCTTTAAAAGGATTATTCGATTGAGCTAAAATATTCGGTGTATTTAAAGTCCATTGCGCATTCATAATCATATTAATGACCCAGCGATCATTAAATACTAGCTTTGTCTGTGTATTGAATCGTGTATCCTGAATAAACTGCTGAAAAATATCTGAAAATTGTTTAAATTGACCTTGAGCTATTTTCCCATATACAGGATGAATTAATATTACTATACGCTGTGCAAAATATGGTTTAAATTGAGTCAAGTTTTTTATTATATCATCTTCTGTGTATTCTATATATTGATTAACAATATCGACCACGTTGACACCAATTTTTTTTGCATTTTCTGCAAATACTTTGTGTACATTTGCAATTGGTTCATATGTCGAAATCATTTTTTCTGGATAGCGCTCCTGAGTTATTTTTACATGATAGCCTAAGCCAACGCCATAGAAAAATATATGGTCAGCTTGTTCGATTTGTTCTGCATAAGAATCGATTAATCGCTCCGCTTCAGCTATTGGATTGTATTTACTATGTATTGGCAGCATATGCCCCTCATGCTCTACTTGAATAATTGGGAGATTTATCTTACTATCCAACATCTCTATTTTTTTTTCGATCACTGATAAAACCCCCTACTTCATTTGTTATCTACTCATTATATCGGTTACCATTTACTTTTATATAGAAAAAACCTTCCGAAAAATATCGGAAGGTTTTGGAAGGAGCACACGTATTAACCTAATAATTGTAGTACACCTTGTGGTTGTTGGTTAGCCTGAGCTAACATAGATTGAGCAGCTTGCGTTAGGATGTTATTTTTAGTGAATTCCATCATTTCTTTTGCCATATCAACATCACGGATACGAGATTCAGCAGCTGTTAGGTTTTCTGAAGTCGCACCTAAGTTGTTGATAGTGTGCTCAAGACGGTTTTGTACCGCACCAAGGCTTGCACGTTGGTCAGAAACTTTTGCAATTGCTTTATCTAATGTTTCAAGTGCATTTTGAGCACCAGCAGCTGATGATACATTAACCCCTGTCACACCCAATGATGCAGAACGCATATCAGCAATACCAAATGTTAAAGATTGATTTTTATTAGCACCAATTTGTAGTGTCATACCACCATTTCCAGAAGCAGATGTTTGAGCATCTGTTAAGCCTAAATCTTTTACTGCTGTTTTACCTGTTTTATCGCTGATTTTTACAGGACCTGTTTCACTCGTAATTTCAAAACGTCCATCATCCGTTACATTTACTTTCACTTTCGCTATATAGCCAGGGTCACCAGCTTGTGTTGCTCCTGCACTCGTATTCGCCCCTGAAATAGCACCATTAATAGCAGACTCAAGAAGCGCTGCACCTGATGCCATCGACATACCAGTAGTAATACCCGAACCCAGTTGAGCTGTCATTGTTGCGCCGTTAATTTCAACAGTAAACTTTTCACCTGAAGCTACTGTTGAACCATTATAGTTAGTCGTACCAGCTGTAGAAGTACCCGTTGCTGCAGCTGAACCTAATGCGTGTCCCACGATACCACCAGCAGTCACTGTAATTTCAGAATCAATACCTTCCGAACCACTCTCAAGAACTAAATTACCAGAACCATCGATATAGCCAGAAATTTTTTCTACTGGTCCACCTTGAGCATCAATCGCTTCATTAATTTTGTTCACAATTAACTCGGCTGCTTTGCCACGAGAAGTAGCATCAGTGCCGACACCTGTCAGTGTATTTTTTTCATCTTGCGTTAAAGAACCCCAATTTACTTTAATATCTGTACCATCGATTTTAATTGTTTCTTCTTTAAATTCCGCACTTCCACCACTTAATATATTTAGTCCAGAAGTAATAGTACCACTACCTGTAACATTACCGTTCGTTAATTTCGCTACTTGAGCACCAATTGTTTGGTTTTGACCTACTGATACACCACCAGCAGACTTCAAGTTACCGTCTAATAATTTTTGTGTATTAAACTCAGTTGTGTTACCGATACGGTCGATTTCGTCTTTAAGGTTTGAAACTTCTTTTTGGATTGCGTCACGGTCTGCAGCTGTGTTTGTTCCGTTTGCAGATTGGTCAGCTAGTTCACGCATACGTTGTAGGATTGAGTGAGTTTCGCTTAGTGCACCCTCAGCAGTTTGGATTAAAGAGATACCATCTTGTGAGTTTTTTGTAGCCATATCAAGACCACGTACTTGAGAACGCATTTTTTCAGAGATTACTAGACCTGCAGCGTCATCGCCAGCACGGTTGATTTTGAAACCTGAAGATAATTTTTCAAGATTTTTTGCAGATTGTGTTTGGTTGGCACCTAAGTTACGGTGCGTGTTTAATGCCGCGATATTGTGTTGAATTCTCATTTGGAATTCCTCCTTGAATTTGTTTTTTAATCCACGTCCTTGTGGAATGTTCGGAGAAAAAAGTTACCTTCACTCTCTTTACAATTTATATATCGTATCTAGTTTTGATTGTTTAATAGTTTTTCCAAATTTTTTAAGTTTATTTTTTTATATTTTTAAAAATATCGGTAGAAACATTCAAAGCTTCTTCATTTTGGGCTTGGATGGCTTCGAAAATTTCAGCACGGTGCACCTTTACTTTTTTGGGTGCTACGATGCCAAGCTTTACTTGGTCGCCCTCAACTGCTAATACTCTTACTTCAATTTGATCGCCGATAATAATGGATTCATTTTTTTTCCGTGAAAGTACAAGCATTTACTTTGCACTTCCTTCCATAACGCCGATAGGATGACGTAGTGGGTAAGCATCACTTGCCTGTAGCACGATTTGCTTTGCTAGTTTCATTTTTATATTAATGACGACTGGAGCCATTAAGTTCATCGTTGAGGTTGATAGTGCATCTTTTAATGTCACAATCACATACGTCACAACGTCCTCTGTATCCATGATTTGTAAATCCTCTTTATCGTCCTCGCTAAGATCAAAGGCATAGTCTTTTTTAAAAGCAAATGGGTACGCGACAATAAAACCAATTTCAGCCTGTTCCACCGCTTGTAATAGGGCAAGTGGCATATCCTGTTCAATGGGTAATAAGACGAACTGCTTTAGTAAGGGGAATCCTGGTAAGCCGTATTCAAATGTTAAAATATCAAGCTCATTTATTTCTACTTCACCTAAAAATTTTGTTTCAATGTTCATACCGGACACTCCTTTTATTTGAGCACGTCTATGCTAATAGTCGGTCTTTGTACCATTGTGCCAGTTACTTTTCCTCCTGTATAGTCATGAATTGGTTTGTTCACCTTTGTGTCAATTTTTGGGCTGTTTGCTTCAATATCAATATTGGTCGTTCCTGGCGTATAATCAATTTTTACTGAACCTATTGAAGGGACAAATTTAATATTGTACGGGCCCGGACGCTTCGGACCATGATTTTGCTTTGCGATATTTTGGATCGTTGCCCGGCCTTGACCTTTCCCCGCACCTAACATCATCTGTCGTCCTTCTCGAACTCGCTTTGCAATTCCCTCTAAATTTACTTGTGTTCCTTTTTGTGCAAAATTCTTTGTCGATTCAAGAGGACCAATCATCCCTATATCCCGACGAGCCTGTGATGAATCGATAGACAGCTTTCCATTCGTCGTATTAATTTCTAAGGTTGCAGCTGGTTGCTCAATCGTTTGCTCTGCTTTTGGCTGTCGTATTTTTTGAGTAGCATCTTGTATTTCATAATTCATTTTAAGATCGTTAGTTGTAATTTGAATTTGTGGGAGTCTCATCTAGTTTACCTTCCCTTCAAAGAAAGCGTTTGAACAAATTGTTCAAACGCTCCTAATTTATCAAATAAATTCTACTTCAACTCCGTGTATTCATTGTTGAAAACCGTTTGCCCCTGTCGCTTTGCTTTCGGGGCAGAACTTTAGTAGATTTTATCTCATAAAATCTACTTCAACTCCGCGTATTCATAGCCGAAAACCGTTTGCCCCTGGCGCTTCGCTTTCGGGGCAGAACTTTAGTAGATTTTATCTCATAAAATCTACTTCAACTACGCGTATTCATAGCTGTAAACCGTTTACCCCTGTCGCTTCGCTTTCGGGGCAGAACTTTAGTAGATTTTATCTCATAAAATCTACTAAAGTTTGTTGAATGATTTTCGCGCCGACAGATAGCGCTGCTTGATGAATGGACTCGTGCGTCGTCATTTGTGTAATTGCCTCTGCATAATCAACATCCTCATTATTGGACATTTGTTTTGTAACATTGATTTCATGCATGCTCAGTCTGTTTTCCATGATTTCTAGACGATTTTGCTTTGCGCCAATATCTGCCTGTAGCTCTAGCGCCGAATTATGTGCACTGGAGAGACTCTTCGAAATAGAACTCCCATCGCCTAGTAATGAACTAAGTTTTGATCCGTCATTGCTCGTTAATGCGCCTAAAACATCGTCAAGTACGCTATTAATTTGACTAAACAAGGTCTTTCCTGGAGAGTTAACCGTCAATTGGATGCCATCAAATACTTCCATACGGACTTCCCCTGTAGGCGCAGTAATCTCTGGATTTATCATCGAGTCACCACTTTTATATAGGGGTTTCTGTGTATTCGTACCAGAAAAAATATATTTGTCGGAAATTTTTGTATTTGCCACATCGCGCATATGCAGTTGAATTTGTTCCATTTCACTTTTAATTTTATCGCGGTCTTCTGCTGTATTCGTACCATTGGCAGCTTGCACAACGAGTTCTTGTACACGTTTAAGTCGATCTCCCACTTGTGCTAGCGCATCATCTGTTGTATCCATCCACGCATTTGCTTCATTCGTGTTACGGATAAACTGCTCAACCTTACCTAAATCTGTTCGGTAGCCCATTCCTTTAATCGTTATGACGGGATCATCAGAGGGACGGGTAATTTTTTTGCCAGAGTTAATTTGATCTTGAAGCTTTGACATTTTGCCGTAACTTGAATTTAAATTACGTAGCATATTACTTGATAACATCGATTGTGTAACGCGCATTGTCATTCCCCTTTCAAATGAAGAAATGGTGACAAACACTTTTACGCTCTTGGTGTTTTCTAGTCTGGATGATTGTGTTTTACCACTTCATTTACATGTTATAAAAAGTCCACTAATGTTTGTCTAATAATTTTTGCACCAACAGAAAGTGCTGCTTGGTGAATTGATTCTTGTGTTGTCATTTCTGTGATGGCTTCTGCATAATCAACATCTTCATTTAATGACATTTGTTTTGTGACATTTACTTCTTGAATAGCAAAGCGATTGGAAAGCAATTCTGTACGGTTTTGTTTTGCTCCAACATCCGCACGTACCTCAAGTACATTATTTAATGAATTTTGAATATCCGTTAGTTTTCCTCGAATATCATCGCCAGACAATCCATCCTTTAGCGCTTTATTTACCCCCGCCATCATTTCATCGACTCCCTTAAATAAATCATAGGCAGGTGAATTGACAGCTAGTTGAATGCCATCTGCTACTTCAATACGGATATCATTATTGTAGCCTAACTTGTCTGTTATACTAATCATTGCATCCGCACCTACGTCAGTCGAAGCAGTATCTTTAAATAAAGGCGATGACGTATGTGACCCAGAGAAAATATATTTTCCTGAGATTTGAGTATTCGCTACATCACGAATTTGCTGTTGAATTTGGCTTATTTCAACTTGGATACTTTGACGGTCTTCCGCAGTGTTTGTATCGTTTCCCGCTTGAGTCACTAGTTCTTGCACACGTTTAAGTGCTGAACCAACTTGGTCTAGCGCTTCATCCGTCGAATCTAGCCAACTGTTCGCTTCGTTTAAGTTACGCGTAAATTGTTCAATTTTTCCTAAATCAGTTCTGTATCCCATGCCTTTAATGGCCACAACGGGATCGTCGGATGGTCGTGAAATCTTTGAACCTGAATTAATCTGGTCTTGTAGCTTGCTCATCTTACTGAAACTGCTATTCAGGTTACGTAGCATATTATTAGAAAGCATTGATTGTGTAACGCGCATATTAAATTAAGAACCTTCCTTCTGTTTACTCTAAGATGTTAGTTTTATAGTCCTGCACGGCCCATGCCATTGATGATTTTGTCTAGTATTTCGTCGACTACCGTAATCATACGTGCGTTGGCATTGTATGCTTGCTGGAATGTAATCATATTTGTCATTTCTTCATCGAGTGATACTGAGCTCATTGATGAACGATTATTTTCTACGGTTAAAAGAATTGTTGCAGAATTATACTCTAGGCGAACGGCTTCTTTTCCGTCTACACCAAGCTGACCAATCAGACCCTCATAGAATGATTGGAACGTTGCGCCTTCTAAGTTTAGACCATTAGGAAGTGTTGCAGTAATGTTACCTATTGACACTCCAGCTCCATCCTTAATCCCTAAAAATTGAAGGTTTGCTAGCTCGATTGCCCATTTACCGTTTCCTTCCTCACCAGTACCTGAAGACGCAGCAATTTTACTAGGATCTGTAATAGCTACTTTAATCGTTCCAGCAGTCAATCCAGTAGCATCAAAGAAATCACCACCATCTCCTGATGTTAGAGTAGAGTCCGAATTTGATGAATACCCAGCATTATGTACAGCATTAAATGATTGTACAAAAGCGTTGACCAGTTTATCTAAGTTGGCAATCATTTCTGGGTAATGACCCTTGGTTACTGTATTTCCATTAACATCTGTCTGCGTATAACCATATGAATTAATTAGTGATAGTAACTTCCCTTTAGAAGCCTCGAAATCACCATATTCCATTTCTCCATTAGGAATATTGCCCATTCCAGTAACACTAATTTTCCCAAAGGCATTATAAACTTGTGAAGTATTTGGGTTATCAATATTACCATCAACTTTAGTCCCAGTAGTATCTAAAGTCTTAAGTGTTGCATAATCTTTTCCTTGTACTAATGTGATTGCATCCGCATCGGTACCGCCAAAGGGCTTAAATTTAACCGTCATGCTCCCTTCAGCAATGTCGAGTGCGTTCCCACCTGATTTTTCAAATGACACGGATACCGGCATGTATTCGTTTAACTGATCGACTAACATATCGCGTGCATCATATAAATCATTTGGCATATAACCATTCGGCTCCACCGCTTGGATTTGTTTGTTAATTTCAGCGATTTGTTTAAGAATTGAGTTAATTTGATCTGTTGAAACATCAATCTCATTTCCGATATTCCCTTGAATTGTTTTAAGCTGGGTATCATTGTAATTAAATGACTGTGCCAGTGACTGTGCTTTAGCAAGTGCCACCTTACGAGCTGCAACGTCACTTGGATTTGTACTAATATCCTGTAGTGACTTCCAAAAATCATTGAATGCCTGATTAATCCCAAACTCAGAAGGCTCTGACATAATATCTTCCATTTGAGAAATCGACTGACTTTTCGCTTCCCAGTACCCAAGCTTATTCGTTTCCTGACGATACTGACGGTCAATAAACTCATCCCGGATACGTTGTACAGATGATGCTTGTACCCCTGTCCCGATATGACCAGGTGTTTTCGGGGCATTTAAGCCTGTACCTGGATAGCCTTGTGTTGTTTCAAAATTTACTCGTTGGCGAGAGTACCCGAGAGTATTGGCATTTGAAATATTATGTCCTGTTGTGTAAAGCGCACTTTGTTGTGTGAACAGGCCGCGTTTACTTGCTTCTAACCCCATAAATGTTGAGCGCATTTAGTGTTCCTCCTTTTTCCTTCAGATGAAAACGCCTGTAAGTTGGCCGCGGCATGCGGTTGCGTTACATGCGTTTATGCTTGAGAATCAAAATATGTTTTTTTCGCAATTGTATTCGTACCGCTTACTTCTTGACCGGAGTAGTTAAATTGCTCCGTCCGTTGTGGGCGCATAGCATCGAGTGTAATATTTACAAATTGTAATGACTGGAACACGAGCTTTTGATTGAGATCATTTTGTTTCCGCAATTCCTCAATGACCTGCATTAAGCGATTACGAACTACTGTTAGCTTTTGTGTTTCTTCACCTGCTGAAGCAGCTTCGATGACGTCGGCTACAGTCGGTTGGTCAGTGAGAGCAAATCCTTTTGCTCGAAGATATTCCGTTACCATCAACTGACGCTGTTGCTCGAGCGTTTCAATAGCGGCTACATGAGCCTGCTCATTTTTTAGCATTTTGTCTAGTTCTTCCATGTCACCTTGTTTAACATGCTCTGTTTTTTTATACGCTAAATCGAGTAAACTTTTATGCATTTTTTCAAGTTTTTCGAGTGTTGATACGATTTTTTCGATGGACATGGACCGGAACTCCTTTATATACAAATTAACATTTAACCTCGGTAATATTTCAGCATATCTTGTGCTACTTGGCGTGCGTTTACTTGGTAGTCACCAGATTGGATATCTGCTTTTAACTTTTGTACACGTTCTGCTCGTTCTGTCGTAAGGTTTGACGTCACTTGCATTTCTTTAGCCTTTGAAGAAATTTCAATTTTATCGGCAAATGATGCACCTGACTTTGTTTCTTTAACTGTACGTTGTTGATTATTGTAAGCACTAATTGCTTGCACACCGAAAGAATTAATTTTCATCATAAAACCTCCCCTCATGTGATACATTATCTACTTTATATTTCGGTTCATCCTCTAGATTGTTAACGATTATAACGAAAAAAGCTTATCGCGTCGTATGATACTCGACCGATAAGCGGTAACTGCATTAGTTTTTGTCGCGATCTGAATGGTATGTTCCACGGTCCCGGCGTATAATATCATCACGGAATTCCTTCGCCGCGTTAAACGTGCGTAAATCGGATTTCAAATCATCTTGACAATCCTTACATAGCTTTCCTTTATGCGTTAATTTACCACAATTATCACAAGGATAGCCTAAATTTGGGAATGTTGCTGGATGCAATCGACCTTTACGAACCCATTTATACAATAAATCGCGGGATACTCCTGTTGCTTCTTCAATTCGATCGACATTTGCTGCACGATTTTCACGTTTTCGTAAAAAGCGATACACGACTTGATACATTTCTTCTTCTTTATTCGCACATTTATGACAAACTTCGCGTAACCCTGTATAGTTGAAAAATTCATCACACATCGGGCAGTTTCTTAATTCAGCCATCATTAGACCTCCGTTTATTCCGAGCTTAGATTTATACACATTATACATTAATCGTATCCTATTTCATTATTTTCTTTCGGAAATCCTACTATTTTAATTGTTTCCTATAGTTCAATGATAACTTTCTATCCGCGAATAAGCGTAAATCCTTCGACAGCTTGTGCACCCGCTTCTAATAATGCCCTTTTCGCATGCGCCATTGTTGTACCTGTCGTATATATATCGTCTACGATTATAAAGTTATTATTTATTATTTTACGATTGTCTATTACCTGAAACAATTGTTCACTGCAGATTCGTTGTTCACGTGTTTTACCTACTTGTGTTTCGGTTGTTGTTTTATATAATAATTGTTCAAATGGTAGTTTTGCGGCATGTAGTAATTCATCTAAATGAGCAAATGTCCGATTATTCAAGTTGTCCTCATGCATCGGAACTGGAATAATCGTCGCAGCTTGATGTACTAGCTGTTTATTCAACTCACGATTAAACACTTTCGCAAGTACAATATCATGCATAAACTTATAGCGATGCAAATAATCTTTCATTGCGTCGTTATATTCATATAAAGAAACAACCCCAACTTCCTTTTGATCGACAATTTTAGTGAAACGTCCTTCACAACGAGTGCAAATCGTTTGTGGTAGTTGCTTACTAAAAATCGCAGTCCATGAAATCACGCCCTGTAATTCCCGCCCACATAGTAAACAGTTAGTAACGGCTTGCTTCATGATCGTCCCCCCTCATATCCGCATTGTTTAACCGGGTAATTTCAGCCTTCACCACGTCCATTTCCGTTGTGATACCGTGATGGAAGAATACAACGTCACCTGCCGGATAGTGGATATTCCTACCGACGCGACCGCTAATTTGAATAAGTGCGCTTGCCGTAAAGATTGGACTTTCTGCACCAATGACCGCTACTTGTACATTTTTAATCGTAATGCCGCGCTCTAAAATGGTCGTTGTGAGCAGTCCTTTTATTTGTTCATTGCGCAGCTGCACTACTTTTTCTTTACGGTCAGGATCTTCCGCATGTACGCAAATAATAGATGGGTCGATTTGTTGAAATAATGGGACAGCTTTTTCCATTAGTTCAATTGTCGGGAAAAATATGAGAAATGGTTGTTTATTGTCGATTTTTTCCTGTAGCCAGTGACCTAACTTCGGCGGGATTCTTCCCTTTTCCAATGTTTTATCGTAATTCCATAAAGACTGGAATCGTGGGACCGGTAATGGATAGCCATGATAGCGTCTCGGGATAAATGAATAGCCCCAGTGCTCTTTTCTACAGCGCGATAATAGCTGTGGTGATGGTGTTGCGGTGACATAGGTGATGGGCGCTGACGTTTTTTTGGCCTTCATAACAGCCTTTTGAAGGGATGCATCCATTGTGTACGGAAAGGCATCTGCCTCATCGACAATCATGACATCAAATGCCTGCTCAAAACGGTATAGCTGATGGGTTGTTGCTAACACAAGTTGGGCAAATCCAGCTTGCTTTGGTGCCGCGCCGTATAATGCGTGAATGGTTGTCTGTGGAAATACTTGCTGAAAACGCGGGAATAATTCTAATACGACATCGGTCCGCGGTGTTGCTACACAAACGCGCAAGCCTTCATTTAATGCTTTGTGTACCGCTTGGAAGAGTATCTCAGTTTTTCCTGCCCCACATACAGCATGAATAAGATGATCACGCCGCAACTCGATACTTTGCGTCAACTCCAACGAGGCCTGTTGCTGCGCTTGTGTAAATTGACCTTTCCAATAGAGTGCATGTGACCGTTGCGCTTTAGGTGCTGGCCCGTTCCAAACAATTAATTCCGTACAGCTGCTCATCCGGCCCATATTAATACAGTGGCGACAGTACCGACACGACTTCTGACAACGCGCACAATGAAATGTAATGAAGCTTTTCGGATTGTCATTATGGCAACGATTGCATTTATAGCGCTGCTGCCACTTACTATTTAGTTGCTCAATCGCTGGGATAACGGTAAAATAACCGCGCTTCACATAGGCTTCAATTTTATTTGATGGAAATGGTGTTTCAGTACGCGGCCAAATGCGCCCGGTAAAAAAAGATTGAATGGTTGGATCGATAATCATCCCTTTATAAGCTCGAAAACTATTTTCCCTTCTCATTTTATTAACCTCCATTTTATTCAGACTTATTTACAAATCGCAAATTTCTAAAACAGACGAATTGAACATACAACTTAACCGTAAATAAGTGCCAATGTCGCTTAATTTCTAATAAGTCGTATGACAATCTCGCCAAATTGCACAAATCACGATTGAAAAAATACATCTCGTAAGAATCGTGCGAAAAAATCCTTTGGAAGATCGGTTCTTTACTAAAAAATGTGCTTTACTTTAAAAGAAAGTGTACTACTTTATAAGCACATGGAACGGAAGGCGGCGACTCCTGCGGGAAAAGCAAGCGATCCGAGACCCTGGACTGAGCGTAGCGAGGGAAGCGGCTCGGTGCTTGCCCGCGGAAAGCGTCCGCCTGGAGTGGAATGTACTGTCAACTACAGATTTTGGTGTAAAGCTGGAAGATCGTTATGAAAGAGATATTTGCATAACGACTAAAAAACAGCCTCTACTAGTTATGTAGAGACTGCCTAAAGATTGTTTTATTTATTTTTTCATCCAACCAAGTGCAACTGAGCCTTCACCTAAATGGGTGCCGATTACTGGACCGAAATAACTCAATGTAAAGTCCACGGTTGGATACGTTTGTGCTAAATACGCCATCCACTCTCTTGCTTCGGTTTCACAGTTCCCATGAATAACCGTTGCTTGAAGCGCGCCGTGTTTCTCCATTGCCGCTACTAACTGGTCCTCTGCTTTACGCAGCGCTTTTTTTCGCGTCCGAATTTTTTCGAACGGCACGATTACTTTGTTTTGAAAGTGAAGAACTGGCTTCACTTGCAGTAATCCCCCGATTAACGCTGCTGCTGCTGACAGTCTTCCGCCGCGTTGCAGGTGAGCTAAGTCATCTACAATGAAGTAAGCATCCATTGTTTCTTTTAATTCTTCTAGCCGAGCCATAATTTCCTTACCTGAAGCGCCTAGACTCGCCATTTTTGCTGCTTCGATTACGAACATTCCTTGCACATAGCAAGCTACTTCACTATCAAATGCAAAAACATCTATATTTTCAACCATATTTCCAGCTTGAATTGCACCTTGGTATGTGCCACTAATACCACTTGATAAGTGAATAGTAACAATGTCTTCATACTCTGTTGCTAAATCTTCAAATAGCTCTATAAACTTACCAATTGGTGGTTGAGTCGTTTTCGGAAATTCCTTCGACCCTCGTACTTTCTCATAAAATTCAGAAGCTGTAATGTCAACCTCTTCATCGTACGTACCACCTGCTAAATTGACGCTTAAAGGCACCATGCGAATATTATAGCGTGTACGTTCTTCTGGCGTTAAATATGCTGTACTATCGGTTACGATCGCAGTCTTCATTCATCTCCCACTCTCCTATGTCCACTATATTACCGTATCTGTGTATAATTGTGAATTGGTAATATTACAAAACGCCCTGCGATTTTCCATCACAGGACGCTATTGCTATGCAAAAAACACTTTATTCATTTCCAATATAATAAATGCTCGAAATCTTCCAAGATTCGTCTTCCTTAACAAACACCGTTACTTGACGACCCTTATCCGAAAGTTCTGCCCCTGTTTCGAGTTGGGTCATTTCAATTGCAACATGGGCAAACACTTGCACCTCTTGTTCGCTATATTTAATAATCGTCACATCTTCTGCTGTACGCTGAATTTCATATTGTTCAAAAATAGTTGCAGCTTCAGCTATATCATCATCATAATCAAAGCCACTCGCATTTGGTGAAAGTGTTGCTGCATACCGGTCAATGTCTTTTTCTTTAAAGGCTGCCATATATTCTTCAAAAGCTGCCAAGATGTCTTTCTTTACATCATTTGGAACACCTGTCGCTTCCTCAACAGTACCACCCGATACCTCGAAGCCCACTGTGCCTTGTTCAATAACGTCCGCTGTTTCATCCGTGTTTAATTCTTCTGTATCATTACAAGCAACCAGCGTAAATACCGCCATTACTGCGATTAACCATTTCTTCATATGTCAAAAACCCTCCCGCGAAATATTGTAGCATAGAACTTTTTAAAAGACTATTTCAGATGGTTTTTTCCATTTAGTCCTCAATATAGGACGCTCAAATGGTAGCGATGTTGCATGAATTGAAGCTATTAGTACAAATTTTTAATACTTGTGTCCGCTCTATGCCAAACAACCTTCTTCAAAAAAAAATCCCCGACTTCTTCTAATAACAGAAGAAAATCAGGGACTGACGATTAGCGTACTTCTACCCAACCGTTTTTAATTGCCGTAACGACTGCTTGTGTACGGTCATTCACATTCATTTTTTGAAGTATGCTAGATACATGGTTTTTTACCGTTTTCTCAGAAATATAAAGTGTCTCACCGATTGTACGGTTACTTTGGCCATCTGTTAATAATTGAAGCACTTCACACTCACGTTTCGTTAGTAAGTGGAATGGACGGCGAATTTCTGTTTGATGGAAATTCCCTTTGTTTTCATGCTCTGACAGGCGTCGGAATTCCGCTACTAAGTTTTTCGTTACTTTCGGGTGTAAGTATGATCCGCCATTTGACACTACTTTAATCGCGTCAACGATTTCATCTGCATCCATTTCCTTTAACATATAACCAAGTGCACCTGATTTTAATGCATGCGTTACATAAGATTCGTCATCGTGAATCGATAACATCATGACTTTTGCTTCTGGATATTCAGCAATTAAATCTGCCGTAGCTTCTACACCATTTTTAGTTGGCATGTTAATGTCCATTAATACAACATCCGGTAAATTTTTTGCATAAAGACTTACGATATTAACACCGTCATCACCTTCTGCAACAACTTCGAATGAATCTTCGAAATCTAAAATTCGTTTCACACCTTCACGGAATAGTTGGTGGTCATCTACAATAATAATTTTTGTCATCTTTTTTCCCCCTAATTTCGGTACGGATTAAACTAAGTCAGCTTCTTCTTGATATGGGATTTTGAACATAACGATTGTTCCTTTTCCCACTGAAGTTGTAATATCAATAGTGCCATTTAAAAGTTCCACGCGCTCAGTCATGCCGATAATACCAAATGATTGCTCTTTGGTATTATTTTTGTCAAAACCTGCACCATTATCTTTTACAACAATATTTATATCGCTTCTTAGCCACTCTATTTTGACAGAAATTTCTGTCGGTTTGCCATGTTTCAATGCATTTGTTACACATTCTTGAACAAGGCGGAAAATCGATACTTCGTAATCTGATGAAATTCTTTTTTCATTGCTATAAGACTGGAATTGGATATCAACACCTGAGTTATACTCCATTACAGTTGATAAATATTTTTTCAACGTCGGGACAATGCCTAAATCATCTAATGCCATAGGACGTAAATCATAAATAATTCGACGTACTTCGGATAAGGCATTACGTACCGATCCTTTTAAATCACTAATTTCTTGAACAGCCGCCTCTACACCCCTTTCGCGGAATGTGCGGTCTATTAAATTGGATCGCATTAATACATTCGCCATCATTTGCGCTGGGCCATCATGAATTTCTCTTGAGAGGCGTTTTCGCTCCTCTTCCTGAGCGGCAATAATACGAATGCCAAATTCTTGCTTAATTTTTGCTTGTTCTAGTGCTTGGCTAACATGTATTAAATCGGTAGTTAAATAATTTATCACAACATTGACTTGATTCACAATGTGATCAGCGCGTTCAATCGTATCATAAAGCTTTTTCATTCGACGCTCTAAATCATCACGCTTATCTCGCAATTGTTTTTCACGTTCTCGAGATAGTGAAAGTTTCAATTGTAAACTATTTGCATTTTCATAGGCTGCTCGAACTTGCTCTTCAGTATATTTATTAAAAGCTTTACTCACTTGAACAAGTCTTTGCTTTGCGAGTTGCGTTAATTTTTCAAAATTATCTCCCTCGTCAATAATCATTGAAATTTCTTGTCGAACAATTTCTAACTCATTTTGCATATCTTCAAAGCTTCTTCGGCTTTGTTCGCTTATAATGAATATATCATCTTTTGAATTTGTAATTGTTTCTAACATTCGATTAAAAATTACATCCAGCGAAGCAATATCAATTTTATCGTTTGGAAACATAGTTTTTCCCCAATCTCATTGGTGTGAATGCTATTTTAATATATTTCATTTACTGCATTAACATAGCAAACAATATAATTCTTTACTATTATAGCATTAAATGAACATTTTTTAACATATTTTATAACCACATAACACTTGATTTTTTGTAATATAAAGGAGATTTAATAATGCGAAATGACTATTTTACTGTGAAGAGCTACGGAGAATCTGAAATAATCCTCTCTAAATCTCGGTTTATTACGTATGTAAATCGAGCTGAAACTGAACAAGAAGCACTAGCTTTTATCGAAAAAATCAAAAAAATGCATGCTAATGCTACTCATAATTGCTCCTGCTACATGATTGGAGAGCACGATAATATCCAAAAGGCGAATGATGACGGGGAACCTAGTGGAACGGCGGGCGTCCCTATGCTAGAAGTTTTAAAAAAACAAGGATTAAAGGATACCGTTGTTGTCGTTACCCGTTATTTTGGTGGAATTAAGCTTGGCGGTGGCGGCTTAATCCGCGCTTACGGCAAGGCGACGTCAGAAGGAATTACAGCGGCTCAGGTTGTTGAGCGAAAGTTACATTATGTGATGAAAATTGCCATTGATTATACTTGGCTCGGTAAAGTAGAAAATGAAATCCGCGATTCCGACTATATATTGCGCGATATTAATTATGCGGAAGGTGTCCAACTTTATGTATTGGTTGTGAAGGCCGAACAGCACGCTTTTACTGATTGGATGACCGAGCTTACGAGCGGACAAGCAGTAATTTCTTTTGAGGGCGAGCAATTCCTTGAATTTATTCGCTTATAAATTTATTTTGATTTACTGCAATTGTTCGTAATAGTATAATAGAAGTTATCGAGAAATTCCATCAACTACCAAATAGTAACTACATGATTCCTAATTCAGAGGAGAATAAAAATGAAAATTACGCAGAAAAAAGCGAAAAAGAAATCGTCCAAGCTCTCGCTCATCATAAAAACTTCACTTTTATTAGCTGTATCTCTACTAATATGCGTAACTGCTTACGGTATTTATTTAACAAAAAAAGCAGAACATGCCGCAAATAGCGCCTATGAAGCTATTGAAAACCGTGAAGTATCTGGTAAACGCGAGGCAAAAGTTGAACCAGTCGATGATAATGTTTCAATTTTATTCGTGGGTGTAGACGATAGCGATAAACGCGGACAAGGTGCGGACAGTTCTCGCTCGGATGCACTCTTACTCGCAACATTGAACAATAAAACGAAAACAGTAAAACTATTAAGTGTTCCACGAGATTCTAAGGTTTATATTCCACATGTAGGTTATAACGATAAAATTACCCACGCTCATGCTTACGGTGGTACACTCGCTACCATTGAAACAGTCGAAGAATTATTTGATATTCCAATCGATTACTATGTACGTATGAATTTCAATGCATTTATCGATGTCGTTGACGCATTAGGTGGAATTGAAGCGGAAGTTCCGTACGTATTAAATGAAAAGGATGAATTTGATCGTAACGCAATTCATTTACAGCCTGGCTTACAAAAACTAGACGGTAGTGAGGCACTTGCTTTAGCACGTACCCGCAAAAAAGATAGTGATATTGAGCGAGGTAAGCGTCAGCAAGAAATTTTAAAGGCAGTCGCCAAGCAAGCCTCATCCGTAACATCAATTACCAAGTATGATGATGTCATTCAAGCAGTTGGTGACAATATGAAAACGGATATGACTTTCTCTGAAATGAAGTCCTTCTTCAGTTATTTATCAGCCGGTATGCCACGTATCGATTCATTGACGCTTAACGGCTATGATGATATGTCGACAGGTACGTATTATTACCAGTTGGATCAAGAATCTTTAGAGGAAACGAAACATATTCTGCAAAGCCATCTCGGTTTAATTCCTGATTCATCAAGTATTTCAGGAACAAATAACGTAACTGGCATTGAACAAACACAAGTGGATAACAACTCTTCGATTGACCAACAATAAAAAATAGTGCGCTATCTACTAAGTCAGATTTCGAGTGACATGAAGATGGCCTAATAATACTACGCGATTTCGATATTTTCGAAATCGCGTATTTTTGTTCCTGTTGATTGTAGCGGAGGCGGCGACACCTGCGGGAATAGCATGAGCTGAAGGCAATGAAAAACTAATGTTTTATAATGACGAATCTTTTTCAGTCAGCAACTTCAATATCGGTTTCAGATTGAAAGCGAATATCTTGTGGCACCTTGAATTTCAATGCCAAATAGACCAGCACCCGTTGTCGTATCGTGCCCGAGTCTGTTTTTCAATTCAATATTCTTCACTTCTATGTTATAGCAATTTGAGGCTAATTACTTAAATGATACCTTATTTTAAAAAGCTCCCTGCTCCGCAAGTGTATCCGACTTAATTATGACAAAATACGTTTTACTTTTTGTGCCTTCTTTTTAACATCCATTTTGTAACGGGCTTAATTGCACTTTTCAATATCAAAATAGTATGCTTGGCTTTGGTTAGTAATCGTTCCTTTTAGTAGATAAGAAAATCACTCTTTTTAGATGAGAGAATGACGCATTCATCCTTAACAGGTACAAGTTGATTGGAGTGGAGGCGACGACTTCTAGGGGATTAGCGAGCAGCTTGAGACCCTGGACTGAGGCCAACACGATGTTGGTCACAAAGGCGTTGCCACAGGACGTGGCGTACTTAGCCTTTGTTCCTTTATTTCCCCGAAGCGGCTCAAGGCTCGCCCCCAGAAAAGCGTTCGCCGCAACGGAAATCAACGACATCGAAGAAAAAAGCCAGTTCTTTAGGATGTCTCGTTCAACAACTGGCTAAACTACTTTATAGACTTTTTCAGTACCCTCCATCATCCCACCCTATTTATAGCACAAAATGCGATTTTCTAAGACGAAAAAAGCTGCTCGCATGAAACGCGAACAGCTCTGAAATCACTTATTAAAAATACGTACAAGATTTAATAGAGGCTTATAGTTTTTGCCAGCTAGTCCGATAATTTCAACGAAAAGCTCCAAAATAACTAAGATAACCGTAATGAGTAATATCGCTCCCCATACTTTCGCCATGGAGAAAATAATTGCAGCTAAGCCAAACATAATGGCAATACCGTAAATGAGTAATACCGTTTGACGATGCGAAAAACCAAGATCGAGTAAACGGTGATGTAAATGCGATTTATCTGGATCTGACCATTTTTGTTTCATACGCACGCGACGTACGATTGCGAAAAATGTATCCGAAATTGGTACACCTAGCATAATAATAGGGATGATTAATGAAATGACTGTTACATTTTTAAACCCTAACAAGGCAAAAACCGAAATCATAAAGCCTAGAAACAGCGCTCCTGTATCCCCCATGAAAATTTTGGCTGGGTGGAAGTTATAAAACAAAAATCCGATTGATGCTGCCGCTAAAATAGACGCCATGGCAATAACAAAACCGTTCCCCATCAACATCGCCATTGCCGCTAATGTAACAAGCGCAATCGTGGAAACTCCTGCTGCTAAGCCGTCTAACCCATCAATTAAGTTAATCGCATTTGTTATCCCAACAATCCATAATATCGTTAATGGAATACTTAACCAACCAAATGCTAATGGCTCACCACCGAATGGTAAGTTAATCTCATTTATTTGAATCCCGCCAGCAAACACAACAATACAAGCGGCAATGATCTGCCCAAGTAACTTTGCTTTAGCAGAAATTTCGCGCATATCATCAATTACACCTGTAATGACAACAATTGTTGCGGCAATTAGGATTGCATATGCATATTTACTTTCAAAGCCAGTTGTTAGTTTTAAAAAGATAAACCCTATAATAAACGCACAGTAAATTGCCAATCCACCAAGTCGTGGCATGATGCGTGCGTGAACCTTCCGATAGTTAGGTGCATCGACAGCACCGATACGAAATGCTAAACGCTTCACAAGTGGAGTTAGTAAAATAGACGCTAAAAACGCCACGATTAAAGACACGTAAATCATGTCTCTCCTCCTTAAAATAAATAATATCTTTTCTTATATACAATTTCATCCATACTAATTATACCATGAACAAATTTTTAAATATAGTTTTTCTAATAAACTGAACAAGCAAATAGTGCTTAAAAAGTAAAAATCAAATTTATAGTAAGTTTCAGCTCCAATTAATACCATATTTCTTTATAAATTCCTATGTTTTACCTGTTGTCTGGTAGTCATTTTGCTCATAGTTTGATAAAATAAGGTAGTGTCTTCTAATAAGGTAGACAAGATTAAAGGAGCGTAAAAACATGTTCTCAATTTTCAAGCGAAGTAAAGAGCAAACAAGTGCTCGAGAGTTAAAAAAATACTACAAAATCGTAGAGCAAATTAATCAACTTGAAGCAACATATTCTCCAATGACAGATGAAGAGCTTCAAGCGATGACTTTAAAATTTAAAGAGCGTTTAGATGCCGGCGAAACGATACAAGCAATTGTTCCTGATGCATTTGCAGTCGTGCGTGAAGCGTCGAAACGTGTCTTAAACATGCGTCACTTCGACGTTCAGTTGATCGGTGGTCTTGTATTAACAGAAGGCAATATTGCTGAAATGCCAACAGGTGAAGGGAAAACATTAGTAGCCTCTCTTCCGTCGTATGTACGAGCTTTAGAAGGCAAAGGCGTTCACGTTATTACGGTCAATGACTATTTAGCGAAACGTGACTTTGAGTTAATCGGTCAAATTCACCGTTTCCTAGGTCTTACAGTTGGTTTAAACGTACCAATGATGGAGCCTGCGGATAAAAAGGTAGCATATAATGCAGATATTACATACGGAGTAGGTACAGAATTTGGTTTTGACTATTTACGTGACAATATGGCGCATTCGATTGCAGATAAAGTTCAACGTCCTTACCATTTCGCGATTATCGATGAGGTTGACTCAGTATTAATTGATGAAGCGAAAACACCGTTAATCATTGCTGGTAAAATGTCAGCAAATGAAGAACTTCACCGAATTGCTGCGATGCTAGCAACACGTTTCAAAGTAGAAGAAGATTATGACTTTGACGATGAAACGAAGGCGACTTCTTTAACTGAAACAGGAATTGAAAAGGTTGAAGCTGCATTTGGCGTGGACAATCTTTATGATCTTGAGCACCAAACACTTTATCACTACGTTATTCAGGCGGTTCGTGCACACGTAATGTTCGAATGTGACGTAGATTACATCGTACGTGACGATAAAATCGAGCTAGTCGATATGTTCACGGGACGTATTTTGGAAGGCCGTTCTCTGTCAGACGGTTTACACCAAGCAATCGAAGCTAAAGAAGGCGTAACAATTACGGAAGAAAATAAAGCACAAGCACAAGTAACCATCCAAAACTACTTCCGTATGTATCCAACATTATCAGGGATGACGGGTACAGCAAAAACACAGGAAAAAGAAATTATGGAAGTATACGCTATGTCGGTTATTCAAATCCCTACAAACCGTCCGCGCATACGTATAGACCAAACCGATCTTGTGTTTGCCACTTCAGAAGAAAAATATGAGTATGTTGCACAAGAGGCACTGCGTCGTCATGAAACAGGACAGCCCGTGTTAATCGGGACAACTTCTATTTTACAATCCGAAAAAGTCGCAAGTTACTTAAAAAAATATGGTCTAAAGTTCCAATTATTAAATGCAAAAACGGTTGAGCAAGAAGTTGAATTAATTTCTGAAGCCGGACAAAAAAATCGTATTACAGTCGCAACAAACATGGCTGGACGTGGTACTGATATCGTGCTAGGCGAAGGCGTTGAAGCGCTAGGCGGACTATATGTAATCGGTACTGAAAAGCACGAAAGCCGTCGCGTTGATAATCAACTTCGTGGACGTTCAGGTCGTCAAGGGGATCCTGGCGAAACTCAGTTTATCTTATCAATTGAAGATGATATGTTTAAACGCTTCGCCAAAGACGATGTTGAGAAATTCAATAAAAAAATGGTCAGAAACGAAATCGGCCGTATTGAAAATAAAGAAGTTAACGAGCTAATCGAACGCACACAACGCATTGTAGAAGGTGCACACTTCTCGATGCGCGAATACAACTTAAAGCTAGATGATGTTATTAATGACCAACGTCGTGTCGTTTATGCATTACGTGATAGTGTTTTACGTCGTGAAGATTTAATTGCTCAGTTAAAGAGCATGTTCGATGAAACAATTGATTTCGCTGTTCGAGATGCGGCACCAGAAGAATTAGACCGCATTGAATGGGATTATGACAAAATGGAACGCACAGTCAACTCACTGTTCTTAACAGATGTCATTGTTGACCGCGAAGAAGCGAAAGTGGCACGTATTTTAGCAGCGATGCAACCAGAAATGGATGCGCTAAAAGCAACGATCGATACATTCCAAGAAAACGAACAAGTAATGGCCATTATCCCACAAGTAATGCTTGGATTTATTGACCGTATGTGGGTAAAACATTTAGAGCAAATGGCACACTTAAAAGAAGGTATTGGCTTACGTCATTACCAACAAGAAGATCCGATGCGTATTTACCAGCGTGAAGGTTTAGAATTATTCGGGAAAAACTACCAGGAATTACGTCGAAGCATTGTTGAAGAACTCATTACATTTATGAAAACAATCTCGACGAATCAGGAGGAAATTTAAAATGGCATTATTTTCATTTTTCAACAAAAAAGATAAAGTCGGAAAAGATAGCGCAATCGACTCGGCACAATTAGGTCAAAACGCAAAATCATCAAAGAACAACGACCAAGACGTAAAAACGAAACTATCATTCCACCCAGAGTGGCAAGTTCCACAAGAACAACAATATGTATTTAACTTTTTAGCAAATGACTTACAACCATTAAAGCCGAACCAATTATCATTATCTGCGATTAATATTGAAGAAGATATTCGTTCTGGTGCGTGGAATGTAAAAGCATTTTTCCGTTCATCTTTAGCACAAGCAATTGAGCTTAGTGAAATCGAACTATTCATTTTAGATAAAGAGGACAACCGTTTAGCAGCAAAAACGTTCAACTTTAAAGACCTTGGAACGATTCCTCCAGAAAGTGCTCGCCCTTGGGTATTCACATTCGACGCTGCCTCAATCGATGCAGAAACAGTACCTGAAGACGGTTGGAAAATTGCCTTCAACCTAATTTCATTACGCGGTCACCAATTAGACCTTGATGACACATGGAAAAAACAGTTACCAAAAGAGCAGCAAGAAGCGTTAGCGAAAATTGTTAAAGAACTTCCGAAGCTTGGTAAAACAGAAGTGAATTTCACTGGCCTACAAATTAAGCTACAAGATGATAACACACTACACACGTCAATTTTCATTCGTAATGGGAATGAAAAAGCGATTAATTTAGAGCAATTACCTCTAGAAATTATTGATGCAAACAGTAATCTAGTAGCTAAAGGTTCATTCAAGTTAGATCCAGTTTTAACAGTTCAACCGAATTCGACGAAGCCTTGGACATTTATTTTCCCAGAGCAGCTTGTAACAGCTGATGGTGCCGATTTCTCTCGTTGGACAGCACGTGTACCTCAATAGTAAGAATAGTTAAAAGTGGGAAGAGCAATTAAAATGCTCTTCCCACTTTTTTTTATTGGCATATATTAATAGGCTAAAAAAAATCTCCTAGCTATTAAACAGCTAGGAGATTTTGAGATTACTATGTATAGTAGTGGATATTATGATTCGTTTGTTTGTTCTTTTTCTTCTACTTTTTTATTTTCTGCAGCCACTTCTTTTGCTGTTTGTACAGTTGCGATACGCTTCGCCCCTACATATTTTGAACTCCAGTAGTATGGATCATCTAACTTTGTAATCGTAACACCTTCACTAGTTGACGAGTGAATGAATTTCCCTGAACCTATGTAAATACCTACGTGAGAGATGCCGCTTCCTGATGTATTAAAGAATACTAAGTCTCCCTCAGTTAAATCGCTCTTTTTTACTGCTTCACCCTGTCCATACATTGAAGAAGATGTACGTTGTAGAGATGAAACGCCTAGTTCGTTAAATACATATCGAACATAACCGGAACAATCAAAACCACTTGTTGTCGTCCCGCCGTATGAATAGCGAACCCCAATATATTTTGAAGCTGTTGTTTTAAGTTCTTCAGTTGTTAATGTCGCGCTTGATGCCGCTGCTGCCTCGTTTTCTCCAATTGGTGTGAAGAAAATGACGAATGTTGCAACAAATGCTAGAACCATATTTCCTAATAACTTATAGTGATTCATCGTATTCCTCCAAAATCCCAAGTAATTTTCTGAAAACTTAACTATTCTTAGATTATCATGTTATACCATTTCATAACATTACAGTTTCATAACATTATAGTTACATAAAACCTATAATGTAATAATTTTCAACATATTGCTTCCATCCTTATATATCAAGGTTTTACTCTAGTTTCTAAACTTACAATCTACTTTTTTATGTATTTTGCATTACTTTAATTTTACATTTTGTAACATTTGTAACAATCATAGTCTTCTATATACCTTATAAAGTCACATATTCCCCTAAATAGGGAAAGAAAATGTCCTTTATCATGTACTCAAACAATTAGAAAAACACAACTCGTCCTATTTTGGGCGAGTTGTGTCTTTTTAATTAGGCTATCTAAGTTTCATTCAAAATCTTACTTATTAGACAGCACCCTAGTTTTTTAGCGAATTTCGTTAAAGCGTTTGAATGCGACAAAGCGTTCTGCCCAGTAACTATAATCTAGCTTGGAAATTTCAATCCCGCGCGTACCGGCATGAATGAACTCATTATTTCCAATATATATACCCATATGAGAAATATTAGGAATATACGTATTTTTAAAAAACACTATATCACCTGGTAGCGGATCCTGCACTTGCGTCGTATCTTGTAGGAAATAATTTAAACTACTTTTCCTTAATATTTTCACATCTGAAGCTGCGTAAACATAATTAATAAAACCGCTACAATCAAAGCCTGCTACCGTGTTGCCTGCGTAAGCATAAGGAATACCGATTAGTTCCTTCGCTAATGTTATTACATTATTATACTTAGCTTGTCCTGTAGTAGTCGGTACATATGTTATGATCTGCTCACTTGCAAGCTGAGACGCTATCACCTTGTCCGCCTCGGAGATTTCTGTTGGTACAAAATCGACAACGCCCTCTACCTCAGCAGCTGGAATCTCTTCACCCGTGACTTGTGACTCTTCTTTATTATCATTTGGTTTAGGCTTCACCGTAGTTTTAGCTACGATTAAGCTTTGGCCAATATATATATTGTTTGATTTTAATGCGTTCCATAGTTTAATATTCGCCACAGTCGTATTATATTGTTTTGCAATTTTCGCTAATGCATCACCCTTTACTACTTTATGTGTAGTCGTTTTTTCGGATGTTTCAACTAGGTTTGGTGGAACGGGTACAGTTGGTTTTGATACTTCTTCGTTACTAACTTTTGATACGACAAGCTTTTGTTGAATAAAAATACTATCAGTTTTTAAACTATTCCATTGTCTCAGCTGCTGTATCGTCGTGTTGTGAGCTTTCGCAATTTTTGTTAGTGTATCGCCTTTTTGAACAGTGTAAGTTGATGCTTCTACAGTTGGTGCAACAATTGCTGTTGCTAGAACCGCCCCAGCTACTAAAATTCTCCATTTTTTGTTCATCTTGAAAACTCATCCTTTCCAGCGAAACTTAAACTCTAGTATCATATTACTGAAAAAAAAGCACCCATTGCAAGGGACTATAC
This sequence comes from Solibacillus sp. FSL H8-0538, assembly GCF_038003525.1. NCBI lineage: Bacteria > Bacillati > Bacillota > Bacilli > Caryophanales > Caryophanaceae > Solibacillus > Solibacillus sp. FSL H8-0538. The sequence goes on along the minus strand of NZ_JBBOPI010000001.1, from coordinate 682,410 downwards.
GCTCGAAAAAATCTGTATTATATCATTTTTTCGACATTAGCCGTGTATATATGACTAAACAGTTTGAAAATTATCTTTTCTATGATACAATTCTTATTTGTATACAAGATAAATTATTTGAAAGTTTAGGCTTTTCTAATTAAAAAGGAGTTTACTTTACATTATGAAAAACAATATGAGCTTTTTTAAGGAAAATATCGCTGTAGGATTTATGCTATTCGCCTTATTCCTTGGAGCTGGTAACATTATTTTCCCTCCCCTACTTGGACAGCAGGCTGGTGAAACAATCGTCGTATCGATTATCGGCTTTCTAATTACCGGTGTAGGCTTGCCACTACTAGCGATTGTTGCTGTTGCAAAAAATGGTGGAGATCTACAAGTATTATCAAACCGAGTAAATCCGTATTTCGGGATTATTTTCACATCAATTGTTTACTTATCAATTGGACCATTGTTTGCGATTCCGCGTACAGGTGCAGTATCTTACCAAATCGGGGTTGCACCACTATTATCTGGTTCTTTACAAAATAGTTGGATTCCACTATTTATTACGACAGTAATTTTCTTTGGTATCACATTATTCTTAGCGTTTAATCCAACAAAAATTGTTGATCGCGTCGGTAAAGTGTTAACACCTGCATTAATTATTGTTATTTGTTTACTTTCTGCTAAGGCAGTTATTTCGCCAATGGGTGACATCGGTGAGGCACAAGGTCCTTATATCGACAATGCATTTGGTGAATCGTTCGTTCAAGGGTATTTAACAATGGACGTACTTGGTGCATTAGTATTCGGAATTGTTATTGTACAAGCGTTAAATTCACGCGGGATTACAGAACGTTCGAAGCAAGTAAAAATTTCAATCTTCGCGGGTATTATTGCGGCAGTCGGTCTAGCATTTGTTTATATTGCTTTAGCATATATAGGTGTAACGAGTACAAGTGCGATTGGTATTCTCGGTGATGGCGGACAAATTATTTCTGAGTCTGCAAAAGTGCTTTACGGGGGTGCAGGTAGCGTCATTTTATCTGCAACAATTATTTTGGCTTGTTTAACAACTTCAGTCGGTTTACTATCTGCGAATGCTTCATTTTTCGCTAAAATTCTTCCGAAGTTCTCATACCAAACATATTTAATCGCATTTGCAGTATTTAGTTTAGCTGTGGCAAACGTTGGCTTAGAAAACTTAATTTCTATTTCTTTACCTGTTTTACTAGCGATTTATCCAATTGCCATCGTTTTAATGATTCTTTCATTATTCGGCGAAGTATTTAATCATTCTTCATATGTATACGGTATGGCCCTAATTTTTACTGGTGTTGTTAGTTTATATGATGGAATAAAAGCAATTGGAATTGAAATTGCCGCTTATGGTGATTTACTAGCAAAGCTTCCTTTATATGAACAAAGTATTGGTTGGTTGATTCCAGCAATCATCGGTGCGATTATCGGGTTTATTATACAATTGCTTAAGAAATAACAAAAAGCGTGTTCATTCTCCAACATTGGAGAATGACTACGCTTTTTTTAATGTTAAAATAGTAGTTCACTTCTTTCATTTCCTACATTCAATTCATTGTACTGCTTTTTGTTATTTTCTAATTGACCAACGCATACATTTGTTATTTTCTGTATAAAATACTATAGAATCAATAACAATATTATTTACCTACAACGCCTACATCGCATATAGTTCCAATATTTAGTCTTTAATGTATATAATAGATTTATCAGAAAGACACAACTCATCCAAAATAAGGTGAGTTGATGTCCTTACTTATATGGATGGGAAAGGTATACTTTCTTATCCACTTAAAAAATAGAGGTGAATGTATGATAAAAAGACAACTATCCTTGTTCCTTACTTGCTTAGTGTTATTAACCTTTCCACTAGCCACTTTTGCTAGTCCACTAGATGAAGTAAAAGAATACGTACGCGATAATTACGTCGGGGATATGAATGGCAATTTGAACAAGGCAAACTCAATTGAGTCGGTCATCGAATTATTAGATCCTTACTCTACTTATTTTACTGCCGATGAGTTTGAAGAATTTCTCAATTCCGTCGATTTAACATCTGTCGGCATTGGCGTGGTCATCGAAAAACACGACAATGGCATTTTAATTTTACAAGTCATTGAAGGTGCAAGTGCGCAACTGGCTGGCATTGAGGCTGGGGATGTTATTACGGCCGTAAATAATACCTCTACTGTGACAATGTCGGTACAGGAGGCATCCTCACTTATTTTAGGAAAAGAAAATACGTCCGTTAAACTGACACTCCTAAAGCAAAATGGCAGCAGTGAAACAAAAACAATTGAACGAAAAGCTTTTTCACTACCAAATGTAACGAGTTCATTACTGTACGGGAATGTCGGTTATATTTCATTAAGCTCATTCTCCAATGATGCAGCAAGCCTTGTAGCAAAAGCTGTGAAAAGTTTGAAGCGTAAAGGTGCGACTTCCTTTATTTTAGATTTGCAAAATAATGGGGGCGGCTATGTTACAGCAGCTGAACAGCTCATTGGAATGTTTCCAAATGCAGTGAATGCCTATAAACTAAAGCTAGCAACGGGCACGTCCGTAGCAAAAGCAATCCCTCAAGCCGTCAAGTTTCCGGCAAATACAAAACTACTCGTCAATCGCTTTAGTGCAAGTTCTTCTGAAATGACTGCAGCTGCACTACTTGACCAGCAATCCGCTGTTTTATACGGGGAGCAAACATACGGGAAGGGCTCTATGCAATCCTTCTTTGAGCTTTCTGACGGCAGTTATTTAAAATTAACGATTGGCCATTTCATGGGTCCAGCAAATACCGTCATTAATAATGTCGGTGTGAAGCCGACAATAACGACGACTTCTAATCCGCTCTATCAAGCGCATTTAGATGCAATAACAGAGCAACTACGAACGTACAGACAAAAAACTAGTTTACTGAATGTCCCCACTACTAAATCGTTCGCCATTTCTTTTAACGGTTCCTTAACACAATTAGTTGCTTCTGGTGCCGTAGAGCTTGTGGAATTAGGCGGCGATACTGTGGCAACAAAGTTTACACAACAGGACCGTCAATTAATCATAACGCCTACAAAGCCGCTAAATGCTGGTAGTGAGTATGCTTTAATTATTCACCCAACGATTAAAGATGCATCCGGCAAGAAAATCAAAAGAGGTTACTACCTTCACATTACAGTAGCTCCCAAAAAATAAAAGTGTAGAGGTAGTCAACATTCCGACTACTTCTACACTCTGACATGTCCAGTAAATGAACTGGACATGTTCTTTTTTATCGCACACTATTGCGTTGCTATGCAAAGTAAATATTAACGATATCTTCAGAAAGTTTCTCAGGGTTCGATTTTTCCGTCAATAAGGTTGTCCACGTCAACCGTTCCATCGAGCCTAGTAAGCTGTCCGCTAATATTCGCGTATCTACATGAGTTAACGTATTTATTTGGTGTTGTTCATTTTCAATTTCATTCAATAATCGAGTGACCAGCATTTCTTTCACATCTGCCGCTTGCTCCGATTCATAAAATCCGATCTTCGTTAATTTTGGATTTTCTACAAAGTAAGAAAATATGCGTGTAAGATTTTCTTGAATGTGATTTTTCATTCCATTAGAGTCATTTTTTTTAGCAGTATAACCATCTGAAAAAACTTCGCCTAAATCATTTTGGAATTGCTCATTCAAATCTTTAAATAACGATTCTTTACTTTTGAAGTACAAATAAAAAGTTGGCTGCGTTAAATTAGCCGCTTTCACAATATCACTAATTTTAGTTTGATGGTATCCATAAGTTGAAAATTGCTCAATCGCTTTTTCCAATAATAACTGCTTACTTTTTTCTCCACTTGAATTTACTCTGCGTCCTCTTGCCATATTTATCCACCTTTATCTCTCTATTTTAGATGTTTATGCACTTTATAATTGCCAAATATTGCACATTCATTATATATTAAAATTTTTTCAAAATAAAGGTTTTCGCCATAAAAATAACATATTTTCTCATTTTTAGTAGTAAGCTTAAATTATTTATGAGTAATTTAAGGTTTTCAACAACAATAAAAGGCTTGAACTCCGATGAAAGAATCGGAACCCAAACCTATTTTAATTACTATTTAACTAGTTTCTTCTTTACTTTCCTAATTAAATCATCAAACTCAGAAAACTTGATTAATAATAGTAAAATAATATAACCAATGAATGTTAGCATAAACGTCACAATCACATGTACCCACTTTTGATCGATGACAATAAACTCACTCACAGTTGCAGTTACTACAATATATCCAATTGTTACAAGGATGAATTTTACGTACTGCCCTAAATTATTTTGCACGATGTTTAACTTATACTTCGTTTGTAACACTAGGACAAGTAGCAGGAAGTTAACGATTGCGCTTACTAATGTCCCCCAAGCAATCGCATCTGCACCCAGCTCATCAATAAAAGCCATAATGACCGCAATATTTACCCCAAACACCGTAATTAAACTAAAAATAACCGGTGTCATGGAATTCCCTTTTGCGTAATAGAAGCGCGTCACATATAAATTCGCTGCCAGGAAGAACATCGTCGTACTAAAAATTTGTACGAGCGGTGCTGTCATTGCCGTTGAAGCGGCATCAAATTTATTATATTCATAGACAATTTTAACGATGGGCTCTGCTTGGAAATAGAAATACACCGAAATCGGCATAACGAGTAAGTAAAGTAAGCGTAACCCCCGAATATATAGTCCCTTAACCGCTGCCGTATCGCCCTCGCCCTCTTTTTTACTAAGTAGCGGGAAAATGACTGTCGTGACAGCTGTCATTAAAATAGCCTGCGGGAATTGCGACATTTTCGTTGCATAGTTCATCGCTGATACAACACCATCCGCTAAGTCATTTGTAAAGAAGCGTTGAATCATAATATACATTTGTGCCGTGGCACCACCAAGCATAATAGGTAGTGCTACCTTCCACAATTCCTTTTGATCCTCTGCTCGCATGAAGCTTAGCTTAAATGACATATGGTCGACATTACGCACACCATAAATTAAAAATCCGAACATAAAGAAGGCGCCTACTAATGCCCCAACCCCATATCCAACTGGCCCAATAATTAGTGACAAGCCCACTGACACAATTAAAAACGATAAATTATAAACGAGCACGGAAAAACTGGATAAATTATATTTCCCCTGTACATTAAGTACACCACTGAGCCATGTCGAAAGCACAAGCATAATCGTCGAAGGCATCATCCACATATAAAGTGATTTTAATACCTCAAACTCTGCCTCTGTTTTCTCTTTAAAATACCAATGTAAAATGGGATCCGCAAGCACGATAAACGCAACCGTAATAACTGTAATCGACAATACAATCGTCGTAAATGTGCGACGAATATAATCTTCAATCGACGCATTCGTTTTATGGTAAATCGAAATGAAGGCGGTTGTGAATGCACCACCCACTACTAAGTATATAAAGTTGGGAATCGTATATGCATTAATGATACTATCGGCAAGTTCGGTTGTCCCAAACTGAACTCCGATAATAATTTCTCGGAGAAAGCCGAATAGTCGAGCGAGTATATTTATAACTGCTACCGCTCCAACGATTTTTAAAATTCGATTCAACTTAAATCACATTCCTTTTAGAAAAGCACATTTGCGCCTAGTTACTTTGAATAATTGCCATAGAGCGCGATTAAACGCGTAATGATTGTTTTTGCATCATGTATTTGCAGTAGCTCTTCCACTTGCGCTTCGTTTACTTGAAGACCGCAGTCCTGGACAACTTTTGCCAGCACATTATACAGTAGAATCTCGTCTTTTGGTGGTACTAATACACCCGCTTCATCAGCTAGTAAATAATGAAGGCCGCCAACATCTGACGCAATAACCGGCGTCCCGCAACTCATCGCCTCTAGTGCAACAAGCCCAAGTCCTTCAATATAAGATGGCAGCACAAACACATTGGCCGCTTTGAAATACGCAGAAAGCTCTTGCTGTGGCATCGGCTCAATAAAATGAATCCCCGGTTCCCCAACTGCAAGCTCTTTTACTTGCGTAGTAAAATTAACGTCCTTCGTTGAACCAACACAATACAATTCGGCTTTACTTGGTTGGCTGCTGTTTAGCTTCTTAAACGCTTTAATGAGCTCCGCCACACCTTTTTCACGAATAATATTGCCGACAAATAAGAAATTGATTTTCGTTGGGTCCATCCCAAGTTTTTGTGCAGCTTCAGCCTTATTCGGTGCTTCTGCAAATACGGTACGATCGATGCCCATGCTCATTACCGTAATGCGGTCCTTTCCTACTCGGAAGTCTTGCTGAATCGTTTGTGCAAGCTCTTCTCCTACCGCAATGACATGATCTGCATTTTGCAATATTTTCTCCGTTAAATCGCGAATGCGTCCACTTTTTTTCGCCATTTTATTAATATCTCCGCCATGCGCTGTCACGATATAGGGGATATTATGACGTTGCTTTAAATAATAGCTAAACAAGCCGCTCGGGAACACATAATGACTATGGGTTAAGCCTATATCGTGTTTATTTGCCCGGAATACCTTGCCTACATTTAGTGCCCATTTTGCATACTTTAGCAGTACATTTTTCTTGCCCGTCGCAGGATTGGTATTCACGGCAAGTAATGTTTCAATACCCTCAGCTTCAAGTTGCTCGACCTGATTTTTGACGAAAATGCCGTAAGCCAAATGCTCCTCGGTCGGATACATATTGCTAATGACTAATACTTTTTTCATCGCTTCGCAGCACCTTCTTTTAACAGCTGTTCACCAAGACTTGATTTCTCTTTAAATGAAGCATTCGTCGTAGCAGCAAGTTGTTGCGCGCCGTTCCAATTTGTCGCCATTTGATTAAATAGCTTGGCAAATTGATCGTCTGTTTCATGTAAAGAATGAATCGGTAAAGAATAGTCGCCTAAACCAGCCATTTGCAAAAAGTCATTAACCTTCACATGGTAAGACACCCCAATAATCGGCGTTTTTGCATCCGTTGCTAAAATTAGTGAATGCAGGCGCGTCCCAACTAACACATCAAATGATGCAGTTAAATCTAAAATGCGCTGTGGTGGTAAGTTTTCATCAATAATGGTTACTGTTGCACCATGTCGCATACGCTGTTGAATTTCTTTCGTCACATCTGCATCTTGTGGATATTTTGTCGCAAAGAACGTAATTTCTACATGATGCTCCGCTACTAAATGGTCTAGGTTTTTCGCCATGCCGTCAATGTAGTTGTTATACAGCGTTTCGTCCCCTGTTGGCCAATAAGATGCGTTGTAATAAGGGACAGCTGTTACACCAACCTTTTTCGGTGCTTCGCTATACTGTGTACGTGCTACTTCTAAACTAAACGCAGGGTCGCCAATAACATGCACGTCACGCTTCACACCAATTGACTTCAATAGCTTTTGCGATTGTGGATCACGGACTGAAATGTTTTCTGCATGTTTGGCCATATAACGAATAAACCATTTGCCTAGACCCGTATTTAATGGACCAGCACCACAGCCATATACTACATAGGGTACGCCCGCATTGTTCGCCATCATCGCATAAGATCCATATAACGGTGCTTCACGCTTGTACAAATCCATTAAAATACCGCCGCCACCAATGACAACGAAATCCAGATTTTTCACCACTTTTGAATTTTCCTTATACGTTTTGAAAAATGTTTTCGGGGCATTGCCATTTTTATAATATAGCGGGTAGCTTTCAACCTCATAGCGGTCCGCTGTTTGCTGTGGATTATTACTAAATACGACTAAATTCTTAGTCGGGATGTTAAACACTTTTTGCAGTTGACGGATGATGCTTAGTAAAATTGCTTCATCCCCATTATTATCATTTCCGTAGTTACCAACAATTCCAATTTTCACGTTTTCATACATCCTTTTATTATTTTGGCGCTGTTAAACACTGCTGTTGATTTGCAAGCAAGTGTGCAATGTTATTTATTAATAACTACCAACAAATAGATTTAACAGAACCTATTGTTTACATGCGTTGTTCGTGCTTATTCTACACTGCTTTTATCTGCTACAAGTATAGCATAATGTCTCTAAAACGAAAAAACCTCTGCGGAAGTTGCAAAGGGCACTGAAAAACTTATATTTTAATAATGGGCCCTACACCAAAATCTGAACTTGACAGCACATTCCACTCCAGGCGGTCGCTTTCCGCGGGCGTGGCTTGAGCCTCCTCCTCCGCTTCGCTTCGTGCGGGGTCTCAAGGCTCACGCTTTTCCCGCAGGAGTCGCCGCCTTCCGTTCCATGTGCCTATAAAGTAGTACACTTTCTTTTAAAGTAAAGGACATGTTTTGGTAAAGACCCTAATAATAACGAATCTTTTTCAGTTAAAAATAATTCACTTCTTGTTCAATTTTGAACAGAAAATGAATTATTTCCTTCTCTATTCCTTACTCTTTTTCATTCAGTAGCTTTAATATTTGTTTCAGTTTGACAGCAAATATCGTTGTGGCACTTTGAATTTCTATGCCCAATAGACCCGATGCCGTTTCCTTTTTCAATTCACTATTCTTCTTTTCTACTTTGTAGTAATTTGCGGGTAATTGCTTAAATTATTCAGTATTTTGAGGGTTCCACTAAGTAGACGTCTGATACATCATGTATCGCGTTCCACCCGTTGTCTAAACAATATTTTATTTTTAACTCTTCTAAAATGAATGAAAAATCATCAAGTTCATTGATTTGGCAAAGCATGTTATCTTTTGGCACATTAACATCGTAAAACGCCATAAACAGGCTAAAGTTGAGTGTTTATTGGATTGGAAAAATTTAGAAATACTACCTTTAATATGTTCCTTTAAGAATACAATGAAGCATTCTTTTTAGATGAGAGAATGACGCATTCATTTCTAACAAATACAAGTTGATTGGAGTGGAGGCGACGACTTCTAGGGGATTAGCGAGCAGCTTGAGACCCTGGACTGAGCGCAGCGAGGGAAGCGGCTCAAGGCTCGCCCCCAGAAAAGCGTTCGCCGCAACGGAAATCAACGACATCGAAGAAAAAAGCCAGTTCTTGAACAAGACATCGTTCAAGAACTGGCTAAACTACTTTATAGACTTCTTCAGTGCCCTCGAAGTTGCATGTTTCGTTCGCAAACTTCCGCAAAGGTTTTATTATTGTTGCTGCGTAATTGTTCGATATAGGAATAAGCTAAAATGCATACGCGAAACTTCGACACCTGGCTTGAATGTATTGTCTTCATAACCAGTGGTAATCTTATTCGCAGCTAATGTATGCACATATTCATATGACCAATGCTTACTGCTAACGTCCTTGAATTTCGTATCCGTTGTGCCTGTTAAATCATAGGCAACAACTAAAATTTTCGCCATTTGTGCACGTGTTAACGGCGCACCAGGATTAAATTTACCATCGCCCGTACCGTTCATAATTCCTGCATTGACAATCGCCGCAATTTGCTTGTAATTCGTATTGCTCGTCGAAACGTCTGCAAAGTTCGGATTAACTACGTCCGACGTTGATAAGTTTAGTGCACGTGTTAATAATGCTGCAGCTTGTGCACGTGTTAACGCTTGATCCGGTTTAAATGTGCCATCTGGGTAACCACTAATTAATCCATGTTCCACTAAATAGCTTAGCTCTGTTTTGTAACGATTATTTACCGAAATATCTTTAAATAATGGTTTTTCGACAGCCTTCACTATGATTTCTTTAGAAACTGATTTTGACCCAAGTGTTACCGTTACCGTTGCCTTGCCTTCTTTTCCGTTTGACTTGAATACGCCGGAAGAGAAGATCGTACCAATATCTCCGTCAATTGACCATTGTAATTGTGAATCATTGTAAATTAATGGTTCATTGTCTTGACCTGTTACATTTACTTTTAATTGCACTGATGCATCCGGGTCAATCGTTGTTGTCGAGCCGGCTGAAATCGAGAAGCCAACTGGTGCTTCTACTACGTTAAAAGCTATCGTTTGAGAAGCTCCGCCGTTTGTCACCGTTACGCGCTCTGTACCACCCGCTACCCCTGTATAGCTTAGGCCATTAACCGTTACTTTGTTATTTTGTGCTGCTACTGCAAAATCAGCAGCATTCACCGTTAATGGGTTATAATGCTCATCTAAGACATATTCTGGTGCTAATTTTACGGTCGCACCAACAAGTAATGAGCCTATTTTATCGCGGGATACTTTAATATGCTTTGCTGAGCTCGTTGCACCTGTACTAATTGCTTCAATAATTGCCGACACGCGGCGCTGTGAGCCACCTGAAGGCTGATTCGCAAGTACCACTGTATTGCTACCGTATTTACGGATGCCCATCGTTGTCGAGCCGCCACCATCTAAATTAATTGCGCGGTCAACGCCAAGGCTTACTAAGTAATCTGCAAACTGCGATAAATTCATCCCCGCACTTGCGCTTGTTCGACCATCCACCGTTATTAAATGCACGGTCTTTTTATCTTTACTAATCGCTATTGCTGAACGTGGTGCTACTTCTTTTGCACGTGAGCTCGATGTATTGATCGTTAAATTCTTTTTACCATCTAATACGAGTAAAGGACCGCTCGCCATCATAAACTGCGCATCCATCCAGCGATCATCAATCGAGAATGTAACCGAAACTTCCTCTCCGATTGTGATATTACGGAATTTATCGCCCCATGTTGAACCGTTAAACGATAATACAAAACCGTTACGTGGGATTTTCGCCTTCGTAGTGTCGCCGTAACCGCGAATCGCCGTTACTTTCCCTGTTAACGTCTGGCCGAATTTTGTTGAAGATACTGTAGAGCCTGTCTCCACGATAAATTCGATTCCCTTTTCGCCGTTTGGTGTTTGTGAGCTATGATTTTGCGGTGTGTAAATAATCGCTTCATTGTCACCACGCTTAACATTAAGCCCATTTACTTTCAGCGCTTCACCTTTGTAATTTACGGTAATATCACTATTATAATAAGCTATATCTGCATTGCCATTCGCCGTAATCCCAAAGGCAATTGGCTGGCTCACATAGTTTGAGCTTGAGTCTGAAATAACGCTCGGTGTCACAATAGAATTATATTGAGAAATTAAATACAATGGATAACCGTCACTCATATTATAGAAGTTTGAGTTAATTGCCCCAACGACACGGTTGCCCTCTTTAGAATGTTTATTCGCATGCTCTGTCGTCGTCATTAACGTATTAATAGGTGTTGGTAATCCAAGTCCAATTTTTGTAAATGGATTTGATAAATCTACTTGTAAATGATTTACAACGCTCGTTTTTAACCCTTTGTATGTATAATTGGAATACTCTACACCTTGTGATACCGGGTACGATTCATTCGTCGTTTGTGCTGCATAGCCTTTTTCCTGCGCCCCTAAAACAATAGACAACATGACCATACATGTAATAATTAAATGTTTAATTTTCATAGTGTTGCTTCATCAAAACTTGAAGCATTTCACCTTCCTTTCTTAGTTGTTACACTTTACCTTAACAAATTTTGGCGTTGCATACTATAACATTAATATTACATTTCAGTAGCGAAACCCAATAGAATGTTAGAAAGACACAACTCGCCCAAAATAGGGCGAGTTGATGTCCTTACTTATGTGGTTAAGAAAGTTATACTTTCTTAACCACATAAAAAACGATAGCATGACGCTACCGTTTTAGTTGTTATTCAGCTTGCTCTCGTTCTGATTTACTTAGCTCGAGCATCGGATATAGGGCACGACTACTTACAAACAGTGCAAATAGCATGAAGAAGAACATTGTATAAACTTTCAGCTCCCAAATATTATAGAACATGCCGGCTGCCCCTGTAGCAAACCATAAACCAAACATATACTGGCCGAATACTGTTTTTCGTTCCTTCCAGAACATCCATACCATTGACAGTAAGAAGCCCGCGAATAATAAGACGCCGACCGCACCTGTTTCTGCGATAACTTGAATGTATTGGTTGTCAGAGTAGAAGTTTTTCCCTCCGTATATATCTGAGCGAATCTCGTATTTCTCATAAATTGGTGAATCATATGAAAGTGTTGCTGAGCCACCAAATGTACCAAAGCCAGCTCCTGTAATTGGATAGTCCTTTAATACTTCAAAGCCTTTTTTAATATAGAATACACGGCCACTCTCGTTCATGAGTGTAAGTGTCTCATCATCAAATGTTGCAGTGAAGCGGTTACTAATTCCACTTTCAGAAATATCTGGGGCTGTGTCATTATCCATCCCCATATTTTGTAGCACTAAAAGGCCTAAATTCACAGGGTAATACACTAACACAATGGCCGCGATAAACGTAATGACAATTTGTTTAAATAGCTTCCAATTACGCGCTAGCAACATGAAGAATACCACGAACACGAATGATGCAATCCATGTACCGCGTGATAGTGTTAACAACAGCATACCGACAAACGCTACATTTGCAATGATTAGTATCCATTTATATTGCACGTCCTTATAAGCCCAGCGTAGGAAGAACGCCGCACAAATCGCAAAGAACATGACAAGTGCTAATGAGTTAGGATTATTTAATAATCCGTATATCCGTACAAAGTTTGTAGACGACAAGGTTTTCTGCGCCCATGCTTCTGGCATCAGCTCTTGACGTAACGTTAATTTTTCTACAACACCTTGTACAAAAATAACGACGCCTGATAATACCGTTATCCACGCCAGCTTCACGAAGAAGTTTTTCGGTAATTCACTACGGCTTAAAATGTAGTACAGAATATACATGATGAGGAACGTACGTAATTGGAACACGATCGCGCCAATTGATACCCCGTTTTTATAACCGATTGCTGCCCCAAAAAGTAAAAAGGCAAAGAAGAACCATTCAAATGGCTTAAAGTGGAACCATGTTTTAACTTGACGAATATTCAAAAGGAATAAACGGGCTAAAACAACAAATGTCATTAAATCCCCGATTAACTTCATTCCTGGATTAATTTCAATAAATAATGAACGGAAAATAACATATGGCACTAAAATAACTAAAGCTTGAAACGGCTTGAAAAATGCAAATATCGTAAAGAACACAGCTGTACTATAAAGTGCAATTTGTGAAGGTAAAAGTGTCGCTGCAATTAATACAGCAATTGCTAGCAGCAGTTCCAACCATTCTTGTTTTCCGATTTTCACAGAAATATCTTTCATTGATGTCCTTACCCTCTCTCTATATAGTTCTATTATTATAAAGGTCATAATCTCTCTAGTAAATAAGACGAACTTAAGTATAATATGGTTACATTTATATTACAAACGTTTTAAGATTCGGATTTTTCTATGATTCGCACAAATAAATTGATAAAATAGTAAAAGATTGAGAGGAGAGTGTTTACGTGTTCAAAAAAACTATCGGACTACTATTAGCGCTAATGCTAATCGTATCCATTTCAACACAATCAAAATCTTACGCAAGTGACATAACGGGTCATCAAATGGTCAATGAACTTACATATTGGGCTAACTTAAATGTAATACGTCCAGATGCGAAAGGCAATTACAATCCAAATCGCGCGGTCACACGTGGTGAATTCGCTTCCTACATAACGCGCGCATTAAATCTACCAGCATCAACGCAGCATACGTTTAAGGATTTAAAAGAAGGCTCTGCCCTGACTTTAGAAATTCAAGCGGCATCTGGGTCAAACATTTTAAGCGGCTATCCAGACGGTACATTTAGACCAAATGACAAAATTACACGTCAACATATGGCTGCCTTATTACAAAAGGCGCTGCGCTATCAAAATGTACCACTTGAAGTAACACCATTAACATTTAAAGATAATATTAAAATTAGTGATCAGTTTAAACCAGCTGTTGCTACGAATGTTTACTATAATATCATCCGTGGTTCTCATACAAATAAAGGTGTCTATTTTGAACCTCAAGGATCGGCAACGATTGCACACGCAGCTGCCTTTCTATTCCGTATGAATACAACCGTCAAGCAATATGCGGTAAATGTGGATCCAGAACCAACACCTGATCCATCGCCGGAGCCAACACCGACACCTGAACCCGAAGTAAACGTCTTTTATGTCGGGTCAATTTCAAACGCTACAGTGACAAAAAATCCGACCGTTTACTTCACTTATGAGCAAGCTGAAGCGGCTTACAAAGCATCGGATTCACTGAATTTAATTTTTCAAGACGATAAAATTATCAAAATGAGCAGCGGCATTGCATCAGCAGCTGACACATCATTAAATACTGTATCAGTTTATTCAATGAAGGACTTTAAAAAAGCAGTTACCTATGCAGTTGAAGGTTCTGAGTTCAAATATATCGGCAGTGGTGAAGATTATGCAATCGTCCAGTTAGCGGATACAAAGGGCTATGTGAAAATGAGCGAAGTCACGTTAACACCAACTAGCCTAATTAAAGGACAAAACTATTATTATATTGCAGGTGGTTTTTTAACGCATAAAACATATAATCACATAACGCAAAGCTATAACGGAGATTATGTTGTCGGAGCCGCCCCTGCATTTATGAAATCTAACGTAAACTATTACAGCCAGGACGGTGTGAATTTCTATAGTGACAAGCTGCAAACAAAGCTTGTCGGCACAGACTATCAATATTTCCAGTTCGCATCGATTCGTCAACATTCAAATTATACTGCCGAAGAACTAGACAACATGATTATGACACTTTTACAAGAGCGTCAAGCAACAGGGATCGCCCGCTATGCAAAGGCAACAACTGAATCTCGTCTAATTGGTATGGGGGCATTACTGAAACAAGTGGAAGCCTCTCATAACGTAAACGCGCTATTCATTTTAGCTGCGTCGATGCATGAAGGGGATTATGGTATTAGTAAAAACTCACTTGAGAAAAACAATATTTTTGGAATTAAAGTATTCGATTCAGATACAACATTAGGGTCAAGCTATGCATCACGTGATGATAGTGTCATGGCGTTCCTAAATATGTATGTAAACCTTAACTATGTACCACAATCAGGTGGCTTTGCAAAAGGGGCTGCTCCTGGTAATAAAACGGCCGGCATGAATGTTCACTATGCATCGGATCCGTTCTGGGGTAGTAAAATTGCTGGTCATATGTACCGCATGGACAACCGTTTTGGTAAGAAGGATTTCGGTAACGGCCAGTTAGCCATGGCAGTCAATGGTGGCGATCTCGTTAATACACGTGCAGAAGCATCTGCATCTTCTACAAAAGTATTTACCTATAAGGCTAAAGTTGTTGGTGAAACAGGCATGTTCGGCTATCCTGTCATCATTCTTGAAGAAACATCAGCTGCAGACGGCTATGTTTGGTACAAAGTCTATTCTGACGATAACCCACCAGCACAACAATATGTATGGATTCGTTCAGATTTAGTAAAAAAATTACCTGCTTATTAAGGGTGGGCAATGAAAAAGTCTATAAAGTAATTTAGCCAGTTCTTGAACGAGACATCGTTTAAGAACTGGCTTTTTTCTTCGATGTCGTTGATTTCCGTTGCGGCGAACGCTTTTCTGGGGGCGAGCCTTGAGCCGCTTTCGGGTAACAAAGGAACAAAGGCTAAGTACGCCACGTCCTGTGGCAACGCCTTTGTGACTAACATCGTGTTGGCCTCATTCCAGGGTCTCAAGCTGCTCGCTAATCCCCTAGAAGTCGTCGCCTCCACTCCAATCAACTTGTACCTGTTAATAATGAATGCGTCATTCTCTCATCTAGAAGGGATGATTTTTTTATATTCTAAAATAATATATTTTAATACAGTTTTTCTAAATTATTTAAAATCAGGAAACACTAAAATTAAGCCCGTTTATGACGATTTACGATATGGTTGTGCCAAAAGATTATGCTTTGCTAAACCAAATGAAAAAAGAGGAATGGGCACTAGCCATTCCTCTTTCCATCACTTCGTATAGTACTTCACAATCCCGTTATAAATCGATTGTGCGAATATTTCAAGATAGGCGTCATCCACCAGCTTCGCGCGGTCTTCATCATTGGATACGAAACCTAACTCGACTAAAACGGCCGGAATAACCGTTCCTCTTAGTACAACATAATCCGCACGCTTCACACCGCGATTATACATATGCGCATTTGTGACAATTTGATTGTTGATAGCAGAAGCTAACGCAAAATCTTCCTTTTCGTTATCATTAGATGTCACACTATAATAGGTTTCCGTTCCTTTAGCTGATGATTTTGTGGCTGAATTTGCATGGATGCTGACGAATACTTCGCCGAATTGATCTTTCGCATATTGTACACGCTCTGGTAAGGTTGGATACGTATCTCCAGATCGAGTCATTTTCACAATTGCTCCATCACTCTCAAGCTTTTGCTTCACTAATGTTGCCACTTTTAAAGTAATTGTTTTTTCGATTGCCTTATCACGAGAGGTGCCTGGATCTTTGCCCCCATGACCTGGGTCTAGCACAATAATACGCCCTTCAACCGCTGTCCCATTTTGGTTGAGCAACCGTAAATACGTTTTATTTATGTACCCGTTGACGCCATTGGAAGTAACTTTTACCCAATTTCCTGAAATCGAATGCACTTCCACTAATGTTCCTCGAGCAACCTTACCAAGGGACGTAGATGATCCGGATGCTTTTTCGCGAATTTGTAAGTTATCTACCGTCGCACGCCCAATTGTCTTCGTTGTTAACTTTTGAGGCTCTTGCTCAAGTTCAGGTTCAGTAGCCGCCCCAGATTCTGCTTCCTCTACTTCCTCAACGATCGTCTGCTCTTCCTCTACAATATTGTCGACTGGTTTCTCTTCATCCGGTGTTGGAGTTGGGGTTGCAACGATTTCTGTTGTTTGTGATATGCGCACATAACCAGGAATCCCGTTCACCATTGTTAAATACCAATTACCGAATAAGCCGTATACTGGAATCGTTTCGTCTGCTGCCACAGTACTAATTACTTTGCCAGCGACATCTCGCGTTTTATAAACCTCAATGGCACCGAATGCTTTTACTTGTTTTTGAACCGAGCCAATTTCCTTCCCTGCCTCATCTACAAACTGAATATAGTCCTTATAAATATAAGCATAGCGCCCATTATAAGAAACCTTTAGCCAGCCATTTTCCTGTACTTCATAAACAGGGAAAGTCGTACCTTTATTTACCTTATTTAAAATATTCGCTGTAGACGTCGATGAGGCGGATGAACGAACATTTAAATTATCCACGGTTGCTTTTACAGTAGCGATTACTCCACTGTCATCTGGTACTGTTACACCTTGTACTGGTATTTCTAGTCGGTACTCCATCGCGCTTGCACGTGTGACAAATGATGCAAATTGTGAGCGCGTGACCACATCACTTGCATTGTATTTTATACTTTCCTTTGCTATACCATTGTAATAAATAGCTGCAATATATTTATAGTAGCTATTCGTTTCTACGATATCTGTAAATGGTAGCGCCAACTTTGAATATTGCTCCACATTTAAGTTAAATGCGATTGAAAGCACCTTACTCATTTCATCTCGAGTTAAAGGCACATTCGGCCCGAACTTACCATTTGAATATTCCTTGAAAAAACCTAGTTTAATTGCGCTTTCTACATAGCCCGAAAGCTCCTTATCTTTCACATCAGAAAATGATGAATTCGTAACGGCTAACGGCTTGTTATTCGTTGCCACAATGACCATTTTAGCAGCTTGTCCACGCGTAACGGATGCATTTGGTTTGAAAGTCGTTTTGCCATTTTCCGTATAACCCTTGATAACGTTTAAATCTACTAAATAAGCAATCTCTTCATACGCACCATGCGAAGAAGGGACATCAGCGAAGCGTTGACTCGCAAACACTGGGTTTAGACTTAACATTGACATGATGATAACTGCAAGCATCAGACTGACTTTTCTAAAAGACAATGTCTCTTTCCTCCCTTCCAATTAAAAACCATTTTATCAAAAAATTCTCACAAAAAACATCGGGCTAATCTACCTTATTCATAGTTTACAAGGTGTTTTTTCTTGTAGTTTAATAGTTTCAAAAGCAGACTCTTTCTATTAAACAAAGCCTATTAAAACACTAGCACCCAAACTTACTATTTATTGTAATAAATTTACCTTGTAAACGAAATCCTTTTCTGGAAAATAGTTAGAATTAAAAAAATAGGAGAGGCGCTTATTTGCGTCCTCTCCTATTTCATATTATGTTAAAGAACTTTCCCTGCAAGGTGTAAAATCGGTTGGCCCCGAATTACAAAAAGTACCTTATAACCAAATTAACGTGTTGCACGATCAATAAATGCCGCTAAATGTGTTAATGTTACATTGTCATTTAAGCCATATGTACCGTCACCCTTACCAACTGTGATTCCTGTTGATGCTAATACAGATACGTATTCTTTTGACCAATGTGATTCTGGAACATCTGTAAATGTCATTCCTTCACCTTTTTGCGCTAAATCAAATGCTACAACTAATACTTTCGCCATTTGTCCTCGTGTTAACGGTGAAGCGGGATTAAATTTACCGTTTTCATCCCCTGTAAATACGCCTTCTTTTTGTAGAGCAGTGGCTGCACCTGCGTATTTAGAAGTTGGCTTTATGTCCGAAAATGGTGAGTTTGTATCAGAAGTGTCTAACCCAAGAGCTTCAGCAAGTTGGATTGCTACTTCTCCGCGTGAAGCGTAGATCGAGAAATCAATTGCTGCATCTTTTACTTCTTCTTTATCTAAAACTGCTACTTCAGTGCCCGAAGTAAATGTTGAAATACGCTTCGCACCTATATAGCGCTGGCTCCAGTAAGAACTGTTTAAACTTGCTGTTGTTACGCCTGTGCTTGATCCAGCGTGAACAAATTTGCTATTTCCAACGTAGATACCTACGTGTGAGACACCACCAAGTGTGTTAAAGAAAACGAGATCGCCAGCTTTTAAATTACTTTTAGACACGCTCGTTCCTTGAGTATATTGTGTTGCTGCTGTGCGATTTAATTTAATATCTAAATCAGAAAATACTAATTGTGTAAATCCTGAGCAATCTAATCCGCGCGTTGTTGTGCCACCATATACATATGGCACGCCTATGTATTTATTTGCTGTTGAAGTTAATTCTGTAGTTGATGCTGCTTCAGCTGTATTATGATCCGTTCCTGCAAATAACATAAATGCTGCAAAAATCGGAAGTAACCATTTCTTGTTCATAGTAAATTAATACTCCTCTCAAAACGAAGGCTTTTTTGACCTACTAATAGCCTACCATAGAAAAGAGTATAGTAATTTTTCACTTCTGTAACAGAACACGAATATTCGCACAAAAACAAAAACTACCGAATTTACATCATTAAGCAGAAAATAAAGGTATAAAGAACAATATTTAAACTCTATTATATTGAGTTGTAATAGTATTGTAATATTACTAACTATTATTTACCATTTACTTACTAGAAAATTGTTGAACCCAGTAAAAGTTGTCATTTTTTGTCTTTTTAATTCCTACCCCAATATGCGTGTAATTTAGCTTCAATATATTATCGCGGTGTTTCGGCGAAGCCATCCACCCTGCGACTGTATCTTTCGGTGTTTTAAAGTTGCGGGCAATATTTTCCCCATAGCTCGAATATTCATAGTCAAATAATGTCGCCATATCCCACGGGTTTCCGTAAAACGGTGACTGATGCTCAAAGTAATTATGAACCAGCATATCCTGTGCTTTAATAATTGCAAGTTGTGTTAAGGCTAGATCTTGTAATAAAGGTTGAAGCCCCTTTTCAACACGTATTTTATTCACTAATTCGATAACCTCTTGGGTCCATTTGCTATAGTCATTAGTTGTTGGGATGTAATTCTTTGATAAATAATCATAGGCCATCTCTAAGTTTTTCACTTTTCGCTGAAATTCCATCCCACGAACTGTGAGTGCCGCTACATGAGCGCGGGTAACATAACTATTCGGCTCGAATGTTTTTGACGTTTTACCTGTTACAACACCTGTATCGGCTAGTGATTCAATATAATTTTTGGCCCAGTAGTTTTTGGGGAAATCCTTGAAAGACATTTTATTCTTTTCATCCACTTCAATGTCATATGCTAGGGCAATCATTTTTGAAATATGTGCGCGCTTCAGTGGCTCCTCTGGGTTAAACCATTCCCCATTTTGAATAATTCCAAGCTCTGCAAGCTTACGAATCTCCTTATAATAAGGATGCGATTTTGTGACGTCCATTGCCTGTAGATTAAAATCTGATTCAAGTGAAATACCCATAGTACGCGCGATGACCGCCGCCGCTTCTGCTCGAGTTGTATAGTTATTGGGCTTGAAGCTATGATCTGCATAAGCATCCATAAAGCCCTTGTCAACGAGTTGCATAATTGCTGGCGCAGCCCAGTGCGTTTTCTTTAAGTCCGAAAAATAATGGGTGCTTTCTGTAACTACTGGCTTTTCTAGTGCAAAAGCTGTCGTAGGAAGTACAGGTTGCATGAGCAGCATCGTAAGTGACCCTGCAACTACCATTCGTTTCATTTCATGTACCTCCTTCGTTTGCCTCTGTAAATTTATGTAGAAAAATAAGCCTTTCACTCCGCAAAGTGAAAGGCATGTTTATTAAGATTTATCGTTTCCCTATTGTGGAAATTTTAACAAGAAACACTTAATCTATATTATCAAATTTTCTTTGAAATACAATAAATAATTTTCAAATCATTTTAGCAGTATAACATAGAAATTCCATTAAATATTTAGGTATGAGTTAAAGACCTAAATCAAACGCGTATTGTCTTAATAAGTTATAATTCGATACGATTTTCTTTTGCTCATCTGTTAATTTATCATACGCTTTTAAAGTTGCTTTTGTTTTGGACTCAAACGTGCGTAAATCCGGGTCTAATTCGTTGATTGAATCCATTACCTTTTGAGCGGCCTTCATATTTTTCTCAGCCTCTTGTAATACCGAGTAGTTCATCACTTGTTTTTTTGAAGCAGATGGCAATTTTTTATACACAGCCACCGCATTTGCAATATCCGTAAAGTATGTGCTTGAGTTGGAAGAAAGCGATGCAATAATATTAATAACTTGCTGTATTTCACCCACATCTGTTTCAGCCTCTTGTAATTTATAATAATTTGTCACTCGTTGCTTATCTTCTACCGTCAATCGTTCATACGCAAGTTTTGCTGCTTCTAAGTTCCCCAAATAATATTTATCGGATGGTTTTAGTTTTGCGATTAGTTGGTAGACGTTAATAACCTGTGATAAATCAGTGAAACGGTCATAATTGGAAACAAAAGTGATTTGCTCTGCATTTAGTTTTTCAAGTGCAGCCCTTGCCTTATCATATTGTTTACTTAAATCATTACGTGGATTACTCAACCCGTTAATCGCATCAATGACCGTCTCTACCGGCTTAATATACTTTTCTTCTGTAGTTAGTGTATCAAGCAATGTCACAGCCTTTTTATTCGCTGAACTCAGTGCATTATATGCTTCACGAGCCTCTTTTACTTTTTGGACATATTCAGCTGGGCTATTGCTTCTTAATGCTTGAATTAATGCATCTACACTTGCTCCACCTTGAACATTCATCTCATGCTCAAGTAATGTACTGTAATTTGAAATTAATGCCTTCTGCTCCTCTGTTAAGGCATTATAGGCATTGCGCACGGCTTGCGTTTCCTGCACAAATGTTTTACTAGAAGACTTAATGACGTTAATACCATTTATAACATTGTATAAAGGTTGAAGGACTTTACTTAATTGATCTTCCTTCGTCAATAGCGAACGCTCTGAATAAGAAAGTTTTTCATAAGCCTTGATTGCCGCACTGAATTTACTGATGAACGTTTTTGCGTTGGATGGATCTAGTGCAATAATTTCTTTATCTAATGTTAAAACAGGCTTCACTGAATTTTCGCGCGTCGTTAAATCTTTTATATTTAACACAAGCTTTTGCTGATCTTTTGACAGGGAGTCAAAGGCTTGACGTGCTGCTAATAATTTTGCAATATAGTCTGCTGCATTCGGTATAGCCTGATCAATTAATAAAATCACAGCATCCGCACCTGACATATTTGATTCTGCTGATTCAAGCTTTTTATAGTTATGCACAAGCGCTTTTTCCGCCTCAGATAATACATTGTACTCTGAGCGAATTGCTTCAACCTCTACCTCATACGTTTTACTCGATATTTTTAGCGCTTCAATACGACCAATTAAATCTGCAATCTTTAATATAGGCGTTATCTTCGTTGCGTAATTATACACATACCCTTTTTGTACCGTTGTTAGCTTTTGATAGGCTTTTTCGGCATCTGCAACCTTATTCGAACATGTTTTATCTATTGTTGTTGGTAGATTTTCTATTAAATTAAATACCTTTAACGAAGCCGTATAATCCTTTTGTATATCTGTTAAAACATTGGCGTTTGTAACTAGCTTTTTTGTCGTTGCTGGCAATTTTTTGAACTTTTCTGTTGCTGTGTTTAATGCATCCATAAACGGTTGACCTGTTAATCCACGAAGTTTTGTAATATCTGCAATCATCGCATCTGCATCAGTCAAGTATTCTTGTAAAACACTCAGTTTTGCCGGGTAGTTCTTCACGAGGAGATCAACCGCATTTTTTGGCTCATCTTGTACTGCTGTTGAACCTGCAATCGTTGTGTATCTCTCTTTTGCAGCATTTAGCTTCGTTCTAAAATCGGCATCTGTCGGCTTTAATGCATCAATTTCGATCATAAGATTTACTGCTGGTAAGTTTGTAGAAACTATTGCGTAATTGTTTACATATTGCTGTAACGTAGTTGGTGAAATTTTCAAGTAAGCCGCCTCTGCCGCAATTACCTTTTTTGCGTAATCCTTTGCCTTTACATCTAACTTGTTAATAAGTGTCACAACATTTAATGCGGCTTTATATTGTTTTTCTAAATCCGTTAACACTTTAATATTTGTTACGAGCTTTTTCGCGTTTGATGAGAATGTTTTAGCATTATATTCTGCGCGTATAGCAGCCATCTCTGCTAAGTTCATATTGTTCTTGACCGCATCAATTCGCGCAACTAAACCCGCAGCTATTTCTTTTTCATTAACAGCTGTTGTTAGTTTTGTAGAAAGAGCTTCTTCTAACGTATTAAGTGCATCTATGTCTACTTGCTCAAGTCCAGCGTAGCCAATCGTACTCCAACCTTCAAAAGCAGTTTTTGCTACTTCTAAATCAGCTACATACGTTTTGCTCGTTACCTTTAATGTACTTACGAGATTTGCAATGTCAGCAAATGGTTGTAATGCGAGTAAGCGCGCTGAATTTGTTACAAGCTCCTGCTCACGCGTTGGCCCAGTTGTTGTCGTTGAACCAATTTTTGTATAGCCTGCTATAGCCGTCTTCGTTTTCGATACGAAGTCTGATTTTGACACTACAATTGCATTTATTTGTTTCACGACAGTTGCAGCGGTTGTAGCTGATTTTTCCCATGCTGTTAATACTTCATATTTTTCTTTTAACACATATTTATTTTCTACTGACAGTAACCCTTTGTATGCCGCACGCGCTAGTGTTACTTGTGTTGATGCATTAGCTGGGGTAATCGCGTCAATAACTACTTCTACCGTTTCTGCTTTTGCAATTAATATTTTCATTTCTTCTAATTTCTCAGCATTTGTAACATAGCTTTTTAACACCGTGCCCTCTAATGCGCTATAAAGTAGATCTGCAGCATCTACCGCATCACGGAAATCCTTTGTAGGTGCTACTTTTAATAGATCAATGGCATTAATAACATTCATTACACTGTCATACGTTTCGAGCTCACTATAATTATCAACTAGTTTCTTTTGGAGCACACTTAACTCATTATAGGCTTTCGTAACAGCCGTTATTTTAGTTTTAAAGGCGGAAGCCGTTTCAAATTCAGTCGTTTTAAGTTCTGCAATTTGCTCTTCTACCGCGGCTGCCTTCGTTAAATCCGTTTCAGCATTTGTTAATGTTTTTTGTGCTGTTACACCCGATGTCATTAACTGCGCATTCACAATTGTTTTCACAGAGCTTTCGAGCAGATCATATGCCGCACGCGCCCCATCAATTGCCGCTCCGTAAGACGTTTTATTTAGATTGTCCACATCTGTAGCGGCTGCTTCGATTGGCCCAATATACGTTGTTATAAATTCTTTTGGTAAGACAATTTCACCTTTACGCGTTTCAAGTGTGCTTAAATTCGTGACAATCCCTTTAACAAAATCATCTGGACCTGTTCCACTATAATAATCTAAACTTGCAAGTAATGATTTTGCTACTGTTGCATCTGTACCGCCCGCTACTGTTGAAAGTGTAGCTCCTGCTGCGGAAACATCTACTATTAATTTATTATGTTGTGCCGTTGCTGTATCAGTATCCACAACTAAGGTTTTACTCGTTAATGTCAGTTTATCAATTAGCGTTTTCAAGCTATTCGCGCTAACTTTGAATTGCTCAAACTGCTCTAAGTAAGTTAACTTCGCATTGATCAACGCCATATTCTCAGTGCCTAGTAATGTTTTCTCTGCATCTGTCAAACTATTATAATATCCTCTGTGTACTGAAATACTGGCACTTGAGTACGATTCATCTACTCCCGTAAATAAATTTAATAAACTTTCAACTGATGTAACGGAAGCTACCGTATTATAAGGTGCTTGACTTAAATTTGTAATTATTTCTGCGTCATTCGCATGAGCAACTGCTGCTGGGGCTAATAGTAAGCTAGCTAAAATACCAACACGTAAATTTTTCTTCATTTTCTCACCCTTCCTTTTCTATGTAAAAATACAATTCCAAATCAGTTATATCCGTTGGAGAATTTATCTTCATTCAATGGCATTTACAACCGAACTGAACGATGAATAAATTTCCATTATTCTAACAGTACTATCGACAAAATAGCATTTTTTTAAAGTAATGGGCACTAAAATGACAAACTTAACGTATTCTTACCGAAAAAGGCATTGCCCCGAATTCACTTTCGGGACAATGCCTTTGTTTTTATAATGCGTCTGTATGTTGAGGGCCTTGTGGTAGGTATTTCAGCATATCAAGTTCCTCAAGACCTTTTTTAATTTTAATAGTGTAGCCGTATTGATGGATCGATAAATAACCTGACTTTGAAGCGATCATTTCTTCTAATACTGGTAAATACGTTGTATCAATGTCTTTCCATAAACAATACGAATTAATTAAATCCTCTAGCGTTAAGTGCTGGTAATCCGTTCCAGCAAATTGACCTTTTGGACTAACGCGGTACCAAATGTCGCCATTTGAACGAATCCATTTATCCTTTTCGATGGCAATACCTTTTTGAATCGCTGTTGCCGTTTCGATATATTTCGTGTCGCCAAATTCCTTGTAGGCCATTAATAGGAGGTTCATCCCACCAAGCATATGGTTCATAGAAGAATGTGTCGTGATATTTTGATTGATTGGGAAGTAATCTGAAATATAGTATGCATCCCTTTGTACTTCAATAACATGTCCAGCCGCTTTACGCGATACGAGTAAGTCTGCATAGTTTTTCAGCGGTTGCTTATAGTTTGGAATATTAAATTCCTCACCTGAGTTGTAGTAGAATAACGCGATTTGTTCATTAAAACGTGTATCAATGAACGGTGCATTCATATTGTACAAACTTTTTAAATACGTACTCGTTACTTCTGTTTCCCAGTATGACTTGTCCCCTTTAAACTTTGTCAGGCTGACGAAGGAGTTTTTCACAAGGTTGGCAAAATAACGATCACCCTGTTCCTTATAAAGAACAAGTGCGCGGTCTTCTTTTACAAGGAGTAAATTACGCCCGAAGCCTTGATATGAGCTTGGCATCGGCTCTGTTGTTGTCGCCATTTTATTGTACGGGCCGTTTGCTGTATACCAATTATTGCGCTTTTTATAGTTACGCGCCGTCTCGAGCATCCAGTCATTCATGTTTTCGTCTGTTGTAAATAAGCGTTCCGTTGAATCCATATACCATGTATCCACAATATCTTGACCTTTTGATGAGAGCGTGTAGAAGCTCATAAAATCAGATTCTAGCCAAATAGTAGAGAGAGCTTCATATTCTGCCTGCAAATCGCGCATATAGCTTGTGCCACCATTTGGATACTTTTGTGTTAGCTGTGCTGAACGATACGCTTGACCAACCATACGATCATTTGCAAGCTTGCCGTCCGTCATGAAACGTAGTAGTCCTGTTGGATAGCTTGATGAATCGTGACCAAATACATCCGTTGCATTTTTATCGATTGGGAAACGATCATAGCGGTATAAACGGTAATTCGTTACATTCGTTGCCTTTTGGAATAAATCCACCGAGATTTTATTTTTTGTTGTGTTATTTAATGTAGAAAATACAAATTCATCGCCATTTGTTAATGCGCGAACTGTAATTTGTAATGTTGCCCCTTGAGAGCCTATCGCATACGTATAAATCGTATCCTCTGCTACGCCGAAGCTTGCAGTTTTTTTACTTTTCAGCGCAACACTTGATGCCGAACGAATATAAAGCGGTGAAGTACCGTTTGTCACTTGGACAAAGTTCGTAGCAACCCGACTTAAATTGAAATTAGCTGACGTATCTGCTTCTTGAATTGTATAGTCATTTGCTGCAATTTGATTCGATGCTACTAGTGCACGGTGCAGCATAACTGAGAATGTCACGCGATTTACTGTTGCCTTCGGATCAAATGTTCCGTCCGCGCGTCCCGTTGTAATGCCGTGCTGTGCTAAAATTTTTACATTTTCACGGTGCGACACACTAATAGTATCCCAGTCCTTAAACGTTAATTGTTCGCCTGTATCTTGTAATTTAAAAGCACGAACTAAAGTTGTCGCCATTTGTTCACGTGTTAGCGCATCCGCCACACCGAAGCGTCCGTCTGGTTTCCCGCTAAAAATACCTGCTGCATATGTAGAAAATACACCTTGAATAAAGCCTGACTTACTGCTAACGTCAGAAAACTTCGCTTGATATGTAGCCTCTGGTAACTTTAGTGCTCCTTTAAAAAGATTCGCTGCCTGTCCACGGTTAATCGCAAGTGATGGGCGGAATTCTCCGTCTGGGTAACCATTGATTACTTCCATTTCAACAAGCTGCATGACTTCATTTTTTGCCCAAAAGTCATTTGGAATATCTGCTAGCTTTTGTGCCACGTTTAACTGTTGCGGATTTAGAGGAGTTGTTGGATTTGTTTCTTCTGTTAACTCTTCTTCCGTCGTTTCTTTTTCTTTTTCTACTTCTGTAGCTTCAGGTTTTGTTGTCTCTTCTTCTGTAATCGTTTCCTTTACTACTTCATCTTCCACAGTTGGTTTTGTCGTTTCCTCTGCTTCCGTTACTGTTGTGGAATCCGCAGCATTTTGTGGATCAACCACGTTCGTTCCTTCTGTATTTAAGCTTTCTTCCTGCTGTACGATCCCCTCTTCCACTACTGTCCCTACTGCTGCAAAAGCATTCGCAGGTAGCACAGTAGAACAAAGTAGCATCATTGACAAGAAAGCCGAAAATATTTTATTCATTTTCGTAAAATTCCTCCTTACAAACTTATTAACGTTAACCATTATACCGTTTACAGCCCAAATAAAAAAGTGAATGCAGATGCATTCACTTTTCCAATTACTGTACGTCGATTACATCAAAATCATCACTAACCGCATTCATCGCATTATCTAAAAAGGTTGCGAGCTGTCCGCGTGTTAAATTTTTGTTCGGACTAAAGGTTGTTGCTGTCGTACCACTTGTGATACTGTACTGCACGAGCGTTTGAATATAACGCTTGGTCGCAGCATCCGTTAACTTATTCACATCTGCAAACTTTGTCGTTGTAGCAGCCGATTGCTCAAGCTCAAAACCAAGCGTTAACATTTTGGCAAGTTGTGCTCGGGTTAGCGTATTATTCGGTTTAAACATTGTACCGTAGCCACCGACAATCCCTTTTTCATACAATGCAGCAACCGCTCCGTAATAGTTACTTGAAGAAGAAACATCGGTAAAGCCAGGATTTTTAACGTTTTTCGTATTAAGACCGAGCGCATTCGCAAGAAATAATGCCGCTTCTCCGCGCGTAGCATCCTGCCCTGGTTTGTAGGATGTAGCCGTTACCCCTGTGACGATTCCTTCACTGTACATGTTCATGATGGCATGATAATGTGTATTATTTGATTTCACATCGGTAAATGGATTCGTTTGGGCTGTTGCCGGTGCTTGTGCTACGAATGCAGCGGTTGTTGCGGCAGCTAAAAGTACCGCACTATATTTTAAAAAGTTGTTAGAAACAGTAGATTTTTTCATATTTTGTTCCTCCTTGCTACAGTACTTCTATTATACAAGAAACTGGACGCCTTCTATAATCATATGAAATGTTTTTCTTCTATTATAAAAGTAGAAAGATGCCCCTCATTTAATGAGCATTTTTGCAAAATCCATTGTTAACTACTAGTGGCTACAAATCCTTGTTCATACTTCCCTAGACCTCTTACAAAATGAAAGCACACTCAATGACCGAGTGTGCTTTCGAATATTAGAAATATATACCTGCTGGAACTGTAAATTGAATAGGTGTTTGTAATAGCAATGGATTTTTCGCCGAATCTGTAATCGCAGCACTTTGTGATAAGCTGATCGAAACAAATTGATTCGAACTAAACAAATGATTTAGTTGAATTGAAACCTGACGGCGATTTTGTGGTGATACCATCGCTGTTTTTACTTGAACAGGCATATTGTTTACGTAGACAATAAATGAACTATCCAATACATTTATCAACTCTTCACTAAATGTTAATGTAACCGTGTCATAGCCGGTTACAAATTGATAGCCTGTTTCAAATACTGGACGAATATTCTCTTGTAAGTAAATAATTTCTTGTCTCGTTGGCATGATGAAAGTCGAGCCATTCGCCTTCAAATTGCTAATTGTTAATGTTTCACCACGTTGAACATAACGCTCGTTATCCTTCAATGTTAATACTACTTTAGTTGGTGCATCTTGACGAATGGTTGCTTTTTCAATTGTTGCATTTTGACCAATAAAATAGTTCGCTGGGTTAGATCCTGTAATTGGGTCCACATTTGCCGAGAACGTTAATACAATAGTATTATTATCAATCGCTGTACCTGGTGTTGCTGTCGCTGATGTTTGCACAGATAGCAGCGATAATTGTTGGTCTGAATACTGTGAATCATAGCCACGTACAAAAGTTGTTGATGCATAATTATTTACTTCTTGTCCAAATTCACCAGTTAAACCCGTAAAACTCACATTGCCATACACGGTCGCACCAGCAGGAACGGTTGTACCGAGTAAATGAGCAAGTTTTACACGAATAATGCGGTCATTCGTCGCATGCTTTGTCATTTGTGTTACACGGTTTGCAGGAATATCCACTGTATAGCCTTGTGCAACATAGCTTCCCGTCATCGATAGAGTTGCTACTGTTGGAATGTCAACATTACGATCAAACGTAAATTCTAAATACTCTTCCCCTTTGTCCGATACAACTGCCGAGTTAATAACTGTAGGCTTTGTTGTATCTGTTACAAAATTAAACGCAGTTGAGAAGGAATTTACTTCACCAGATAAATCGGTAATTGTCCGACCAGGTGTTGTAGAAATTGTCATATAGCCTGTTAAATAAGCATTTGTCGTGACAATATATGATTTCGCATCAGTTGGATCTACTTGAACAGATACGATACCTGGTGTGTATGTATTTTGAACAATTGTTAAATCACTTGGCTGAATCGCATACAATTCTTCAGAGAAGGTTAGCTTAAATTTTTTCGCTCCGAGCTGCGTTACATTAACAAGCGTTGGTACAAACCCATCTTTATTCCCTTTTGTTAAATACGTTGTTAATGGATTTGGTGATGATAAATTGTTTGCAAGGTCAATAATTGTACCAAATGTCGCTTGAACTGTTGTGCCTGATGCTAGTAACGTTCCTCTCACTGTAGCTCCCGCTAAATCGTAAATAACCTCAGTCGCATTTGTGCCAATTGTTCCTGTAATACCTGATACAACGGTACCATCCACTAATGTGAAACGCGTTGAACCTACTGGATTATTAATTGGTTCAGAGAATAGTACTTTTACTTTCGTTGCACTAATATTTTGAACAGAAGTAATTGTTGGGGCTGTTTTATCGCCAGTAAATGTTACAATATCATCAAATTTTACTAATGGCTTTGCTGTTTGTGATGTAATACCATCTACAACGATGCGATAACGTCCTTCAAGGCTTACTGCATTATTTGTTGTAATTACTAGTGTACGTTGGTCTTCACTTAGTTCGGCTTTCAATAACTGCACCGCACCTATCCGGTCAATCCCTGTTACCGATACTAACTTCGCAATCGCTGCTGCATTTAATGTTTTATCAAGTTTCACTGGATGATTAAATTGAATCTTAAACTGGCTACCATTGTCATTTGTAATCGATGTAACTTTTAAATCCGCTACTTCATATTTCACTGTTGTTTTATATGTTTTATCACCGATTTCAAAGGATACTTCTGTTGCAACATTATCAACAAGTGGTGTTTTTAACGTCACAATATACGCTTTGTCATCTGATAACACAACGCGTAGCTTGTTGTTTGCTTGCACTTCAACCGTTTTAATTGTTAATATTGGTGCTTCCGGCTCTTCTGGCGTTTTGTTCGGTGTTTCAACTTTCATCATATTATATAGGAAGGAAGCAAATTGGCCGCGCTTTGTTTCGTCCTTTGGCGTAAATATTTTTTGTTTTGTAATATCATAATAATCGAAGACGTTAATTGACTCTTGATGCTCCTCTGTCGTCTTATTAAGGTCCGTAATCTCCCCTGTGAACTTTTGCTCTTTCACATGTGCAACATAATCGAAGTCATTGATTACTTTAAATGCACGTACAAGCACTGAAGCCATTTGATCGCGACGAATGACATCGTTGTGCATTAGTTTGCCGTTGCTTCCATTAAAGACACCCACATCTTTCACAAGCGCCGCATATTGTAAAAGCTCGTCCTGCGATTTTGCAGTTAAATCGGCAAAACGCATTTTCGTTTTGTAATCTGTTGGCACTTTATGACCAAGTGACACTAAATATTTCCCAAGCAATTTTACAACATCCGAGCGTGTTAATGATTGGTTCGGGCGGAATGTGCCATCTGGATAGCCATTAATTACCCCCATATTCACTAATGACATGATTGTATTTTCATGTGCATTGCCTTTTAAATCTGTGAATGTTGCCGCTGAAGCTGCTGGTATGATTGCCGAAGTAGCTACAGTGATCGCTGCTGCGGATGCGATGAATCTTGAATGTTGTTTCATATATGTATCCTCCAATGGTATATTATTCTATTATTATAGTTAATTTTACCATTATCGGGAAAGAAGGAAAAGAAAAACCCCCTACCGGAAAGGTAGGGGGTTTGAAATTTACTCATCAAATGATGGGATAAATTATTTAACTTCGATAGCTTTGAAAGAAGTTACGTTACCAGCAGCATCAGCAATATTGATTGTGCTTGCAGCGCGTAATTCAACTTTTTTGCCATCAGCGATTAATTCATAGATGTCTTTATCAGTTACAGATACAGTTACAACTTCTGAAGAAGCAGAAGCAGTGATTGTAGCAGTTACTTTTTTACCGTCTACGAAGAATTCGAAGTCAGTACCATCTACTGATGATACCGCTTCGCTGAATGTTAATTCAACGTCAGTAGCATTTTTAATTACTGCTTTTTTAACAACTGCAGTTACGTTTTCAGCAATTGTTACGCCTTCAGTTGCAACGTCCATTACTGTTACGTCAGAAGAGTAACCTTTAACGTTAGAAACTGTTACGTTGTAAGTACCAGTTAATTCAACTGTTTCGTTTGTGATGAATACACGAACTGTTGCAGTTGATGCAGCTGGGTTGTTTGCAGTTAATTCAACTGAAGTAACAGTTGCGCCTTCAACTGTGTAGTTAGCAGCATTTTTAGCTGTTGCTAAGTCTACTGCGTTGTTGAATACTACGTCTACGAATGCAGAGCCTTCTGTAGTACGTTGACCTACAGTTGCAGGAGTTACTGAAACTACTTCTAATTTGTTAGTTGAAATAGCTGCACCAGTATTTTTGAATGATACTGAGAATTTAGCAGAATCATTTGTGAATAAATCTGTGAAGCTAGCTGCTGCAAATTCGATAGTGTAGTTTACATCAACTTTTACAGCTGAAGCATCAGCTTTAGTTAATTCTACGTTTACTTTAGTAGCATCGTCAGCATCTACAGAAAGGTTAGCTGCTGGTACTACTACTGATTGAGTTACACCGTACTCATCAACATATTTTAATGTTAAATCAGAAGTTACGTTTTCAGTAACTTTTTCAGAGAATTTAAGTACTAAAACGTTGTTGTTGTTTACTTTTTTAACTGTTGAAGAAGTTAAAGTTGGAGCTGTTTTGTCAGCGTTGAAGTAAACTGTTTGAGATTTAGCAGCATTTGTGTTACCACTTAAGTCTTCGAATGCATTTTTAGCAATTTCAAGAGTACCAGTAGTAATTGTGCTTGCTACTTCTACTACGATAATTGTTGCATCTTTGTCAGAAACTTCAGCTTTAACAACTGCTGCACCTTTAAATGTAATTTTTGAAGCGTCTAAGTTTGCAACTTTTTCGCTTACTTTAATTTCCATTGTTGTTGCAGAAGTAGCTGTGATTGAAGTTACTTCAGGTTTAGTTTTGTCAGCATCGCTAATTGTAACTGATTTTGTTGTTGGTACAGCTTTGTTACCAGCGAAGTCAGTTAAACCAGAGAATAAAATATTAATTTCTTCATTAACTTCAGTTGTAGGAGCAAATGTAAGAGTTAATGTTTTACCATCTTTAGATAAATTTCCAACTGGAGCTGTTAATGTAGTTTCAACTTCTGTATTTTTGTAAGAAGCTGTGAATGCCTTAGCAGAAGCATCAGTTACTGGCTCAGAGAATTTTACTTCATAAACATATTTAGAAGTAGCAGTTACGCCAGTGATTTCTGGGCGAGTAGTATCTTTAGCTACACGGAATGACTCTTGGAAAGCTTTTAATTGCTCGCCAGCTTCCGTTTCTACAGTGTTTGCAGCGATTTCGAATTTGTATACGCCTTCAGCAAATGCAGTTTCAGCAGCTGGAGTAAGTGTTAATGTTTTACCATCTTTGCTTAATTCAGCGATATACGTATTAACTAATGTACCGTCAATTTTAACAACGCCATCTACTAAAGTACCGTCAGCTTGAACAACAGTATCTTTGTCAATTGCTTTGCTGAAAGTTACTACGATTTGTGAGTTAGTAGCTTGTACAGAAGTTACAGCTAAGTCAGTTACTACATAAGTTACTGTTGTAGTGTAATCAACACCGTTAATTTTGAAAGTTACTGTAGTTGCTTTGTTAGCTTCTAATGGAGAAGTTAAAGCTACTTCGTGTTTAGTGTCATCAGTTAATACTACTTCTAAAGTTGTTGCATCAACAACAGTTGCAGTTTTAACGTCTAATACGTATGTAACTTCAGCAGTGTATTCTTTTTCACCGATCGTGAAAGTTACTGTAGTTGCTTTGTTAGCTTCTAAAGCAGTTGGTAAAGTTACAGTGTGTTTAGAATCGTCAGAAAGAACAACTTCTAAAGTAGTTGCAGATGTTGCAACTGCAGTTTTAACTGTTAATTCAGCAGCTTTTACTTCAACGTTGATTGTTTTGTTTAAGAATGAAGCGAATTGGCCACGAGTTACAGCAGCTTTAGGGTTGAAGTTTTCAACACCAGAGATACCTAAGTCGCGTACAGCTTGGATTGCAGTGCGAGCTTCCTCTTTAGCAGTAGCTAAGTCAGCAACTGTTACGTCTTCGATGTCAGCAGCTAATTCTACTAAAGAAGTACCGTTTACAGCTTTGAAAGCGCGGTCTAATGTTACAGCCATGTTTTCACGAGTGATTTTACCAGCAGCGTTTAAAGCACCGTTAGAACCGTTGAATACGCCAGTGTCTTTTACAAGAGCAGCATATTTAACTAATTCTTGGTCTTTAGCGTCTACAGCTACGTCAGTGAAACGAGCTACAGTTGCGTAGTCAGCAGGAATTGTGTGCCCTTGAGCTTCAACCCATTTACCTAACATTTTAACAACTTGACCACGAGTTAAATCTTGGTTTGGTTTGAATGTACCGTCAGCGTATCCACCGATGATTCCAGCTTCAACTAGAGCGTTGATGTTTACCGCGTGTGAGTTAGTTTCAGCAACGTCCGAGAATGAAGCAGAAGCTACAGGAACGATTGCAGATGCTACTAAAGTAGCAGTCGCAGCAGTTGCTACGAATTTAGTATATTTCTTTGGTTGGTTAGCCATAGAATAATTTCCTCCTAATAAATAACAAAATTTTACTATAGTAGTAAAGTTGTCTCGTAAATTACGATAACATCTAAAAGTATATTAGTATGGAATTTCATTGTCAATGCTATTTTAAGAAATATACGGTAATAGATGCAAGTCTTGATATCACAACTATCATTCCCTTAATTTAATAGACATATTATTGGTAAATAATTTAACTCATGGTATTATTTAGTATATAAATATAGCATTATCTTATGTTTTACTGTTTTATATATTACCATTTTTAACATTTTTTTGATTAAAAGGATTTAGGTGTGCTGACTATTTAATTGTAGGTCTATTTTACATATTAATACATAATGTTATTATTCATGGTTATATTTTTGTATAAAAGAATATAATTCCTTTATATATTGTTTATTGGAAACTATTTATACTAAAGTAGATATAATCTTTGGTAGAATCACCACCACTAATCCATTGAAAATATTAGTAATGAACCCAGATCTAATCTAAGAGAGTAGTACCATTTTAAACCGTTTAATCGAATAAAGACAAAACCCGTTCCGAGTAGATTGAACTACTTCGAAGCCGTTTTCTTTTGCTTATTTCGTATATTCTAAAATTACTTCTTTCTTTTAAATGATCTGTACAGCTATTTTAGATTCCTTATCAAATGCTTTTAGATGTTCATAATTCTGACTAGCTAACTCCTCAGAAATAGCTCTATACCGCATCTTTTTTTCTTTTAAACCAAAATAAAGCTCCACCTGATGCTAACGCAAAGATTAGCGTTGCAAAGATAAGCCAGATTCCAATTGATGATTCAGCTCGGTCTTCAACTGGTGCTAGCAACGGTTGTTCAGTTGTTTGGGCTGGTGTAACCGCTACCTCGTTTACTTTTTGCTCAGCAGATAGTTCTTGTATAACGTGTAAATTGTTTACATAGTGTTTGTACTGTTCAATATTCACTTCATTTAAGGATTCGACCGTATCAATATATACCCACTTTGTCCCTTGTTCGAACGGAAGACGTTTGAAAATAACCGAGCCTGATTTGTCATACGTTCCTGCGATTAATGCACTTTCATTCGTATGGTCAATGATGATATCCCATGGCACAGAATAATCGTCAAATTGCATGGCCACATAGTCATTTTCCAGCTCTTTAATGTCGATCAATTGGCGGTATGGATAGGTTTCACCTGGCTGAGTTTCACTAAATAATGAGATGTACTGAAAATCATCTACTGACGGACCATTTTCACCGGCTTGCGCATTAAATGTTGCTGTATCCATTTTCACACCATAAAAATCATAAATGACTTGATCAATTGGCGCTCTGTCGTAATATGTATAGCCGCGCTCATCTTCACCCGTTCGACTGCGAGTGAAAAACACCGGATCATAGTAAGGGAGCCCCCTTGCTATGCCGATTTCAACATTAGAAAAATAAGAAACTAAATTCCGCTCCATCTCGAATCTAAATGGAATTTCTAAAATTAATGACTGAGCTAACTTCTGTTGTAATGTTACTAGTTCTTCCTCATCCCACCCTGCATACGACTTCACTAGTTCTTGCTGCGTACCGGTAGATTTTTCGGCTAACGCTAATAATTGTTGCTGCACGTTTTCTACATGAAATGAATAAGAATTTGAAAGTGTTGCTGATTGATCGTCATCTTTATAAATTTCCATGACTGCTTTTGCGTTCACATATGGGGAAATTTCCATTTCGAAATCTTTGTTCGTCACAGATTTTTTCTTACCGTTTTCAGTCATTGAATAATGCATGGCGTAAATGGTTTCATTGTAGGCATTTTTTTGTTGACCACCAAAGTATTCCTTCGATACAACTTCTTCTATTAAATAAGTCCGTTCACTAACGGCACCACTCCCTGATTGCAGTACAAATAGAGAATTGAAATATGAGTTTGTTGGCACTTCATATTTTTCATTGCCGCCGCTTATTACATAGTAATCTGTTTTGGCTTGGTCATTTAACTTTGATAACGGATATGCTGAGCCTCGCTTTGTACGGGTATCATGCTTGACGTAGTAATCATTTGTATTTCTTACAATAGTTAAACCGTCTGTGAGCGTCTTTTTGTAAATGACATCCGGACCACTATAAACCGTTTCAACATACTCCCCTTTTGATGTATCCGAATCCGTCACAACATACAGTTCCTCCACACCGTCCTGCGTAAAGTCATGGACAAGTGCATACACAATATTCGCCGTCTCTGACAATTGCTTGTAATAGGTTGAATACGAACGTGTCAAATCAATCGTAAAGGGCTTGATGAAATCACTCTTCACCCAGCCAAGCCGATTATGATAGAGCACCTTCGTCCACCCATTCTCTTGCGCAATCGGCTCCACGCGCGCGCCTTGCTTCAATTTTGCCACTGTCATCCCTGCCGCATCAGCCGTCGCCGTCATAGTCACACCCACTTCCGGCGTTACGATATAATAAGGCGTCGCATTAGCCTGACTCGTGGAAGGCAGAACATATACACTCAGCACAGCGGCCATCACTATCGAAAAAATGTATTTCATCGTATGTCCTCGCTTCATTAACCCGAACACTTCAAAACAATAAAATGTCCTAATTTTCTTTATATACCAATATTAGTATTTTAACAAAGATGGTGGGAGCTGTGGGGGAGATATTAAATACGAGCTTGCCTTCAATTTCCAAAAAACAACATCCAGCATGTAAATAGTTAGATGTTGTGCGCATTTCATGCTTTATACAATATTTGGAATTTACTGCATTAAAAAGACACATCTCGCACAAAATTGGACGAGATGCTGAGCTTACTTATTTACCAAAAAACGCCAGCTAGGAATACATAGCTCACGGTTTTTGATGCAGTTTAGATTGTCTCTCTATAAATTTACATTACTCCCAAATAGAACTCACCCACTCTGGATGGTCGATAAATGGATTGCGGTTACCTTGCCACTTTTGAATGACAGTATTACGTTTTCTTTCAAATTCATCGACTGGATCTTGCTCATGCCACTGTAAAAGAACGGACAGTTTGCCGTGGAAAGGAATGCTCCCATTATTTACTCTGTCATTTAATTCGAGGTCAACACTATCTCCAGCTTCATAGCGAGTTGCCATGTAGAATAATATTCGAGCGACATCGCCTTTGACACGATTAGGTGGTTCAAAGGAATCCGAATCTTTATAACACCCATTACAACCATTAACAGGACTTCCCCCATTATCAAAATCCAAATTACTTCTAGAGCTATTTACTTGTACATCTGTCGGACGCAAATGGTGGATGTCAGTCCCAGGTCCCTTGCTAGTACCGAAGCCGCCGTGTGATTGTGCCCATGTATGTTCACGATTCCACTGCCCCACGTTCCCACCATTACTCGTTTTAGAACGTGATACACCAGAATAGAACAAAATAACATTATTCGAGTTATTTGGATCTTCATCTGTTTCACGCAGTGCATCCCATACTTGGTCATATGAAAGTTGAGTATGACCCTCGATAATTTCATGTAAGGCTGCTTTTAATGCTTGCCCCTCTTTGCCTAATGCGTCTTTGTAGTATTCATCAGCTGGCGATTCACTGGATGTTACGGTTACACTGAAGCTCGTCGTAACACTTTTTTCACCATCTGAAGCTGTAACACCAACAATATGGCTTCCTTCTTCAAGATTTAATGTTAAAGTAGAACTTTCTATCGTTCCTTTTGTCGCGACAAAGGTTAGAACGTCATTATCAGAATCAGAAAAATAATCCGTTAATGAAATAGATATAGACTCTCCTACTTTTACTGTTGCGTTAGGGATATTTTTTTTCACAATAGGCGCGTTGTTTTCACCTGGAAAAGAAGGAACCGCAATGGGCTCCCCTTTCGAATTTGTGAATTTAATATTTTTGCTACTCGCACCATTACTAAATTCAATTTCTTGAATATTTTCAGCGCCTCTAATTTCTTTCACATTCGTACCATCGATGATAACTTTTTTCACTACTGTTCCTTTAAAATCAATAATCGCTCCAGTATTTATTGGTTTAAGCTTTACAGTATGCGCTGCAAAACCTACCCCGTGGAATTCTGCATAGTTTCCTGTGAATAAAATACCTTCTGTTATTACGGAATCCTCATCCAGTGTTACGGATACACTTGGTTTGCCAATCGTTAATTTCTTCGTTTGAAGATTTTTGATATTGATTGTTTTTTCAGCAGTGATTGGCTCTACAACTTCTCCACCTGCCAAATCAATTTGTACCATGACAGGATCGTGGTCACTTGCACGGCCAGCCATATCCGTAAAGTCTGCATTGATGTGTAAAATATCAATGACTGTTTTGCTTACTAGGTTATTAGAAACTAAAATATGGTCTAAAACTTGTGAGTTACCTTGATATAGATACGTATAGCGATCAGAAGTTTCTACTTTATTGATCATATTTGTCATCAATTCGCCCTCATGAATTTTAAGGGCATCTGCGAATTGATAGTCGTTAAAATCACCTAAGGAAACGATATTAGCATCAGGATTTTTTGTTTTAATATCATTTGCAAAGCTATAAACGATTTGCGCAATTTTCTTACGTTGAATTTCACTGTTATAAACAGGTGGTTGGATCGCTCCGAACAATGGCGTATCACCTGATTTTGAGTTCCAGTGGTTGGCAATGACAATTACTTCTTCACCTTGGAAGGTAAATTGTGCTGCTAAAGGTTTACGGCTACTGTTAAATGCGGCATTAGTTGGATCGATACGACCTGGGTTAAGTGTTAACTTGCCATTTTCGTAACCAACCGCAGTAGTCGCATTCCCAACTAGAATGCCTTCTGGTAACGAAACGCGTTCTCGATTATAAAGGAATCCTACACGGATGTTTGCATTTGGTGCACCACCATCTGCATTGTTGATAGGATCGATGTTGAGGTAGTTGTATCTCGGACCACCCGCATCAACAATCGCTTGAATCAATCTTTCGTAGCTTTGATTTGCCTTGGAGTCTCCAGTAGTTTCACCGTTATTATCCTGCACTTCTGTTACGCCAATGATGTCCGGGCTTTTCATGTCTTGCGCAAAAGCTCTTGCTAGTTTTCGCGCTTTGTCGTCAGAAGACGATGTTTTATTATTCGAGAAATTTTCTAAGTTGTATGAAGCAATTGTTAACTTATCCTCTGCTTTAACAATTGTTGTTTTTTCTGGTGTTGCTGTACCTTTTAAATGTGCTGCTTTCATTTCATTTAAAGAAACATAGATTTTAAAGTTTTGATAAGAGTATCCAACTACTCCCGTAATAGGACCCCTGAACTTATCACCTGTCGCCACTTCAAAATCTCGACCAGGTCCATTTGGTTCTAAACGGAACTGAATTCGGTTTGGATTTTGATTCATTTCTTCATATAATAGGCCCCCATGAAGTGAGTTCGTACGTGCACTTTCCAAAACGGTAATCAAATCGCCATGCTCTTGTGGTGCTACAGTTTTCACATTTCCAACCTGTACGCGCATCCCTTCAATACTTTCCCAGAAGTCAATCGCGTCTACTGTTGGATTGAAAACTTGTAGATTATCACTATCGATTTTCGCTAACGACATTTTGGATTCGTCAATGATGATCGGCGCTGGTAATGCGACGCCTCGTTCTACTACTGTCACTTTTCCACCTTGATCATTTCGAACATTGATTTGCGTTGTTTTCAAATCGGTTTGTTGACGATCATCATATCCATCATATGCAAATTCACTTACTTTACCTGTTACGGCTACTAGGTCTCCTACTTGAATTGGCCAATTGTTATTACCACTGTAAAGAACAATCCCTTCAGAAGTATCGGGGTTATTGTCCGCTAATTCATCTGGCGTTTGGATGTTGTAGTAATTTGAACCATTCAAAACAAATGAGTAGGTAACAACCCCTTTAATACCTTCCACTGTTTTATTATCAAAGGAAGAAACATGCCCTCCACCTTGAATATCATGAATTTGAAGACTATCTGTAATAATATAGTTAAATGTCTTCACTTCAGAGGAGCCATTTGCTGTTATGACAATTGCTTTGAGTGTTGTATTTTGTTGAACAGTAATGGGCGAAATGTATTTTGTACTAGTTACTGTTGGCTCCGTTCCATCTATTGTGTAATAAATTTCAGCATTTGCCGTAGTTGTAGACAATGTTACTGTTGTACTACCAATGAACGTTCCGCTTCCAGGACTTGCTACAACCGGTTGTAATATAGAGCTATCCTCCACTATATCTTGCACCGAGCGCGGGATAATCTGATAGACAGCATCAAATTGTTGGACAATACCAGTAATTGACTCATATTTTTGGCCTACCACTAAATTTAATGAACTGTTTTCATCACGTACGATGAAGTCTGTCGTTCCATCTGTTGCTGTATAGTTAAGTGCATTAACTGCAGTTAATGTTATGTTTTTTGCTTGAACAAGAAGTGATTCATTGCTTTCAGTCACTTCAGCACCTGTCACAACTTTAGCTGTTGGGGCTCCAATAGTTCCTGTCTTTTCAACGACTGTTGCGCTATCTAATTGAAGAAGACCACGGAAATTCGCTAATTTACCAGTAAGTGTTACCTCATCGCCCACTATTATAGGTAAACTAGTCGGACGTACAGCAATACCACCAGTGGAATCCTGTACGGAAATTGTATTCTTCAAGTTGGCAGCTACTATGCCTTTAATCGTAACGGTTTCACCAATAGCTGTGTTACGAGCTGCTGCGATGGAAAGTATCCCCGATTCCGTTGCTACTGTATACGTGAACTCTGATACCGCACTGTCCTCTAGCCCCTCTTTAACAGCGATGGCCTTAATAATCATATCTTTGTCAATAACAATAGGAGCTTCATATTTAATACTTGAGGTAGTTGGAGCTGATTCATCAGTCGTATAGTAGATTGTTGCATTATCTGTTTTTGTTGATAACTCCACTTTCGTTCCAGCATTTACTTGACCGGAAGAAACTGTTGCTGTTACCGTGGAGACATTTATGGGATCCTCATTCTTAGCACTTGACCAGCTAATATCATCTAATACGATTTGTTTATTACCCGGAGAGGCATTCGTGATTTTAATCGTAAATGGACCTTCTACATTTAAATTATCAACAGTAAAATTATGAATCTCTGTGTCATCATAACCAGTGGAGACCCCAATGGATTGTCCGTTTATAAATACTTCTATCTTTCTTTCTCCTGCTCCTGTAAATGCTTTTTTGAACTTAACGGAAAAGGCGCTTATACCACCCTCTATGGTATTAGATTCAATAAATTTTACAGTATCTCTAAATAAAATCCCTTTACCATCAATTTCATATCCTGTAGCTGCTCTTGCCCCGCTATAAGACCACACAACGCCATTTTCACCTTGAAAACTACCGTCAACATAACTAGTTCCTGCAATAGTGAGATTGTTAAAGTTTTCTGCGAACGTTGCTGCCTGGGACTTGTTTATTATTAACGGATTAATCAGACTGACAATCATCATAAAGATGAGAATCAGGGAAATTTTACGTTTCTGTTTTTCCAACATTTCTCCTCCAAGCTTTTATCAAAATATTACTAAACTAAAAATTAGTATCTCCATAGACTTCAATATTCCCAAGATCAAAGTCACTTGCATCAAGTCCAGAGAGGTCCAAGTTACCTTCCACAAGTATATCCGCTAAAGAAAATGCACCTGATCGGGTTCCTCTAATAATTAAGTTCCCTTTTACTACCGCATGACGAAGGAGGGCCACATCAGTAATATTTACTGTCACGTCGCCTTTGTATACTTTTGGTGCTTCCATTGTGCCCGAGAAATCTCTTTCTGAAATATTTCCACCTGGAAGTTCCGTTCCTTTTCCTATTACGTCTACAATGCGTCCTTCTACTTTTGGATCAACACTACCTAGACTCACTAGATGATCGCGGAAATTTTCCCAATCAGATAAACCTAAATCCGTTACTCGACCCTCACTGTACGCTTTAGCCAAAACAGTAAAACCATCTCCGCCTTTCGCTGTGAAGGCATTTGTTGCAATTGTGTACGTTGCATTATCTAGTACTTCCGTGTAGGTATTATCTGCATTTTTATATTTAATAGAGACGATGCGTTCTCCAGCAGGTTTGGAAGAATCATATTCTACTTTTGCACCCGATACATGAAGGAATCCACCATTTTCTCGCGGGAGATCTTTCAGGCTATGTTCAAACGTTTCTTTTATTTCAGCTCCTGTCAAATTCATCGTTGCTAATGTGTTGCCAAATGGTAGCACTGTAATAACCTCACCTATTGTAATCGACCCTTCATTAATCCCCGCTCTAATTCCACCACCATTTTGGAATGCCATAATTACGTTTTGATTGTATGTCTTTGCTTTTTGAAGCATACCGTCAGTAATTACGTTTCCTAGTGGTGTTTCATTTTTACGTACACTCGGTTTTGTATTATCTCCATTGGTACGTGGATTTTCTAAGAGGCTCACCGCTGTTGCACCGATTTCTTGAGCTGCTAACTCTTCTACTTTCGCTTTATATGGTCCAAGTAATGTTGAAGCCTCTAAATCGTCTACTTTGTCTGCTATTTTTATTAGCTGACCTTCATGTTTAACAACAACACCTTTTTTATTAAATTCAACATCTAACGTCCCTAAGTAATCATTGTATTGATAGGCTTGCACAATAATTGTAGGTGTTCCATCTGCATCAACGATCACTGGCGTAGCTAATTGTGTATGGCTATGTCCACCAACAATGACATCGATCCCTTCAACCATTGCCGCTAAATTTAGATCATTGTCAAAGGCCGGGTTGTCATCATATCCGATATGTGTGATGGCAACAATTTTGTTAACACCCATTCCTTCAAATGCTTTGACTGCTTTATTTGCTTCTTCGATATAGTTCTCAAACGTAATAGCCCCTGGATTTGAAATATCCCGTGTTTCTGCAGTTGTAAGTCCAAAGAAACCTACTTTTTCCCCGTCAATTTCTTTCACAATACCATTGTAAATTTTCCCGTTTTTAGGATTACTTGAAATCAAGTCGGAGAATAAACCTTGAAGATTAGCATCATTTGAAAAATTCACATTAGAACTGACAAACGAGAACTGCGCGCCTTTAACAAAGTCTGCCAATGCTTTATGTCCCTCAGCACTGGACCCTAAATCAAATTCAT
The DNA here is from genome assembly GCF_038003525.1 of Solibacillus sp. FSL H8-0538. Classification (NCBI taxonomy): domain Bacteria; kingdom Bacillati; phylum Bacillota; class Bacilli; order Caryophanales; family Caryophanaceae; genus Solibacillus; species Solibacillus sp. FSL H8-0538. Next base: position 638,924 of record NZ_JBBOPI010000001.1, on the reverse strand, counting down.
GGTTACCAAATGTCATGATGTCATAACCCATTACATTCATAAATTGAAGATCAGCTTGTCCTTTAAATTCATTGAAATATAATGTACCAGAGAATACATCGCCCGCATCTACAAGTAGCGCGTTTGGTTTAGCTGCTCGAACTTCCTTCACAGCCGTCGCTTTTTTAGCGATTTGATTTAAATTTGCATGCGTGTCATTGGAATGCATGAGTGATAAGGTAAAAGATTTCAGAGGATTTGGTGGTCTCAATTCATGATTTATAAAGTAGAATCTTTGGAGATTATTAGCTGCTTTTTGATTGTAATCAACATACATTCCTTCATATCCAACGACTCTGTTAGGTGCATCCGTGCTTTCAATTTGCTCCTCAAGAATGGTCGGCTTATTATTCGCTTCGTCTTTATTCAACAGTGTCGCGTTCGTAATGTCTAATTTCGATTTGGACTTGGCTCCGGAATCTTTTGACACGATGATGCCACCTAATTTGTTGCCGCTCACATCAATTGTTCCGCTTAACGTAACCGATGAACCACTTATTTCAATTGCAGTATCTGCACCTGTCAATTTAATATTTGTTATTGAGCCGCTCGTTTTATCAAATTGCAGGACATAGGAATTATCCCCTTTTCCCGAAAAATCGCTAGTCAACGTATAACCATTTCCATAAATATGCTTTTCTGATGAAACCTTTAGCTTTTCTGTTATTTCCATACCGTTATTAATAGAAATAGTCTTAACTTTTGGATTGTTTATTGCTGCTTTTAATTCTTTAAATGTATTGACTGTCGCTACAGTTGGATCAATTTTTACGACTAACTTATCGGTCGCCGCTATTAAATCATTTAAAGCTTTTGCTACGTCTTTTGAAGAAGCTTTTTTATCCTTTACTACTTTTTGTGCTTCTGAAAGAGCTTGTTGCAATTTATTCCAACTATCTATTGTATAATCTTCTTTTTTTAGACTAACTACATTATTAATGGCGGTCTGTAGTTTGGCCTTGTCCACTATAGGTGTTGGTTTTTCATGATCTTTGTCGTGATCCTTATCGTGACCTTTTCCATGGTCTTTGTCGTGATCTTTTCCATGTCCTTTCCCATAATCTTTGTCTTGATCTTTTCCGTGTTCCTTCTCTGATTCTTTCTTTCCGTTTGCTTCTGAGGTGTTTGGTGCTACTGCAACAACCGCTGAAGTAACCAATGCTGTCGTTAGGCCAGCTTTAACAAACTTTATATAAGTCTTCCTATTCATCTCAAACCTCCTGTAAAATATTGTGACCTGTACAGTGTATGCAACGATTCAACTTTACATAAGGAACTTAAAATGTAGGTTTTTGCAAAAAAATATCATGATTTGTTATATAATCCACATTGATTTTCCTTGCTAACGATAAAGAGCCATCAATGCTATTTATGCATTCATGACTCTTTATTTTTGAAATACCTGTGGTGCACAATACTTTATTTTTTCACTTTTGTCATACGGTTTAATAACTTCGTTTTATCTTTGCTATTCGGTAGCTCATTTACTAACGCAAGCGCTAAATTATATGTTTTAGTCGTTTTGGATTTTTCATAGTTTACTACGCGTGTCGTCGCTTTTTTTAAGCTATTTGCATGTACTTTATTTACGCGCTTTTGTAAAATTGCTTGTTCCGCGGTAATAAATACTTGATTCTGAGCTTTTATCGCAACTGAATAACTTGCGAGCTTTTGTGATTTTCGTATGCCTCAACAGTTGAGTTCGCTATTGCTAACAAAGTTTTTACCTGCTGTTGTAGCCGTACATTCAATGAAGTTCGAAGCTCCGACGCCGGAATATTATTAATTGCTACTTGGGCAACCTTATAACTTTTAGCAGTTGGGGCTTTCTCAAAAGCCTCGACAACCTCCAGATTACTAGCGACCATTATGTATAACGCTTCCTCTAATTGCTTGGCCAACTTGTTTTTCACTTCATTTTTTGGCAAAGTAGCGAGCTCTACGGCAGCACGATTATAATTGACAACCGTTTTATTTTTTTCAAAGGTGTTTACCGTTTCTACGGCACTCTCGCTTAGCTGTTCCATAATGAGCGCTAGATTTTTCTCCGCTTCAGCTTTCAAGTTTGTCTCTTCCATTTTGCTAAGTAGCGCTTCTACACGTTCATAATTAGTTGTAGATGGTCTTTTTTCAAATTCCGTAATCGCTGTTCGCAGATGTTGTAAGAGCTTATAATGAATGGAATTCAACTCATTGATGAGCTCTAGCTTTGTCGTGCTTGCTTTCATATTATTTACAGCTGTTCTTGCTTGTTCGACGGTAACAGCGGAAGAACTTTGTAGTGCCTCTGTAACTAATTGCGCCTCTTGTGGGCTAGATGCGCTAGATGTAACATAATGCACGAGACCGTAGCCGTATAATTCATCGCGACCTGTCGCCCCTAAATCTCTAACATATACTTGCAAACCTAGTCGCAGCTCGTCATTCGATAAATATGGATACTTTTCTTTTAATAATGCTAAAACTCCTACAACATGAGGTGCTGCTACAGAAGTACCTTGCTTCGTCGCGAATTGGTCATTTAAAAACGTACTATACACGCCTTCGCCTGGTGCAGTAAATTCATTTTTCGGTCCGGTTGCACTCCAGCCACTGCGGCTAAAATTTTGATCAAGCGCAGCAACCGCAATCACTTCGTCATAGAGTGCAGGATAAAATACAGTGTTCTCTGACACATTTGAAGTCCCATTATTTCCGCTAGCGGCAACAACGAGTATTCCTTTACTGTAAGCCGTTTGAATCGCTTCTTTTAACGGACCGAGATCACTAGTATCACCAAAACTTAAATTAATGATATCCATGCCGTTTTCGATCGCCCAGTCAATGCCCTGTAACACATGTGCAACATCGCCGACACCCTCTTTATCTAGCACCCTCACTGCATAAATTTCGGAATTAGGCGCAATTCCTGCCGCACCAAAACCATTATGCTGTGCTCCGATAATGCCAGCTATGTGTGTGCCATGACCATGTTCATCGTCATAGTCATCACTAATAAAGGACACACCACCTGCAATAGAAAGGTCATTATGACTTGCAATACCGGAATCAATAATAGCAATTTTAACCCCTTTACCAGTCAACCCTTCCTGCCAGGTCACCGAACTATTAACCGCTGTTATATTCCATTGATTCGCCTCAGTTGTAGCAAATGTCGGGCTAATGCTCACTGCTTCTTCCAACAACTGGACTGTGTCATTTGTTTCAATTGTTACAATGTCTGGATGCTTTTGTAGCTGCACTAATTCACTATTATTCATTGTGACAGCAAGCATTTGTAAATGATCGTAGCTTGTAATGATGTCTGTACTTGCATTTATCGTAGCTTGTTTGCCCTCTTCATTCGCAAAATGTACGATAACAGCACGTTCTACATCTGCTGCAGCAAATGAAGGTTGGTAGCCAACTATAAACATGATGACTGTCAAAATACTTATAACAAACGTTCGTCTCATCCTAAACCTCCACTAATTTCATATTCTAGAAAGTGATAACATAATTGTAACATAACCCATTACACTGGCATCGCATTAAATGAACTATTAAAAGTTGTAGATGAGTGAACTTTTTCTACATTGATTAATTGCGTTGACGTGGATAAATACCTCAAAAAACTGACAGCCTCTAAGTTACTGAAACTAATGATCATCGCGCAAATACATGAATCAGAAAGGATTACATTCCACATTTTCATTTCACCCCCTTTTATGAAAAGACCAACCTCTGCCATGAGAGATTGGTCATTCTTTTAGGTCATTTGAAAAGTAACTTACTAGATATTAATGAATAGCATCGTTTAATAGAGCTGTCATGGATTCAATGTCATCTCGTATTCTTAATCGTTGGATGATTTGGTAGTAATCTTTTTTCACGTAATTAGTAAAGCGCTTATGGCTTTCTTCAAACGATGTTGCTTTCTTAGGTGGACGACGAGCATCATTTGGAAAATTCACAGCTTTTTCTGAAGCCTCTAACAATTCTTGTGTATGGGGAATGACCTTTTCCAATGTTGTTTCCTCACTTTTCGATTTTATTTTGATGACTCTCCGTTTCGGCTGTTCTTCGACATTTGGCTCCGTAGTTGATGTTAGATTTTCCTGAGCCAACGGTTCCCGCAACTCCTTCTGCTTTTGGTACTTTTCAACAGTTCTTTTAAATCCATCCCGACTATTCATTTCACTCACTCCGTTTTTAGTAGATGTTTACGTCTACGTAGTTGTCTAATTTTTTGTTTACATATTCATCTACTAAAACGGGAAAAAGAAGGAATTCACGACAGTATTATAATAATGACTTCAGTTTTTAAATACGCAAAATGAGCACATGCCATGTATCGTATGCACTTCTCCAATTAACTATTTTCTACATTTACTTTTGTCGTAAGATTTACTTTAATAATGTCGTGAGCTCCTTAGAGAATCCCATCGATCCGCATGATTTTTCGATCACCTAAATCTATTAAACTCTCAAAAATTCTATTGATTCGGTTTAGATTGACAATGTATTCATCACTAACTACTTGTGAAAGTGCTTCTTCTAAAAGTAATTCACGAAATTCATTTTCAGAAATCAATTCACCTAACTTATCATCTGCTAAAATTTCACGATAGTAGGTTTCATGGTCAATAGTTACGCTAATATTAGATTCGTTTAACTGGCTAACTCAACTCCCTCTGTAAAGTTTGATACGACTTCATCATTAACAAGCCATACTTTATATGGATCAGCTAATTGTTCAATGACGTGCGGAAGTACTATTGTTTCATCCACTTCATCTTTCTCAAACCAAATCGTTTCGTAGCCGATCTCACTTATCGGAACATAGTAACCTAGTTTCTTCGTTAACACTTGCGATAGACGTTGTTCAGCTGCCATTTGAATTCCTCCTTTAAATGTAACCTGATTCTTTTAGTGAACGGAAATTATCTTCGCACAATATTAAATGATCGATTACTTCAATGCCTATGATTTCACCTGCTTCTACTAATCTTTTCGTAACAGCAATGTCTTCAGGACTTGGTGTACTGTCGTTGCTAGGATGGTTATGAAAACAAATTATGCTTGCAGAGTTAGATAGTATTGCTGGTTTCAGTACCTCCCTAGGATGTACTATGCTAGAGTTAAGGCTGCCAATATGAACCGTCTGAATGCAAGTTGGCTGATTCTTCGTGTCCATACATAGGACCACAAAGTGCTCACGATCTACATCACCTAAAAACTCTTTCATTAATAAATACGCATCATGTGGAGAACGAATACGACGGTTCTTGTACATCATCGTTTTTTCCCTCACTAATTTTACACTCACAATATTCACTCGCTTCGCTTGCTCCTGTTTCTCTTCCTTCACAACATCAACAAATGGCAACGGTAACTGTACGGTGTAATCATACTTTCTCATTTCACATTCCTCCTAAAATAAAAATAGCTCTAATCCCTCGAAAGGAATTAGAGCTGGGTAAGTTAGAATAGCTATTCTATGAATATAATATATGGTTGAAATGTTAGTTGATGCGAGTTTAGAAGTAAGCGAAAGGAAGTTACCGCAATTGAATGCGATAACTCCCTTTTTAACTATTCATCCGACCTGAACAAATCTAGCAAAATGTCTATTGGTAGTTCCTAGAACCTATACCCCGTAGTTTGGTAGAGTTTTGTTCAGAATCACAGAACAACTAATTTAAAATGATTAGATACTCCATTTTAAGGATTTGAAATGGTAACATTAACATTTATTGTTCCAATTTCGACACCATTCACTAATACTTTTAAGCCTGTATAATTACCTTCTTCTAAAGTTATAGTTGTTGTAGCTATACCTTTATCATTGAATACTACACCGTTTACAGTTGCTAATTTATCTACTTCATTTTCAGATAAAACAACAACACTGTATGTTGGTTGTGTTGTTATTAGATTACCTGCATCATCTTTAATTACAATGGATAATTCAACATTACCTTCCGCAACAGTTCCAAGTGTTACAGTAGAATTTTCTCCATCTATATTTGCTACTAACAGATCAATCGCATCGTTGATCGCAGTTGTTTTGTCTGCTTTTTCTGTATCGTTTGTTTCTGGTAATCCTAGTGCTGTTGTTAATGCACCTTGGAATGCTGTCCAGCTTGCTGCTGTGTAATCAGCTTCTTGCTTACCTGATGCCGCAGTTTTTGCTGCTGTTAATGCTCCATTTACATTAAATACTAACAACGCAATCGCATCGTTGATCGCAGTTGTTTTGTCTGCTTTTTCTGTATCGTTTGTTTCTGGTAATCCTAATGCTGTTGTTAATGCACCTTGGAATGCTGTCCAGCTTGCTGCTGTGTAATCAGCTTCTTGCTTACCTGATGCCGCAGTTTTTGCTGCTGTTAATGCTCCATCTACATTAAATACTAACAACGCAATCGCATCGTTGATCGCAGTTGTTTTGTCTGCTTTTTCTGTATCGTTTGTTTCTGGTAATCCTAATGCTGTTGTTAATGCACCTTGGAATGCTGTCCAGCTTGCTGCTGTGTAATCAGCTTCTTGCTTACCTGATGCCGCAGTTTTTGCTGCTGTTAATGCTCCATCTACATTAGATACTAACAACGCAATCGCATCGTTGATCGCAGTTGTTTTGTCTGCTTTTTCTGTATCGTTTGTTTCTGGTAATCCTAATGCTGTTGTTAATGCACCTTGGAATGCTGTCCAGCTTGCTGCTGTGTAATCAGCTTCTTGCTTACCTGATGCCGCAGTTTTTGCTACTGTTAATGCTCCATCTACATTAGATACTAACAACGCAATCGCATCGTTGATCGCAGTTGTTTTGTCTGCTTTTTCTGTATCGTTTGTTTCTGGTAATCCTAATGCTGTTGTTAATGCACCTTGGAATGCTGTCCAGCTTGCTGCTGTGTAATCAGCTTCTTGCTTACCTGATGCCGCAGTTTTTGCTGCTTGTAACACAGTTGTAGGCGTAGCTTTGTCCACTAATGCCGCGATTGCATCTGTGATCACTTTCGCTGCTACTAATTTTTCACCATCTGTTGTTGCTGCATCTGCTGCTGCCACTGCGTCTGTTACTTCTTTATATGACTCTGCAGTGTAGTCTGCTGCTACTAACTTAGATGCCGCATCTTTCGCTGCTGCTAATGCATCCGCTCCTGGTGTTGCTGATGGTGCGTTTACTAATGCCGCGATCGCATCTGTGATTACTTTCGCTGCTGCTAATTTTTCGCCATCTGTTGTTGCTGCATCTGCTGCTGCCACTGCGTCTGTTACTGCTTTATATGACTCTGCAGTGTAGTCTGCTGCTACTAACTTAGATGCCGCATCTTTCGCTGCTGCTAATGCATCCGCTCCTGGTGTTGCTGATGGTGCGTTTACTAATGCCGCGATCGCATCTGTGATTACTTTCGCTGCTGCTAATTTTTCGCCATCTGTTGTTGCTGCATCTGCTGCTGCCACTGCGTCTGTTACTGCTTTATATGACTCTGCAGTGTAGTCTGCTACTACTAACTTAGATGCCGCATCTTTCGCTGCTGCTAATGCATCCGCTCCTGGTGTTGCTGATGGTGCGTTTACTAATGCCGCGATCGCATCTGTGATTACTTTCGCTGCTGCTAATTTTTCGCCATCTGTTGTTGCTGCATCTGCTGCTGCCACTGCGTCTGTTACTGCTTTATATGACTCTGCAGTGTAGTTTGCTGCTACTAACTTAGATGCCGCATCTTTCGCTACTGCTAATGCATCCACTCCTGGTGTTGGCGCAGGTAGGTCACCCACCAATACAGATTTATAATGATAAGCAATTACTTTGTCATTAGCGTCAAAGAATAGTACAAATACATTATAACTACCATCAGGATTATCATAACTACTTAAGTCCTGTGTCATTCCTGTACTTGACGCAGTACTTAATGATTGTTTTACTGCATTAGGCAACTCGTATTCTATAAATTGACTTAATAAATTGTATGCTCTATTACTAAGCATAGCAATTTTTTGTGTACCTTGTGGAACTTCACTATTCGTTACACTAGCTTGAATTTCCCACTTATTATTTGTTTTTATAGCTTGAACATCAACCCCATCAGTTACATTGTTAATAATAGTAACTACTTGTGGCGTTGAGACATTACCAGCACTATCAACTGCATAAATTTTATACTCACCTGGAGCTAAATTTGTTGTAGTAATTTTAAAATCCGTATTCGCAGTAGATACTGAAGTTTTTTTAGCATTATTTCCTGAAACCAAGTTTTCTAATTCACTTTTGTTAGTTGGACTTTGTGAACCATGTACTAAGTAAACTTCACCTATTTCATTGCTCTTAAAATATACATTTTCACCTTCTCCAATCGAAGGTAAACCTACTGTTAATGTTGGCGCAGTTTGGTCACCTGAAAATACAGTTACATATTCAGATGCTACACCTGACACACTACCTACAGTTACTTTTACTTGATATGTGCCTGCTGGTAATTCCGAAGACGAGAAATCAACTTTACCATCTATAATATCTGCATTACGAGTGTAGTCAGCTAATGGAGTACTGGCTACTACATCATTTTCTACTTTATAAAATTCAACAGTTGCTTTTGTCGCTTTTGAATTTGCTACTGAAGCTGTTATTGTAATCCTCTTACCGTCAGTACCGATAATTGCATTTACAGCATTAATCGTTACTGCTGGATCTACACCAACTGCTTTTGCTGCTGTTTCTACATTTTTAGCTTCGGTAACTGCTTTAGTAGCTTTTTCAACCTTTGCTTTTTGCTCATTAGTTAATTCAAGTTTTCCTAAGCCTGTAACACAGTTTTCTAATTTCTTAGTTAATGTTGTAATTTCTCCCAACAGATTGGCCAATTGTTGTTTTAATGTATCGACATCGACTGTCGCATTAGCAAGTACTGGTGTAAGTGATGCTAAACGAACATTATTATTGAATGCTGCTGATGTTGCTTCTTCAGCCTGTTTTATTTGTTTGATTAATTCATCTGCTTTAGCTACTTTTTCGTTAATTTCATTTTTAAGATTTTCTGCTTCTAAGATAAGATTTTCTGCTGTTATTGCTTCAATTTCAGTAATTGCAGTGAGTTTTAATGATGCTTTAATTGGTGTACCTGCTACAGTCCCTGTGAAGATAGCATCCTTTTTATATTCAGTAAATGTTACTTTACCACCTGTAATCGTAATACCTTCTGGAGCAGTCCAAGTTACAGATTTAGTATCTGTTTTACCATTGCTTAAAGTTACTGTTACTGTAGTTGGCAATGTATAAGCTTTATTTACTACTGCTATATCTGTAATGGCACTTACTCCAGTAACAGTTACAGTAGTCTCAATTCCCGAGTTTGAGTCACTGCCTCCTGATCCTGTGCCTGAACCATTGCTTCCTGGTGGTGTAGTGGCATTACCAGTTACTACATTATTTATATTTGATTTAATTGATTCGTAGTTTTTGATGATGCCTGCAGCTGTAGTATTTGCCGGCAAAGTTACCTCACCAATTTTGATGGATGCTGCTACATCTACTCTTGCATCTGTATTGTTAACTACCAATTTCGCAATAGATCCAATAATTCCTAAAGCTACATCTACTGCCTTTTCAAGTGTTACTTCATCAAATGACCCTGCACCTGAAATTGCAATATTTACTGTTACGTTAACTGTTACTTTTGCTACATCTGCATCTACTTGAATTGCAGAAACTTTTGCTGACACAGTTAACTCTGGTAGTTTTACATCTGAAGCTAAAGCTACATTGTCACGCTTTACGTGTACGTTCTTCACATTACTATTTTTAAAGCCAATTTTCGGACCTTTTGTTGTGTTTGCAAAGATTGGTGTAACTGAGGCAACTGGACCACTAGCATCTTCAACAATGAAATCACCATCGTTTATTAATGCATCTGCAGAAAATTCGTTCACGACGCTGTTAGTAAGTGAGATATTGCCTTGAACTGTAATATTTTTCACTTTCACGTAATCCGCGTTGACAACTAAATCACCTGCAATTGTCAAATTACCGCCATCTAATGTGACAAGCGCACCTTCTGCACCCGCAACATTTAATTGTAATGAGTTTATTCCTACAATTTCATCACCTAATAATGTTGCATTTACAACGGCACCCTCTAAAGCAGCATTATTTGCTTCATTTAATAGTCCTTTTAATGCTGTTGAAATTTTGTATTCCCCTACTTTATTATCAGCTACTTGTGAAATTGTGAATGTTACATCTTTTGTAACAACTGCTGTTGTCGTTTCTGCACGAATTACAAATGAAGCTAACTGACCACGTGTTACGTTTGAAGAACCATCAAATGTTGTAGCTGTTTTACCAGTTGTTACACCAGCTGAATAAAGTGCATTAACATATTGTGCATAGTCTGCTCTTACATCTCTTAATGGTGTTTTAGAATTAGCTGGTGCTTCTAAGTTAAATGCGCCAGCAATAATTTTCGCCATATGATTACGTTGTACAGCAGCACCTGGACGGAATGTGCTGTCCTCATAACCATTAATAATCCCAGCATTGGCTAGAGCAGCGATTGCTCCGTAATATTGGTGAGAAGTAGGAACATCTTTAAAGCCAGGGTTCGTAACATTTGTCGTATCTAGCCCTAAAACACCCGCAATAATTTTTGCTGCTTGTCCACGTGTCACATCTTGTTTGGGTTTGAATGTGCCATCGCTAAAGCCGCCTATTACACCACGTTCCGCTAACTGTAAAACGTCCCCATAGAAATAATCGTTTGCCTTCACATCTGAGAATTGAGTACTTGCTTGAGTTGCCACTGGTGCCACAACTACGATACTACCTACAGCTACAGCAGCTACCATAGAAGTTTTTGCATACTTCTTTGTATTTTTCTTCAATCTTTATTCCTCCTATATTAAAAAAATATTCTATATTTATTGAACAATACAATTATATAATAAATAACCAGGTACTTCTATATAATTACCAATTTTGTAGACTATTTGTTTAAATACCATGGATAATATGTACCTATATTAGATTATATTAAATTTACTATTTACTTAATCTAGCTTAATATAGCATCATTCTTTTGAATTATATGTACTAAATTTAGACGCTATGGAATTGTATTTTACAAGAAGAAATCACGATAAATGTAACGGAAAACGTCAGGTAAATAGAACTATCAAATGCAAAGGATATTAAATGGGCAGTAGTAAAGTCAAATATTACAGGTAAGTTAACAAACGAACAAATCATGATGTAATTTGTCATTAAAAATAGATCACAAATTAAAATATGGATGAGATGGTATAGAAACAATGAACTCTATCGATTTGACTAGCCGATTGACAAGCAATATACCTATCCTAAGGGTAAATTAGAAACAGATAAAATGAACCGAAAAATGGCGCATTTAGAAATGGAAAATGAAATCTTAAAAAAGTTGATGGCGATCGAAAAGGAGTTGAACGGAACGTAGCACTACCAACTGTCGAGAAACTACGTAAAAAATAGACAGTGACAATGATTTTAAAGGTTTTAGGCATTCCTAGAGCGACGTATTATCGTTGGTTGAAGGAAGGAGTGAATGAAGAATTAACGGATGTGGAGCAAAAGATAATTTAATTGTGTAAGCCAACAAAATATCGAAATGGGCATCGGAAAATTAAGCGACTTAAAAAAAATGGTTCTTTGTCAATAGTTGGGGTGGGGATACAATTATCCACCCTTATCCTATTTCATTGCTTATTGTTTTGTATTGATGTGATAATACAATTTTGGCGGTAATCGATCAAATCGAAGGTAGCCAAAAGCATTGCGTTTAATTACTTTTGTTAAATTATTTAAACCTTCTACGAAGCCGTTTGAAAAGTTGAGGATTTCTGTTTGCCAATTTTAGAGATTTTTCACACTGCGTTTAAACTCTGGAATATCAGCTTCTTCTACCGCTTCATAAAACTTCAGAAGGATTTAAAATGTACCCTATAAGATAGAATTAATACAAATTAGAAAAAGCCTTTCACTCCACGATGGAATGAAAGGCTTTTAGTGATACTATTCATTATTATGGTATATGCTTGAAGCTTTGTTTGATGCGGTTTTATGTATGTTCATGCTTTGACAAGTGCTTTAGTCTACTGCCATTAATGGCAATGATTCAATTTTACTTATTAATGAATCCATTTTAGTTTCAACTTCTGCTAACTCATCTAAAAGAGTTAGTAGTTCATTACTTACCACATTGTCCTCTGCTGGTTGAATATTTAATAGCTGTTTTGGGCGAGAATTTTTTTCTATCCACCTTGTATTTATGAGAAAGCATTACATCATTTTATCTGGAACTCCAAACAAAACTTGTATAAATTTATTAATAAAAGTATATAAACTACTAGGAGGATTAACAATAGCGTCTATTCGTTCTTTATATGTATGCTCCAAAGAATGGTTTCACTATCTTTTTCAATTTCTACAACTCTACTTTAAAACGTCGCATGCTATTAAAATGGAAAATATAGCTCTCAGAAGTCAGCTAGCACTATATGTCCAACGATACGAAAAACAAAAACTCCCGAAGCCAAGACCGACACCAGCCTTTCGAAAGCTTTGGGTATTCCTTTCCAAGTATTTAGAAAACTGGAGGATTACTTAATTGTTGTGAAACCAGAAACCGTCATTAAATGGCATCAAACAGCTTTCAAATTATACTGGAAACGTAAATCAAGAAAAACAGGTCGACCGAAAATATCTCAAGATACGATCAAGCTAATAAAGCAAGTACATCATGAAAACCCTTTACTATCACCAGAAAAAATCAATGAAAAACTACTTCTATTAGGAATTGAAAAACCACCTGCACCAAATACAATTGCTAAATATATACCCAGTACAAGAAAACCACCTACTGAAAAACGAATTCAAACATGGCAGACTTTCCTGAATAACCATCAGTCTGTTAGTTGGGCAACTGATTTCTTTACGATACCTACATTAACTTTCAATGTACTTTATGTATTAGTAATTATTGATCATCAAAACCGAAAGATTATTTCTTTTGGCGTCACATCTAATCCTACTGCACAATGGACCATACAACAGTTCAGAAATGCAACGCCCTTTGGTGAAGTACCTAAATACCTTATTCATGATTATGATCCTATTTTCCGTTCTAAAGCATTCCAACGTTTTTTACTATCATCAGGGATTACCTCTAAGAGAACGTCTTATCGCTCTCCGTGGCAGAATCCTTATGCAGAAAGAGTAATTGGTACGTTTAAGCGTGAGCTAGTAAACCACATCATCCCACTTAACCAATTACACTTACATAAACTACTTCACGAATACATCAACGACTACTACAATACGAATCGAACACATCAAGGAATTGAAGGAAAAACACCTATTGCTTCTCCAATCTATCTTCCGACATCAGCAGCGGAAACAAAACTAGAAGCAACCATCGTGTTAAACGGTCTTTATCATACCTATAAAAATGTAGCATAATCCATCACTATCTTTTTTTTAAAACCTTCATGGAAAGGTTTATTTGTCATTCCTTTCTTTTTCACATTCTTTCATTCCTCTCGTATGTTCCGATTCCATTTCGTCAAAAATAGACTTACCACTCAAGATAAAAACGAATCCTTCTTTAAAAATAGGATGATTTAAACTCGTATATATTTTTTGAAGGGGACACCCTGTGCACGATAATATATTTGAAAAGGGAACTGAGACTAAAATCAAAACCACCAGTATAACTGGTGGTTTGCTCTACGCGTGAAACGCTGGGGTACTGGCTCATGTCTAAAGACATTCTGAAAGGTCCGCCAACCGCACTCCGTTTCCTCACAGACCGCTAAAGCGGCTTATTTTATCTTTTCTTTCTCTTGATTTCTTCTCCTGTGAATGGGTCAATGAATTCTTTCATTGTCATTTGATCTTCCAGGATATCTTCTTGTAATTGGTTTTTGATGTACTCTTGAATTACTTTTCGGTTTCGTCCTACAGTGTCTACATAATATCCTCGACACCAAAATTTACGATTTCCATATCGATATTTCAAATTCGCATGTCGATCGAATATCATGAGACTACTTTTCCCTTTTAAATAACCTACAAATGCCGATACGCTTAACTTCGGTGGGATACTTACTAACATATGAATATGATCTGGACATGCCGTTGCTTCAATAATTTTTACACCTTTTCTTTCACATAGTTGGCGTAGTATACGACCTATGTCCGCTTTTATTTGACCATAAATAATTTGTCTTCTGTACTTTGGTGCGAAGACGATGTGATACTTACAATTCCATGTTGTATGTGCTAAACTTTTATTATCCATTTTGGATACTCCTTTCGTACGAAGTCGGTTGACTAGACCTGACTTTATTGTACGACTGGAGTTTTTTTTTTGTCCATAGCTAAAAGCTTTTTGGAACCCCCCGCATAGCAGAGAGCACTGAAAAACCCTTAATCAGTATTTTTATACTTCTTCGATATTTTATCCAAAAAGCATAGGCACGGCGATGCGAGACTTCTGCAAGGGACGTAGTACAGGTGAGATCCTACAGGAGCGTAGCCTCGAGGAGGGTCGCCAACGCCCGCAAAAAAGCGTGTACCGCGGCACCAATGCCCTATCACTATTTAGCCTATATTTAGTGGAGTTTTCAGTAGAAATCCACTTTTTCAGTGCCCTCGCATAGCAGGGGGTTTTCAAAACATACAAAAAAGCCCTGTAGAGATTTTCTCTCTACAGAGCCTTTTCGACTTTCACAATTCATCTTTACTAAACTATATAATCTGAATCGCGTAATCTAACATCTAGCATTAACTAGAGTTGTTTTAAAATATAATGTATCAAAACTTAAATTATTGGATAGCAGTAGGTGCTGCAGAAAGATCAGTACCATTTTCATCTTCAATTTCAGTTGCAATAACATTAATGTTTTTACCTTTTACAAGAGCAGTAGCAGTAGTAATAGTGATTACTGCAGATTTATTGTCAGCGCCTAGTACTGTAGTACCAGCAAATGTAGTTGGACCACTTAAAGCAAAGTCCGTAGTTGCATTAGCAAGATTTACAGTAGATGCAGTAACTGCTTTAGAGAAGTTAACTGTAACTACATCTTTACCGCCCGTGAAGTCAGTAGTGCCATTAGCAACAGTTGGTGTTCCTGTACCACTTAGAGTTGCAGTGAAACCAGCATGACCATCAATTAGTGAAGCAAGTGTTAATTGATCTAGTGGTAATTGAGCTCCTCCAGCGTCTGTAGCACGAGTTACTGTTAAAACATTGCCAGCTAAAAGAATAGTTGTAGCAGCACTATTTCCAGTACCATCTGCGATTACGATGTCAAGTTCGTTACCGAAAGCACCAGCATGAGAAGTAGCTACAGCACCTTCTAAACCTACAGTGATTGTTTGACCAAGAGAACTAATTATCGCAGTTGCTGGTGTAGCAACTGTTGTTGCACTTGATAATGTAGCAACTGTAGTATTAAGCGTTGCAGTATCTGTATCAACACCAGCAACATTAGCTGCTGTTTTAGCATCGTTATAAGTTACAGTTAACGTTCCATCGGCTAAAGTTGCAAGTTGAGCTGGTGAAATAGTACCTGTGAATACTGAATCATCATTATCTACTTCAGTTAATGTTACAGAAACTGTTCTACCAGTAGTATCTGCAACAGTTACAGTAGTTGTTTGTTGAGATGCTGTACTTGTATTTAAGTCAGCATCTGTAACAGTAATTGTTTGGCTAGCTGAAGCATTGAATGTTGCATTTGTAAACTTAACATCTCCAGTTACACTTGGAGCTGGTGTAGTAGGCAATGGATTGCCTGAACCACGATAATCGAATTTATAGTTACCATTTGCATCACGAATAGCTGTTACTTCAGAATAAAGATTATCATCATCATTATCCTCTGAAATTAAGCTTTCAAATTTATCTTTATCGATAGTTAATCCATATTCTGCAAATGATGCATTAGCATAGCTTACAGATTGGTAGAATCCACCAGTTGTTTTAGCGAATGTAATTTCATCTTTAACTGCATCAATTTTTGCATCACCAGTAAATATAGATGGTATTACATTTGAATTTGTAAAGCTTACAGTTGCAGCTTGAGTTGGAAGAATTCCATTTGCTCCAGTTACATTTACAGTAACTGTATCTGCACTAGTTGTAGTTACACGAATAGTCGCTTCACCAGTTGAATTAGATACTACTTGGTAAGTTTTTGTATTACCAAGGTTTTGTGATGGATTTAATACACTACCAGAAACATTATCAGTTACGATTGCGTTTCCGAATGTAGAAGTTACATCAAATGCTAATTGGTAGTTAGCAGTAGTCGGTCTATAAGCAAAACCATTTTGGTCTACTGATTGGTAAGTTACATATGCTTCTGTACCAGCAGTTGTTGATGTAATTTCATTTCCATTAGCATCTTTAACTTTAATCACTGCATTTTTAACAACTGGAGATTTGAAGTAAGTTACTTCAGCAACTTGTTGAACGTCTTCTTTATTTAATTTTGCAGGAATTTCATTACCTGCAGTATTTAAGAATACCGTTGGTTTGGCGAATGAAGTTGCACCAGAACCAGCTACACGGAATGTTGCTTTACCATCTTTACCAACTGTAATTGCATAAGCAACATCTTGTACTACTGTTCTGAAGTTTTCTTTAGCTGTAGTGAAGTAAACAGAACCAAAGAAGTTATCTTTTTCGAACGTAACATAAGCAGTTGAACCTTCTGGTGCTAATTTTCCATCTTTATCAGTTACAGTAACTGTATAAGTACGACCACCAACTGAATTTTGATTATAAGCAAATGGAGTTGCAACATATTCTGCTGAGTTTGCAGTACCTTCTGCTACTACAGATACTTTTAATGCATCAATTTTTGAGTATTTAACGGCTGGAGCTTCAGCTTGTAATGCTGTTTTAGAATACTCATCATCAATGCGAGTACCTGCAGAATTTAAGTTGTCAGACACTGTATTAGCATCATATACAACTGGAGTTGCTGTTAAGTTTTCTCCGTATACAGTGAATGTTGCTTCACCATCTGCATCAGTACGAACTTCTGCAACTATATTATTTCCGCCTGTTGATAATTCAGTAGGAATTACAAATAGGCTTGAGCCAGCATTTTGAACATTTAATTTTGTAATTTTATCAGGTGTAACATCGATATTTTCTTTAACTGTTACAAAGTAAGTTGTGTTTTTAGCACCAGTTACTTTGTATGATTTTTTAGTGTTATTAGTCAGATCATTACCTGTAGTAATCTCTGAAACTGCTAATTGGATTTTGTCAGCCCAGTAAACTTTACCAGCAGAGTATTTCGTACGATCACCAGTAGCGTATGCTACAACATCGTCTGTTACTTTTGTATAACGAGTGTAAGTATAAGATGCTACACCGTCAGCGTTAGTAATTGCTTCAGCAGTGATCGCGTTTGCTAAAGAGCCTTGTTGTGGAACGTTGAATGTTACAGGTATACCTGCAGCAGATTGTCCTTCTGGAACTGTTACTTTAGCAGATACAGTTACTTCTTTACCAAGAACACCTTGGATTGATTTAGTAACAACATCAATTTTAGTTGGAATTACAGCAGATACACCTTTGAATGTACCAGCTTTGTTTCCATTAACAGTCAATGTATAAACTTTATCGCCAGTTTGTACTGCTGTAGTTAATACTGCAGTTTTAGCGTCCGTTTGTTTAACTACTGCGTTAGAAATTTCAAGACCTTCGATAGCGAAGTCAACTGCTTTAATGTCTTCGATAGCATCTTTGAAAGTTACTTCAACCGTTGTAGTGTTAATAGCCTTAATAGAAGCTACAGCACCAACAGCGCCTGTTACAGATGAGAAATCAGTATTGATAGTTTTGTATAAGAATGTAGCGAATTGGCCACGAGTAGTTGAGCCTTTTGGATTGAAGTTCGCTACAGATGGGTTTGTGATATCGAAGAAGTCTAATACTTCGATAGCAGAACGAGCTTCAGCTTTAGCTACGAAAAGATCTTTTACATCGCCTGAGAAGTCTTGATCAGCTACATAAGCTTCAAGGTTGATATCATTGATTGTGTTGAAAGCACGAACTAAAACGACAGCCATGTTTTCGCGAGTGATTTTGTCACCTGCTAGTAGCTTACCGTTAGAGCCTTAGAATACACCTGCATCGTAAACTACTGCAGCATACTCAAGTAATTCTTTGTTTGACTTAGAATTTAAGTCGTTGAAACGTGGGTTAGTTACAGCATCTGCTGGAACTTCGAATCCTTTAGTTACTAAAAATTTACCTAATAATTTAACTACGTCAGAACGAGTTAATTCTTTATTAGGTTTGAATGTGCCATCCGCATATCCTGATACTACGCCAGCTTCCACTAATGAAGTGATTGCTTCTTCATGTGTACCTGAGATATCTGATAATGATGCTGCCGAAGCAACTGGTACGATTGCTGATGCTACTAATGTAGCCGTCGCAGCTGTTGCTACGAATTTTTTGTATTTCTTTGGTTGGTTAGCCATTGAAAAATTTCCTCCTCATAAGTAAAAAAATAATATTTTAGTCATCCCTACATAGTGACATGCAGAAAAGCTAACTACACATAAATTCTAGTAGTATACACTTACTATGTCAATCATTTTTTAACAACAAATCCATAAATATACTAATTAGTTGTAATTTAGTGAGTGACATAATGTAAATTCAAATAACTTAGAATTTCTTCCATTATGACATAATATTACTAATAAAAACAATGTTTTCTTTACCTCTAATAGTATAATAGTATATTAATATAGTTATTTTTCATGGTATATATTGTATTCAGTGTTTTTTGATGGGTATTTTTCTACCAATAATGCTAGATTCTGTGGTGCTTAGTTTGAGTTTTGTACAGCAAAACAAATTACTAATATTTAACTTTTATAATATAGTTATTTTGTTGTTTTTTAATTTTTGCGCAGTACCGAATCAGTATATGTCTCATTTTCTTTTTAATGATTAGAAAAACACAACTCGCCCAAAATAGGGCGAGTTGATGTCCTTACTTATGTGGATAAGAAAGTTATACTTTCTTATCCACAAAAAAAAGAAGAAGGCTTTAGCATCTAAATGCTAAAGCCTTCTTCTCGGGCTACCAACCGTTTTTTTTCCTTGCAGGGAAAAGTTTGAAAGTTACTGTATATCATAGAGGAAATCTTACTACTGCATACAGTGTAACACTTACATTACAAATGTACAATGAAATATTACAAAGATTACAGGATTTTTTTTACTGCCATGTGTAAATGCTTGACACTACTGCTTTTTCGAGTTGCGTGCTACTTCTAATAGAAATAATGGTAGTGCGATTTGACGTTTAATTCGGTGGGGTTCCTTCATTAAACGGTAAAACCACTCCATCCCTACCTTTTGGAAAATCTCCGGTGCGCGCTTCACCGTTCCCGCCAGCACGTCAAATGAGCCTCCAACACCTTGATAAATCGTCGGGTGCAGCTGGTCACGGTTCGCGTTGATCCAATTTTCCTGCTTCGGTGAACCCATCGCAACGAATAAGAGGTCTGGCTTGGCCGCGTTGATTTTGTCGAGTACGTTTTGGTTGTTCTTTTCATAACCATCCTGTGTGCCGCTTATTAGGATGTTGGGGTACAGTTCTTTTAGTTTTTGTGCAGCTTTGTCAGCAACGCCCGGCTTTCCTCCATATAAGAAGATTGGCTTTTGGCGTGTCGCTGATTCTTCGCAAAGGCGCATCATCATATCTACACCGGTAACCCGCGTTGTGATTTGCCCCTTTTGGATTTTCGAGGCAAGGATAACACCGATCCCATCTGGAATTTGGAATTCCGCATTGTTTAGGAGCGTTTTTAGCGCTGGGTCTTCTTTGGCTTTTATTATTTTTTCCGGATTGATCGCTACGACAAGAGATTTCTGCTGCGTTTCGATGCGTTCGAATACTTTCGGCAACAATTCATCATAGTTTTCCGTGTTTACTTGAATACCGAGTACGGATTCTTTCATTTGGATATTCCTTTCTTTGGGTGGGATTTTTTTATGTCTGTTGTTGGATGTTGGTTCGTTTATATAAATGTCATTTTTAGAACATAGAATTTTTTTGTTAAAAGACGAAAATTGACGAATTGGAGATACAACTTATCCGTAAATAAGTGCCAATGACGCTTAATTTCAAATAAGTTGTATGTCAATTTCGCCGATTGTAACAATACGCGTTAGAAAAACAACGAAATGTAACATACCAATATAAAAGATACGGCAGTGCGCGAGTGCACACTGCCAGTAATTACTTCATTAGTTTTTTGCGTCGCCTAATAGGTGGAACTGGAAGCCTGCTTGCTCCCATTGTGAGCGGTTTAAGCAATTTTTCGTATCGAAAACAATTTTGTTTTTCGATTTTACTGTAGCCGCTGCTAGTGATTTGAATTCGTTGTGATCCGTTAAGAATAGCAGGATGTCTGCATTTTCAACCGCTTCGTCCAAGCTTTGTGTCTGCGTTGCATGTTTGTTTTCTTTAATATGTGGATCATGCGAAATAACAGTTAAGCCAAGTTTATGCAGCTCGTCGATTACGATTGTCGATGGGCTTTCGCGCATATCATCCACGTTTCCTTTGAATGCTAGTCCAAGAACAGCTACCGTTGCGCCCGCGATGCCGTTTTGATTCAGGATGGCTTGCGTTTTTTGTGCCGTGTAGCTTGGCATAGAGTCATTCGTGTGACGAGAAAGGTGAATAATTTGTGCCGTATCCCCACCTAGCTCCACTAGGAACCAAGGATCGACTGCGATACAGTGACCGCCTACGCCCGGACCTGGGAAGTGAACGTTTACGCGTGGGTGATAGTTCGCGAATTTAATCGCTTCCCAAATGTTTACGTCTAACTTTTCAGCCATTTTCGCAAGTTCGTTGGCAAACGCAATATTTACGTCTCGGTATGTGTTTTCCATAACTTTTACGAGCTCCGCAGTCGTTGCGTCCGTTATATGGATAGCACCTTGTACAAATGTTTCGTATAGCTCTTTTGTTAATTCCGCAGATTTTTGATTGATACCGCCAACAATTCGGTCATTATTTACTAACTCTTCAAAGATGCGGCCCGGAATCACGCGCTCAGGTGAGTGAGACACATATAGCTCCGTGCCAATTTCAAGACCGGACTTAATTAATTCTGGTAGCATAATATTTTCAACTGTTTTCGGTGGTACTGTAGACTCTAAAATTACTAAGTCCCCTTTTTTCACGTAAGGAACGATCGAGGCTGTCGCCAGGCGAACATACTCTAAGTTCGCTGTATTATCCGGATTAATCGGCGATGGAACGGCAATAATAAACACATCCGCGACTACTGGTGTTGTAGATGCTGTTAGGAAACCTCCATCTACTGCATTATTTAAACGTTCTTGAAGACCGTTTTCCTCGATGTGCAATTGTTTTTCTTGAATACTTTTCACTGCTGCCGGATTCAAGTCAACTCCGTGTACCTTTACGCCGTGATTTGCAAACATTACCGCCGTTGGTAAACCAATATACCCTAATCCAACGACACAAATTGATTTTGTCATGACCGTTACTTCCTTTCAATTTCGAAAACGAATATATGTGATTGTTGTAGTTTTTATGGGTGATTCGCTTAGTATAAATACGCTTTAGTTGTTATGCTGCGCTCTAGGTTGTTCCGCATAATAACTTATTATTCCCGAAACGTATCCATTCGAATCCTGCATTTATTAGAACGCTTGCTGTTCTGAGTAAGTTGCATTTAATAGGAAATAAAATTATCCTACATGAAAGTATACAACTTTCTTCTCGTTGTGTGAAATATTTTTATTGGGATTGGTGTAGAATGTGGGGTTTTGGGTGCGATTTGATGCGGTTTTTGGTGGGCTTAGTTCGTTGGTGATGTCTGTTAGTTCGTTCTGGAGCTGTGTTGGTGCGTTCAATCGATAAAAAAACAGCACTTCCGATTAACTTAATCGAAAGTGCTTTAAATGTAAGCTTTGTTCACGTTGTATATCCTCCGTTGAGCTTTGCTTTTTGAAGCAAGAGGTCGTTGAAAAGGAGTTCGTTCCGATCGGTTAGGGCGTCGTCGATTAGGCGAGCTAGGTTTTCCTCTTCCAGTGCGTGAATGATTTCTTGCACTTCGTCGTCCATTTCATTTGGTACGAACTGCGCCATTGGGACGTGGGATGAAGCGTTCTCCAAAATTGGCATTAAATGCTCGTGTACGTTTGAAATGAGTAGGAGCTGGTAGAGTGGTAAGCGGATAAATCGATTGCCGCGCTGAAAAACAAATACTTCAGATAAATTTTCGACTTGCATCGTATTTAAATTAACGACCATTTCTTTACCTTCAATGGGAATGAAGTGAAAAACCTCGTCGTCTTTCGTAATTGAAAAGTACTGATATGCGAAAACAAGTCGTAGCTTAGTACCGGACACTTTTGTATAGAATGGTTTCATGAATTGCACGTGAATCATAATATCCCTCCTAACGTTAAAATATTCTGATTTTTCTAATTTTAACACAGTATATGAGGATAGGTAAATTTAGATGTCCATGGCACGCTTAGTGCTTTCAAGTGACGAATACCTTTAAATACGAACAATAGTGTGTTATTTTTTGGTAGAATCATCAGAAAGTCGGTAAAATCTGATTAATCAGAGCTTACTTCCTCACTATTTTCCCCATACTTGCTCCATTTCAAACAACCACATTTTGTAGTACTTTATTATTTTTTCGAATGGGTCTTTTGCCAAAACTGTTAAACGAAAAACGTGTGTCTGTGTATACCGGAAGGATGCATCATACAATTAACTTATGTTGATTTACATAATTCGTATGCCTTAATTCCAGAAACCATTGAAAAGCGATGTTCCTTACTTGTGACTTCAGCATCGCGGAATATAAATTTCTACTGTATATAAATATCCGCCGCCTCCTAAGGAACTTAAATATTGTGAATTTCGGTAATAAGTACTTCCGATTATTCACTTCTCTGCTCGCACTTCAAGAATTAAGTTCATTGTTGGGTTATTGGATCACATAAAATGGAAAAAATTATATGCTTGAAAACAAAAAGTAGCCAGTAGATGGTTGCTTTTTTGTTTGTCGAAAATTGTATGCAGTCGTTCTCATTTACGCACGATTCGTTTTCGAAGTATAATGAAAGGAACGACTTTTTTGGAACGTCAGAAAGTATTTAATATTGACGATCTAAAAAGTGCAATTAAACTTTACGGTCGTCAAAAGGCTCGGTAATCGCCGAGTTTTCTAAGGAGAGATGAAATGGGATTATCAATTTCCGAAATTGCGCGTGACAATGCGATGTTTATTCAGCAAGAGCTCGAGAAATACGAGCAACAATTGCACCCATCTTCAAGTGAGGATATAGAACTCGTGCGACGGGCAGTTTTTTCTGTTCGTAATAAATCCATACTATTTGATCGTTTTATTCCATTTAGTACGGTGTTATATACCATTGTTCAAGATGTACGCGCTGCTGACGTGTTAGTTGATTTTAAGCGAAAGCAAATTACCTGTAGTTGTCCGCAACCAGACATTTGCCGTCATCAAGTAGGCGTCATATTAGCTCTGTATCAATATTTTGGTTCGGTGCAGGACTGGTCGAGTACATGGCGCGCGAAAAGAAGTGTGCAGCTGAATTCATTAGCGAGTGATCGTAGCCCCGAAAGTTGGCAGCGCATGGTCGATGAAGTGCTTAGCCATTTACTAAAAGAAGATCGCCGCATTGAGAGCTATTTAGTTGCTTCTTTAGTAGATGCAGCACGGACGAAGCTACTCCGTCATATGCCATTTGAACGTGAGTGGCAGCCATTGTATAAATTATTCATCGAGTTGGCAATGTTAAATAAAGTGTGGGCGCATTTGATTAAAACAAGTTCACCCATCGAATCGGATTATTTCCAGTATTTTGTTGATAAATCATTGGAAACGATTGCGTCCTACGTCAAAGAGCTGGAGGCAAGATCACGCTTGTTCGCAACGGATCCGTTTTATGATGCATTGCAGGACATGGTGCTTACCCTACTCCTTCAAGAAAAAGGAGTGCCTCATTTACGTCTAAATATATATTTGCTGTTTTGGTCGAGCGTCTTTACCGAAAACAAGCGAATTACGGCTGAACTTGTTGCGCTAGAAGGACTAAGACTGGTTAAAACGGATATTGCGATTGACACGATTCCTGCGTTGTTTTATGTGATGCTTAAAAACGACGAAGCGCTCGAGCAAGTATTAACGAAGGTTTCACCAGACAATTTGGACACATTTATTGCAATTGCGCGCTTTTCACAAAAACAGTCTTTCATAGAGGCCTCAGCACAAATTTTAAAAGCCGTTCTGCCGTATTTAGAACAGTTTATTCAGCAAATCTTACAGCCGATGCGACGCCAAATGTTTACGCGCTCAATTGATCAGCTGTATGCAGAGATTGAGCTAACGGAGGAACAGGAGCTGACGCTTTATTCGGCTTTTGGAAAGTACGGGGTACAGCCTTTTTCTGAGTATTTAATTCGCAAAAAGCGTTTTTCAGACTGGGCGGCGTTGCATCAGCTATACCCTTCGTCGATTTCGTACCTAGATGCATGCGGCTTGAAGGTTGTGCTTGCTGAAGCACCGGAAGTAACATTGCCGCTCTACCATTATTATGCGATGGATGAAGTTGGCCAAAAATCACGGATGAATTATAAGCAAGCTGTGCGAATTTGGAGGTCAATGAAGTCTGCAGCTAAAAAAGCAGGTAAAATGACGTTTTGGCATGATTATATTCAAGCCGTACGACAAAATTATAAACGACTCCGTGCATTGCAGGAGGAAATTGAAAAGAGTAATCTACTCACATAAAGGAGGTGCAGATGCGTTTTACGCGTAAAGCGCTTAAGTTATGAACAAAACATTTGACAAGACAATGCCATTCGTAAAATCGCTACGCCTCAAAATCACCACGATTCGCCCCGGTCTTTTTTCTGTCATGGCGGTCAATGATGCAGGCTTAATTCTTCCACCAATTAACTGGATTCCTACGCTATTTTTTAAATATGAAGCGAATTTTTACGGACTTCAAGCATCACTTGAGGAACGAGATCTAACGATGACCGCTGCAGAGCTACTCGAAGTACTGTCCCCTGCTTATAAGCATCCGTTTATCCAAACAAATGCGGCAGACGAAGAGACACAGCAGCTATTTGAACAAATTCAGCAAACACTGCCGTACTGGACGAGTGAAAAGCTATGGGATTTTGCCGAGCTAACTGATGGACGTTTTACATTTGCAATGGACAATGCCGAATTATTAACGGTCGCGACTGAACAAAAGCTAGCCGCTGCAGGCATTTTAACCGCAGATGTACCAGCGCTTATCCCATTTTTCCGTAATGGTGGCTGGCCGCTACAAACGGAACGTGTCATTGATGGTATTAAAGTTTCACTACGTTTAAGCGAGCCCGAGGAAATGGAAGAAATGTGGCTGCTTGAAACGGTGCTCACAGGTCCTACCTCAGCGAAGCTTTGGACACCTGCCATTCGTAAGCGCGCACTGCCGCTTGAAATGGCGCTACCTGAAAAATGGGTACATTTAGCAGCAGATATTGAAAGCCTGCAGCACCAAATCTTAGAGCTGATGGACTTGACGGATACTGATATGTTTCCTACTGCTTCAACATTTATACATGTACCGATGAAGGATGCTCACGTACGTCGCTTTTTACGTGATGAGTTAGCAAAATTACAGGCGCTTGGCTTTGATATTATTTTGCCGGCATGGTTAAAAGAACTAAAACAGTCGAAAATGCGTGTCCGTGTGAGTGCAGGCAATGCTTCTGCGAGAAAGGTTGCTGGACTAGATGATATTTTAACGTTCAAATGGCAGTTCTCGATGAATGGAGAAGATATGTCCGCCGAGCAGTTCCGCAAGCTTGTTGAAGAAAAGCGTGAGTTTGTACGAATTGGTGCGGAATGGTTCCGTATTGATGCGAACTGGATGATGGAAATGCGCGAATTAATGGAACAAGCGGACGAGGAAAACTGGACGGTACGTGAATTACTGTTCCGTGAGCTTCCTGAAACGTTAACGGCACCGCTTGAAGATGACGAGGAAGATGCCGAACGCGATGACCCGTTTTTCGCTTTTGAAATGCAAAATTCTTTAAAAGAGTATATTGAGCAGCTACATGATAAGCAAGGCTTGCCTAAAGTGATGGTGCCAAGCTTACTGCAAGCAGAGCTCCGTCCATATCAGCAGGAAGGTTTTGAATGGCTAGTGTTTATGCGCGAGCAAAAGTTTGGCGCTTGTCTTGCTGATGATATGGGCCTTGGAAAAACTGTGCAGCTCATTACGTATTTACTGTATACCATTGAGACGCTACAGGAGGATAAGCCGACAATTATCATTTGTCCAACGTCCGTTGTAGGCAACTGGCAAAAAGAACTTGCTCGTTTTGCACCAATGTTAAATGTCTATACGCATTACGGCTCGAAGCGCTTAAAAGAAGTGGAATTCACTACCTATTTAAAAGAACATAAGCCACACGTTATTTTATCAACGTACGGAACCGTGTCACAAGATGCTGAGTTTTTACAGCAAGTCGAATGGTCAACCGTGACGCTCGATGAAGCACAAAATATTAAAAATATGCAAACGCTTCAATCTCGTTCGATCCGCAAGCTACAAGGCATTCACCATATTGCACTGACAGGAACGCCGGTAGAAAATCGTCTTTCTGAGCTATGGGCGATCTTTGACTTTATTCATAAAGGTTATCTAGGTAGCTTCGGCAAATTCCAGGAGCAGTTTATTTTACCCATTGAACGAGACGAGTCCGAACAGCATAAGCGCATTTTACGTACAAAAATTCGCCCGTTCTTACTGCGCCGTACGAAGCGTGATCCGGATTTAATGTTAAACTTGCCGGATAAACAGGAAATACAGGAGTTTTGTGCGCTAACGAGTGAACAGGCTGCGCTTTATGAAGGCTATATTGAAGATACGCTTGCACAGCTAGAGCAAATGACCGGTTTTGAAAAAAAGGGCCGTATTTTAAAGATGCTGAGTAAGTTAAAACAGCTATGTAATCATCCAGCTTTGTATTTAAAGGAGCCTTTTGATGATGCACAGACGATGCTGAACCGTTCTGTGAAGTTAAAGCGTATTGTTGAGCTCGCTGCAGGGATTGTTGAAAATGGTGAGCAATGTTTGATTTTCACGCAATATATTGGCATGGGCAATTTGCTTCAACATTGCTTGTCTGAGATTTATGATATTGACGTACCTTTTTTAACAGGTAGTATGCCCAAGCAGCAGCGCGATCGTTTGGTTGAAGCGTTCCAAGCTGGTGAGTTCCCGATTTTTCTTTTGTCATTAAAGGCTGGTGGGACGGGGCTGAATTTAACAGCTGCGAATCATGTGCTGCATGCGGATCGTTGGTGGAATCCGGCGGTAGAAAATCAGGCTACCGATCGCGCCTACCGAATTGGACAAACACAGTTCGTTCAAGTTCATAAATTTATTACAATCGGAACAATCGAGGAAAAAATTGATAAGATGATTACGATGAAATCTGCATTATCTGAGGAGCTTATTCAATCGAGTCAGTGGTTAACTGAGCTACAAAATGATGAGCTATTCGATTTGATGATGCTCGATACGACTGTGTTGAAATAATAGAGAGAGTCTGGCCTCTACGCCTTGAAGCTGGACTCTCTTATTTTTGCTTACTTCTCTACACATATTCAGTTGTAAGTTTTCCGTTCATCATGAAGCGATAGCATATAATGACGGAATAGGAGAATGGTTTTAACTACTGTGCGGTCACGCAGTAGATAAGTAAATCACCTCAAATCTTTTGACATAACGAAAACAATTCCATGTACCACGCTTGCCCACTTGTTTTAAATTTGTAAAATTGGTAGTTCCGCTTCTTTGTCGGGAAGCGTAAAATGTTCTGGCACGTTGTCACTTGTGACGAGCTGATGTGTAGCATCATTTCCACGTGACTTGAGCGAATAAAATCGGACGTCCTCGACGACTACTTCTGTCGTGTATACTTTTTGGTTAGCTTTATTTATATACGTTCTAGAATGCAGTCGCCCGTTTATTCCGATTAATGATCCTTTTCCACAGTAGCGAACGATTCTTTCGGCTAATTTTCCCCATGCAACACATAGCACGAAATCTGCATCGATACCGCCTTGATTGTTTCGGAAGTTGCGATTGACTGCGACGACGAAGCTTGTTTGGGCCTTTTTGTCCGATAGCTGTCGAAGTACGAGATCTTTTGTCGTCCGACCGACTAATCCGACTTGATTCATTGAGACACCTCCTTTCGTTGCTTCGCCTTTATCTTAAGCGATTTCTATAAATATTGGCAAAAGCGGAAAGATGATATTTCAATGGATTTATACGTTGAAATGAGTTTTTTGACGTATTAGTACATTTCTTCATAATTTGTAAATGATACAAAACTCGCCATCTTACTACGTTTTTCGTCGAAATGGAAATAATTAATTTGTCAATTTTTCTATGTTATATTAAAAATTAGGAAAAGATTGCAGGAGGGAGCGGTTATGAAGATGTTTAAAATGCTGTCGTTTGATATGATGACCGCAGATGGTGTACAAAAATTCCCGTTAACGGATGGGATTATTATTAACCAAGAAAATAGTCATCAGCTTTGGATTTTAGAGCTTTTTATTCCAGCAACGTACCGCGACGTCTTTCAACGCTTGTTACAATCTGGGGAGTTATTTCATGCTTGTGCGGTTATTACTGCACCTGATAATGAGCCAGCTCCGTTTGCTGTTGTTGTCAGCACCATTCGGGACATCGGCGATCATATTTCAGTTTTATTGCAAGGTCGTTTGAAGCCACAGCCCAAAAAATATGCCGAGCAATTACTTAAACAACTTCTTGCAGAGGGCTTGCAACATGAGGAGCTACTGAAGCGCTTTGAACATGGGATGAAGGAACGACCAACCTTAAAAGACAATTAATAGGACATATCGCGCTCCAAATTAGGACGCGATAATGTCCTTTCTTAATCATTAATAAAAGCGTTAAATCGCCTGCTTCGCCCCGACAAGCTGCTTGCAAGTTCAAAGTGAAGGCGCTCTTTGCCTTCACTATCGGAATCGAGGGGCTGGCGCTTTCACCTAGACGTTGCAATTACTTAGTTGGTTGTTCTCCACAAGGCGAAATTTTATTATTTCCTTTACAATAAAAAAAATCAGAAACGATGCCTATCGCACGTTTCTGATTTTTTTATTAACGATTATCAATATTGTCTTTATCTTTCCGATCAGCTTTATCTTCAATAATGTCTTCATTATTTACATTATTACCTGTATCAGGCGCGGTAACACCATTTTGGTAGTCTCCGTTGCCATTATTAATTGTACCTTCATTAATTTGGCCATTAGTCCCGTTTGTGTCGGTACCGTTCATGTCGACTTCGTTGTTGTTTACACCATTTTCAACGTCATCAATCACTTCATTGACACCGTTTTCAACGTCATTGACACCGTTATTAACGCCATTTTTAACGTCCTCCATCGGTGTTTCTTCATTTACTTTGTCCGTGTTCGTATTACAGCCAACGAGTAAAACTGTACCTAGCATGTAGGCGATGAATGTGCTTTTCAACATAAAAAAATCCCTCCTTTCTTCGAGCGCTTAATCACAATTGTGATCGTTCATAGAGTGCCCGAGAACGGAAGGAACTATCCTAACAATTAAATGGTACTATTTTAATTTTTCTTTTAACAGTTGCTCAACATAGGCCGCTTCTGCTTTACAATCATATGAGTAATTCGTGCCTAATTGCTTTTGCATTTTGTCGATTGATGCGATTTGCTTCGCTGTTGGCTCTTCGCTCAACACCTTTGCGATCACTTCATCCATCTTTTTCGCAATTTCAGCATGAAATTCTGTACTTAGTAATACTTCTTGTGGTACTTTGTCAAACCAAGCAGCACTTTCCGTAAAATATTTTTGCCAGTTTTCCATGAAATTTTCCATTGAAAATTTCTCTTCGTCCCAATCAATGCTCGCTAAATATGATTCAAACGACGTTGAGATTGATCGTGTAATACTTATTTTCACACCGGAAGACAGTTGTTTATACATCTATTTAAAACCTCCTACGTTTAAAGCCAAACTTCCGTTCATTGTACTTGAAATGATTATATTCAACCCATTCATTCTATAACCTTTACGAAATAAATGCAAATCACGTCACTTTGGTTGAACAGGACCGATTGCGAACAAAATATCAACTTCACAAACAAGTTCGCCGTCTACTGTCGCAATCCCATGTCCTTTCCCCATTTGGCCACGAAGTTTTACGAATTCTACTTCTAGTTTTAATTGGTCTCCAGGTACGACTTGTCGTTTAAAGCGGCAGTTATCAATGCCTGTTAAAAAAACAATACGCCCTTTAAATTGCTCCGCATTTAAAAGAGCCACTCCGCCAACTTGTGCGAGCGCTTCTACAATGAGTACGCCAGGCATTACTGGATAGCCTGGAAAATGTCCATTGAAAAAGTCTTCGTTAATTGATACATTTTTGATTCCAACTGCACGTTTTCCATCCTCTAGCTCCGTAATACGGTCGACGTATAAAAATGGATAACGATGCGGTAAAATTGCTTGAATTTGTTCTGCGCTTAACATATATTATCTAACCCCTTTTTGTATGTATGATGTCCCAATTATGTATACTTTATTAGAAAGACACATCTCGCCTAGTATTGGGCGAGATGATGTCCTTTCTTATCTACTAAAAACGAATTAAAAAGCAATGACTAGTAAGTGAGCACTCACGTTTCTTCCATGCGAGCGCTCGCTAGCTTTATTCTATTCCTTCAATAATATCAAGTAAATGCTGCCAGGTACTCCACTTTAGTGCATCACCTGGGTCACCATCGCCAATATAACCATAACCAACGATCATCCCAATTGCTGCTGACACTATGAATAGGACAGCAACTAAAATAATACGTAGCCAGATTGGAATAAGTCGGAGTTGTACCCAGCGAGTCGGTTTGTCTGAAGGTTCTTGTGCTCGACTACGTTTCTTTTTCGGTTCTAAGTTCTCATGCTCCGATTGTGGTTCATTCCCTTTTAACTCGTTTGTCATAAGCTGTTCTCCCTTAAAACTTCTGGCTAGCGAATGCCATTAATTAAGCCTAGCATTTGATCTGCAATCGAAACCGCACGTGTATTGAACTGATAAGAACGCTGTGCGGCAATTAAATCTGTCATTTCCTTTGATAAATCAACGTTCGACATTTCAAGCGCACCGATTTGAATCCCAACTGTTGACCGGTTGATGCCCTGTAAATCAGTTAAAATATCTGCTTCATTTAGTCCAAGCTCTTGCAGGTTCCCGGGTAGACCAATATACGTACCGCCTTGAAGTTGCTCCATCGCTTGTGGCTTTTGAAGTGCGGTGATGGCTAACTCTATTTTTAGTGTATCGCCGTCCGCATAGTTCACGTTTAATGTACCATTAGCATCTACAGTAAAGCCAGTAGCATTATCAGGAAAAAAAATAGGTTGCCCACTTGAATCAGCAACCGCGTAGCCATCACTATTAACAAGCATTACTTGTCCATTATCGGTTGGCGAAACGTAGAAGTTCCCTTGACGTGTGTATGCCGTACGCGTGCCTTCACCTTCTGGCATCAGGACATTGAAGTATTGGTTTTCTTTTGTAAGAGCAAAGTCTAAATCACGATCAGTCATTTGGAGTGAGCCTTGTGACTGATTTGCTTGAATTTGGCTAATTTGTGCACCTACACCATAGCGTATGCCGACTGGTGATTGGCGAACTGTTTTGTCCAGTTTGTCAGTATTGTACTGTTGGTAAAGCATTTCAGAAAAATTAGCTTGCTTCGTTTTATAGCCGGTAGTATTGCTGTTAGAAATATTATTACTAATATTGTCTAATTGCGTTTGTAATTGTGACAGTGTATTCGTTGCTGTAAACATTGTACGGAGCATGTTATAAATCCTCCTATGCGTCTAATTTTATACTCGTCCGATTTCATTTACTGCTTTGTCCATACTTTTATCGTATGCTTGCAATACTTTTTGGTTTGCTTCAAAAGCTCGGTAAGCTGTCATTAATTCTGTCATTGATCTTGCAGCATCGACATTAGAGCCTTCTAGGTAGCTTTGTTGCATCGCGAATACTACGCCATCTTGTCCATAGGCTGTTGGTAATACTGTCCCATCAATCGTTTGGAAAAGACCGTTATCTTGCTTCACTAAAACGTCTGG
Source organism: Solibacillus sp. FSL H8-0538 (assembly GCF_038003525.1). Taxonomy (NCBI): domain Bacteria; kingdom Bacillati; phylum Bacillota; class Bacilli; order Caryophanales; family Caryophanaceae; genus Solibacillus; species Solibacillus sp. FSL H8-0538. The sequence continues at coordinate 606,585 of NZ_JBBOPI010000001.1, read as the reverse complement.
GTTGGCTGAGAAGGAAACGCCAATTGTTGCAACTTGTACGCCATTCTCATCATAAATAGCACCCTCTGGAGTTAGTTGGAAGTTATCGTTTGCTAGCTGAATACGTTCACCTGTATCCGATAACACATGTAAGCCGTTGCTGTTTACTAAGTTGCCCTGACCATCTAATGTGAAGTTCCCGTTACGCGTATAAGCTTCTCCCCCGTTTGGATTTTCCAGACGGAAGAAAATCGAACCCTTTGAACCGGAATCAGCATCTACTGGCATGGCCGTATCGATTAACGCTACATCTGTTGAAAAGTTCGTTGAATATATAGTGCCTTGTGTATAATTTGCAAGTGTTTCTTGTAAATAAACACCTGTATTTAATGCGCCAATTGGAGATGCTGAAGAAAGAGTGAGCCCATTTTCTGTTGGGAGTGTCGTGGACTTCACTGCTGACATGAGCATATCCGGGAATGACCGAATTGTGGACTGATCTGCTTTAAACCCAGGTGTATTGGCATTAGCCATATTATTTGTTAAAATTTCTGTTTTACGCTGTTGGGCAATCATACCAGATGCAACTGTATAAAATCCTTTAAACAAACCATTCACCTCTTATTTTTAGTTCAAATTCGCCTTGGCATATTTGTTTCTGTCGTTACGCTATCGACACAAAAAAACAATGTATCTAGATTTTGAATCGTACGGGTCTGGACGATTTATTCCTTTTAAAAAGGAGGTTCGCCTAAGTTCGTCACATCCATACGACAACGACTGACTGGCCTGCATCGTGCAGCCCCATATCCAATGAATGAATCTAAATTTTAGTACCTGCCGCACGATCAATATTATCTAACATGATGCCTGTACCAATTGCGACACAATCCATTGGGTTTTCTGCGATAAAAACTGGCACCTTAAGTTCTTCTATTAATAGCTGATCCATCCCGTGTAACAGCGCACCGCCGCCCGTAATAATAACGCCGCGGTCAATAATGTCTGCAGAAAGTTCCGGTGGTGTCTTTTCTAAGACATTTTTCGCTGATTGCACAATCATTGCTACAGATTCATGTAAAGCACGCTCAATTTCATCGGATTGGATGGTAATTATTCTTGGTAAACCTGTCACCATGTCACGCCCACGGATGTCCATTGAATCATTGCGGCCTCCTGGGAAGACGGTACCGATTGTTATTTTAATTGCCTCTGATGTACGTTCACCGATGAGTAACTTGTATTCTTTCTTTATGTATTGCAAGATGTCATTGTCGAATACATCACCAGCTATTTTTATTGATTCGCTCGTAACGATATCGCCCATTGATAGTACAGCAACATCTGTCGTTCCACCACCAATATCAACAACCATATTCCCGCTTGGTTGGAAAATATCCATGCCTGCACCAATTGCCGCAACTTTTGGTTCTTCTTCTAAATAGATCTTTTTACCACCTGATTTTTCTGCTGCTTCACGAATGGCCTTTTGCTCGACACTCGTAATATTTGTTGGACAGCAAATTAAAATACGTGGCTTTGATAAAAACCCTTTTACATTTAATTTATTTATGAAATGCTTGAGCATTGCTTCTGTAATATCAAAATCCGCAATCACACCGTCTTTTAATGGGCGGATGGCTACAATATTGCCTGGTGTACGTCCTACCATTTGACGTGCCTCTTCACCAACTGCTAGCACCCTATTTGTTTTTTTATCAATTGCTACTACGGAAGGCTCATTTAAAACAATTCCTTTTCCTTTCACATGAATCAGTACGTTCGCTGTACCTAAATCAATCCCAATATCCTTTGAAAACATGTTTTTATCTCCTTCCTACCAAATCAAACATGTATACGTATCTATATCTCTTCATCTTGACCATTTTATCATAATCAATAACGAATTACACCTTATTTTATGGAAGGGTTTTCCCTATTTGAAAGTAATAAGTGCGTTAATTTTGAACATAAAAAAGCATTTAGATGTACTTTTGAATTCATCTAAATGCTTTTTTATTTTTGTTTTGACTCCCATTTCTTTCGTGTTGCCTCGCCACCTCGTAAATGCCGAATCGATTTATTGTACAATAAAACTTCTTTTACTTCGCGAGCGAGCGACTCATTTATTTGCGCTAGTCGCTCAGTTAAATCCTTATGCACTGTACTTTTCGAGTAGCCTGTCATTTTGGCGAGGGCTCGCACGGTTTCACCTGTCTCAATTAATAACTCTCCCAGTCGAACACAACGGTGCCGAATATGTTCGTGCACGTTCTCTCCCTCTCTATCGGATGTAAGAATGTGCCGTCTAATCCTTCAATTCTATTGTCGCTAAGTAGTACGATGAGTAGTAAATCAGCTATTTCTTCACGATATGAGTCACCGTTGCAATTCAGAACTTTTTGGAAGAGTTTATTTTAAATTGTCAAGGCATTCGCACTCTCGCCAAGAGGTCACTTTGCCTCCTGACACGATGTCAGTCCTATCGTCAATGCCGCATGGACGCGGTGTTATTGACGATAGGGATGTATTGGTGCGCGAATTTTTGTTTTCCTAAAATGCTAGAAGATTACGCGGATTAACCGGCGTTCCTTCTTCTAATACTTCAAAGTGCAAGTGAATACCAGCTGAAGGATTCCATTCATTTTGAGCAGATGTCGCAATTTGCTCGCCTTGCCCTACATAGTCGCCTTCCTTCACTAGCACATCAGCAACCGAGCTATAGCGAGTTTGCATGCCGTTTGTATGGTTGATCGTAATCGAATTACCTGTAAACTCATCAACCTTAATTTCCGCCACTTCTCCGCTCATTGCGGCCACTACTTCAAACGGCTCGCTATTAATTGCTAGCGAAATGCCTGTTGAAGTCGAAAACGTTTGCTTAAAAACAAGTAATGCATTTTCACGAGTCTCAGCATCTGCACTCATATCATAAAAATCTTGCAACACAGTCACTTTGTCTAAGTAAGTTTCCTTAAAAGGATATTTCATCGTTTCCTGACGCGCAGCTGTTTCTACCAATGTTTGTTCCGGTACAGCCGTTTCTTCCATGAGTTGTTCTTCCTGACGCTCAATTAATGCATTATAGCTAATTATCAGGGCAATAATAGCGAGCGCAATTCCGCTATAAACAGCTGGCCAAAACCATGGTCGCTGTTGCCAATTTTTTTGGGAAGGTTTTCCTTGTTTTTCTTCTCCCATATCCATCACCTCTGACATCAGTGTAAACAGCAGAGGCTAGTTTTAAACATAGTATTTGGAATTTTTTCGGTAGCTTTCTAGTCTAAGCACTTTAATTGGATGAATTTGTTTCATTTGGCTGGCAAGCAGCAGGCTCAATCTTTGTTTTTGGGTAATAGTGCTTGATGATTTGCGCTGCTGTATCCCCCCTCCCAGCCATTTCATTTGCACCGTGCTGACTCATGCCAACCCCATGGCCGTAACCCTTTGTGACGATCGTAAGGCCACTATTCGATGGTGTCACTGTAAAGCTCGTCGAACGGAGTTGCAAGGCATCCCGAAACTCCCTGCCCGTCCACGATTTTGTTCCGATTTGAACCGTGCTGACGCGGTTAGTGTTATTTTTTTGTAAACGAATGGATTGAAAATTCTTTGCTGCTAAATTCGTGCGAAGTGCCGTATTTAGATCGGAGAAAGTGAAGTGCTGCGAAACAGGGTCAAGTTGCTCATCGCTCTTTACAGACTGTAAATAAGGGATTGCATAACCACTATAATTTTGTGCGGATTCTGTTAGCTGATTGGAGGATGCATGGAACATAGCGCTAATTGGTAGTGCGTCGTACATGATGATTTGCCCTTGCGTTTGTAAGACTGCCTGCTCAATTTTCGCTTCGTATTGCTGAAAGGCTGCCAACCACTTGTCCTCACGCTGTTCAGGGCTTGAAAAAACTTGATGAGCCGTTGTCGATTTAATCGGGGTTTGTCCATAATTTGTTTTGTAAATCGCATACGTTCTAGAGGCAATCGCTTGTGCCTTTAGCGCCTCTATATGAAAGCTTGCCGGCATTTCTGCTGCAATAACACCAATTAAGTAGCTTTCAAGTTCAATTGGTTCTGCCTGATCTACCGTTATATAAATAGTACAAGGTAGAGGAGCCGGTTGTGACACGTCAGTCAATACTTTTTCTTTAAACATTAATATGGGCAAAAAAAATAACAGCGGAATAATCAAAAGTAGCATGTATTTTTTCATATCGTATTGTATGTTTTGTAAAGTCGTTTATTCCTGCGGGTGAGATGGTTAGGATTATGAGTTATAGGCAGATGTGAAGGGGTTACAGCTGGATAGAGGATTGTTGATGTTGCATGCACGCTTTTTTTACGTATAGAATCGTTTTAAGTGTATATAATAGAAAAGAAACCGAGATCTCGGTTTCTTTTCTATTATATTTAAGCTGAAAATTGATTTTTTTCTTTTACTGTAGCTACTTCTACTTCTACTTCTACTTCTACTTCTACTTCTGCATCCACATCCGTGTAAATACGTTCGATGTCTGCACCAAGTAATGCTAGTTTTTTGTGGAAATCTACATAACCACGGTCTAAATGGTGTAATTTTGTTACGCGTGTCATTCCATTCGAGACAAGCCCTGTTAAAATTAACGAAGCTGCTGCACGTAGGTCTGTTGCAGAAACCTCTGCACCTTGAAGTTCTTTGCCTCCTTCAATAAATACAGAGCGACCTTCAATTTTCGCCTCAGCATTCATGCGGCGGAATTCTTCTACGTGCATAAAACGATTTTCGAAAACAGTTTCCGTAATAATGCTTGTGCCTTGTGCTGTTAGCATTAACGCCATCATCTGAGATTGCATATCTGTTGGGAAACCTGGATGCGGCATCGTTTTAATATCAACTGCCTTTAATGGATTGTTCGCGCGTACACGTAAACCTTCGCCCTCTTCTGTAATTTCAACGCCCATTTCACGCATTTTTGCGATTAAAGCTGTCATATGCTCTGGTAGCGCGTTTTCGATTAAGACATCTCCGCGTGTAATTGCAGCAGCAACCATAAATGTACCTGCTTCAATACGATCCGGGATAATATAATGTTCTGCGCCGTGTAACTCTTTGACGCCTTCAATACGAATTGTAGCTGTTCCTGCGCCAATAACGCGTCCACCCATCGCATTAATAAAATTCGCTAAATCTACAATTTCCGGTTCTTTTGCAGCGTTTTCGATAATTGTCGTACCCACTGCTAAAGATGCAGCTGTCATAATATTTTCCGTTGCACCAACACTTGGGAAATCTAAATAAATTTCAGCGCCTTTTAATTTATCTGTAACTTTTGCTTCTACATAGCCGTGACCGAATGAAATGACAGCGCCCATTGCCTCAAAGCCTTTTAAATGTAACTCAATTGGACGTGAGCCGATTGCGCAGCCTCCAGGTAGTGCAACACGTGCAAAGCCATTACGTGCAAGTAATGAGCCCATTACTAAAATTGATGCACGCATTTTACTCACGAACTCAAACTGTGCTTCACTTGATAACTCACAAGTAGCATCTATCATCATTTCATTTTTTTCTACAATATATTCAACATTTGCATTTAAACTTTTTAATACTTCCCCAATAGTAAATACGTCCGCTAGATTAGGAACGTCCTTAATAATATTTACACTTTTAGAAGCTAACAATGATGCAGCCAGGATTGGTAATACAGCGTTTTTTGCGCCTTCTACTCGAACGTTACCTTTTAACGTCTGGCCTCCCGTAACGATAATTTTCTCCACAATTCGTCCCTCCGAATTCGATTCTTACAATACTATAAGTCCAGCATTTATTTTAAAATTTCAATAGTCAATCACTTTTACAAACAAAACTAATGTTACAGCTAAAGATACTTACATTCAAGCACCCAAATCACTATTTTACGGCAAAATTAATTAATTAGCTACACTTTTATATTACGCAGACTCTATAAATATGGTGAATTTACAAACATTCTTAAAAAATTGTTATTTTTAAAGAAGTCCCCACAGTAGTCATATGAAGAAACAATTTTCATTCCCTGGGAAATCTATAGGCATTGTAGCGAGCAACAACAAATTATTGCCCCCTACAAGGCATATACCTCATAAAAATACGGCGTTAATTAATTATATACTGAAGCTGCTTTGACCATCCAGAAAAGCTTAGGAAGAAATTAGACACAGATGCCCCGATAGTAATGCTGAGTAATATATAAATCAATTGAATTTGAAATGTTTTTCCCTTTTTAAATAATTGCTCTAAACGAAAAGCTTGCAACGCATAAAATGCAATACCAATAAAGAAAATATGTGAAGCGATGCCAACGATGGCTTGCTGGCCTAATTGTGTGTACACATCCATAGTGATCGATGCCTCCTCTAATTAGTTTAGAAAGACACATCTCGCCCCACATAGGACGAGATGCTGTCCTTACTTATGTAGATAAGAAAGTTATACTTTCTTATCTACTAAAAAAGCGGACAGATTGCTCTGTCCGCTTGAAAATTTGAATTAGATATTACCCTCATGAACGTTGATACGATTCAGCGCACGTTTTAACGATAAGTCAGCACGTTTGAAATCAATGTTATCTTGTTTCTTTTGAAGACGTTCTTCAGCACGCGTTACCGCTGCTTTAGCACGAGCTAAATCGATCGTTGAAGCCACTTCTGCAGAAGGAGCTAAGATCGAAATCTTCTCTGGACGTACTTCAATGAAACCACCGCCAACAGCTGCAAGTTCAGTTGATCCATCTTCTTTTTTAAGCTTCACTGCACCAATTGCAAGTGGAGCGACCATAGGAATATGGCCTGGAAGAACACCAATCTCACCTGAAGTTGTTTTCGCGATAACCATTGTTACTTCAGAATCGTATACTGGGCCGTCGGGAGTGACAATATTGACTGTTACTGTCTTCATATTTTTTCCTCCTCGTCCCTAGTATTAAACCTCTACGCCCATGCTTTTCGCTTTTTCAACTACTTCGTCAATAGATCCAACTAGACGGAAAGCATCTTCTGGTAAGTGATCCCATTTGCCATCAAGGATTTCCTTGAATGAACGAACAGTTTCTTTTACAGGTACATAAGAACCTTTTTGACCAGTGAATTGCTCCGCAACGTGGAAGTTTTGAGATAAGAAGAATTGAATACGACGAGCACGTTCAACTGTTTGTTTATCTTCATCAGATAACTCATCCATACCTAAGATGGCGATGATATCTTGTAACTCACGGTAACGTTGGATTGTACGTTGTACTTTAGTAGCGATTGCATAGTGTTCTGGACCAACGATTTCAGGTGATAATGCACGTGAAGTCGAAGCAAGTGGATCTACCGCAGGATAGATACCCATCTCAGAAAGTTTACGCTCAAGGTTAGTTGTTGCATCTAAGTGGGCGAAAGTTGTAGCCGGAGCCGGGTCAGTATAGTCATCGGCTGGTACATAGATCGCTTGGATAGAAGTTACAGAACCTTTTGTCGTAGAAGTGATACGCTCTTGTAATTTACCCATTTCAGTAGCAAGTGTTGGTTGGTAACCAACGGCAGAAGGCATACGACCTAATAGGGCAGAAACCTCAGAACCTGCTTGTGTGAAACGGAAAATGTTATCAACGAATAATAGTACGTCTGCACCATCTTCATCACGGAAATATTCTGCCATTGTTAAACCAGTTAAAGCTACACGCATACGTGCGCCTGGTGGCTCGTTCATTTGACCGAATACCATTGCTGTTTGTTTGATTACGCCTGAATCCGTCATTTCGAAGAATAAGTCGTTACCCTCACGAGTACGCTCACCTACACCTGCGAATACAGAGATACCTGCGTGCTCTTGTGCGATGTTGTTGATTAATTCTTGGATTAATACTGTTTTACCTACACCTGCACCACCGAATAGACCGATTTTACCACCTTTGATGTAAGGTGCTAATAAGTCTACTACTTTGATACCTGTTTCAAGGATTTCAACAGTAGTTGAAAGCTCATCGAAAGACGGTGCTTCGCGGTGAATTGAATCACGACGAACGTCCGCTGGAATTTCTTCACCTAAGTCGATTACTTCTCCTAGTACGTTAAATACGCGACCTAGAGTTGCTTGTCCAACTGGTACAGAGATTGCTTTTCCTGAGTCTGTTACTTCTGCTCCACGTTGTAAGCCATCAGTAGATGACATTGCAATCGTACGAACAGCATCGTCGCCTAAGTGAAGTGCTACTTCTAATGCAAGAGTAGTTGGTTCTTCATTTGGACGTTCGATTGTAACTGTTAATGCGTTATAAATAGCTGGTAATTGACCATTAGCAAACTTTACGTCTACTACTGGACCCATTACTTGAAGAACGTGTCCTTTGTTCATTACTGTGTACCCTCCTATCGTATTCTTATACGACATTGGAGAAGCGCAGGCCTATTCTAGGGCTGCAGCTCCACCAACGATTTCTGTAATTTCTTGTGTAATCGCCGCTTGACGCGCACGGTTATATTGCAACGATAGATCCGAAATAAGATCATTCGCATTATCCGTTGCGTTTTTCATAGCTGTCATACGTGCTGAATGTTCACTTGCTTTTCCGTCTAATAAAGCACCGTAAATCAAGCTTTCCGCATATTGTGGAAGTAGTACTTCTAGAATTGCTTCGCCAGATGGCTCGAATTCATAAGAAGCAGTTGAATTTGAAGGAGCAAGATCAGTTAACGGAAGAACTTTTTTTTCAGTCACTTCATTAGCGATTGCGCTGACAAAGTGATTGTAGTACATATAAAGTTCATCATACGTACCTTCAGTGAACATACCAACAGCGTTACGAGCGATTTCTTTAATATCTGCGAATGTAGGTTGGTCCGGAAGAGCAACAACATCTGCGATAACATTATGATCACGTTTTACAAAGTAATCACGAACAACACGTCCAACTGCTAAAATAACGTATTCGTCTTTTGACTTATGACGTTCGTTAATATTACGTTGTACCTCACGTAGGATACTTGAGTTATAAGCACCTGCAAGACCACGGTCAGAACCAATTACTAAGTAAGCAGTTTTCTTAACAGGACGAGAAGTTAGCATTGGATGCCCACTGTCTTTTGTACCTGAAGCGATAGCTCCTACTACGTCTTGGATTTTTTCCATGTAAGGAACGTAAGCTTTAGCGTTTTGCTCTGCACGACGTAATTTCGAAGAAGAAACCATCTGCATCGCTTTTGTAATTTGTTTCGTAGACTTTGTAGAGTTAATACGACCTTTAATTTCGCGTAAGTTTACCACTGGTATTTCACCACCTTTTGTTTTTTTCTTGCCATACTAAAAGAGATGTTCAGGCATTTATGCCCCCCCGAGGTCGCTTGAGGCCAACACGCTGTTGGTCATTGAGGCGATGTCACATGGATGCGACATCGCTACTCGTGGGTTAATGGCCATGAATGCACTTTTCTACTTACTCAGATTTTGCGAAAGTTTTCTTGAACTCAGTAAGAGCTGCAACGTACTCTGCGTCTGGAGCAAGTTCTTTAGTAGTACGAACATGATCTAAAACGTTAGTGTGGTTTGTATCTAACCAGCTTAAGAATTCACCTTCGAAACGAACGATGTCTTGTACTGGAATATCATCTAAATGGCCTTTAGTTAAGGCAAATAGAATTGCAACTTGTTTTTCAACTTTAAGTGGTTTGTTAAGGTCTTGTTTAAGAACTTCAACCGTACGTTTCCCACGCTCAAGTTTAGCAAGTGTAATTTTATCTAAATCTGAACCGAATTGAGCGAATGATTCAAGCTCACGGAATGCAGCTAAGTCAAGACGTAGCGTACCGGCAACTTTTTTCATTGCTTTAATTTGAGCAGATCCACCTACACGTGATACAGAAAGACCCGCGTTAATTGCTGGACGTACACCTGAGTTGAATAAGTCAGATTGTAAGAAGATTTGACCATCAGTGATTGAGATAACGTTAGTTGGGATATAAGCAGAAATATCACCAGCTTGAGTCTCAACGAATGGTAAAGCTGTGATAGAACCACAGTTGTAAGTTTCGTTTAACTTCGCAGCACGCTCAAGTAGGCGGCTGTGTAAGTAGAATACGTCACCAGGATATGCTTCACGACCTGGAGGACGTTTTAGTAATAGTGAAAGTTCACGGTAAGCTGATGCTTGTTTAGATAAGTCATCATACACGATAAGAACGTGTTTACCTTGTAACATGAACTCTTCAGCCATAGAAATACCAGCAAATGGTGCTAGGTATAATAGTGGAGCTGGTTGAGATGCAGCTGCAGTAACAACGATTGTGTAATCTAATGCACCGTGTTTACGTAAAGTTTCAACTACACCACGTACAGTTGATTCTTTTTGTCCGATAGCAACATAGATACAAATCATGTCTTCGCCAGTTTGGTTTAAGATAGCATCGATTGCAACAGATGTTTTACCTGTTTGACGGTCACCGATGATTAACTCACGTTGACCACGACCGATTGGTACTAAAGCGTCAATCGCTTTGATACCCGTTTGTAATGGTTCATGTACTGATTTACGAGCCATTACACCGAAAGCTGGGCTTTCGATTGGACGAGATTTTGTAGTGTTGATTGGACCTTGACCATCTACTGGTTGACCAAGAGAGTTTACAACACGACCAATTAGTTCTTCACCAACTGGTACTTCCATAATACGACCTGTACGACGAACTTCATCGCCTTCTTTAATGTCTGTGTATGGACCTAGGATAACGATACCTACGTTACCTTCTTCTAGGTTTTGAGCCATACCCATAACACCGTTAGAGAACTCTAACAGCTCTCCAGCCATGACGTTGTCGAGGCCATGAGCTAGTGCGATACCGTCACCAATACGGATAACTGTACCCACTTCGCTTACTTGTAGTTCAGATTGATAACCTTCAATCTGCTGTTTAATCAGACTGCTGATTTCTTCAGCTTTGATGCCCATGTATGTTCACCTCTCACATTTCTTAAGATTTAGCCAACTAACAAACGTTTTAGACCCTCTAGCTTAGAAGCTACAGTGCTATCGTAAATGTAGTTGCCGATTTGAACGCGTACGCCACCAATTAATGACGCATCGATTTCGTTTGAAATATTTAGTTTCTCTTTGCCAACTAATTTGCCGAAGGCGTTTGAAATTTCTGCGCGCTCCGCTTCAGTTAGTTCACGAGTAGAGTAAACTTTTGCATCTGCAGCGCCTTGAGCCGCAGTTGCTAATGCTTGGAATTCTTCAGCTACAATTACCGCTTCGTTTACACGCTTTTTATCAAGTAATAATAAAAGTGTGTTTACAACAGCTGGTTGTGCGCCAGAGAAAATTTGTGCAACAAGTTCTTTTTTGCGAGTTTTTGAGATTTTTGGAGCACTTAGTAAAGAAATTAGCTCATCGCTTGTTTCTAATACTTTTGTAAGCTCTTTTAAATCTGCGCCAACTTCAACTAGAAGGTTTTGGCTTGCTGCTAGTTCAAATAATGCTTGAGCATAACGCTTAGCTACAGTCGATTGACTCATTTTGCTTCGCCTGCCTTCGCAATCGTTTCTTTAATTAATGCGCTGTTGTCCTCTTCAGAAATTTCTTTTCCAAGAACTTTAGATGCAGCAAGTACTGATAGTGAAACTACTTCTTCACGTACAGCAGCAATTGCTTTCTCTTTCGCTGTTTCGATCTCACGAACAGCAGATTCTTTTAGACGGTTAGCTTCAGTGCGAGCAGCTGTGACGATTTCTTCACGACTAGCTTCACCTTGCTTCTTAGCGCCTTCAATAATTGATTGCGCTTCTGTGCGAGCTTCTTTAAGAAGGCTCTTTTGTTCTTCTAGTAATGCTCGAGTTTCTGTGCGAGCTTTTTCAGCTGCGTCGATTTCACTAGCAACTAATTGTTCACGTTCTTGCATGATTCCCATTAAAGGACCCCAAGCGAACTTTTTAAGAAGGAACATTAATAGTAGGAAAATCGCAAGTGTTGCTAATACGTCACCACTGTTAAACTTCTCAGCACCAGCACCTAGTACAAGATAATCTAATAACACGATTGTTTCACTCCCTTCAAGAGCTTTGAGTTCAAAATCTATAGTGTGTAAATCTTTAATTTCACTTTTAGCAAAAAGCTTGTTGAATAAGAAAATCCTATTCATACAAAAGGAATGGCGAAGGTTTTCCCATGGAATGTACTCCGCCACTTGTCAATAATCCGTAGATTATTTGTTCATTACGATGAATGCTACTACTACTGCGATGATCGGTAATGCTTCTACTAATGCAACCCCGATGAACATTGTAGTTTGAAGAACGCCACGTGCTTCTGGTTGACGAGCAATACCTTCTACTGTTTTAGAAACGATAAGACCGTTACCAATACCTGCACCTAGTGCACCTAAACCGATTGCAATTGCTGCTGCTAATAAACCTAATGAACCTGTCATTTTAATATCCTCCTTGGATTATGTGTGTTTTTTTTGTTTCAAATTACCGCACTACTTTGAATGCGGAAATTTATAATTAATGGTCTGTGCTCACTTTATGAGACATATAAACCATCGTTAACATAGTGAAAATGAAAGCTTGGATAAACCCGATGAAGATCGAGAATCCTTGCCATGCCATCATTGGGATAATTGCCCCAAAGAAGCCTACTGGACTTGAAATTGCTAAACCTGCGATTAACGCGATTAAAATCTCACCAGCATAAATGTTACCGTAAAGACGTAGACCAAGAGTTAACGTATTCGCAAACTCTTCGATAATCTTTAATGGGAACATGAATGACATCGGTTGGAAGAAAGTTTTTGCATACCCTCCTGTACCTTGCATTTTCACGCCGTAGTACTGAGTAAGTACAAGAACCATTGCCGCTAATGTCATTGTAACTGTTGGATCGGCTGTCGGTGATTTCCACCATAATTCATGTCCATAAGCAATTCCACCGAATGGTAAACCAACTAAATTGGCTACTGCGATAAACATGATTAGGGTAATTCCAAGTACATGGAATCGACCACCTGATTTCCAATCCATATTGCTTTTAATGATACCTTTCACGAAGTCCATAATCCACTCCATGAAGTTCTGCATACCTGTTGGCTTAAGCGCTAATTTACGAGTTGAAATAACAGCGATTATAAACACAATGGCAGCAGTGATTAACAGCATCATTACTGTAGATAAGTTAAACGTAAGCGTCATAAAGCCTAAGTCTAAATCTAGTTCTGGAGCTGTATGATCCATTTTTGCATTCACCTCTCTTTCCAATGCACCTTAATGGTTGTTAACATGATGTACGATTCTTTCTACTAATAAAAAGACGTACGGAATCATTAGCCCAATGACCGTGCTAATTAAGTGAAAATATTGTGGCAACGAAATTGCAATAGCGACTGCCGCAACACCTGATCCGAACCGGAGTGCCGTACCTATAGATGGTGCTTTCGTCCCTTCACTAATGGAGCGGTCAAACTTTTCCATTCGTCGAACTAATATCCAAAAGTTATACGTACCAAAGAACGCACCTAGGGCTATACCAGCGAAGAGTGTCTCAAATGTTGTAAATCCCCAGCCTAAAGCACAAAGAGCGAGCAAAAAAAATAACGCTTTCTTCTGCATAGCGAAAATGTGATGCAAATCTAGCATTGGCAATTAATCTCCTGAATCATTTTTTCGAGTTAAGAAAGTGTCTTTCGACCATTACGTGAAATAAAATCGTAGTGAATGCACTACAAGCTTGGTTAAATCGAAGCTTATAACTAACTTGTCCGACATAATTTTATATAATAAGACAAATTAATTGTACACTACTAAGTACCCTCGCCCTATGGACTTTAATCCAGACGCAGAAAAACGTTGCAAATTGACAAGTTTTAGTTTCAACTGTCAATCTAGTAGAAACTTGATATAACAAGTGTTTCAACGCCTTCAGACTATACGAAACCCTTATCATTCTTACCCTTTGTAAGCATACAATAGGGGGTATTTGATGTCAATTAGTAAAGGTGAAAAACTTCACATGATACAATTCCTTGTCAAATTGTTGACAAATTTGTGTATGAAAAACTACCAATAAATCTCACTATTTTTCACAAACGCTAATTTTCGCTATTTATTACATAAATATTGTAAACAGTCTTTTTTTATGCAAAAAAAATATTTTATACAGTTTTATTATTCACCAGTTTGAAAAAAGTTAATCAAAACTTTCACAATTCGCTGCGATGCAAAGCCATCTCCGTATGGATTGGATGCTTGAGACATTGTTGCATAGGCTTTTTCGTCCTCTAGTAGTTCTTTGGCCATGTCGTAAATTGTTTCTTCATCTGTACCCGCAAGCTTTAATGTGCCTGCAGCAATTCCTTCAGGACGTTCTGTTGTATCACGTAAAACTAAAACAGGTTTACCAAGGGATGGCGCTTCTTCTTGTACGCCACCTGAATCCGTTAAAATCATAAACGAACGCGCAGCAAAATTGTGGAAATCAAATACTTCAAGCGGTTCGATTAAATGAATGCGCTCATCATCCCCTAAAATTTCTTTGGCAATTTCACGAACTGCGGGGTTCATATGCACTGGATACACAACTTGTACATCTGTATGCTCAGCTAATAAACGCTTAATGGCACGGAACATGTTACGCATTGGTTCGCCTAAATTTTCACGACGATGTGCCGTTAATAAAATCATGCGGTCCTTGCCAATTTTATCTAACACCGGATGACTATATTGTTCACTAACTGTCGTTTTTAATGCATCAATCGCAGTATTTCCAGTAACAAAAATTGCTTCTTCTAGCTTATTTTCTTTTAATAAATTTTCTTTAGATTGTTCTGTTGGGGCAAAATGCAGGTCGGCCATCACACCCGTTAGTTGGCGATTCATTTCTTCAGGATAAGGCGAATATTTTTGCCCTGTGCGAAGACCCGCCTCCACATGTCCGATTGCAATTTGGTTATAAAATGCAGCTAAGCTCCCGACAAATGTAGTGGCAGTGTCGCCATGTACAAGTACGATATCCGGCTTCGCTTCCTTCATCACTTTATCTAAGCCTTGTAATGCATTTGTTGCTACATCAACTAAAGTTTGACGTTCCTTCATAATATTCAAGTCATAATCTGGGGTAATTTTAAATGTTTCCAAAACTTGATCGAGCATTTCGCGATGCTGTGCTGTCACGGTTACAATCGATTCGATTTGTTCTGGGTGTTTTTCAAGTTCTAGTACAAGAGGCGCCATTTTAATAGCTTCTGGACGCGTGCCGAAAATCGTCATTACTTTAAATTTCTTCGTCATTTTCATCCTCCATTACATAGTGAAACGTCCCTTTAGCGTAAAACTAAAAGGACGCATGATATTTTTATTTTGTACCAAATAGTCGGTCTCCAGCGTCGCCTAGTCCAGGCACGATGTAACCGTGGTCGTTTAACTTTTCATCAAGTGCTGCAATGTAAATATCTACATCTGGGTGTAGTTCTTGAATTACTTTAACGCCTTCTGGAGCAGCAATTAAGCACATAAATTTAATGTTTTTTGCGCCGCGTTTTTTAAGTGAGTTAATCGCTTCCACTGCTGAACCGCCTGTTGCAAGCATAGGGTCAACAATGATGAAATCGCGCTCTTCTACATCAGCAGGAAGTTTTGCATAATATTCTACTGGTTTTAACGTTTCTGGATCACGGTAAAGACCAATGTGGCCAACTTTAGCTGCTGGAATTAATTTTAAAATGCCATCAACCATGCCGATACCTGCACGTAAAATTGGGACAATTGCAATTTTCTTACCTAATAATACTTTAGTTTTTGCTGTAGTTACAGGTGTTTGAACCTCAATTTCTTCTAATGGTAAATCACGAGTAATTTCAAATGCCATTAATGTCGCTACTTCATCTACTAGCTCACGGAATTCTTTTGTTCCCGTACTTTTATCACGAATATAAGTTAACTTATGTTGAATTAATGGGTGATCGAATACGTATACTTTGCTCAATGTAGACATCTCCTAACTGTTTTTAATCTAAGTTAGTATAACAGAAAAGAACGTCCCTCAAAAGTTTTTAATTAGTGACTTTATTCTTGTGTTGCTTTTGTAAACTTTTCTATGCGCAACGTTCGGCTCTTTATCAAAACATGTGCTTGACCTTAATTTGAACAATTGATGTAGTAGCCTCCGCTCTTGCCGCAACTTGTAGGACCCTAAGTAGCGGATTGGCAAGTTAACAGCCGTCCACTTTTTGCCACGAAAGTAAAACAGCATTCACAAAAGTTTAGGTCTCCTACTTCCGCACGATACTACGATACAGCAAAGATATTTGCTACTACTATGCTCTTTTTTGTAATCATGTTAAAAGCGAGAACCGATATTGTCGGGGAGCTCTATTTTCTAAAGAGTACTTTCAAAAAAAGAGGATACTTTTGCAATAAGCAAAGGTATCCTCTTTCAGTACATTACGCGTATAGTGGGTGCTTGTCAGCTAATGCTGCTACACGAGCTTTTGCATCTGCTTTTGTTGCTTCGTCTTCTGGGTTTTTAAGAACTGCAGCGATAATTAAGCCAACTTCTTTCATGTCTTCTTCTTTGAATCCACGAGAAGTTACTGCAGGTGTACCAATACGAATACCCGATGTCACAAATGGTGATTCTGTATCGTAAGGAATTGTGTTTTTATTTGTTGTAATTCCTACTGCATCAAGTGCATGTTCAGCTACTTTACCTGTTAACCCTAAAGATTTTACGTTTAATAATACTAAGTGATTATCCGTACCACCTGATACGATTTCAACGCCTTCAGCTATTAACGTTTCAGCTAAAGTAATCGCGTTAACTTTAACTTGTTTAATATAGTCTTTGAATTCTGGTTGTAATGCTTCGCCAAATGCTACTGCTTTAGCAGCAATTACGTGCATTAAAGGGCCACCTTGAATACCTGGGAATACTGATTTGTTTAGTTTTTGCTCCCATTCTTTTGAAGCAAGAATTAAACCACCACGAGGACCGCGTAATGTTTTATGTGTAGTTGACGTTACAAAGTCAGCGTAAGGTACTGGAGATTGGTGTTCGCCAGCAGCTACTAAACCTGCGATGTGCGCCATGTCTACCATGAAATATGCGCCTACTTCATCCGCGATTTCACGGAATTTTGCGAAGTCAATTGCACGTGGGTATGCAGAAGCACCCGCAACAATAAGTTTTGGTTTGTTTGCTAATGCTTTCGCGCGTACATCTTCATAATCGATCACATGCGTATCTTCTGTTACACCGTACTCTACGAAATTATATAGGATACCAGAGAAGTTTACAGGAGAACCGTGTGTTAAGTGACCACCGTGAGAAAGGTTCATTCCAAGAACTGTGTCACCTGGCTCTAAAATCGTGTGATATACCGCCATGTTTGCTTGTGCACCTGAGTGTGGTTGTACGTTCGCATATTCAGCGCCGAAGATTTCTTTTACGCGGTCGCGTGCGATATCTTCTACTACGTCAACGTGTTCACAGCCGCCATAGTAACGTTTACCTGGGTAACCTTCAGCGTATTTGTTAGTAAGAACTGAGCCTTGAGCTTCCATTACTGCTTCTGACACGAAGTTTTCTGATGCGATTAATTCGATGTTTTCCTGTTGACGTTTTTTTTCTGCATAAATGCCTTCTAGAACTGCCTTGTCTTGTACTGCTAATTTTTCAAATGCCATTGTCTTTAAATCCCCCTAAACTTAGCTCCGGAATACCCGATGCTTCTCTTTTATTTGTTTGGTAACTCATATTGAGCGCGCGTGCCGCCAATTAATTTCGGACGAGTTGTGGCCATTGTTAGGACAGCCTCACCTAGCATTTTGACAGACGTGCGGATTGGAACCGCTACTAATTTTAAATGCATCCCAATTAATGTTTGACCAATGTCAATCCCCATGTGCGCGGAAACTGCTTCCACGACTACCGGATTTTTTAATTGTGTGAATGCAAATGCTGACATCGAGCCACCTGCAGTTCGTACTGGAACAACTGCGACAGGCTCTAAATTGTACTGTATAGCAGCTGCGGCTTCCATCGTAAGTGCGCGATTAATATGCTCACAGCCTTGAAAAACTAAATAAAGATCATGCTTTTGTGCGAACTTAGCAAACTCCTCGTATATTACTTCCGCCACATCCATTGCACCCGAAGTGCCAATTTTAGCACCGATCACTTCAGATGTGGAACAGCCGATAACGAATAACTGCTTTGGCGCAAACTTCACTTGTTGCTCGAATTCGTTTAAGGCTTGCGCTAAATCCTGCTGCAAATCGTGTAAGTTAGTCAACGCACATCACCCTTCTAGTTCTGTAATTTTTTCAACGCGGCGCGTATGACGGCCACCTTCGAATTGTGTATTTAACCACGCTTCAGCAATTTCTCGTGCAAGTCCTGGGCCGATTACTCGCTCACCCATCGCTAAAATATTTGAGTCATTGTGACAACGTGTTGCTTTTGCCGAAAATACATCGTGTACTAAAGCACATCGAATGCCTTTCACTTTGTTTGCTGCAATGGACATACCAATGCCCGTTCCACAAATTAAAATCCCACGGTTAAATTTCCCACTTGCAACACCATCACATACAGGCTTTGCATAATCCGGATAGTCAACAGAGTCATTTGATTGTGGACCAAAATCTTCATAGCTAATAGCTAGTTCATCTAATAGCGCCATAATTTCTTTACGTAAATTATTACCGCCATGATCGGAAGAAATCGCAATGTTCAATGAGGTTCCCTCTTTTCGAAATATAGTCAACATTAGTGTACCATTTCTTTCACAAGAAAAACATGCATTTTCCAACAAAGCAATAAAACATTCCCTCTAAATACGAATGATTTTTAATTTAAATATATAAATGTTAATTTTTTAGGGGATTTTTATGTTGAATTCATGAATACTATGTCGATAAATTCGGATATTAACATAATAATAAGGAAGCAGACTACTACTCTGTTTTCACTATTTTTATAGTAAAAATACAGTGCGTTTTTGGTACAAAATTAGTATTTTAGAGTAATATAGTTGCTTTTTTTATTGAGTTTTTATATGTCGAAAATCTTCTATTTCTTTGGTAGCTCAAAAGGAAAACGATTTATGTACTAGTAACTAATTATATATTATTCTAATTATACTGAAAATTCAAGTATCCTTGAATATAATTCATATTTATTCGAAGTAACGAATTAATGAAACGTTGAAGAGACACCATTCGCCCCTAATTAACACGATATGCTCTCGTGATTAAGTACGTTATACTTTCTTAATCGCAAAAAAAGAATGCCTTCTGTTAATTCGAGGGCATTCTTAATTATTTTCTTTAACGATAATAAATACGGGAATACTTGCTCTTTGTATCCTTTGGTTCATTTTAGCTAAATCCACTTATATAACGCTACTAAATAGTAACCCACATTATTTTGAGCGATCAAATTGTTGTATCACTTTATATAAATCTTCAGATTGACGTTTTAAATCTAGCGATAAATTTTCTACTTTTTCAATTGCGAATGCTTGCTCCTCTGTTGCACTACGAACTTCTTGAGCACTTGCAGATGTTTGCTCTGCAATCGCTGCAACCTCTTGTGACTGGCGGGCAGTCTTCTCAATATTATGCATTTGTTTTTCTATAAGCTTCGAAATACCAATAACGTCATCTGCCATTTCATAAACACTTTTTGACATACCCTCTACAGCGGACGTCGTTTCTGATACACGCGTTGACTCCTTAACAGCGAATGCCACCTGCTCATTCATTTGTCTCACAACAAGTTCTACGTTATTTTGCATTGTTTGAATTAATGTTGTAATGCCTTGTACTGCCTTTGCACTCTCATCTGCCAAGCCGCGCACTTCTTCTGCTACAACCGCAAATCCCTTGCCATGCTCGCCTGCACGTGCGGCTTCAATGGATGCATTTAATGCAAGTAAATTCGTTTGCGCAGCAATATCACCAACAAGACTAATAATGCGCTCAACCTGCTGTGCATTTTTCTCTAGTTCATGAATATTTTCCAGTGCTGTTTCATTACCGTCCGCAATTTGACGGATGCTATCAACTAAACTTTGAATTGCACCTGTTGTGTTCAATAAATTGCTAATAATGACCTTTGATTTTGCTGCTGAATTGACTGCTTTTTCATTTACTTCAGAAGCAAGCTCGCGTACATCTTCAATCGCCTCTGCTGTTTCTTGGACAGCTATTGCGGACGCCTCCGCACCTGAAGAAATATGGCCCACATTATGCGCAATTTGATCCGCTTTTTTCGCAGCAGATCCCGTTTGATCTGAAAGCTCTATAACTGTAGCATTTGTCGTTTTGAAATTATCCTCAATGCTATCTACCATTTTACGCAAGTTGGTCACCATTAACTGAAACGCTATTGCAACGGAACGAATTTCGTCATGCGTTCTTGGCATTTCCACGTCTTTCCCAATTTTCCCCTCTGCCACACGTGTTGCCGTTTCCTCTAAACGCTGTAATGGACGTACAATAATAATGCTGAAAATTCCTGCTAACAATCCGGACCAAAAAATCCCAAGGCCATATGTAATCAACTCGAATAATTTACGGTCTACCGTCTCAAAGAACATTGGTTGAATAAATTCGATGCACACAAAACTAGTTGTATATGTAACAAGTGCTAAAACTCCAACAAATAATACTAATTTATTTCGTAAGTTAAACGATTTTTTTTGAGAATTCATGGCCTGTTATACCCCCTCGGTAATTTTCGTTTCAAGTTCATCTATTAAACGCTTCAGTTCTTGATAGGTTTGCTTATATGTATTAAGATCTCCACCAAACGGATCAAATACATCTTGTGAACTATAAGGCGCGGTGTATTCCTTTAATGTATAGGTTCTAGGCTTTGCTTCAGGATAGGCACGGATAATCATTTCCTTATGCGCTAAAGTCATCGTCAAAATCAAATCGGCCCATTCAATATCAGCCGCATTTACTTGGCGTGATAAATGATCATAAGGGATATTCTCCTGCAGTAGCACCGCACGTGAGTTTTCCGACATTTCTCCTCCCTCTAGCGCATAGATCCCCGCTGAACGAACTTCGCTATCCGGAATATTTTTATTTTTTAATATAGCCGCAGCCATTGGACTTCTACAAGTATTTCCTGTGCACACAAAATAAATATTCATATAGCCCTCTCTTTTCTTCATATCATGTAATAGTGTATCAAATAGATATAATACTAATTGTAATTAGTGTTATACCTGCAACCCATTTAAAAAAATAGCCTTGAATTACATGCGTTCTTTCTGCAATGACTAGTGCAGCATAAGAAAATAAAAAAGTCCCCACACCTGCACTTAAAATAAATAAATTTTTTTGTAAACTCAGCATACCAAAAGAAAGACTAACTGAAAAGGTGTCAAAGCTTGCTAAAATAGCTAAAAGTGGCAATGGTATGGGAGGAAAATCTTTATTTTTAGATGATAACAAAAATTGAAGCCCAACACAAAATAGTAAAATGGAGGAAATTATGTTTGTCCATTCCGTGAAAAGTAACGTAAGCCATTCGCCAAATTGAAACCCGATTAATGGAAAGAGTGCGTGTAAAAAGGCTGTCCAAATTGCAAGTAAAAGCTTTGAAGATACTTTCGGCACTAGCAAATATAATGCCACAACATCAAAAGCCATTATGACACCCGTAATTATTTCTTCCAATTTTAGTTCCCTTCGTTGTATAAATTATTACTCATTTTATGCGTGCCACCAATTGAATATCCTTCTACCTAGCACAATTACTTACTATTTTTACATAATTAAAAATCCCCCGAAAAATATTGGAGGATTTCAAAAAAAATTATTTATACCATTTTCCACCGGCTGCTTTTTCAAGACGGTTCATAATAGCTACGCCTACACCTTGCAGTTCAGTTGACGTCGCTAAAATAATTGTTGCATCGGTTTTATCACAGGCTCGTAGTGCATCATAGAGTACTGCTCCCATTTGTTCTACGTTTGATTCATCACCAAATGTGAAGAAGAAGTTTGCCTTTAGATCACAGAATGGAGTTGGTGCTAATAATGCTACCCGGTGCCCTTCTTGTTGCAGTTGTAACACGGCTTGCGCTATTATTTGTGGCTCCTGCTCAATTAAATATACAGGGGCATTTGGTGCATAGTGTGTGTATTTCATACCTGGTGCCTTCGGTGTAGATTCAATTTTTTGCTCTTCTAAGTTTGGCTCTAGTACAAAACCAATAACAGCTTCGAGCATTTCCTTTGTCACCCCACCAGGACGTAAAATGACAGGTTGCTCAAGTGTTACATCAAGCACTGTTGACTCTAAGCCAATTCCAGTTGAGCCCCCATCTAATATGCAGGGGATAACACCAGCTAAATCTTCCGCTACATGCGCGGCCTTTGTCGGACTTGGCTTACCACTTCGATTTGCGCTCGGTGCAGCAAGTGGTTTTTTCAGCGTGCGTAATAATTCCAACGCTACCGGATGATCTGGCATACGCATACCCACAGTTTGTAAACCTGCTGTCACACTCGGTGCTAGCACGTTTTGCTTAGCCTTCATGACAATCGTCAGTGGTCCTGGCCAAAAAGCATCCATGCATCGTTTTGCAACTTCAGGTATTTCTTCTATATAAAGAGCTAGCTCCTCAATGTTTCCAATATGAACAATAAGAGGATTATCAGATGGGCGCCCTTTTGCAGCAAAAATTTTCTTCACTGCAGCGTCATCCGTTGCAACTGCTCCTAATCCATAAACAGTTTCTGTTGGGAATGCTACGACTTCACCATTATTCAATAAATCCACAGCTTGTGAATATTTTTCCATTTTATCCACATCGTTATCCACAGTTAACTGCATTGTGTTCATAACATATCCCCTTCCTGTTGTTGATGTTTACAATTTTATACACATTATGTTGATAATCCCTAATTGATTGTGTATAAGTTTTCAGAAAATGTGCATAACTTTCAGCCCGATTTTTCCTTTATCCATTCGTATATAAGAAATTTAGTTTTGCTTTTTTCCTGCTGATCTGAACGTTCACAAACCGTTGGGAATACTGAACAAAACCAATTTTCACCGCGCCCTCCACCTATCACGAAAATAACTGAATTGTGAAAATTTTGAGGGTAAAATGTATGAAATTGGAACTTGGGTGGTAATAAGTTATCCCCAGTTTTCATGGTAATGCTGTCGTTCGGAAATTTTTCTTGTAAATGTGTTTGTAGTTGTTCAAACATCTTATCATTTTGCACTGTATTTACGTTGTTTTTGACAAAAGCTTGGATATTTTCCACAACAAGTTGTTTAAATTGTTGATCACTTTCAGATGAGCTATTGGCAACTACACGTATTTTCAGTGACTCGGCTTGCCGTTCGTGCTGCGATTGTACATCTAATACCAATGCTGGAACAAATAAGGTAGCACTATATAATACTAGTAAACTAAAAAATAATTTAAATACTGAACGCAGTAATTCACTACGTGGATGTTTTTTAATCTCGTAATCGTTTAACATGTTTCATTCCCCCTTGCAAACTAGCGTTGGCAAGGAGAAACTATTTTATTCATATATTTCACAAAAAATAATTCGGTCTTTACCATTAATGTCTTTTACAATTTCTACAAGCGCTTTTGGGAAATGTGTTTGGAACATTTGTGCAACGGCTTGTCCTTGTGTATACCCAATTTCTAGACCAATTAATGCTGGACGTTTCATAAGTGAAGGCAGTTGCTCCGCTAACTTGCGGTATAAAATAAGCCCGTCCTCTTCTGCAAATAATGCAGAATGTGGTTCGTGTTCTAATACCACATCCGACATTTCGCAAGCTTCATCAAAGGCAATATAGGGCGGATTGGATAACACGACATCCCATTTTTGATTCGCGATTGGCGCTGTTAAATCACCTAACTTAAACTCTATAAGTGCTTGCAGGCGTTGCGCATTTTTTTCAGCGGTTGCTAGTGCTTGCTGTGATATATCTGTTGCAGTTACGCTTGCTTGTGGCCACTCGCATTTCATCGTAACAGCTATTGCACCGCTACCTGTTCCAATATCTGTTAGCTGGACAGCCGCTCGAGAGCCAAATAGCTTTGTCATGCGGTCGATTGTGCCAACAATAAGTTCTTCTGTCTCTGGACGTGGAATTAGGACTGACTCATCCACTTCAAAAATGCGCCCATAAAACTCCTCCACCCCTGTAATATACTGAACCGGACGCCCTTCCACATGTGCTTCAATATACTTAGTAAACGTAGCGTATTGCTCATCGGTTAGTTGGTCCTGCATGTGCATCATTAATCCAGAATAATTTGTGTTTAATACATGCTGTAGCAATAGTCTTGCGGCATGACCTTCGCGACCTTTTTCCTCTAAAAAAGAAGAAGCCCCATTTAGGGCCTCAAAAATTGTTTTACGCATTAGTCGTTAAGACCTGCAAGTTTTGATGCTTGCTCTTCTAAAATTAACGCATCAATAATCTCATCCAGCTTACCTTCAATAATTTGGTCAAGTTTTTGAATTGTTAAACCAATTCGGTGATCTGTTACTCGGTTTTGTGGATAGTTATACGTACGAATTCGTTCAGAACGGTCGCCTGTTCCAACTGCCGACTTACGCGTTGCATCAACTTCTGCTTGCGCTTCACGCATATACATATCCGCAACACGTGCACGCAGAATTTTTATTGCTTTGTCACGGTTTTTCAGCTGAGAACGCTCATCTTGCATCGATACGACAACGCCTGTTGGTAAGTGGGTCATACGTACAGCTGACATCGTAGTATTTACGGATTGACCACCTGCACCAGATGATGCGAATGTATCAACACGGATATCTTTTTCGTGAATTTCTACGTCTACCTCTTCTACCTCTGGAAGGCAGGCAACTGTTGCTGTTGACGTATGAATACGACCTTGTGACTCTGTCGCTGGGACACGTTGAACGCGATGTGCACCGTTTTCATATTTGAACTTGGAGTAGGCACCTTGGCCGCTAATCATACAAATTACTTCTTTGTAGCCACCCATTGCATTCGGATGTGCTTCCATAATTTCCATTTTCCAGCCTTGCACTTCTGCATAACGTGAATACATACGGAATAGGTCACCTGCGAAGATGTTCGCCTCGTCACCACCAGCTGCACCACGAATTTCCATAATAACGTTTTTATTATCATTCGGGTCTTTTGGAATTAAAAGAATACGCAGACGTTCTTCTAAATCTGGCATTTGAGCGCTTAATTCGTTAAACTCTTCCTTCACCATGTCATGCATTTCTGGGTCTTTTTCGATTTCTAGCATTTCACGTGCATCTGCTAGTTGCTCTTTTACTTGCTTGTATTCACGATATACGTCTACCATATCTTGAATATCAGACTGTTCTTTTGAATACTCACGTAATTTCTTTGTGTCACTTACAATTTCAGGGTCACTTAGTAACTCATTTAATCTTTCGTATCGGTCTTCTACTGCTTGCAGACGATCAAACATGTCTATCACCTCTATTTTAAATTTCTTAAATTACGTTTCACGATAATTCTACCTATATTAGTATAAAGAAAATGTAGCGTACGTGCTACAATTATGCCATAAAAACTCGGTTTGGAATTTGTTGTTATATATGCTGACTCAGAGTTTTCAGTAGGAGAAATGGGCTCTACACCAAAATCTGTACACGACAGCACATGTTTTGGTAAAGAACAGAAAAATGACTTGAATTCATTATTCTAAGGAAGTTCAACTAAAACATTAATAAAAATACTTTTTCTTATAGCGGTGGGTTGCTATGGCATTTGCGACAAACAGGGTAATATGAATCATTCCCCCCAATTTGAATTTGATCACCTGTATACACTGGTTTTTTGTTTTCATCAACGCGTAAATTCATCGTCGCTTTTTTATGGCAGAACCAGCAAATTGTTTTCATCTCTTCAATTTTGTCAGCATAAATGAGCATATAGCGACTACCTTCAAAGAGTTCATTTTGGAAGTCATTTTTTAGTCCAAAGCACATTACTGGAATATTAAGTTCGTCGACTATTTTCGTTAGCTGCTGTACTTGCTCTTTAGCTAAAAACTGCACTTCATCTATCAGAACACAAAAAAGCTTTTCTTCATGATTTTTGACCATTTCAAATAAATTTGTATCGTCAAAAACGGCAATTGCATCACGGCGTAAACCAATTCTACTGGAAACGACACCGACTTCATCACGGGTATCAATGCCAGATGTAAAGATAAGAACGGCCTTGTTTTGCTCTTCATAATTATGTGCTACTTTTAAAATTTCGATTGATTTCCCGCTATTCATTGCGCCATGTTTAAAAAATAATTGTGCCATTTAGATGACCTCCCAAAACTTTTATCTTGTCTAAAAAGAAAATTTCCTATAAAGGTTTAGGCATTCAGGCTGCCCTTCCAGAATAGCCTAGTGGTTAAGCAAGTTATACTTTCTTAACCACTGAAAAAAATGCCTGCCAAGCGAAATCGCCGGCAGGCACTTTTTTTGAAAATTATTTGTTGATACCGTATTTTTTGTTGAAACGGTCAACACGTCCATCAGCAGACGCGAATTTTTGACGGCCTGTGTAGAATGGGTGACATTCGTTACAGAACTCGATGTTGATTGTTTCTTTTACAGAACCAGTTTGGAATGAATTCCCGCAAGAACAAGTAACTGATGCTACTTTGTAATCTGGGTGGATACCTTGTTTCATATTCGTTTTCTCCTCTCGCCCTGAACCATCTGGAACAGAGTATTTTCGAACTGTACCTTACATAGCCCGAATATGTCGGCTACATATGTACACGTTACATACGAAAGTTATTTTATCATATCACCCAATAATAATGCAACTAGTTAATCTTCTAATTCACCATCTCGTAGTGCAAATAGTACGAAGAATCCGCACCAAACTCCAACAATATCCATCGCGGTTTGCTTACCGTTCCAAATTGAAGACTGCCACATCGCAAACCACTCGCTACCAATCACGATAAAACCGATGAACCAAATAGTTACACCTATAATAAACGTATAATAGCCAAATGCCTTTGCCCTATTAAACTGCTTTGCTGGTGCTTTTAATGCTTTCACCATTTTACATACGCCGATAAATCCTAAAATACTAAATACGCATTCTGCTATTATGAGTAGCCAATAGGCAAATGTGTGCATATCGCTACTTTCAATAGCACGCCACATTAAATTATTGCCTTCAAAAGTCGTATCCATACTTAGTACATGTCGGACAAATTGATAATTTGAATCATAATCCAATATGTTTCCTAAAAATACGAAGAATCCAAATAAAGCTGCTGCGAATAAAACAAAAATTTTGAGTATTCGTAACGCTAAATTCGCATTATCCAATTACAGTGCCTCCTTTTATTTTTCAAAATCACACTCGATACGGGATCCATCAAACAAAGAATTCAATCTTTTCTTACACTAATTTCCTCCTCGGTTTTATCAAATCGACAAAATACTTCTTTTTACACAATATGACGGTGCAAACCAAATTAACATAAGCAATTCGTGAAATAAAAGTTTTTTTCAAAAAAAGGCTCTACACCAAAATTTGAACTTGACAGCACATTCCACTCCAGGTGGTCGCCTTCCGTTCCATGTGCCTATAAAGTAGTACACTTTCTTTTAAAGTAAAGGACATGTTTTGGTAAAGACCAAAAAAAAACGCATAAAAGCGAAATCGCTTTTATGCGTTATAAAACAACTAATTAT
This sequence comes from Solibacillus sp. FSL H8-0538, assembly GCF_038003525.1. Taxonomy (NCBI): domain Bacteria; kingdom Bacillati; phylum Bacillota; class Bacilli; order Caryophanales; family Caryophanaceae; genus Solibacillus; species Solibacillus sp. FSL H8-0538. The sequence goes on along the minus strand of NZ_JBBOPI010000001.1, from coordinate 578,879 downwards.
AGCAAGCCTTTACCTTTTGTCGCCTTTTTCATATCTTCATTTAGCTTTTCGAAAAATTCTTCGTTTGATTTTGTTGTGCGCAATTTGCGTAATAACTTCTCAGAGAAATCATGTGAATCACTAAATGTTTTACGGATAGCCCATAGTTTTTCAAGCTGATCTTTTTCAAGAAGTAACTCTTCTTTACGCGTACCTGAGCGACGAACATCAAGCGCTGGGAACACACGGCGTTCTGCTAAGTGACGATCTAGGTGAAGCTCTAAGTTACCTGTTCCTTTGAATTCCTCGTAAATGACTTCATCCATACGTGAGCCAGTATCAACTAAAGCTGTCGCTAAAATTGTTAAGCTTCCGCCCTCTTCAATATTACGCGCAGAACCGAAGAAGCGTTTTGGACGGTGGAATGCGGCTGGGTCAATACCACCTGAAAGTGTACGACCACTTGGAGGAATGACTAAGTTATAAGCACGCGCAAGACGTGTAATTGAATCCATTAAAATAATTACGTCACGTTTATGCTCAACTAAACGGCGTGCGCGTTCCAATACAATTTCCGCCACTTTTACGTGGTTTTCTGGTACTTCATCAAATGTTGAAGAGACCACATCCGCTTTGACAGAACGCTCGATATCCGTTACTTCTTCTGGACGCTCATCAATTAATAAGACAATTAACTCTGCTTCCGGATAATTTGTTGTAATGGAGTTCGCAATTTCTTTTAGTAAAGACGTTTTTCCCGCTTTTGGTGGTGCAACGATTAGGCCACGCTGACCAAAACCTACTGGCGCGACTAAATCCATAATACGTGTTGATAATTTATTAGATTCTGTTTCTAGTTTAATTTGACGATCCGGATAAAGTGGTGTTAGGCCTGGGAAGTGCACGCGTTCTTTTGCCACTTCAGGATCTTCTCCGTTTACAGCGTCAACTTGAAGTAGTCCGTAGTAACGCTCATTTTCTTTCGGGGGGCGTACTTTTCCTGATACTTTATCCCCGTTACGTAAATCGAAACGACGAATTTGTGATGCTGAAATGTAAATATCTTCTTTAGAAGGCGAGTAGTTAATTGGGCGTAAGAAGCCAAAACCTTCCTGTGAAACGATTTCAAGAACACCTTCCATAAAGAAGAATCCTTCTTGTTCCGAGCGCGTTTTTAAAATCGCAAAAATCAATTCTTTTTTTGTTAGCTTGCTATAATAAGAAATTTTGTAATCACGTGCAAGAGCATATAATTCTTTTAACGTCATATTTTCTAATTGAGCAATTGTTAATGCTGCCATCTTATGACTCCAGTCTATATTTTATTTTGTTATTTAGGATTTTCTTATCGTAGGGTTTCTTTTCAGAGAAATTTTTAGTAGAAGATGCCCGGCGAATCACCGGGCATCAGTATGTTAGAAGTTATTTAACGTAAGTTGGTTTTTTTTCAATACTATGACGGCCTTCGATGAAACGAACCGTACCTGTTTTTGCGCGCATTACTACAGAGTGCGTTAATGCATAAGAACCTTTATATTGAACACCTTTTAAAAGCTCCGAATCTGTTACAGCAGTCGCTGCAAAAATTGCATCGTCCCCTTTAACTAAATCATGCATATAAAGAACTCTGTCTACATCAATCCCCATTTTTTTGCATCGCTCTAGCTGCTCTTCATCTTCTGGAACTAATTTTGCTTGGAAGTCGCCGCCTAAACATTTTAATGCAACCGCTGCGATGACGCCTTCTGGAGCGCCGCCCATACCGAACATAATGTCGACACCTGTTTCGTCAAATGCTGTGTTAATAGCAGCACCTACATCTCCGTCTTGGATGAACTTAATACGCGCACCAGCATCACGGATCTCATCAACAATGGCTTGGTGACGTGGGCGATCTAATAAGACGGCCACTACGTCTGAAATGTCCTTGTTTTTCGCTTTTGCTACTTGTAATAGATTATACGTAACAGATGCATTAATATCGACTTTACCAGCTGCTTCTGGACCTACTGCAATTTTGTCCATATACATATCTGGTGCATTTAAAAGGTTACCGCGGTCTGCAATGGCAAGTACTGTCATGGCACCGTTTGTTCCTTTTGCTACGATATTTGTTCCTTCAAGTGGATCTACTGCGATGTCCACTTCTGGTCCACCATTACGTAACCCTAACTCTTCTCCGATATAAAGCATCGGCGCTTCGTCCATTTCACCTTCACCAATTACTACTGTTGCGTGCATTGGAATTGTATCGAACATAATACGCATAGCTGTTGTTGCTGCGTCATCTGCTTCATTTTTAAGTCCTCGACCCATCCATTTTGCAGATGCAATTGCCGCTGCTTCTGTTACGCGTACTACTTCCATTGATAAACTACGTTCCATTATTCATTTGCCTCCTGTTATCGGTTAAAGCCGAAACTTACAACATCAGTCAAGTAAATGTCTTTGAACATTCACAGTACTGATGATCAGTAACACTAAATTTATTTTTATTGTAGCATACTTTATTTATCATTCACTTACATGTAGATGTAAATATTAATATTCTGCACGTTCTTTGGCACTCGTTACAATCTTTTCTCTACGAATATTTGCACCTAACGCACAAAGCTTTTCTATTAATGCACTATAGCCACGTTCAATGTGGTAAATATCGTGGATTTCTGTTTCACCTTTAGCGAGTAATCCTGCTAATACAAGCGCAGCACCAGCTCGTAGATCACTTGCCGTTACTGTAGATCCTTCTAGCTTTGACGGTCCTTTAATAATGGCTGTATTGCCTTCTACACGTGCATTAGCACTCATACGGCGCAATTCATCAATATGCTTAAAGCGAGCAGAATAGATTGTATCTGTTACCTTTGAAGTACCTGTTGCTTGCGTCATTAACACCGAAATTGGTTGCTGCACATCTGTAGGGATGCCGGGGTATACTAGTGTTTTCACATCTACTGCTTGTAGTGCACCTTGTTTTGGAATGAAAATACTTTCTTCATCTTCCTCTACTATTACACCCATTTCACGTAGCTTCGCTGTTACTGCTTCTAAATGTAGCGGAATAACATTATCAATGAGCACACCATCACCAATTGCGGCAGCCATAATCATAAATGTTGCAGCTTCAATACGGTCTGGAATAATTGTATGCTTCGTCCCATGTAGTTCATCCACACCGTCAATACGAATAACGCTCGTACCTGCCCCTTTGATTTTTGCACCCATATTCGCTAACAGTGTTGCTACATCAATAATTTCTGGTTCTTTTGCTGCATTTTCAATGACCGTACGTCCTTTTGCACGAACAGCTGCTAGCATAATATTAATCGTCGCACCAACGCTTGCTACATCAAGATAAATTTTCGCACCGATTAATTCATCCGCACGTAAATAAATCGCCCCGTGCTCATTCGTTACTTTGGCACCTAATGCCTCAAAGCCTTTAATGTGCTGATCGATTGGACGTGGACCTAGGAAGCATCCACCCGGTAAACCGATAACCGCTTGCTTAAAGCGGCCTAGCATTGCACCCATTAAATAATATGAAGCACGTAATTTTTTTACATTGCCATTCGGTAGTGGCATGGCCATCATTTTACTTGGGTCAATTTTCATTCTCCCGTTTTCAAAAGTGACCTCACCGCCAATTTCCTCGAGCAGTGCCTTTAGTGTCCATGCATCTGAAATTTCTGGTATCCCTCCAATAGTGACGGAAGAATCTGCTAATATCGATGCTGGAATTAAAGCGACTGCACTATTTTTTGCACCACTGACTTTTACTGTACCTTTTAGACGTCGTTCGCCTGTAATTTTATAAACATCCATTATGCGTTCTCCCTCATGATTGGAAAGTTTCAAATTTATTAAGCGGGCAAATTTATGCACATCTAATAAACTTTTTGCCTTGGTGTATTTGCTTGTATTTAGTATTTCCCTTCTCGCTTAGACCAATCCGCTAAAAATCCTTCAATTCCTTTGTCTGTTAATGGATGGTGGAATAATTGCTTTAATACTTTAAATGGTGTTGTTGAAATATGTGCACCTGCTAATGCCGCCTCTGTAATATGTTGTGGGTGACGGATTGACGCTGCAATAATTTCTGTTTTTATATCGTGGATTGTGAAAATATCAGCAATTGTTGAAATTAACTCCACACCATTTTGGCCAATATCGTCTAAACGCCCAAGAAATGGTGAAACATAACTTGCACCAGCACGAGCTGCCATTAATGCTTGGTTTGCACTAAAAATAAGCGTTACATTCGTTTTAATTCCTTTTTCTGAAAAGAATTTACATGCTTTTAAACCTTCTGGCGTCATTGGTAGCTTTACCGTAATGTTTGGGTGAATTGCTGCAAGTTCTATACCTTCTTTGATCATACCTTCAGCATCAAGCGAAATAACCTCGCCACTTACAGAACCGTCTACTAATTCTGCGATTTGACGTAAGCGATCGTGAAAAGAAACATTTTGTTCTTTTGCTACTAAAGATGGATTTGTTGTAACGCCAGATAAAATCCCCCATGAGTATGCTTCTTGGATTTCTTCAAAATTAGCTGTATCGATAAAAAATTTCATTATAAATTATCCTCCTGACGCCTAAGCGTGTTTACTTGCCAAAAAGTTAGAAAAACACATCTCGCCCGAAAAATAGGGCGAGATGTTGTCTTTTCTTATGTGGATTACTTTAGAAACTTCTACTTTTCTATCCACTACGAGAAGGCCGGTGAATATCGGACACTTCTCTTGCAATCAATTATTTGAGTATGTGTTTGCTACTTACGGAAATTATGCTTTTTGAGAGCTGCCGAATTCGCGCATTTTACCGATTACAGTTGCTTTAATTGCTTCGCGAGCTGGCCCAAGGAATTTGCGTGGGTCATATACTTTTTTGTCTGCGTCTAAAATTTCACGAATGACTTTAGTTGCTTCGATTTGATTTTCAGTATTTACATTAATTTTTGCTGTTCCTAACGAAATTGATCGTTGGATATCTTTCGTTGGGATTCCAGTGCCTCCATGAAGTACTAATGGAAGTTCTGCTAATTTAGAGATTTCTTCCATTTCAGCAAAACCTAGGTTCGGCTCGCCTTTATATGGTCCATGAACTGAACCAAGTGCCGGCGCTAGGCAATCAATACCCGTTGCTTCTACTAAGTTTTTGCACTCCGTAGGGTCAGCATACATAATACCACCGATTACGCCGTCTTCCTCGCCACCAACAGTACCTAGCTCTGCTTCAACAGAAACGTTACGCGCATGTGCATATGCTACAACTTCTTTTGTAATGCTTACATTTTCTTCATATGGATGATGTGAAGCATCAATCATTACTGAAGTGAAACCAGCGTCAATTGCTTCTTTACATTTATCGAAGCTTGAACCGTGGTCTAAATGGATTGCTACGGGTACAGTAATATTATAGCTTTCAATTAAGCCTTTTACGATGTGTACAACTGAAATGAAACCGCCCATATATTTAGCGGCACCTTCAGATACACCTAAAATTACTGGTGAATTCTCTTCTTGTGCGGCTTGTAGAATCGCTTGTGTCCATTCAAGATTATTAATATTAAACTGTCCAACTGCATACCCTTCAGCCTTTGCTGTCATTAACATTTCTTTCATTGAAACTAATGCCATTATAAAAATCCTCCTCGGAGATACATAAATATTTTTTATTTAAAACATTCAAATTCATCATAACAAAAACAGGCAGTATCCGCTACTGCCTGTACGGTTGTTCATAATATATTTTCGGTCCTTTTTGGATTAATCTGTTAAAATCCCCCTCACTGCGTCGCGCACTTCAAAAATATTAAATGGCTTTGTAAAATAGCGCTCCGCTCCTAGACTAATTGCTTCCTCCATAATATCCTGCTCCCCATAAGCAGTCATCATCACGACTGGCAATTGCGATTGGTGTTCCTTTAGATGCTTCAAAATTTCAATCCCGTCCATTCCTGGGATTTTCATATCGAGAAGCACACAATCAACATTTTCTGCTTGTGCTATTTTAAGTGCATCTAAACCATTTGCAGCAAGATGTGTTTTATAGCCTTCTTTTTTAAATACTTCATTAAGCAATAGTCGAATACCACTTTGATCGTCCACTATTAAAATTTCTTTCACTTAGCATTCCCCTCTTTTATTGTCAGTAAATATTGTATTCTACACTTTATTACATTTCCCTTCTTTTTTACAAATTCTGCTTTTTTGCTTTTTATTACTCACAATTTTATACTAAGTGAGAGGTGGAAATATGTCTAAAATACTAACGACTCAATTGACTGGTTTATTGCAACGTATCCAGCAAGGTGAGGAAGAATCAATTGAAGAAACTGCTCGCCTGCTAGCACAGGCCGGCATCGGACAAGGTTATGTTTATTTTGCCTGCTTCGGCGAATTCGAAGGCATTGCAATGAATGCCGTAACGAGCGCGGAACCTTTTGTGAAATTTGCAAAATGGACACCCGAAACAGAATTACTATCAGCTGACCGTGTTATTATTTTCACACGCAGCGGCAATGATTCACAGGCTGTCGCACTTGCTAAAAAGCTAAATGATGCGTTCATTCCTTTTTCAGCTGTAGCTAGTGAGGTTGCAAGTGAATCGAATGAATTGAGTGAACTCGCTTATACGTACGTTTCAATGAAAATGCGCGGTGGAATTTTACCCCATCCAACAAATTTAGGTGAACGCATTGTCTTCCCGCATTTAATCGCTGCATTATTCATCTATGAGGCGATCAAGCTTTCTTATGATGAAATGACCAACGATGATGAGTTAGAAGAATAGTTGAGAGAATGTAATCCACTGTGCTTTAGTATAGTGGATTTTTTTTGTGAGTTCAGTGGTGGCATTTAGTGCGTTTAGTGGCCGTTTTGGTTCGTTGGCGGCCTCGTTTAGTTCGTTCACGACAAGTTTTAGTGCGTTCCCCTAGTTTTAGTGCGTTCAGCCGCTCCTTTAGTTCGTTCGCGGACCCTTTTAGTGCGTTCAGCCGCTCCTTTAGTTCGTTCGCGACTCCTTTTAGTTCGTTCACACAACAAAAAACCGCTAAAAGCACAGAGCTTTCAGCGATTTCAAGTTAATTATTTTTGGTTGTTAAATGCTGCGCCTACAAATTCCTTAAATAATGGTTGTGGACGTTGTGGACGAGAAATTAACTCTGGGTGGAATTGACCAGCCACGAAGAATTTTTTCTCTGGAAGTTCAATGATTTCAACAAGTTTGTTATCAGGAGATACACCTGAGAAGACAAGACCTGCTGCTTCCGCTGCTTCACGGAATTCATTGTTGAACTCGTAACGGTGACGGTGACGTTCATACACTAACTCTTCACCGTAAGCTTCCATTGCGCGAGAACCTGGTGTTAATTTACATGGATATAAACCAAGACGTAATGTACCACCGAGATCAATATCATCTGATTGATCTGGTAAGAAGTCGATGATAGGGTATGGCGTTTCTTTGTCTAGCTCTGTAGAATGCGCGCCTGAAAGACCCATTACGTTACGTGCAAATTCAATTGTTGCAAGTTGCATACCTAAACAAATACCAAAGAATGGTACGTCGTTTTCACGTGCATATTGAGTAGCTAAAATTTTACCTTCAACACCGCGATCACCGAAGCCACCTGGTACTAAGATGCCATCTACATCGCCAAGTAATTCCGCGACATTTGCAGTGGTAACTTCTTCTGCATTTACCCATTTAATATCGATTTCAGAATCGTATACATAACCAGCGTGTTTTAATGCTTCTGCCACTGAAATGTAGGCATCTTGTAATTCGACATATTTACCAACAAGGGCAATACGTGTTTTGTTTTTAAGGTTTTTAACTTGATCTACAAGCTCTTTCCAGTCCGTCATATCCGCTTCTGGTGCTTCGATGCCAAAGTGATCAAGGACAATATCGTCGAAGTCTTGCGCATGTAAGTTAAGTGGTACTTCATATAAGTGCTCTGCATCACGAGATTCGATGATTTCATGTGGTTGAACGTCACAGAATAATGCTAATTTCTCTTTCATTTCTTGAGAAACGGCTTGTTCCGTACGTACCACGATAATGTTAGGTTGGATACCTAGTGAACGTAATTCTTTTACAGAGTGTTGCGTTGGTTTTGTTTTCATCTCACCAGCAGCTTTGATGTATGGAATTAATGTACAGTGAACGTACATTACGTTGTTGTGGCCTAGGTTTGTTTTCATTTGACGAATTGCTTCTAGGAATGGTAGTGATTCGATATCCCCTACAGTTCCGCCAACTTCTGTAATAACAACATCTGCTGAAGTTTCACGGCCAGCACGTTGGATTCGGTCTTTAATTTCGTTCGTAATATGAGGAATTACTTGAACTGTGCCGCCGTTGTAATCGCCACGACGTTCTTTTTGTAAAACAGATTGGTACACGCGACCCGATGTTACTGTTGAGTGTTTACCAAGGTTAATATCGATGAAACGCTCGTAGTGACCTAAGTCTAAGTCCGCCTCTGCGCCGTCATTTGTTACGAATACTTCACCATGTTGGTATGGACTCATCGTACCTGGATCGATATTAAGATATGGATCAAATTTTTGGATTGTTACTTGCAGACCACGGTTTTTCAGTAAGCGCCCTAGTGATGCTGCGACAATCCCTTTACCAAGTGAAGATACAACTCCACCTGTTACGAAAATATACTTTGTCATTGCAAATTCCTCCTTATTACTATCCTTGCTTTTAGAAAGACATCGTTCGTCCTTAGAAAGACACATCTCGCTCAATATAGGGAGAGATGATGTGCTTACAGATGTAGATAGGAAAGGTATACATTCTTATCTACCCAAATAGGACGAGATGATGTCCGTTCTTATGTGAATATGAAAATTATCCCTTCTTATCCACTAAAAAAAGAAAAGCTTGAGAACTAATACGTTTTACACAGTTAATATGCTCAAACGTAATGAATTCGAAGCTTACAAAGACACATCTCGACCAAAAAAGAAATCCAGATGGTGACCATTGTTATGCAAATAGCCTAAAATCTTTATATTTTCCTATCTGCTAAAAAGATTCTATTCTCTACTTACTTTCCTTTTATAAAAACAAAAAACGCTCCACCTGCATTAGTTTGCAGGGGGAGCGTATAGTTTATACGGTCATTCTCCTGTTTAAAGGAGCCCAAGTAAAAGATTATACGGAACGCAAAAAGAAGTCAAGTATTTTCATGTTAAAAATGAAAAGTGTCTTATTTTTCCTCTTCCAATTCTTCTTCCTCTTCTTCTTCTTCTTCTTCTTCCTCTTCGCCTTCAATAATAAAGCCATCATCTTCAACGATTAACTCTTCATCAATTTCAGCATCTAGATCTTCGATTTCTTCCTCAACGAAGTCTAGTACATCTTCTTCGATTTCTTCTTCCTCTTCTTCTTCGGCGAATTCATCGAAGTCTTCTTCAAATACTACGTCGTCCTCGTCAAGGTCTACTAACTCTTCGTCTTCGTCAACAGCAGCTTTTGATTTTTTCTTACGGATTTTTACTGTCGGCGCTGTTTCTTCTTCGATTGTTTCTACTTTGTACCACTCACGAAGTCCCCAGCCATTCTCATGGTTCAGTAGGAAACGGCCTTCTACGTTTAAATCAGTATAAAATTGTAGTAAGCGACTCTTTAAATAGGCATCAGACATCCCATTTAAGTCTTGGATTTCCTTTAATAAATCATTCAGTGGTAAGGCCATCTTCTTGTCTTCTAAAATTGCGTATGCTAAGTCGATTAACGACTCTTCTGCTAGTTGTTCTTTTGTCATATCACGAAAGTTCAAATCGTGCACGTCCTTTCTTTAAATACATGTCATACCATAAGCATAATACCCATTATATACAAAGATTCTACCACTATGCTAGCTTCATTTCTTGTTTTTTAATTTGGATACTTCTTTAATACCCATATAAAACAAAAATAGTGACAAAATAAGAAGAGGAATGGATGCTAATTGCTTGTTGTATAAAAAGAAGGTTGCGACTAAACAAGCTAGTATTATAATATAACGTAAATATTGCGTCATCGCCTGGACTCCTCCCTTTTTGGTACATTCAGTATAACGAAATTTCAGTGACACGGTTGTAAATTTATGACGATTTTTTCATGATTTCTCAAAAGTCTAATTAAATTAGAGAAATTAACTATTTAAGTAGATGGAATGAGTAAAATTGATAACATAGCTATTGTTCTTTTTCTATACTCGATTACATATTACGTCGATACTGACCGCCCACTTCATATAACGCATGTGTAATTTGACCTAGACTCGCTACTTTTACTGTCTCCATTAATTGCTCGAAAATATTTCCTCCTGAAACAGCCACTTCCTTCAATTTTGCTAATGCCTGTTCACTGACTGTTATATGACCCGCTTGGAACTCCTGTAAATTTGCGATTTGTAGTTCCTTTTCTTCTTTTGAAGCACGCGCAATTTCCATGTTATCAATATCAGTAGCAGATGGTGGGTTCGGATTTAAATACGTGTTTACTCCAATAATCGGAAGTTCCCCTGAATGCTTTAAATGTTCATAGTACATCGATTCTTCTTGGATTTTACCACGCTGGTACTGTGTTTCCATCGCTCCGAGCACACCGCCACGATCATTAATGCGGTCAAACTCCTCTAAAACAGCAGCTTCTACTAAATCTGTCAGCTCTTCATTGATGAAAGCACCTTGTAGCGGATTTTCATTTTTTGTAAGACCATGTTCCTTTGTAATAATCATTTGAATCGCCATTGCACGACGGACAGATTCCTCTGTCGGTGTTGTAATCGCCTCATCGTATGCATTTGTATGAAGCGAATTACAATTATCATGAAGCGCCATAAGTGCCTGAAGTGTTGTGCGAATATCATTGAAATCAATTTCCTGAGCGTGCAAGCTACGTCCAGACGTTTGTACATGATATTTCAACTTTTGGGAACGCTCATTCGCTCCGTATTTATTCCGCATCACAACCGACCAGATGCGGCGAGCAACACGCCCGATAACTGTGTACTCAGGATCAAGGCCGTTCGAGAAGAAAAAGCTCAGGTTTGGCGCAAAGTCATCAATATGCATTCCGCGGCTTAAATAGTACTCTACATACGTAAAGCCATTTGCAAGCGTAAAGGCAAGCTGTGAAATCGGATTTGCACCTGCTTCAGCAATATGATACCCCGAAATGGATACAGAATAATAATTTCGCACCTTGTGATCAATGAAATACTGCTGAATATCGCCCATCATGCGTAGCGCAAATTCTGTGGAGAAAATACACGTATTTTGCCCTTGATCTTCTTTTAAAATATCTGCCTGAACTGTACCGCGCACGACTTGAAGTGTTTTTTCGCGTGTTTCTGTAAATTCCTCTATAGTTAAGTTGCGATTCAGCTGTTCCTCACGTAGACGAACTTGCTGATCAATTGCTGTGTTCATAAACATCGCTAAAATAATTGGCGCTGGGCCGTTAATTGTCATGGAAACCGACGTGGATGGCGCACATAAATCAAAGCCATCATAAAGCTTTTTCATATCAGTCAGCGTACAAATGCTAACGCCAGATTCCCCAACCTTGCCGTAAATATCCGGACGTGTATGTGGGTCCTCACCGTATAGAGTTACCGAGTCAAACGCTGTAGATAAACGTTTCGCATCATCATCCTTTGATAAATAATGGAAGCGTTTATTCGTTCGTTCTGGTGTTCCCTCTCCTGCAAATTGGCGCTTTGGATCCTCACCCTCACGCTTAAACGGAAATACACCTGCCGTATAAGGGAACTCCCCCGGTACATTTTCTGCGTATACCCAGCGCAAAATTTCACCGTAATCTTTAAATTTTGGGAGAGCGACTTTTGGAATTTTTATACCCGATAAAGACGTTGACGTTAAAATTGTACGAATCTCCTTATCACGAACTTTCGTTACAAGTTCGTCTCCTGCATACGCTTCTTTTAGTGCATTCCAGTTCGCTAAAACCTGCTTCGACTCAGCCGATAGTTCTTGCTGTACACTTTCTATAAGGGAATCAATTGATGCTAGAAGAGCCGTTTCAGAAAGCTGAAGCATCCTCTTCGTACCTTCTAGCTGATACAGTTTGGTCGCAAGCATTGCTTGATCTTGTGCTTTTTTATGATAGCCGCGCACAGTTTCCGTAATCTCACGTAAATAATAACGGCGGTCATTTGGAATGATCACGTCCTGCTTTTGCGTTTTCGCAAACTGCTCGTAAGCTGTTTTCCAGTTAAAGCCGAACTTTTCATTAATTTTCGCCACAAGTGCGGCAAAAAGTGCATTCGTTCCTTTGTCATTAAATTGACTCGCGATTGTCCCGTAAACTGGCATTGTATCCAGTTGTTCATTCCATAATTCATGTGAACGCTGGTACTGCTTTTGTACTTGGCGTAGCGCATCCTCAGAGCCTTTTCGTTCGAATTTATTAATCGCAATAAGATCTGCATAATCAATCATGTCGATTTTTTCAAGCTGTGTCGGCGCACCGAATTCACTCGTCATCACGTACATGGAAAGGTCCGTGTAGTTTGTAATTTCAGCGTCTCCTTGCCCAATCCCGCTCGTTTCTACTAAGATTAAATCAAAACCAGCTACTTTTACAACATCAAGCACGTCCCCAATAGACGCAGACAATTCCGTACGAGAGCCACGTGTCGCCAAACTTCTCATATATATACGTTGATCAAAAATGGCATTCATGCGAATACGGTCACCAAGTAGCGCCCCGCCCGTTTTTTGTTTCGTCGGATCTACTGATAAAATCGCAATTCTCTTGTCCGGGAATTCCTGTAAAAAACGACGAATGAGCTCATCTGTTAACGAGGATTTTCCTGCGCCACCTGTTCCTGTAACGCCGAGCACCGGTGTATTTTTTGATTTTGAGCGCGCTGATTCAATTAGTTGTTGTTTTACGTCTAATTCTCCAGCCTCAGCTGCTGTAATTAAATTCGCTAAAATTTCAGGCGTGTCTGTTGTAAGCTGCTCCAGCAGTTCGATGTATCCACCACGTAGCGTTGAAAAATCCGTTCCTTCAATATTTTTATTAATCATCCCTTGTAGTCCAAGTTGGCGCCCATCTTCTGGCGAGTAAATACCTGCAACCCCATAATCATGCAGCTCTTTTATTTCACGCGGTAAGATTACTCCACCTCCACCGCCGTAAATTTTAATATGAGGGGCACCTTTTTCTTTCAGTAGATCATGCATATATTTAAAATACTCCATATGCCCCCCTTGATAAGAGGAAATGGCAATCCCTTGCGCATCTTCTTGAATGGCTGCATTGACAACCTCTTCTACAGAGCGATTATGCCCTAAATGAATAACCTCCACTCCACTTGCCTGTAAAATCCGGCGCATAATATTAATCGATGCATCATGACCGTCAAATAAACTAGATGCCGTGACAAATCGAACGTAATTTTTTGGACGATACACTTCAACCTTTGTCATATGAACATTCCCCTTTTAACTATCTAATTTTGACATAACACCCTGAAGTTTTTTATTATCCTAAAATAATAAGAAAACACCGCGTAAAGCATCGTTTTAAACGGTTGCTATATGCGGCGTGCGAATCATTCATTTTGAAAATGGATAATGCCTTGTAAAAACATCGTTGTTTGCAATTCAATATATTGTTCAATTGTATAATGTTTTTGAATGGCCCATTTACGGAATGCCCAACTTTGACCTTGTACAACTAAATGGTTCGCTGCTAAATAAACGGCTTCCTCTGTCAACTGAATTTCTCCTGATTTCACACAACCACGTAAAATTGTCTCAAAAATAGCGACCATTTCGAGCTCTTTGTCGAGTACATAATGCATTGCATCTTTTGGCAATGACTTCGTTTCCTGGTACATAATTGTAAATTCATCGAACATACTGTCAATGAGCAGGAAATATTGCCTGATTGCTTCCGTTAGATCTTCCTTTGTACCGGAACTCTTCGGGAAGTTTGATAAGCGCTTCATTACTTCATTAAATATGCTATCACACACTAAATACAGTACGTCTTCCTTCGTACGAATATACTCGTACAAAGTCCCGATACTAAACCCGGCCGCTTTGGCAATTTCTCGTGTTGTCGTACGGTGAAAGCCTTTTTCTTTAAATAACTTAACGCTAGCACGTACAATTTGCTGTCGACGCACCTCTATGAGACTTTCATCTTTTACTGACGTTTCAACCCGTAGCCTATCCCTATTGTTCGGCATACATTATTGCGTCAGCATACGCGAAATAACTAGGCGTTGTATTTCTTGTGTACCTTCATAAATTTGTGTGATTTTGGCATCGCGCATATAGCGTTCTACCGGATAATCCTTTGTATAACCGTAACCACCGAATACTTGCACCGCTTCAGTTGTTACACTCATCGCTGTATCTCCAGCCATTAATTTTGCCATTGCAGACGCTTTGCCGTATGGTAGATCATTTGATTCTAACCAAGCTGCTTGATATGTGAGTAGGCGCGCGGCCTCAATTTGAGTTGCCATATCTGCTAATTTGAATGATACACCTTGATTTGCTGCGATTGGTTTACCGAATTGTACGCGGTCTTTTGCATAGTCAACCGCTGCATCTAATGCACCTTGGGCAATACCTACTGCTTGCGCAGCAATTCCATTACGACCACCATCAAGTGTTTTCATTGCGATTTTAAATCCTTCGCCTTCTTCGCCAAGTAAGTTTTCTTTTGGTACGCGACAGTTATCGAAAATAATTTCCGTTGTTGGTGATGAACGAATCCCTAGCTTTCTCTCTTTCTTTCCTACTGAGAAACCTGGTGAAGACGCTTCTACAATAAATGCTGATGTGCGGTTTTTCGCTTCCGGATTTGTTACTGCGAACACAACATAAATATCCGCAACCCCACCGTTTGTGATGAAAATTTTCGAGCCGTTAAGTACATAGTCGTCACCGTCTTTTACTGCATATGTGCGCATGCCGCCAGCATCAGAACCTGCACCTGGCTCTGTTAAGCCGTAAGCACCAATTTTTTTACCTTCTGCCATAGGACGAAGATATTTTTGTTTTTGCTCTTCATTACCGTATTTATAAATCGGCCAACCTGCAAGTGATGTATGGGCTGATAACGTTACCCCTGTAGATGCACATACGCGGGATAATTCTTCCACCGCTATACAGTATGCAAGATAATCAAAGCCTGCGCCGCCGTACTCTTCTGGCCACGGAATACCTGTTAAACCCAGCTCCGCCATTTTATCAAAAATCGCGCGGTCGAAATGTTCATTTTCATCGCGTTCTTCTGCTGTTGGCGCTACTTCATTTAGTGCAAAATCACGAATCATTTCACGTAATTGCTCATGCTCATCTGATAGTTGAAAGTTCATTGTCAAATTCCCCTTTGTTTTATGAATCTATATTTGTAAGACGGTAGAATGTCGAATAAAACTAGCTTAGTAAATGCTTACTAATGACAATGCGTTGAATTTCACTTGTGCCCTCGTAAATTTCCGTCACTTTCGCATCACGGAAATAACGCTCGACGGGATAGTCCTCTGTGTAGCCATAGCCACCGAAAATTTGTACCGCGTCAATAGCGGTTTGCACGGCCGTTTTTGAAGCAAATAACTTAGCCATCGCCGCTTCTTTGCCGCACGGGAGTCCTTGTGCACGAAGGTCGGCTGCCCGGTAAACGAGTAGTTTTGCCGCTTCAATACTTGTTGCCATATCTGCCAGCTTAAACCCCACCCCCTGCTGCTCGGCAATCGGTTTTCCAAACTGGACGCGCTGTTTTGCATAATCCGTTGCCGCTTCAAGTGCTGCTTCGGCAATACCAAGACTTTGTGCAGCAATGCCAATCCGACCGACATCTAAATTAGCGAGTGCAATTTTAAAGCCTTCACCTTCTTCGCCAAGTAGATTCTCGGTTGGTACAATCATATTTTCAAAAGTCAGCTGAACGGTGCGCGAGCCGTGTAAGCCCATTTTGCGCTCATCTTTGCCAACGATGAATCCAGGTGTCTCTTTTTCAACGATAAACGCCGAAATACCATGTGAGCGATTGTCTGGATTTGTGGAAGCAAAAACGATATACACATCTGCCTCACCGCCATTTGTAATAAACACTTTAGAGCCGTTTAATACGTAATGATCCCCTTTTTTGACGGCACGTGTTTTTAATGAGCCTGCATCACTGCCCGCAGCTGGTTCCGTTAAGCAAAATGCACCTAAATATTCACCCCTAGCAAGCTTCGGCACATATTTTTTCTTCTGCGCATCACTGCCGAAATACAAAATTGGATTGGTACCTACTGAAGTGTGTACGGATAAAATGACCCCCATGACGGCACTAACCTTTGATAATTCATGGATTGCAATAATATACGAAGTAAAATCCATGTCAGCTCCACCTAAAGATACTGGTGCTGTAATGCCCATTAAACCGAGTTCGCCCATTTTCGTGACAATGTCCTTTGGGAAAGCACCCACTTCCATTTGGGGGATGAATGGTTCTATTTCTGCTTTTGCAAAATCTCGCACCATCGTACGCAGCATTAATTGCTCGGCTGTAAACTGTAAATGCACATCAATCGCCCCCTATTCGTAAACGTAGAAGCCGCGTCCTGATTTTTTACCTAACCAGCCAGCTGCCACATATTTGCGAAGTAACGGACACGGGCGGTATTTACTATCGCCCAAACCTTCATGCAAGATTTCCATAATCGATAAACACGTATCTAAGCCGATGAAATCCGCAAGTGTTAGTGGGCCCATGGGATGATTCATCCCCAACTTCATCACATCATCAATTGCTTCTTTTGATGCCACACCTTCATACAGCGTGTAAATCGCTTCATTGATCATCGGCAGTAAAATACGGTTCGAAACAAAGCCTGGAAAGTCATTTACTTCAACCGGTGTTTTATCTAGCTTGCGTGTCATATGTTCTACCGCTTTATAAACTTCATCCGTTGTCGCAAGGCCGCGAATAATTTCAACGAGCTTCATAACAGGAACGGGATTCATAAAGTGCATGCCAATTACTTGGGCTGGACGTTTTGTCACTGCCGCAATTTCTGTAATTGGTAAGCTCGATGTATTCGTTGCTAAAATTGCGTGTGCAGGTGCAATGTCATCTAACTGTTTGAAGATAGACTGCTTAATATCCATGTTTTCAACAGCGGCTTCAATAATAATGTCCGCATTTGCTGCATCTCGAAGCGCTAATGACAACGAAATGCGTTCTAAAATCGCTAGTTTGTCATCTTCAGTTTTACGTCCCTTTTCCACATCGCGCGTTAAGTTTTTTGAAATAACACCTAAGCCGCGTTCGAGAAATTCCTGCTTCATATCATTCAATACAACGTTAAAGCCTGCTTGTGCATAAACTTGTGCGATGCCAGACCCCATTTGCCCAGCACCAATTACCATTACCGTTTGAATTGTCATTTCTCTTACTCCCCCTGTTTTGGTACTTCGATTAACACGGCATCCCCTTGACCGCCACCTGAGCAAATCGCCGCAATACCAAGACCACCACCACGTCTTTTTAATTCGTAAGCAAGCGTTAAAATAATTCGTGCCCCGCTCGCCCCAATTGGATGGCCTAGCGCTACTGCTCCACCGTTAACATTCACTTTTTCTGGGTCGAGTCCAGCTAGTTGATTGCTCACAAGTGCTACGGCTGCAAATGCTTCGTTTATTTCAATTAAGTCAATATCCGGTAGTAATTTCCCTGTTTTTTCGAGTAGTGTATTAATTACTAACCCTGGCGTTTGCGGGAAATCTTTTGGCTCTATCGCAATTTCTGCATGCCCTATAATCATCGCAAGTGGTGTGCGATTTTCCTTTGCCGCGCGCTCCTCACTCATGAGTACCAGTGCACAAGCGCCGTCATTAATCCCAGGTGCGTTGCCCGCTGTAATTGTACCTTCTTTACTAAACGCTGATTTTAGTCCTGCAAGCGTTTGCAAGGTTGTGCCTACTCGCGGTGCTTCATCCTCAGTTACAGAAACTGACTCGCCTTTTCGTTGAGGTATTTCAACCGGTATAATTTCCTCGGCAAACTTGCCTGTTTGGATGGCTTGCAGTGCACGTTCGTGGCTACGCACAGCCCATGCATCTTGCTGCTCGCGCGTAATATGAAATTCATCGGCTGTCGAGTTGCCGTATGAGCCCATATGTACATGATTCGGATCAAACGAGCACGATAGTCCGTCATAAACCATTCCGTCAACGATTTGTGCATCACCCATCCGTAAACCAAAACGCCCCTTTGGCAAATAGTACGGTGCATTCGACATCGATTCCATGCCGCCTGCTACTACCACTTCCTCGTCCCCTAAACGAATAAGCTGATCTGCAAGTGTGACACTTCGCATACCCGAAGCGCATACTTTATTGATTGTTTCCGTTTTTACGCTCCACGGAATACCTGCTTTTGCCGCCGCTTGTCTTGAAGGAATTTGTCCTTGCCCTGCCTGCAAAACTGTTCCCATGATTACTTCATCAATCGTTTCTGCTGGAACATTTGATTTTTCAAGTGCAGCCTTGATCGCTAATCCACCTAAATCACTTGCTGTTAATGTTGCTAGTGCGCCGCCAAACTTTCCAAAAGCAGTTCTTGCCCCGTCTATAATCACCGTTTTTGTCAATCATCCCACCCCTTTAGGAAAAGTGCATTCCCGTCCGTTTACACCCGACAAGCGCTGGAGACTCCTGACAAGTGTGCTTGCGGAGTTAAAGCGACCTCGAGGATGTCGCGCGAATGCCTAGACATATAAAAATTGTTACTATTTTCTTACGAAATTCAAAATCGACTGAACGCTCGCTCAATGAAAGCGTACGAAAAATGGGAGTCTAGTAAACTCCCATTTCTTTGTTAATGAAATTGTACAAAATATTTTAAATTTTCGCAATTTAATTACTTGAATATAATCAACAATTTTCTTTTTCCCCTTAAATAATAGGTTCTTCTACGGATTTTGGCTCAGTTACCATTGTTTCAGCTACAATTTCTTCAGCCGCGACTTGTTTTTGTTTCGCATCCACATTTGTTTCTTGTACGCCAGCCGAAACGTCCTGTGCAACAACTGCAGCTTCCGCTAACACTTCTGTGACTTCCTCAACCAATTCCTCAGCGACCTCCTCTTCCGTAGGTGAGCCATTACCAAATACAGCACGCTCTAATAGCTCTGCGATATCGTACGTACCGATTTGCTCTTCGACTTCCTTCGCTTTCGTACCATCTTGTAGCATCGTTAAGCAATAAGGACAACCTGAAGAAATAACCGATGCTTCCGTTGCTAATGCTTGCTCTGTCCGTGCAACATTAATGCGGTTTCCAACATGTTCTTCCATCCACATTAAACCACCACCTGCACCACAACACATAGCGGATTCGCGGTTACGTTCCATTTCAACAAGCTTCACGCCTGGAATACCTTTTAGTAACTCGCGCGGTGGATCATATACATCATTGTAACGACCAAGGTAACATGAGTCATGGAAGACGATTGTTTCCTCAACACGGTAATCCATTGTTAAGCGACCTTCATTTACTAAATCATATAGCAGCTCTGTATGGTGAAGTACTTCCCCTTTCCAGCCAAAATCTTGGTATTCATTTTTAAAAATATTATATGCATGCGGATCGATTGTAACGATTTTTGTTACGCCGTTTTTCTCAAACTCGTCGATATTGCCTGTTGCTAACTCTTGGAATAAGAATTCATTTCCTAGACGACGCGGTGTATCGCCAGAGTTTTTCTCTTTATTACCTAGAATCGCAAATTTCACCCCTGCTTTGTTCATCAGTTTCGCAAAGGCAAGCGCAGTTTTTTGTGAACGATTGTCGAACGCACCCATTGAACCGACCCAGAATAAATAGTCCATTTCTTCGCCTGATTTTTTCAGTTCTTTCACTGTTGGAATAGAGATTGATGGATCAATGTCACGCCAGTTTTCTTTTTCTTTACGGTTTAGACCCCATGGATTTCCTTGACGCTCGATATTTGTCATCGCGCGTTGTGCATCTGGATTTACTTTCCCTTCTGTCATCGTTAAATAACGGCGAAGGTCAATAATTTTATCCACGTGCTCATTCATTACTGGACATTGGTCTTCACAGTTACGGCAAGTTGTACAAGCCCAGATTTCTTCTTCTGTAATGATGTCTCCGATTAATGATGGGCTATAAACGTCCTCGATTACTGCACCTTCAGCTCCAGCTGCCATCGCTAACTGGTTTCCTTGCGTTTTCGCAAAGAATGAGAAAGGTACCCAAGGCTTTTGTTTCGTTACAACAGCACCTGTAAATGTTAAATGGTCACGTAATTTTACGATTAAATCCATTGGTGATAGCATTTTACCTGTACCTGTTGCTGGACACATATTTGTACAACGACCACATTCAACACATGCGTAAAGGTCGATTAATTGCTTATGTGTGAAGTCTTGAATTTTGCCTACCCCTAGTGCTGGCATATCCGCTTCGTCTTCTGCCTCTTCAAGTGCAGTAAAGTCGATTGGACGTAGTGTTCCTTTGCGATCTAAACGGTTGAATGCTACGTTGACAATACTTGCGATTAAGTGGAAATGCTTTGATTGTGGTACGTAAACTAAGAATGTTAAAAGGATTAATAAATGCACCCACCACATCATGTAGAAAACAACAGTTGCGGCAGTTGGCGTTAGGAAGCCAAAAATAGCAGCGATACTCGATGCTACTGGCTCCGAACCAGTAAAGCCATGTCCATGCCAGATTAGACCCATACCGTTTCCGATTAATGTTGAAACCATTAAACCACCAATAAAGATTAAGACTAAGCCGTTTTTCCAGCCACGTTTTAAGCGAACTAGTTTTTCAACGTAACGTCTGTGGAATGCCCAAACAACCGCTACTAAAATAACTAATGCAACGATTTCTTCAAAGAATGTGAAGAATTCATAAAATGGTCCTAATGGTAAGTGCGATTCAGGTGCAAGCCCTTTCCAAATTAAATCAATCGCCCCTAACTGAACCATTAAGAAACCATAAAAGAACATGACGTGGATTAACCCACTTTTCTTATCCTTCAATAACTTTTTCTGTCCGAAAACTTTTTCGACGATATCGGCAACACGTTCTTGTATTTTCGAATCGAATTCTTCTTTTCTTCCCAGCATAACGAATTCATATCGTGTTTTTAGTAAGTATACAAATAACCCCCCGCCGTACAGTAATACTGCAATGAAAAACACCCAGTTCACAATTAGTAGTGTACTCATCTTTTCTCCCCCTTTGGAAACGTCAATTCTTGCAATTCTCTTTGAATGAACTCTGTTTCTCTGCATTCATTGCAAGTGAATATAAACATCCTATAAATAAGCTATCTTTCCATATTAATATATATTGTAAATATGAATGAGCATTCAGTCAACAGTATTTATTGTTAATTCAGAAAATTTTAACTTGCAACAGCGCTTTCTTATATATCGCTATATAAAATTTTCAGATAAAAATAGCCCGTTCCAAAAAAGGTGAGATGAATTCCTTTATTATGTTGTTATTAAAGTAATAGTTTTTTACCCATTAGAAAGGGCTAGGTAAAAGTGAACATCACTTCTGCCTAGCCCTTTGTTATTGTGGAAGCTTATTTAAATACATTTGCACTGCGTTCATATTCTACATCTGCAACTTTCAAGCGGAAATTTACTACGCGTGCTGCAGCGAATAAATAATCCGATAAACGATTTAAATATTTTTGTACTACTACTGGTAAATCCTCTTCAGACTTCATTAAAGTTACCGTTTTACGTTCTGCACGGCGCGCAATTGTACGGGCGATATGCAATGTTGCAGCAGCAGGTGACCCGCCAGGTAAAATGAATTTTTGCAGGGGTGGTGCCTCATCTGACAGCACATCAATACGCTGCTCAAGTACGTCAATCGGCGCTTCCGTTAATTTGTATTTGCGTTCCTTCATCACATTGGCTAAATCGCCGCCGCCATCAAATAATTCATGTTGAATCGTCACTAAATCTTTTATTACGTCTGCAAAAATAGTTTGGTCTAACTCAGTAATTGCCTTGCCAATAAATGAATTTAATTCATCAATTGTCCCGTAAGCCTCTACTCGTAAATGGTCTTTGTCTACACGTCCACCAATAATGCTCGTTTTTCCCGTATCGCCCGTTTTCGTATAAAGTTTCATGTACATCATCCTTTTC
Organism: Solibacillus sp. FSL H8-0538; assembly: GCF_038003525.1. NCBI lineage: Bacteria > Bacillati > Bacillota > Bacilli > Caryophanales > Caryophanaceae > Solibacillus > Solibacillus sp. FSL H8-0538. The sequence continues at coordinate 556,698 of NZ_JBBOPI010000001.1, read as the reverse complement.
TATCTATTTTTTAGGCTCTACACCAAAATCTGTACGTGATAGCACATTCCACTCCAGGCGGACGCTTTCCGTTCCATGTGCTAATAAAGTAGTACACTTTCTTTTCTAGTAAAGCACATGATTTGGTAAAGACCAATTTTTTAAATCAGTTATATTTATTTATTCGCCTTATAATTTTGTATTGCCTGTACCGTCGTTTCAAAAACACCTCGGCCGATTAACTTTCCAATTTCAGTAATAGGACCTGCATATGGCATTTCCTCACCACTTTGCGTTGCTGCAACGAGTAAACTATCCGTCGCTGTTCCGGTTGCAATTGTGCCAGTATGGGGATCTTGAATCTTTTCCTGTAAAAGCGCCTTTGTTTTCGCTTCGGTGGCAGTAATCATCGCCTGGAAAAACGCTTCATCGGACAGTTTCCCATTTATGATCACCCACGTATTAATCGTACCAATATAAGCTTCATCATTGCGCTCAAACGTCCGAGTCACATCCACTCCGTTGCCAACGCCAGCTGTTACCATAACAACAATCTCACAGCTATGCCCTTTAAATGTTCCAAGAGCAACAGTCTCTGTTGAAACAGCTGTCATCATTACAACTGTATTCGTCGGTGCAAAATTGCGTGCCTTTAAAAAGTCTAATGTCTCCTCTTTAACATGCTCAATATTATAGTATGGTGAAATGGAACGATTTATAATATTTTCATACCAGCCCATGCCTGCATTATGTACAGCTGACGATACAACCTTTAAAGGTGCGTCGGCAAGTAATTGAATATAATCTTTGGTTATAATAAAGTCTTCTTTTGTAATATGAGCGAATTTTCGCTGCTGCTCACTCGCTGGGAGTATTGTAATTTGAGGCTTTGGCATTTCCGGATGTGGATATGTAGCAACACGTGCATCATATACGGAGGCAATTTGTTCCTGCAAAATCACTTCATGTGGCATGCCGAACGCCTTCACTTGCCCATTTTCCATTAACAAAAGCTCATCACAGTACAGAGAAGCTAAATTTATGTCGTGAAATATAGACACGACCGTTAAGCCACATTCTACTACTTCTTTACGAATCATATCGAGAATTTGCTTTTGATGGGCAATATCTAAATGATTCGTTGGCTCATCTAATAATAATATAGAGGAATTTTGCGCTAGCGCCTGTGCAATAAACACGCGCTGCTGCTCGCCTCCCGACAAAAACTCTAAAAACGTATGTTCATATTTTGTTACACCCGTTTGTTCCATTGCCGTTTGTACAGCCTGCTCATCCTGTTCGGACCACGTTGAGAAAAAGCCTGTTTGATGAGGATAACGCCCAAGAGATACCGCGTCACGTACAGAGTTTGAAAATGTATTCGCATGGAGCTGTGGTAAAACTGCCATCTTCTTCGCAAGCTGCTTTACTGAATAGCTTTGCATTTCTTGCCCATCAATGAAGACATTGCCTGTCGTTGGTGTAATAATGCCACTCACAATTTTTAGTAGCGTTGATTTCCCACTACCATTTGGCCCTAATATACCGAGCACTTTCCCTTTTCCGACTTCAAACGAAACATTGTGTATGATTGGGGTTGAGCTATAGCCACCTGAAATATTTTGTACCTTTAGCAATGTTAGCCCCCCTTTGTACGCTGTTTAAAAAAGATATAAGCAAATACGGGAGCCCCGATAAATGCTGTAATAACACCAATTGGTAACTCAGTTGGTGCAATAATTGTACGTGATACTAAATCACAAATGACGAGTAAACTCGCTCCATTGAGTAACGACAGCAGTAATAAATGTCGATGATCCGCACCACAAATCATACGTACCATATGAGGAACAACTAAGCCGACGAAGCCGATTGTTCCCGATACAGCAACGGAAGCTCCTGTCAGCATCGAGCCACCTGCTAAGATCATATATTTACTCCGTTTAACGTTAACACCTAAATACTGTGCACGTTCCTCACCGTAAACCATCGCATTTAATTCACGACGATTAAACCAAATAATAATCGTCCCAATAATGACGAACGGTAAAATCATTTTCACATATGGCCAGCCGCGCATCGACACGCTTCCAAGTAACCAGCCTATAATTTCCCGCAGTTGCTCACCTGTTAATGCGACCATGAGCGAAATACACGACCCTAAAAATGAACTAAAAATGATCCCCGTTAAAATTAGCGTTTCCATTTTCATCGTACGATCCACTACACGCGCAAAGCTCATCACACAAACAATCGTTAAAACAGCTCCAATCATGCTGAAAACTGGTAAAGTAAAGGTGCCTAAAATCGGTATTGAAATACCAAAAAAGATTGTTGTGACCGCTCCAACTGATGCACCTGATGAAATCCCTAATGTATATGGATCAGCGAGTGGGTTTTTTAATAATCCTTGGAATGCTGCTCCTGCAATCGCAAGTGATGCGCCGACTAATACGGATAGTACGACTCGCGGCATACGGATTTTCCATAAAATACTGTAGGCAACCGGATCTGTTTCCTTATCCCATAACGTTGAGAGCGGAACATCAACCGACCCAAATGAAATTCCAAACCAGATGCTCATCAGCAATACAGCAAGGGAGCAACTATACGAGATGAAATACTTTTTATTCACCGAAAGCCTCTGGGTAAACTGCCTTCGCAATCGATTCGACACCTTCAGCTAAACGTGGACCTTGTCTGCTTGTTGTATCACCATCAACTAATATAACCTTCCCGTTTTTTACCGCATCCATTATCGCATAGGCTTCATTTGTGTTAATTGATTCAATATCATTTTCATATGTCACAATAATTGTATTTGGGTTACTTGCAACAAATTGCTCTGAGCTATACATCGGCCAACCGTCTGTCTCCACTGCATTTTTAACACCGATTATTTGTAGCATTTCATCGATAAACGTACCTGTACCCGCCGCATAAATATCCGGGTCTGTCCCTACTACAACAAACACTGATTTAGCTTCTAGCCCAGCTACCTTCTCTTCAATATTTGTCAGCTTTGTTTTAATATCCGCAATAATTTTTGTCGCTTCCTGTGACTTACCTGTTAATAAACCGATTTGCTCAATCGTTTCATATGTTTCATCAAAATCAACAGCATCTTTCACTACAAATACTTTTACACCTGCTGCTTCAAGCTGTGCAATCCCTTCACCCATTACATATAAACCTGATTCATGCGCGAACACGATGTCTGGTTGCAATGCAATAATTTGCTCTAAATTAAATTCTATACCACCAACGCGCTCTTTCTCTGTAACTGCCTCTGGAAAATTATCATAGTCATTCACACCAATAATTTGTTCATCTAATCCTAAACTAAATAAAATTTCTGTATTCGACGGGATTAACGAAATAATTTTCTTTGGTGCTTGTTCAATCGTTATGTCGGTCCCTTGTGCATCAGTTACAGTTACTGGGAATGCTTGCGCTACATCTTCTATTTCAGATGTTTCTTCAACTTGCAAGGAATCTTCTGCTGTATCACCGCTACATCCAACTAACATCAATACCGCTAATATTGCGCTTAACCCTAATTGCCAAAACTTCTTCATCGTAATTCCTCCTAATTTTTGCCGCAATAGAATGACCACATCTCACTCCAAAATAAGACGAGATGGTGTCTTTTGTTATATGGTTAAAAAAAGTCATACTTACTTAACCACAAAAAAAAGCCTCTCCATGGACAGAGAGACTGAGACTAGCTAATAATCGCGCAAAAAAACACTGTTAAAAGCCATCTTCCTATCCGCGTAGGTCCAACTGGTGTACGTAAAGGCAGGTCTCCTGGCTTATGCATCAAGCATTTACTGCGCCTTCCCTTTACAGTGGCATTGTACAGTAAACTAGCATTTACAGTGGCGGGACCGCATCGGAATTGCACCGACTTCCCTTTTACTTCCTACCACCGCAGCGGCAAGAACCTTTACTTTGATTATCCAATTATGTAACAGTATTTATTATAGCGGAAATCAGAAAAAAGTGTACGTATAATCCGCAAGAGTTTTCTGACAATTAAATTTGGTAATCAAATTCTTCTGGTAAAACACGTCGTAGGAATTGTTTTGTACGATCTTCTTTCGGCTTCACAAAAATTTCATGTGGTGAGCCTTCTTCTATTATGTTCCCGCCATCCATAAAGATGATGCGATTTGCTACATCACGCGCAAAGGACATTTCATGCGTCACGACTAGCATTGTCGTTCCTTCTTTGGCAATATCCTTCATGACACCTAACACTTCCCCAACAAGCTCCGGATCCAACGCCGATGTTGGTTCATCAAATAAAATAATGTCAGGATTCAACGCAACTGCGCGCGCAATCCCAACACGTTGCTGCTGCCCACCTGAAAGCTGACTTGGATACGAATCGTATTTTTCCGAAAGTCCTACTTTATTTAATGCTTCACGCGAAATTTTATACGCCTCTTCTTTGTTCATGCCGCGTCCAATAATTAGCCCTTCTGCCACATTATCAAGTGCGGTTTTATTATTAAATAAATTATAGTTTTGGAATACGAAAGCGGTTTTTTTGCGAATCGCAAGCACATCTTTCTTGGACGCATCATTCAAATTGACGTGAATCTCACCGAAATTTGCTGTTCCTTCATCTGCGCGTTCTAAAAAGTTGATGCAGCGGAGAAGCGTTGTTTTGCCTGAACCACTCGGCCCTAAAATCACGACGACATCTCCTTGATCAATCGTTAAATCTACACCCTTTAAAATTTCGTTTTTCCCAAATGATTTATGGATGTTTTTAATTTCTAACATTTGACTTCCTCCTTATGCACCTACATATTTATAACGACTCAAACGTTTTTCGTACCACTTAAATAAATATTCAACCGTCATACACACAATTAAGTACACAATAAAAATATCAATATATGCCTCTAAATAATTGTAACCAAAGTTTGCCGCTACTTTTGCTTTCAATGTGATTTCCTGCAATGAAATCGCGTATCCAAGTGACGTCGCTTTGATTAAATTTATTGTCGCTGTACATAAATTCGGCATCGCAGCTACGAGTGCTTGAGGGATAATGATGCGGCGGTACGCTTGTGGTGTCGTTAAACCAACAGAATGCGCCGCCTCTAGCTGGCCTTTATGTACCGTTTGTAAGGCAGAACGGAATACTTCGATTAAGACCGCTGCTGTATTGAACGAGAAAATAATAAACGCATACCAAAGCGGATTAATATCATAAATCGCATAGTCAATATTATATTTCTTGAAAATGCCATCTAAAATTAACGGTATACTTGCATACAGCACGAAAATTTGAATAATAACCGGTGTCCCACGAACAAAGGAAATATATATTTTTGTAAAGAAATTCAGTACCGGTATTTCATGAATTCGTGTCAGTGCTAATAAAAATCCAAGTGGTACAGCAAAAGCCATTGCCACAACTGTTACAAGGAGCGCAACAGGTACACCACTTAATGCAACAAAAAATGTATTGACTAAAAAATCCCAGTTTATAAAATTCATGTTGTGCGCCTCCTTAAGTTGTTTTTAATGGCTGCTTCCCCTTACTAAATGCTTTCTCCAGTAAAGCGAAAATTTTCTCAATTGTAATCGATAAAATCCAGTAGATCACAGCGAGTGCAATATAAATTTCTAAAGTATGTGTGCCATAATTATTTGCAATAATCAAGTTTGCTTTGCCGACGATATCAATAAATCCGATCGTATATGCAAGTGCTCCTTCTTGCAGCACCGAAATAAGTCCGTTACCAAAGTTCGGTAAGGCTACGACAAAGGCTTGCGGGAAAATAATTCGGCGATACGCTTGAAAGGGAGTTAATCCAACACTTACTGCCGCTTCAAACTGCCCTTTATCAATGGCCATATAGGATGAACGAATGACTTCAGACATCATTGCCGCAAACTGTAAGCTAAACGTAATGACAACGAAAACGCCTGTCGATACACTTTGCAGGTCTATACCGAATAGATTTTCAGAAAAGGCTGGAATGCCGTAATACACAAGAAATAATAAGACGATGGATGGCGTACAACGCATGATCGTTGTATAGCCATTCGCTAAAAACTGAAGAACTCTACTTTTACTAAGCTTCGCCGCAGCTAATAGTAAGCCTAAGAACGAACCAAAGATGACCGAAAAGGCTGCAATGTATAATGTCACCCATAAATATGGAATTAACGTTGGCAATGCAGACGAAATATACGATAAATCAAAATATTTTTCCACTCGCTACCCCACCACTCTCCACTGTATTTAAAAAGCTGCTTGAGCGCAATGACTCAAACAGCTCGCTTTGTTAACGGTTTACTGACTCTAGCACTTCAAATAAGTCTTTCCCGTAAAATTCTAAACTTAGCTTAGATAATGCATCAGTTTCTTTAATTTCAGCAATTGCTTTATCATAAGCATCTGCAAATTGTTGTTCTTTTTTATTGAATAATGGCCATGTTTTAATAACCGCAAATTCGTTATAAACGACTTCATCTTTTAAGTTGTAGTAGGGGCCACCTTCTGTTAATACTTGCCCTGTGAAACTACCTTCAATAATAACACCGCCATCAACGCGCCCTTCATTTACCCATTGCACAACGTCTACTATGAAGTCTTCACCCGCTTGTAATTTAACCTCGTTACCTGGATTTGCTTCATTGTATTCGGCGATTACTGTGTACTGTGCGTTGTTTGCCGCGATTGGCGCTAACGTATAGCCCGCTGATGCAAAATCACTTAAGTTTTTAATATTTGCATTTTCTTTTTTCAGTACTAACCCTGCGCTACTTAAGCCTAGGAATTCTTGAGGGAAAATGTACTTTTCTGTACGTTCTTCCGTCCAAAAGGCATTTTTAACACCGACATTATACTTCCCTTGCTCAACACCGATTAATAAGTCATCGCTTGTCGTACCCACATATTCAAACTCGTAATCTTCTAGAGCTTCATCCACTAATTTCATCACTTCTACGTCGTAACCTGTAGCATTACCGTTTTCATCGATATACGTCATTGGTTTACTTGCTTGGTCATAAGCCACTTTTACTTTCGTTACTTTTGCGCCCTCTTCTGATGCAGATGCTGCGCTTTTATCCGTGTCATTTCCACATGCTGCTAGAATGGAGATTGATGCAAAACCAATTGCTGCTAATTTCACAAATTTATTAAATTTCATACGATTACCTCTTTCTCTTTTAAGTTTTGTTGGATTGCTGACTCTGCTAACTTTTTAATCGTAATGTCATCCATAGGCGGGTTATGTAGCCCTGCACGAACATCGCGGTAATAACGTTGTAATGGGTTGCTTCGTTGTAAACTTTTCGCACCAACTAGACGCATCGCTTTATCGACAACTTTAATGGCGGCGTTTGTTACGACGTGTTTTGCAGCGTTAACTTCATTAATAATTTTGTCTTTATTAGCTGGATCATTATAAAGCTTAGCTACACCATAAAGAGTGAAGCGCGCTTTAATTAGCTCTAGCTCAATTTCACCAATTAATGACTGCACATTTGGAAGCTGTGCAATTGGGCCATTTAAGCTATTTGGAGAGTGTGTATTGGCAAAATCCACGGCATAATCGCGTGCTGCTTGTGCAATCCCTAAGTATGTTGCCGGTATGAGTAGTAACCAGCCATTTAATTTAAAACCGGTAGTATAACTCGGAATTTCAACTAAATTTGATTCGTGTACGCGAACATTTTCTAACACTAAGTCATGACTGCCTGTGCCGCGCATTGAGACAACATCCCATGTTTCATCAATTGACACACCCTGTGCTGTTTTTGGTACAAGGAAAAATCCTAAATGATCGTCATCCTCTACCCAAGCTGATACAAGGAAAAAATCAAGCTCTGGGGAACCCGTTGTGTAGTTTTTACGACCGTTAATGACCCAGCTACTACCTTCACGTTTTGCCGAAGTTGCTGGGCGGCCACCCCGTACTGGGCTTCCCATAGCAAATTCACTTACTGCACGGTTAATTGTTGCGCCGTTTTTCACGGCTTCACTAAACTCAATTAACTTCTCTTCTGGCCAGTAACGATTTTCAAAAAGCTCTCCGACATTTTGAATCGTCCAAGCAGCCGATAAGCCTGTGCTACCACAATAGCTTGATAATGTTTCATGAACTAGTACCGCATCGTATACAGAGAAACCTTCTCCGCCAAATTCCTTTGGTAAAGTAATTTTTGTATAACCGATTTCGCGTAGTTCTTTATAATTTTCTGTTGGAAAAATGGATTGTTCATCGATTTCTTGGGCTCTCGACTTGAAGCGCTCTTCTAACGTCGCTAATTTATCTAGCCATCGCTGTTGTTCTTCGGTTTGAATAAATAATTGTTTACTCAAAATTAACGCCACCTATTTTTGTAAATTCAGTTTCGTTGTTGAACTGTTGAATTTAATATTACTTTCTGAAAATTACAAAGTCAATGGTTTATTCCGAGTTTTTTTATAGGTTTAATTTGTTTGCGCTTACATCGTTATTTTAACAGCATTCTTCAATAAAAGTTTTTTTATGACTATGTAAAATTTTATGGCCGTTTTTTGTGGTTACGTAAATACAACTTTCATTATTGCAAACTAAAAAATATTATTGCGGCTTTTTTAGAGCGTATATTTTTTTTATCGCGAGTTGTTCCATTTAGCGAGTTTGACATACAACTTATTAGAAATTAAGCGTCATTGGCACTTATTTACGAATAAGTTGTATCTAGAATTCGTCAATTCACATTTTCCAACAAAAAAAATTAACCATTTTTTATGGCTCTACGCCAAAATCTGTACTTATAAAGTAGTACACTTTCTTTTATAGTAAAGCACATGCTTTGGTAAAGACCCTTTTTAACAGAGTCTAAAAATAACAAAAAGCACCTCGAATTTCGAGATGCTTTTCTTTATCAATATTTGATTACATTTTTTCTGGTGCTGATACGCCAATTAAACGCATTGCATTGGCGATTGTTGTGCGAACTGCTGTAATTAATGCAATACGTGCTTCTGTTAGTTCTTTATTATCTGCATTGATTACTTTTTCAGCGTTATAGAAGCTGTGGAATGCAGCTGCTAAGTCTTGAATGTAGTTGGCGATACGATGCGGTGTGCGGTGCTTCGCTGCATCTGCCACGATTTGTGGGAATGCGCCTACTTTTTTCAGGACATCTTCTTCTTTTTCCGCAGTTAACAGGCCTAAGTTTTCAAGTGAAGCGTTGAAGCCTTGCTCTGTTGCTGCACGTAAAATTGATGAAATACGTGCATGTGCGTATTGTGCATAGTACACTGGATTTTCGTTTGATTGAGACACAGCTAAATCAAGATCGAAGTCCATGTGAGAGTCGCCTGCCGTTTTAACAAAGAAGTAACGTACTGCATCAAGGCCAACCATTTCTACTAGTTCACGCATTGTTACCGCGTTACCAGTACGTTTAGACATTTTGAATTTCTCACCGTTTTTGTATAGCTGGACCATTTGGATTACTTCTACTTCAAGCGTATCACGATCGTAACCAAGCGCCTCAATTGCAGCTTTCATACGAGGGATATAGCCGTGGTGGTCAGCGCCCCAAATATTAATTAATTTTCCAAAGCCGCGCACGATTTTATCTTCGTGGTACGCGATATCAGGTGTAAGGTATGTGAATGAACCGTCATTTTTAATTAATACGCGGTCTTTATCATCCCCAAAAGTAGTCGAACGGAACCAAGTCGCCCCTTCTTCTTCGTAGACATGGCCGTTTGCTTTTAATTTATCTAATGCCACTTCGATTTTACCGTTGTTGTATAAAGAAGTTTCTGAATACCATACATCGAAATCCACACGGAAATCTTTTAAGTCTTTTTGTAACTTGCCAAGCTCTAATTTCAAGCCGTGTTCACGGAAGAATGCAAAACGCTCTTCGTCTGATTTCTCTAAGATTGATGCACCAAATTGTTCAGCTAATTTACCGGCAATATCAATAATATCTTGTCCATGGTAGCCGTCTTCTGGCATCGTAGCGTCCAATCCTAAAGCTTGATTATAACGTGCTTCAAGTGAGTAAGCTAAGTTATTAATTTGGTTACCCGCATCGTTAATGTAGTATTCACGAGAAACGTTGTAACCTGCAAAATCAAGTACGTTACATAATGAGTCACCTACTGAAGCTCCGCGCGCATGACCTAAGTGAAGATCGCCTGTTGGGTTCGCTGATACGAACTCAACCTGTACTTTCTCACCATTACCTGCGATTGAACGACCGTAGTTTTCACCTTGCTCAACAGCTGCTTTCACAACACCTGCAAGGAAGTCTTTACGTACAGTAATATTCATAAAACCAGGTCCTGCGATGTCGATTTTTTCGATATCTGTTCCCTCTGTTTCGATTGCTTCTAAAATGGCTTCAGCAATTGCACGTGGTGGCTTTTTCGCTAATTTTGTTAATTGCATCGCGATATTTGTTGCGAAGTCACCGTTTACTTTGTCTTTTGGTGTTTCTAGGTGGATAGTTAATTCTGTGCCTGCTTCTACTAAGCCTGCTTTTTCGATTGCCACTAGCAGTGCTACTTTAATCGATTGTTGTAATTGTTCTACAGCGTTCATGATTGTACCTCCGAATAGTGTATTTCTAAAGTATAATTGCCGACGGATGTGCCGCCTATAATAAGATCATATTGCGTTATAAAACGCCCTGATACATTGCTACCTTGTTCAAGCTCTACAGCAAGTTGATGCGTTTTTGTCTCAATTGGTAATGAGCCATACGGACTTTCATAAGACCCTTGTTCACGCTGTGTCGTATTGAGTGGTAAACGCATATTAACACCACCGCTACGCATAATCAATGCTTGATCATTTGTTAATTTTACCGTTGTACGAATTGTTTTATCTTCTTGTACTTCTTCATATCGTAAGTATGGTTTACCGGTCTTTTCAACAAAGGTACCTTGTAGCCACATTTCGTATGTTTCAAGCTCTCCCTCTGTCGGAATGATTGAGGAAACTAGTTTAATTTTGACTTCAGTTCCTGCCTCGTTCATCACTACGGTCAGCTCCCTTGCATGTAATTCTATAACCTTCTTATTATAGGATAACTAGCGCTATTTAATCAAGGTACAAGTCAACTTCTATCGTGCTTATTACTTTATTGTATGCTGTGAAAATTTAAGCTCTAAATTAAAATCTGTACTCGACAGCACATTCCACTCCAGGCGGACGCTTTCCGTTCCATGTGCTTATAAATTTGTACACTTTCTTTTAAAGTAAAGTACATGTTTTGGTAAAGACCCTTAATTTATTGGCCATCTATTTAAAGGGCGAGGTGTGTTCTTTATTATGTCGTTAAAAAAGCGATGTTGGGTAGCCCAACATCGCTTTTTTTATAGCATGACGCTTATTTCACCCAACCAAGAATCATTTCTCGGATTAGTTTTGCTGCTGTATTCGCAGTCATTTCGGATGTATCGTAAATTGGTGCGACTTCGACTAAGTCAAAGCCTACAACGTTCACATCACTGCCTGCGATTGCATGAATAGATGCTAGTAATTCTTTAGATGTAATACCGCCGCAGTCTACTGTGCCTGTACCTGGTGCGTGCGCTGGATCCAGTACATCAATATCAATTGTTACATACACATTACGTCCTGCAAGTGTTGGTAATACTTCCTTTAGCGGCTCTAGCACTTCAAATTTAGAAATATGCATTCCATTTTCTTTTGCCCACTCAAACTCTTCCTTTAAACCAGAACGAATTCCGAACGAATAGACATTTTTTGGTCCGATATGATCAGCAATTTTACGAATTGGCGTTGCATGTGAGTATGGCTCGCCTTCGTAATCTGTACGCAAGTCTGTATGCGCATCAAAATGGATAATCGCTAGATCATTATATTTTTCATAAACGACCTTCATCACGGGCAAAGAAACTAAATGCTCCCCGCCCATGCCGATTGGAACTTTGCCATCAGCTAACACTTTTTTGACAAATGTTCCGATTTCAGCAAGTGATTTTTCCGGATTACCAAATGGCAGCGGAATATCACCAGCATCAAAATATTGTACTTCTTCTAATTCGCGATCTAAATACGGGCTATATTCCTCTAACCCAATTGATACTTCACGAATGCGGGTTGGACCAAAGCGTGAACCTGGACGGTAGCTCACTGTCCAGTCCATTGGCATACCGTATAGCACAGCTGACGATTCTTCGTAGTTTGGATGACTTTTAATAAAGACGTTACCTGAATAGCTCTCATCAAATCTCATTTTGTTCACCTATCACTTTCATATTTTTTTCTATTGTAAAGAGATGCATATTTAAGAGAATACTTGCCCACACTAAGGTTACTAAATTGAAACTTTATTTCACTATTTTCGTATAGTTTAAGGCAGTACCAAAAAGTATAGATGTTTTCCATGAAAGTTCAATAGTTTTATTAGATTTTTAGTATTAAAAAAAAAACATTCAACACATACTAAGCACAATTGTAGAAACCGGGGTGAAACGAAATGAACAGACAGCAATATATCCGTAAAAAAAGACGACAACAATGGAGCAGAAAAATGATGCTTCTATGCATTGGTGTAGTTTGTGCAGCGGCTGTCACCCTTCTTTCATTACGTATATATGCACAGGTCGCTGGTGCACCTACGCTTACCGTACCAAAAGCGTCCATCTTCCTTGATAGCCAAGATAACCAAATTGGCGATCACTTTACATCTGAGCGAAGATATTGGGCGGAACTAGATACGATTTCTCCATATTTAGTAAAGGCAACGATCGCCGTTGAGGATAAGGATTTTTATGAGCATAGTGGCTTCGATTATTCACGAATTGCTGGCGCTGTCCTCGCAGATATTAAGGCGGGTAGTAAAGTACAGGGTGCCAGTACATTATCACAGCAATATGCACGCAATCTATATTTAACGCATGAAAAATCGTGGAATCGTAAAATAAACGAAGCACTATATGCGTATCGTTTGGAACTTTTCTATTCAAAGGATGAGATTTTAGAGGGCTATTTAAATACTGTATACTACGGCCATGGCATGTATGGTGTGGAAGCTGCGAGCCGCTACTATTTCAGTAAATCTTCAAGTGACCTTACTTTAGCTGAAGCTGCTATGCTGGCCGGTGTACCGAAAGGACCGAGCATCTACTCACCCATTGCAAATTTTGAGAAGGCTTCTAATCGCCAGAAACTAATTTTACGTTTAATGAATGAGCAACAAGTTATCACAGCAGAAGAAAAAGAACGTGCCGTTGCTGAAGCCATTACGCTAAAAAATGATGAGTGGATGGCGACAGAATCAATTGCCCCATATTTTTTAGATGTCGTTTGGACAGAAGCAAGTGACATTTTAGAAGAAAAAAATCTAGCTATTAGTGAAGGTGGCTGGACAATTCAAACAACGTTAAATCAAGCACATCAAAAGGCAGCTGAAGACGCAGTAAAAAATAATATGCCCGATAACGAGCTACAAGTTGGCTTTATTAGTATGGACGTTAATACAGGCTTTGTGACCGCACTCGTTGGCGGACGTGATTATAGCCAGAGTTCGTTCAACCGCGTCACCCTTGCAGAACGCCAGCCTGGTTCTGCGATTAAACCTATTTTATATGCGACGGCACTGGAGAACGGCTTTACACCGCTCACATTTTTAGATGCGGGACAAACAACCTTTACGTATGATAGCGGACGCGCAACTTATTCGCCGAAAAACGTTAATAATAAGTTTGCGGACCACGAAATATCACTCGCTCAAGCGCTAGCAATTTCTGACAATATTTATGCAGTCAAAACATTAGAGCAAGTTGGCTATAAAAATTTCCGTGGTATGCTCAAGCGCTTTGATTTAGCCTATTCCGATGAGGACAATCCTTCCATAGCACTTGGAACGATTGAAACATCACTTTTCGACTTAACAAATGCTTACAACTCAATTGCTTCAGGTGGAGAACAGCGTCATGCGACGACAATTTTATCTATTTCCGACGCGAAAGGGAATGTCGTTTATGAATATAAGGAGGAGGAACAGCCTGCAGTTCTGTCAGAGGAAGATGCATTTCTTTTAACAGAAATGATGACAGGCATTTTTGATCCAGTGTTTAGCGACTACTCACCGGCAACAGGTGTATCCCTCCGCTCTCGAATGACACATACGTATGCAGCAAAATCGGGTACAACGAACAGTGACCAGTGGATGATTGGCTTTACGCCTAGCCTGACAGCCGGTGTTTGGAATGGCTATGACCAAGGTAAAACGCTTTCTGTGCAAGCAGATATGGCAGCCTCGAAACAAGTGTGGATTGATTTTATGGAAACAGTAAACAAGGGTAAAGCAAATGAAGGGTTTACGATTCCAAATGGTGTACAGCCGGTAAAGATCGATATTGACACTGGAAAGCTAGCAACAGATGCATGCCCAAACCAGCGCATTATTTATGTTAAAACTGAGGATGTTCCGACTGAAAATTGTTCAACGTTTAATTTGTTTAATGATAATATGTGGGATAATATTTTAGAAATGCTTCCATATGAAGCGATCCGGGAATATTGGGGATATTAAGTTGTCTACATCGCTTTCGAACTGAAACCTAGTAAGACGTATCTCAACATATTTAGGGCGAGATGCTGTCCTTACTTATGTAGATAAGAAAGTTATACTTTCTTATCTATTAAAAAAGCTCTTTCGTCTCCGGCACAAGTCCGTAAGACGAAAGAGCTTTTCTATTATGGTACGCGAAGGATGAGAATCATGGGGCATTCGGCTTGGGAAGGGTCAAATGCCGCATAGCTCTCATCACTGTCGTTTCCCATGTGTCCTAGCTTACTACATGCAAGCTGTAGTTCAAGTGTACTTTTTTTCGTAAGCACTTTCAACTACCTATTAGTTGCTTAGAAGAAATGTCACAGTTTGTTCACGTATTTTTAGGTTTATTTAACAAAATTTGTTGACTGTGTAAGAATTTCTTTACTTTTAAATTATACTAAATCTTGTCGTAATTTCTCATCACTGCGCAACCACATGTCGTTATTATGCGTTTGTAGGAAATTAGCAAGCACTTTTTTCGATGCTTCGTCCATATGATCGACTAAAATATGACGCTTCATCGACTTATCCATTTTATTCACATGGTCCGCTAAAATTTTATAGCCGCGACGTTTTTCACGGTTTACGACCATCTCACATGCAGATACGCCTGCAAAATACGCCCCGTCTTCCTTGTGATCAATGGTTACCCAAATGAGCCAGTAATTTTTCCCACCTTCTGAATCAGCACGGTCTGTTGTGAACTTAATGCCGCGCTCCACATCGCTGCGTGCATGCATCGCCCCAACATCAACAATCGCCGTTTTCTCTTCCACATCTAAAATGACGGGTGACACATTTTCAAGTGATAGCGAGCCAATCCCATAGCCTTTATGTCCGTCTGTCGGATCATTTTTTATAATAGTAAATCCCATTTTTTGTTTTGGTTTTTCTTCGTTTGCCATTGTAAATACCTCCAATTACGCTATTATTAATAATATACACTATATTCCACTTAGGAGGCGATATTATGCCCATCGTTACAATTAAAATGATTGAAGGCCGCACAGACGAGCAAAAGCGTGCCCTAGTTGAAGAAGTTACTGCAGCTGTGTCAAAAACGGTCAATGCACCAGTAGAAAATGTATCAATTATCATTGAAGAAATGGCGAAAGCTCATTACGCAACTGCCGGCGTACGTTATAGTGATAAATAATCTTACATAGAGAGAATCCAACTGCGGGTTCTCTTTTTCTATATACAGAATGTCTTTTTTGCAAAAAAATGGCTCATCCCCGACTTTTGGTGATGAGCCAAAAAAATGTAAATTATTCCTAATTAATGATTTATGAAATTCATCAACAAGATGTTTTAGTGAATTTTTTATTAAAGTAACAGTTTTTTTACTTTCGTTATCAGCGATTGTGAAATGCTCGAATCGCTTAATAACTCTTCAGGAAAGTAAATTTTATGATCTACTTTAATGCGCCCAGCAATTGATTCCACGATTAGTGATTTCTCGGAAAGCTCGCACAGCTGCCCATCTGACATTAGTAGGAAGATAGGCCGCTTCGTGCTTTCATGACCCGGTTTGTAGAAATCATATGGCAAATCAGACGTTGAGTCATGTACTAAATAGTAATTCGGATCAAGTCCTACCTCCGTAAATAACCGCTGTAGTTCTTCAAAATCCTCCCTACGCTCATGCGGATCAAAATTCACATATTGAAATAACTTGCGGTTGACGAAGCGACGACTTAAATCACTTAAAATAGCGTCGTCCTCCTTCATCCAAAATTGGAAGTATGTCAGCATGATGCTTTCATCTAATGCTAAATAATCCTCTAATGTAACCATTCCTTCGAAAAAAGGTAAAAAGTGCTGCGGATCATACTTAAACCAGTAGCCTTCCGCACGCAGCTGCTTTACTCGTTTTAAAATATTATTGAGCACGACCTCTGCGCTACGTGACACCGGGTGGAAGTAGATTTGCAAATACATTTGATAGCGAGACATAATGTAATCTTCTACTGCATGCATCCCGCTTTCCTTTATGACAACGCCGTTCGCACGTGGACGCATGACGCGCATAATACGCTCCATATCAAAGTGGCCGTAGCTAACCCCTGTATAATAAGCATCGCGCTGTAGGTAATCCATGCGGTCGGCGTCAATTTGACTAGATATTAAGCTGACAACGAGTTCATTCGGATATGTCTTCTCAATTACTTGAGCTACTTTTTCCGGAAAATCAACAGCTACTCGGCGCAACACTTCATTCACTTCGGTATCACCTAGTAAAATTTCACGCGTAAATTGCTCGTGATCTGTTTCAAAAACATTTTCAAACGCATGGGAAAATGGACCGTGACCTAAATCATGTAAAAGAGCCGCACATAATACGAGTAAACGTTCCCCCTCATCCCATTCAGGACGCCCTTTGAATACATCATCGATAATTCGGCGCACGATTTCATAAACGCCGAGCGAATGATTAAAGCGGCTATGCTCAGCTCCGTGAAAGACTAAATATGTAGTGCCTAGTTGGCGAATGCGGCGTAAGCGTTGAAATTCTCGTGTCCCGACTAAATCCCAAATGGCTTGATCGCGCACATGAACATAGCGGTGGACAGGATCTTTAAATACTTTTTCTTCTTGTAATTTTGCATTTGCATAGTTCATCACAATTGCCTACCTCCCAATTGTTCTTTCTTTCAATTATATGTGACAATGCGGGTGTTTACACGGATTAATAAAACAAAAACTACCAACACTAATAGGTGAAGGTAGTTTTACATTATTGCTTTTTTAGTTTTGCCAATACCTTTTCCATTAACTCATCTTCAGTTAATGCAGCTACTGGTCTGCTATTTACGAATGTAAATGTTTTTTTACGGCCTGGACCGCAGTATGAATGACAGCCAATTTCAATCGTCGCTTCTGGATCAATCTCTTTTAATTTGGGAATTAACGTTTTTAAATTAACGGCCTGACATTCATCGCAAACTCGGAATTCGTTTGCCATTGTGTCAACACCCTTTCTCTTTTAATTTACATACATTATTGTGTCATAAGTTTTAACCTATCAGCTATTGTAGCGTAAAATACGTCCTTCCTTCAAGCAATAACAGACTATCTCCGTCAAAGGTCTTAATTGAATTTATATCTTTCTCTAATGTTCTGTCACAAAGAATGAATAATTATGGATATAGATGGACATGATAGATTTTGAACAACAAAACTATGAACATGTCAGGAGGTTTACACATTGGTAAAAATTAGACAGGACGCTTGGATGAAAGAAAATGATGAATTGTTAGCCGAAGCCGTACTACGTCATGTTAAAGAAGGTAGTACGCAATTAAATGCATTTGAGGAAGCCGGAGACACTCTCAATCGTACAGCAGCTGCATGTGGCTTTCGCTGGAATGCCGTCGTTCGTCGCATCTATGAAAACGAGCTTGCTTTAGCAAAAAAAGAGAGAAAAGAAAGAATGAGAGTGCTAGGTGTCTCTCCAAAACGCCGTGTGAATCACCTATACTTACTCCCTTCTAATTCCGAAGAGGAAACGAAATCAATCCCATTATCTGCATTGTCATTAGATATCGTTATTGCATATTTAGTGCGTTTGCAACATACTCATACCGCGGAACATGAAGCACTAAAATGGAAGCAAGTTGCAAGCATCGTAACAGACAAGAAAAACGAACTTGAAAAGCAGCTCGAAAAGTTACAAAGGGAAAATAAAGAGATAAAAGAAGACTACGAGCAATTCGTTTCGATTATGAACCGTGCACGCAGACTCGTTACGCTTGAAACAGATGAAGAACGAGTTGCCCCTATGTTTAAAATGGAGAAGAATGGGAACCTTATAGCATCCACTCATTCTAGTGAGTCCGACGAAGTGCATATGTAGCACTTCGTTTTTTTATTTTTTTTCGTTATGAAAATGCTTTCATACTTCCCTATTATTAAGTAAAATAAAAGAGAAGAAAATTTATTTCAAAACTATAATATACTTATGAAAATATATTTATATACGAAAGGACTTTGAGTATGAGCAAAATTTCTACCTATTTAGGTGTCGATATTGGCACAACTGGGACAAAAGCCGTATTATACAACGATCAAGGGCAAGTGTTACATGTTGGTCGCTGTGAATATCCACTTTATAGTCCCATTCCATCTGTTGCCGAACAGAATCCAGATGAGATTTACGCAGCAGTAAAACATTCGATTCGCGAGGCAGTTTCTTACGAGCTGGAACATGAATTGCAATTTATCTCTTTTAGCGCAGCGATGCATAGTGTCATTGCTGTTGATGAAAGGGGCAAACCGTTGTCAAATTGTATTACATGGGCGGATAGCCGTGCGACAAAGTGGGCAAATAAAATAAAGTCTGAGTTGAACGGCCATGAAATTTATTTACGCACAGGGACGCCGATTCATCCGATGTCACCACTAGCAAAAATCACATGGATTCGTCATGACAAACAAGAGTTATTTAATGCCACTTCAAAATTTATCGGTATTAAAGAATATGTTTTTTATCAATTTTTTGGTCGCTTCCTAGTTGATCATTCGATTGCATCTGCAACCGGGATGTTTAATTTATTTACGAAAGACTGGGACGCGGAGGCACTTGAGGTTGCGGGTATTTCGAAAGATCACCTTTCTACACTTGTGCCAACGACGGAAGTGATTACAAACTTACATGAGGAGATTGCAGCAGAACTAAACATTGCTCCTACTACTCGTTTTATTATCGGTGCCAATGATGGCGTACTATCAAATTTAGGTGTAAATGCCATTGACCCGGGTGTTGTGGCTGTAACAATCGGTACAAGCGGAGCTATTCGTACAGTAACGAATAAACCTTCAACAGATTCAAAAGGACGTATTTTTTGTTACGTATTAACAGATGAGCACTGGGTAATTGGCGGACCTGTGAATAACGGTGGCATGACGTTCCGCTGGGTACGCGATGAGCTTGCGTCTGCAGAAGTAGAAACGGCAAAACGTCTTGGCATTGACGCTTATACGGTATTAACAAAAATTGCTGAACGCGTTCAACCAGGTGCGGACGGTCTATTATTCCATCCGTATTTAGCAGGAGAACGTGCGCCGCTATGGAATGCAAATGCGCGTGGTTCTTTCTTCGGACTTGGCTTGCATCATAAGCGCGAGCATATGATTCGTGCTGTACTTGAAGGGGTTATTTTCAATTTGTACACTGTGCTATTAGCGCTTGAGGAAATGATTGGTATTCCACAGAAAATCCAAGCAACAGGCGGCTTTGCGCGTTCTGATTTATGGCGTCAAATGATGGCGGATATTTTCAATCAGCCTGTAACGGTGCCAGAAAGCTATGAAAGTTCATGCCTTGGTGCAGTTGTCCTTGGACTTTATGCTATCGGAGAAATTGAAGACTTCTCTATTATTTCTGAATGGGTAGGTTCCACGCATCATCACGAGCCAATTGAAGAGCATGTTGAAATTTATAATGAACTTGCCCCAATTTACATTCGTTTATCTCGCAAATTTAATGAAGAATATGAGCCTATCGTTGAATTCCAAAATAAATGGGTGAAATAGAGTGTGACGTGACGTTGTTGAGCTATGGGATACTGGCTAGTTTGACTGGAATACTGGCGACTTTGACTGGAATACTGGCGACTTTGGCCGCAATACTGATGAGGCTCGACCAGAATTCGTCCAGCTAGCTTCCTACTCCCCACCCATTAAAAAGGCTGTTTTCCGGAAATCTAATTCCGAAAAACAGCCTTTTTTTAGTTATTTTTTTACGACTGCGTGGCCACCGAATTCATTGCGTAGTGCTGCAACAACTTTTCCAGTGAATGTATCGTCTTCTTGAGAACGGTAACGCATCATTAGTGCAAGTGTAGTAACTGGTACTGGTGCTTGTAGTTCAAGCGCTGTTTCAACAGTCCATTTCCCTTCACCAGATGAGTTCATAACACCGCGGATGCCGTCTAATTTTGCATCTTTTGAAAACGCATTTTGTGTTAATTCCATTAACCAAGAACGGATAACTGAACCGTTATTCCACACTTGCGCTACTTGCTCGTAGTTGAAATCAAACGGGCTTTTTTCTAATACTTCAAAGCCTTCTGCAATTGCTTGCATCATGCCATATTCAATCCCATTGTGAATCATTTTCAGGAAATGACCGCTACCTGCTGCACCAGCATACACATAGCCTTTATCCACACAAATATCTTTAATAAATGGTTCAATATGGTCAAACGCTTCTTTCGGTCCACCGATCATCATACATGCACCGTGACGAGCGCCTTCTGTTCCACCACTTGTACCAACGTCCATAAAGTGAATGCCTTGTTTAGCAAGCTCAGCTGCAAATGCTGTGGATTCTTTATAATGAGAGTTCCCGCCATCAATTAAAATATCGCCTGCTTCAAGTAAAGGTGCGACTTTCGCTACTGTTTCTTTCGTAATTTCACCCGCTGGAACCATTAACCAAAGTACGCGTGGAGTAGCCATACTAGCAACTAATTCCTCAATTGAAGTATATGTTTTGCCTCCTTTTGCTTCGAATTCTTTTACAGCTGCTTCGTTAATATCAAACGCCTGCACCTCGTAGTTATGATCCATTAAATTTAACCCTAAGTTAAAGCCCATTTTTCCTAATCCAACTAAACCAACTTGCATAAATGTCCGCCTACTTTCTATTATTTCGGTGTTTTAAAGAACGCTATGAAACGCTTTTGTGTATGCTATACTACAGTTACTAATTGATGTTGAAGGAGCCTTTCTATGACTCAAAATACGATTCGCAAAATCCAATCTTTGTATGCACGTCTTAGTGAAAAAGAGAAGAAGATTGCAGATTATATAATCGAAAATCCAAAAAATATTATTCACGCTACAATTAGTGAAGTAGCTGAAAATTTAGCGATGGCTGATGCCACAGTGTTCCGTTTTTGTAAACGTATCGGTTTTAACGGCTTTCAAGATTTTAAAATTGCACTCGCAACAGACACGGTCACACCAATCCAGCAAATTCACGAGGAAATTTCTGAACTAGATGACGAGCTTGCGATTACACAAAAGATTTTCAAGTCGAATATTCAAACGCTTGAAAACACGTTACATATTATTGAGGCTTCTGCGATGAAAGAAGCGGTGAAGCTGTTAAGCAATGCACGGCAAATCCACTTTTTCGGTACTGGTGGCTCCTCGGTAATCGCGATGGATGGTTACCATAAATTTTTACGTACAGGCATTCCATCATTCGCCTTTATCGATTCCCATTTCCAGCTAATGGCGGCATCCCAACTAACTGAAGAGGATGTTGCTGTCATTTTTTCACATTCAGGCGCGAATAAAGATACGATCAACATTTTAAAAACGGTTCAAGAGAACGGGGCAAAATCAATTTCCATTACTGCCTTCCCTAAATCGGCTATTGCACAAAAATCAGATATCGCACTTTTCACTACTTCGGAGGAAACCGAATACCGCTCTGAGGCATTATCATCACGGATTGCGCAGCTCAGCATAGTTGATGCACTGTACGTGAATATTATGGTGCTGCATAAAGATAAGGGGAAACATGCACTTGAAAAAATGCGTAAAGCGATTTCTCAAACACGAATCTAATAACGGAAGAAACTAATCCTACGATTAAGTAGGATTAGTTTTTTTTATGTCTCGGCATTCTCCCGCTCGCAAAGAGTTCGTAGCGCTTGTCCGGTGTAAACGGACACGAATACGCTTTTTTATAGGAACGCGTCTAACGCAAGCGCGCAAGCACATGCTACGAATGATAGAATTGTTTCAAGAACCGTCCATGTTTTAAACGTTTCTTCAATAGTTAGACCTAAATATTCTTTTACCATCCAGAAGCCGGCATCATTTACGTGAGAGAACATTAATGAACCCGCACCCGTTACAATAACAAGTAATTCTAAGTTTACACCGCTCATTGATTCAATAATTGGCGCTACGATACCTGCAGCTGTTGTTAATGCTACTGTTGCCGAACCCGTTGCGATACGGATAAGACCCGCGATAATGAACGCTAGTACAAGTGGCGATAATGACATGTCCTGTGCCATTTCCCCAATCATCGTACCGACACCTGATTCGATTAAAATTTGTTTAAAGCCTGATCCCGCTCCGATAATAAGTGCAATTGAACCGACTGGTAATAAACATTCTTCAATAAACTTCTTAATCGTTTTGCGGTCACGTCCACGCATATAACCTAAAACATATGTTCCAAAGAATACAGAGATTAATAATGAAATTAGCGGACTTCCGATAAATCCAAGTACGCCTTGTGCTGTTTCATTACTCGTAATAGTTCCTGCGATTGTGCCAAGTACCATTAACACAACTGGTAACAAGATTGAGAAGAATGATAAAAATACGCTTGGTAATGTAATTCCTTCTGGACGTTCGCCTGCTTGAAGCAATTCAGGCTCACCTTGTGGTTTTACACGTTTTGAGATAAATTTCGCAAATAGCGGTCCACCAATGATCCCTGTTGGAATCGCGATGATTAATGAGTAAAGTAATACTGTACCAAGGTTTGCACCGTAAATTCCAATGGCTGCAACAGCACCTGGATGCGGTGGAACTAAACCGTGTACGATGGATAAACCAGCAATGGCTGGTAACCCGATTAATAAAATATTTTTCTTCGTTGATTGTTGAATTGAAATGATTAATGGTAACAGAATTAAAATCCCGACTTCAAAGAATACCGGTATCCCGATAATAAAACCTGAAGCAAACATTGCCCACGGAAGTTTCTTCTCACCAAATACTTTAATAAAGAAGTTTGCAATTTGAAGACCTGCACCAGACTCCGCTAAAAGCTTACCTAAAATTGTTCCTAAAGCTAAAATTCCAATTAAGTGTCCGAGCTGACCGCCAACACCTGTTTCATAAGCCGCAACAATTTCCGTAAAGTTCATGCCAGAGAAAATGGCTAAAAATAAGCTAGCCATGAGTAAACTAATAAAAGCATGCCATTTAAAAACCGATACCCCTACAATAACGAGTACGATTGATAACAACGTAATAATTAATAAATAAGCGTCCACTTTGCGCCCCCTTAACCACATAATAAGGACATCATCTTGCCCTATTTTGAAGCGAGATGTGTCTGTCTAATGCTTATCGAAATGTAAGCACTTTCACATTATATGAAAATTATTTTCTTATTTCAATATAAACCTTGAAATATTTTTTACATCAAAAAAACTCTTGATAATTTCTCATTTCAAAAGAAATTATCAAGAGTTTACAATTTTAGCGTAGAAGTGATTCATTACGCTTAAAGATTCGTGTTAAATAGTACGAATAAAGCTCAACTTCATCTTGCTGTAATGGCATGATTTCTAGCTGGTCATCCCACTCTAAAAGAAGCTGCTGAATACGTAAATTCACGTCTTCTACTGTAATTTGTTGTCCTGTCAGTTGTTGGAGTGATGCCATTACATGCGGTGTAATCGTTGGGTATTTAAATTTCGTCTGCTCATTTTGCAAACTTATTTGATAAAATTTCTTAATCAGTTCAGCTCGTTCACTTCCGCTTCCTTCAACACATAAATAAATTTGTACAGCAACACCGTTTTTCATTCGGCGCTGAGAAATACCTGCGAATTTTTGTCCACCTATACTTAAATCATAAGAACCGGGGCAATACGAGCCAACGATTTCAAACGCTTCTATTTTATCTTGTAGTTCAGGAAATATGGCTTTAATAAATTCTACCATCACCTCAAATGCCCTGTTAATGCTAATAGGCTGCTGCTCACTTACTATCACTGATACGTTTAGAACACCGCTGTCCAAAACAACCGCTAAGCCTCCTGAATTTCTTACAATAGGATTATACCCGTTTGCACAGAGTTCATTCATTCCTGCCTCAACATACGGCAGGCGGTGATCTTGAATACCGAGCACAACGGAGTCATTATGTACCCACGTGCGAATCGTTGGCTTTCCTAGCTGCTGTCCGACAAGATGGCAAAGTGTATCGTCCATGGCGAACGATTCAAGTGGTGATGCTGTTTTTGCGCTAATCGACTGATCGATAAAGCGCCATTTTGTTTGTGTTAATAGAGATTCCATGTTGCTAACTCCCCCGTTTTGCGAATAACTTTAGCATACCGCAATTCAAAGTCATGTCAAATTCGTGAAATCCCCTAAATTTGTATGTTTCATGAATGAATTTTTGACTATTTGTGCTACACTTAACTGTGAATGATTTTCAATTACAAGGAGTGTTTATACATGAACGAAGCAGCAATTACTCTAGATGGTTGGTACGCACTACATGATTTCCGTTCAATTGACTGGGCTTCATGGAAATTAGTTTCTGCAGAGGAGCGCAAAGCAGCTACTGAAGAATTTATTCAATACCTAGAAAAATTAAGTTTAGCCGATGTTACAAAAACGGGTTCTCATGCTTTCTACTCGATTATTGGTCAAAAAGCAGATTTCATGATTATGACTTTACGTGAAACACCTGAAGAATTAAACGAGTTAGAAACAGAGTTCAATAAATTAGCGATCGCTGATTTCACAATCCCTACTTACTCTTATGTTTCAGTAGTAGAGCTTTCAAACTACTTATCGGGCGAGTCAAATGAAGATCCATACCAAAATCCACATGTACGTGCACGTCTATATCCAGAGCTTCCACGTTCAAAATACGTATGTTTCTACCCGATGGACAAACGTCGTGAAGGCAATGACAACTGGTATATGCTTGATATGGATGTACGTAAAAACTTAATGCGCTCTCATAGCATGATTGGTCGTAGCTATGCGGGTAAAATCAAACAAATTATTACAGGTTCAGTTGGTCTTGACGATCACGAATGGGGCGTAACATTATTCGCTGATGACATGCTACAATTCAAAAAAATCGTCTACGAAATGCGCTTTGATGAAGTTTCAGCTCGTTACGGTGAATTCGGTGAGTTCCTAGTAGGTAACTTACTTGATAACGATAAATTAGTAAAATTATTATCTGTCTAATTAGAAAAACACAAACGCCTGAGGGAATTCCCTCAGGCGTTTATACTTTCTCTATGGAAAAAAAATCACGAAAATAAAAGAGATGTACTCATACTATTTGGCTCAAATCTTTACGTATTATCGTCGTGTGCTTTTAAAATTAAAATAATTGTGTTAATGAAAACACCAATAATTACAAGGATAATAAATAGGTACCAATGTAATGGCTGACCGTAAATATCCCCCACAATAAAAGACAAAATTGCACTGAGTAAAATACCAATCCAGACACCAACTTGCATGATTTCTTCACTCCTCGGGTTATCCTATACACGAGGCAACATTTCTCTTCTATATCGTCTTAAGATAATACCCACAAATCTAATACTACATTACATCCCCGTGTAATTTTATTTAAGTTCTGAGACTACATGTAATTTTAAAAATCCCTCACGGCATCTTTATATCGCTATGACTACTAGTATATAAATATTCAATCGGCATTATACATTAAATTGGGCATCATTTTTTTGTTGTACGTGCATACACTGTTAGAAAGACTCAGCTCCCCGAAAACAGGGCAAGTTGATGTCCTTCCTTAAATGAATTGGAAAGTTATACTTTCTTATCCACTAAAAAAAGGAGGTTACTCCATCGCCAGCCATTCAAACTACTGACAGTTATACATCATTACTTGCACGACTCATGCGTGCAGAAGCAGAAGGTGACGGCGAACTCGGAATGTAAATGGTCGGCAATGTCGGTGTCAACCGCGTCTTAGCGAACTGTTTAGATTTTGGCGATATTCGCAATTTAGAACAAATGGTTTTTCAGCGTCCTGGTGGATTTGAGAAAACGACGAAAAGCTATTTTTATCAGCGCGCTCGTCCGCAAGACATTCGATTAGCGGAGCGCGTCATTAAAGGCGAACGCTTTCATCCAGCATCACATTCACTTTGGTTTTTTAGGCCAGATGGTGACTGCCCCGCACAATGGTACGGTCAATGGAATACTGGGCGCTTTATAGCCCATTGTTTCTTTGCCCCGACAGAATCTGATTGCCCAGAAGTTTAATAATGAACAAGAAAGGATGCTAAATTGACTTATTACTGGACACCCCCTATGCAGCAAATGAATCCTACTGGTATAACGATTCCCGCCAATACACGAGGTTTTGCTGGTCCTCGCGAGGAATCTTACATTGAAAATATTTTACGACTAAATCGCGGAAAACCAGCAACGTTTTATTTTTCTTTTGATAATGCGATAGAAGGTTCAAAGACGAAAGCTGTGCGTGGAGTTGTAGAAGCTGCTGGTCGTGATCATGCCATTATACGTGACCTAAAAACCGATCACCGTTTCCTATTCCCAATGATTTATTTTGATTATGCGGAATTTGATGAAGAGATGGCTTACTTTACACAAACGCCATAAATGAGAAAGGTCGACTTCGCCCATTGGCAAAGTCGACCTTTTATGTCGTTTAAACGCGGAATTGTTGAATTTCGGTTTGTAGCGCTTGCGCACTTTCACTTAGGCCTACTGCAACACCATTTACTTGTTCCATTGTCGCTGCTTGTTCTTCCATTGCGGCTGCAATCATATCAATGCTTGCTGCTGCATTACTAGCACCGTTTGCGATTTCATTTACTGAGGCAGTTACTTCCTCAGCACTTGCTGAAATTTCTTCTGATGTTGCCGAAATTTCTTGGATTTGCGTCGTCATCTGTTCAACAGCTTGTACGATGGCAGTAAATGACTCGCCTGCATCGCTAATAATGGCAACACCCTCTTTTACAGAAACTAATGAGTCAGAAACAGCCTTTTCTACATTTTCTGTATCCGATTTAATTTCGAGTGTTAACGCGACAATTGAGCTCGCTGAGTTTTTCGATTCTTCGGCTAGCTTACGAACTTCGTCAGCTACAACGGCGAATCCTTTCCCATGCTCACCTGCACGAGCTGCTTCAATGGCAGCATTTAGAGCAAGTAAATTCGTTTGATCTGTAATATCAGTAATAACCTTCGTGATGTTACCGATCTCTTCAGTTTGCATCGCTAGTTTATTTACTAGTGTATTTACAGAATTTGTTGAATCATTAATGACTTGCATTTGCTTCTTCGCGTGATTAATAATTTCGCCACCGTGACTTGCCGTTTCACTCGCATCAATAGAGCTTGAATGTAATGTTTGCGTTGCTTCTGCAATCCGTTGCACACCTGTTGCCGTTTCTTCCATTGCACGTGCACTTTCTACAGCAGATTGTGATGACGCTTGAGCTGCTTCTGCCGTATCACTTACACGCTTCGTGACGTCTTCTGTCGTCGCAGAAATTTCTTGGGTACTTGCAGATAACTCCTCGGCCGCTGCGCTTAACTGCTCAGTATTATTCTGCACGTTTTTAATTAAATTTGCTAAATTATTTTTCATTGTATTAAAGGCTTTACCAAGATCGCCAATTTCGTCACGTGTACGAATCGAAATATCTTCTTTTGACAAGTCACCTGATGCAATAATATTCGCCTCATTTACAACCATTCTTAGTGGAACTGTAATTGTTTTGCGTACAAAAATGACTAAAATTACGCCAAATAATAAACTAATAACTAATACAACAATAGACGTTGTTTTTGAGCTAGCAATGGCCTCTACTGTTTCTTCACTAATACCATCTAGTTGCTTCTCCTGATAGGTAATAATCTCTGATGCGCTGTTTAAAATACCGTCGTTGGAAATTTCTAGTTCATTGTTTACAATTTCCGTTGCTAATTGAATATTGCCTTCCTTATAAGCTTTTAATGCTTTTGCCGCATCTTCATTAAATTTACTATTAAACCCTTCAATTTCACTAATATAACCCTTCATCGTATCACTAAGAGCCACCGAAGCCAGAAGTGCTATTTGTTCATCTAAATAGGTCTGATAATACATTAGTTTTTCTTCGTTCTGTTTCGTGTTTTCTAGCATTAATGCACGTACATATGAACCTTGCATCGCTAAACTAAATTTAATTTGATCTGTTATACGAATTTGTTCTACACGTTGATCAAATGCTTCTTCGGTTTTCTTCTCAATATTATTTAAGCTTAAAAAGTTTATCCCGATTGTAATACATAAAAGAATAATAATTGAGTAAAACGAGGCATTCAGTTTTTTACCTACACTCACTTGATTTCCTTCTCTCTTGTTTGTATACATACTATTAAAATATTTTCCATAATTAACAACATATTACATTGTAGGGTACTTAAATATTATAAACTACTAAAGCAGCATTTTTCATCTTTTATTATTGTTTTTAACGTTCGACTTTTATTATCAACGATTCGATTCTTCCGCCTTCAAGTAGTTTAACGTCGCTTCTCCTAACACTTGTGCAGCAATGAGCATCGCACGCTCATCAAAATCAAAACGGGCATGATGATGCGGATAAGCCTGCTCCCACTCTGGATGTTTTGCACCTGTGATGAAAAACGTCCCTGGAACATGCTCCATATAGTAGGCAAAATCCTCCCCAATCATAAACGGTGGGCATTCGATCACACGTTCAACACCTGGAACTTGTGCTGCAACATCTGCAACGAAATGTGTTTCATTGACGTGATTGACAACTGGTGGATAGCCTAAAATATAGCTATATTCATATGTTGCATGCATTCCTGTACATACCGCCTGTAATAATTGCTCAATTTCCTTCTCTAGTAATGTACGGACATTTTCATCAAATGTGCGGACCGTTCCTTTTAATCGAACTGTATCTGCAATGACATTGAATGGGTTGGTTGCTTCAAAGTGACCTACTGAAACGACAGCCGATTGAAGTGGATCTACACGGCGAGAAACAAGTGTTTGTAGCTGTGTTACAAATTGTGAACCAATGACAATTGCATCAATTGAATGATGCGGCTCCGCACCGTGACCACCTTTTCCTTGAATCGTAATTTCGAAACGATCGGCAGCCGCCATAATTGCGCCTTCACGCACTAAAATATCGCCTAGAGGTGTAGGTGCCCATAAATGCGTACCGAAAATTACGTCCACACCTTCTAAACAGCAGTCTTCAATCATTGCCTTCGCACCACCTGGAGCAAGCTCTTCCGCATGTTGATGAATGAACACTACATTTCCTTCGATCTCTTCACGCATTTCCGCTAATACGTTTGCTAAAACAAGTAGCGTTGCCGTATGTCCATCATGACCACAAGCATGCATAACACCATCATTTTTTGATTTATAGGGTAAATCATTTAATTCCTGAATGGCTAATGCGTCAAAATCCGCACGCAACGCAACCGTTTTACCAGGCTTGCCACCACGTAATGTTGCTACAACTCCGCGTTCACCAACACCCTCGCGCACTTCTAGCCCTAATTTCCGGTGATAATTAGCAATATAAGCCGGTGTATGTACTTCTTGATGTGATAACTCTGGACGTTCATGTAAATAACGACGAATGACTACCATTTCCTCAAATTTCGACTGGAGCTTTATATATAATTCGTTCATTAACAATCCCTACTTTCTAAAATATACGTTGCTTATACTATACAGTATTTTCTAACTATTAAGTCTACTCAAAAAAAAAGATGCTCAATTTGTCATATTTCATACAAATTGAACATCTTTTATTATTTTGCGTATTTCGCTGCACTGATGATTACAAGAACCCAACCAGCTAAAAAGAACACGCCACCAATAGGAGTAACCGCGCCTAAAATTTTTATGCCTGTTACAGCTAGTACAAGTAAACTTCCAGAGAAGAAAACAATACCTACATTAAAGCAAACCATTGCCCATTTTAATTGTTTTACCGCACGAAAAAGTGACGAACTCATTAAAATTCCAACGAATATAAGTGCAGTGGCATGAAACATTTGATATTGTACAGCCGTATTCCAAATTCCCACACCGTAATCATCTAGTATTTCTTTTAGTGCATGTGCACCGAATGCACCCAATGCTACTGCTAAAAAGCCATGAATCGCACCTGAAATAATTGAACCCTTCATTTCCCTGTTACCTCTTTCTATATCAATTTCACCATGCGTACACCCAATAATGGCATTTAAAAATCAAATATTGAATCGCCGTTTGCATCGCTTTCTTGAAGTTTTTGTGAAGGCACTGTTTGTACCGGCTGTGCAGCTACAAATACCGGCTCTTCCGTAATGTCGCGCACCATTACTCGTTCCATTGGCTGCACTGTCTGATCACCTGTTAGAACAACATCACACAGCGCACGTACAGCTGTTAATTGCTCACGTAGTTGCTGCTCCGTACTTGCTTGCTGTGCTGCTGTAACATGCCTTTCAATTTGCTTCACTAACGTTGTATATGAAATCATCGCTTGCCCTCCTGCTGTGGCTTTGGTGAAAACTTCAGGCAGTCCATGCCAGAAGATTGTTTGACTAATATAGAAGGAAGCTGCTTTGTTTTAAAGCCGTAAGCAGAACAGCCGCGTGGATTATTCTGATCCCACGTGACACGAAAATATTTGCATTTAAAGCAATCTACTCTCATCTTTACTCCCTCTCTTTCTAGTACACTTTACCATGATTTAATTGAAATGTTTAGCTTATTGATTACCTAAACTCCAATCAATCGGCTGTTTACCAAGGCGAATTAATACCTCATTTGTATGTGAATATGGTTTGCTTCCAAAAAAACCAAGACGTGCACTAAATGGACTTGGATGTGGGGCTTCTAAAATAATGTGATGCACACTAATGCGTTCAATCAATGCTCGTTTTGCTTGCGCATGTTTACCCCATAATAAAAATACTATCGGCTCTTCTCGCTCGGCTAGTGTTTCAATTACAGCATCAGTAAACAACTCCCACCCCTGCCCTTTATGCGAATTCGCCTTTCCCTCACGTACAGTTAATACAGTATTTAATAGAAGAACTCCCTGTTGTGCCCATTTCATTAAGCTACCCTCTTGCGGAATGCTACAACCGATGTCATCCTGGAGTTCCTTTAACATATTGCGAAGGCTTGGTGGATGCGGTATACCCGGTTGTACCGAAAAGCTTAATCCTTGTGCTTGGCCTGCCCCGTGATATGGATCTTGTCCGAGCAGCACTACTTTGACATCTTGAAATGCCGTTACCTGTAGCGCACGCAATACAGCTTCTTTTGCGGGATACACAGTAGCCATTGCATATTCCTGCTGCAAAAATTGCTCGAGCTGGCTAAAATACGGCTTATCAAATTCTTTAGTTAGCACCACTTTCCAGTCATTTGTTAATTGATTTTTCACGACATTCACCTCTTTCTAACACGGTATATAATTTATTTTAGAAACACAAGCTAAATTCATAGCAATTTCGCACTGACCGTATAGAAAATTATAATTCTGACCATTTTTATGCAGTCAGTTCTGCTTTATAATTTACTATAACTAAACTTTAGTCAACTCAAGGAGATGCGTATATATGTCATTAAAAAAAACATTAACAATTGCCGGCTCTGATACTTCTGCAGGAGCAGGCATGCAAGCGGATTTAAAAGCATTCCAAGAGCATGGTACATACGGAATGGTAGCACTTACAGTAGTCGTAACTATGGACCCTAAAACATGGAGCCACAATGTTACTCCACTCCCAACTGAATTATTAAAAATGCAGATTGATACTGCATTATCAACGGGTGTAGACGCAATCAAAACTGGGATGCTCGCTTCTGCAGAAATCATCCAAATCGCTTCTGATGCGATTCAAAAATCAGGCACAAATTTAGTCGTAATTGATCCAGTTATGGTATGTAAAGGTGACGACGAAGTATTAAATCCTGGCAACACAACAGCAATGATTAATTACTTACTTCCTTACGCGACAGTTGTGACACCAAACCTTTTTGAAGCGGGTCAACTTGCTGGCACTGGTACACCGAAAACAATCGAAGAAATGCAAGTAGCTGCTGCAAAAATTCACGAGCTAGGTGCAAAAAACGTTGTGATTAAAGGCGGCAAAGCATTAGCACATGAAAAAGCTGTAGACTTATTCTACGATGGAAATGAATTCAAACTATTAGAAACAGAAAAAGTAGCGTCAACTTACAACCACGGGGCCGGCTGCACATTTGCTGCCTCTGTATGCGCAAATCTTGCAAATGGATTTTCTGTAGAAGAATCAATTATCGAAGCAAAAGAATTCGTTTCAGCTGCTATTAAACATGGCTGGGCATTAAATGAACATGTGGGACCTGTTATGCACGGCGCAAAACCTCGTTTCGGTGCTCCAGAAGTAACTGTTACAACGCTATAAAACCAAAAGTCACATTGGATGAATTTCATCTTATGTGACTTTTCCTTTTCATTCATACTTAAACTTTACTATACTTATACGTAGAACGATTCGAAAGGAGAGTTAAGATGAAGGAAGTAAATATTGTAGCGCTCCAGGAATTACTTAATTCTTTTGCGAACAAAGATGTATATATACATTTAGAAACGACGAACGGGTCTTACGCAACACATTTTGATGCAAATGTATTTAATGCCGGGGCTTTCATTCGAAACGTTAAAATTCGTTATGAGCTTGGTAAAGTAATTGAAGATACGCCGCACCGCGTCGGCTTAAAAATGGAGCATGGCTGGGTCTACGCACAAGGAATTACACATTATGAATTAGACGAACAAGGTCGCCTACTAATGGCTGGTCTTGATTATTCTGGGAAACTGGCCATCGCGCTCGAAGTTAGCGAAACGCCATTTGCCTATTAAGGAGGAATTGCACATGACCTTACAAAATGAACGTCATATTTTAGCTGTCTATCCTCACCCGGATGATGAAGCCTTTTCTATAGCAGGCTCGATTCGTTTATACCGTAATATGGGTGTTCCCGTTACATATGCCTGCTTAACACTTGGTGAGATGGGACGTAACCTTGGCAATCCACCATTCGCAACACGTGAATCACTACCAGAAATTCGTCGCCGTGAACTGAAGCTTGCATGTGAGGCAATGGGTATTGAAGACTTGCGTATGATGGGTCTACGTGACAAAACAATTGAGTTTGAAGATGACGAAAAAATGGTGAAACTGGTAGCAGATTTAATCGACGAGTTAAACCCTTCATTAATTTTCACATTCCTACCTGGTTTCGCCGTACATCCCGATCACGAAGCTACTGCACGTGCGGTTGTGGAAGCAGTTCGCCGTATGCCAAAAGAACAGCGTCCACGTATTCTCGGCTGTGCCTTTGCCAACGACACTATCGAGAAAAACGGTGAGGCGCATATTGTAACTGACGTCAGCTCGGTGAAAATGGATAAGCTTGATACATTGCGCGCACATGCCTCACAAACTGCTTGGATGATGGACGAAACGACGAAACGTATAGAAGACGGTGAGCCTATGAGTGAAAGCTGGCTGAACGTGGAGAAATTTTATGTTATTCGTCATGAAGACGAGGTAGATCAATCAATGGACAGTGCACATTTGTAATTTAACTAATATTTCAAAGCGAGTAGTTGCTCTTATGCACTACTCGCTTTTGCATTCTATTTTTTGTATAAATATTCACTCTAACTACTCTTTTTAATGTAGTTGATACTCTACTATTGTTGTGGTTAATACATCTACTATTATTCCCACCAAATTGTATATTCAAAATGTATTCGGAGTTTTTTTCTGAATACTCCGTCTATATTCAAAAATATAGACAACTGCATTTTACAAGGTATATAGTGTATAAATATTCAAAAATAAAATTTTATGGGGTTATAATATGAAAAAGTATTCACTATATATATGGTCACTCTTCATCGTTCTGTCTTCCTTAGGGGTGTTCTTATTCATTACACCGGTTAGTACAGCTGACGGCACGAAGGTACCAATCGCCATTTTAGCCAACACACTTGCAGGAAAAGTAGAACCATACATTCACTGGTTCACATATACTGTATTTGTTATTGCAGCGCTTGGGTCTCTTATTATTAAGGCATTCCCAAAACAAAAAAATGCTAAGATCAATCTATTTGATTCATTATTCCGAGTCAACTGGTTCTGGACAAGCATGCGCGTCTTTTCAGTAATCTTTGCAACAATGTATTTATTTGATTTTGGTCCATCACAAATTAATAGTGATGTAACAGCAGGCGTTTTACTAGATCCTGCTAGCGGTCTAGTTACGTACATGTTCGTGCTATTCTTCTTTGCCGGACTTCTACTGCCGCTACTAACAGATTTTGGTTTACTTGATTTCTTTGGCTCGATGATGGTAAAAATCATGCGCCCACTATTCAAAATTCCTGGTCGTGCTTCAATTGACTGTCTAGCATCATGGGTTGGCGACGGTACAATCGGTGTGTTGCTAACAAGCAAGCAATATGAGGATGGAAACTATACCGCACGTGAGGCCGCAACGATTGCGACTACATTCTCAGTTGTATCGATTACATTCTGTTTAGTTGTTGTTGAAACAATCGGCATTCAAGATTATTTCGCAGAGTTTTACGGCACTGTTATTTTTTCAGGGATTTTACTGGCGATTATCATGCCTCGTATTTACCCATTAAAACGAAAATCAGACACATTTATTGATGGCACTGCGCCTCAAGGTAACCGCGAAGAAGTTCCAGAAGGCTTTAACGTGTTTACGTATGGTTTAAAAAATGCGCTAGAAAAAGCAGAGGAAAATAAAAACCTAGGCAAAATAGTTGGTTCTGGCTTAAAAAATGTACTTGAAATGTGGTTCGCTGTAGCACCAATTATTATGGCATTCGGTACAATCGCTTTAGCACTTGCTGAATTCACAAGCTTCTTCCGTATTTTAGGGATGCCGTTTGAACCAATTTTAGCGCTTCTTCAAATTCCCGAAGCCGGTGAAGCCGCACAAACGATGATCGTCGGTTTCGCGGATATGTTGCTACCTTCAATTTTAGGTGCAGGCATTGAGTCAGAAATGACACGCTTCGTTATTGCAACCGTCTCTGTAACGCAACTAATTTACATGTCAGAAGTAGGCGGATTAATTTTAGGGACTAAATTACCGATTAAATTATGGGATTTATTTATTATCTTCTTAATCCGTACAATCATTTCACTACCAATTATCGCGTTAATTGCGCATCTGATATTTTAATTTCAAAAGACTCGAGCTCGTTTGCTCGGGTTTTTTTTTGATTAAATTTCGACAATTTGGAGTAAAACGCTTTCATTATGAACATTTGAGTATTTTTTAAAATTAACGGAATTTTTCCAACATTCTATCATGTATTTGTGATAAAATTAGTCAATGTTTTAGCCAAAACGGAGGTCACATAAAGATGGAAGTTGTACAAACAAAGACAGTTGCTGTCGAAAATGTTTTAATCGCACATCATTTTTTAAAAGATGTTGTTGTTCACACGCCTTTACAGCACAATGATTATTTATCAGAAAAGTACGGCGCTAATATTTACTTCAAGCGCGAAGACCTACAGCATGTTCGTTCATTCAAACTACGTGGCGCTTACTATAAAATAAAGAAAATTGAAGAAGCTGCACGTTTGGCAGGTATTGTTTGCGCAAGTGCAGGTAACCATGCACAAGGTGTTGCCTATGCCTGTGCGAAACTTGAAATTCAAGCAAACATCTTTATGCCAAAAACGACACCAAAACAAAAGATTGATCAAGTTCGCATGTTCGGCCGTGAATTCGTTGAAATTACATTAGCTGGCGATACTTTTGATGATTCTGCTGAAAGCGCACTTGCATATTCCGCGGAAGCTGGGCGAATTTTTATCCACCCATTCGATGATCTTGACGTCATGGCTGGTCAAGGTACGGTAGCCGTTGAAATTATGAATGATATCGAAGAACCGATT
This sequence comes from Solibacillus sp. FSL H8-0538, assembly GCF_038003525.1. Lineage (NCBI taxonomy): Bacteria > Bacillati > Bacillota > Bacilli > Caryophanales > Caryophanaceae > Solibacillus > Solibacillus sp. FSL H8-0538. Next base: position 520,375 of record NZ_JBBOPI010000001.1, on the reverse strand, counting down.
GATTATGTGTTTGGCAGTATCGGTGGCGGAGGCTTAATGTCTGGCGTTTCTGCTTATGTAAAAAACCTTTCACCATCAAGTAAAGTTATTGGTGTTGAACCGGCTGGCGCAAGTAGCATGAAGGCCGCTTTTGGAAATGGGGGTCCACTTGCACTTAACTGGATCGATAAATTCGTCGACGGCGCTGCAGTAAAATGCGTCGGCAATGATACGTATGCCCTTTGCAAACAGTATTTAGACGATATCGTAGCTGTTCCAGAAGGCAAAGTGTGTACAACAATTTTAGACTTATACAATAAGCATGCTATTATCGCAGAACCTGCAGGCGCCCTATCTGTTGCAGCACTTGATTTTTATGCAGAAGAAATTCGCGGTAAGTCTGTTGTCGTCATTATTTCTGGTGGTAACAATGACATCGGCCGCATGCAGGAAATTAAAGAGAAATCGTTAATTTATGAAGGCTTACTATACTATTTCATCGTTAGCTTCCCGCAGCGTTCAGGCGCACTTCGCCAGTTCCTAACAGGTGTTTTAGGACCGAATGATGATATTACAACGTTTGAATATACAAAGAAAAACAACAAAGAAAGCGGTCCAGCCCTTGTTGGCATCGAGCTTGGTCACCGCGACGATTATGCCGGCCTACTTGAGCGTATGCATGCAAACGGATTTGAATACAAAGAAGTGAACAACGACAGCACATTGTTTGCGTTGCTGGTTTAATTTTTGGGGTCCGCTCGGCTTAGTGCCGAGCGTTTTTTTTGGGGTTTACTGGCGACTTCGGGTGAAATACTGGCGACAACCTGGAAATACTGGCGACTTCTGAACAAATACTGGCGACAACCTGGAAACACTGGCGACCTCGGGTGAAATACTCGCGACAACCTGGTAACAATGGCGACTTCGGGTGAAATACTCGCGACAAACTGGAAATACTGGCGACTTCGGAACAAATACTGGCGACAAGCTGGAAATACTGGCGACTTCGGAACAAATACTGGCGACAAACTGGAAATACTGGCGACTTCGGGACAAATACTGGCGACAAACTGGAAATACTCACGACTTCGGGACAAATACTGGCAACAACCTGGAAACACTCGCTACTTTGGAACAAATACTGGCGACAAACTGGAAACACTGGCGACTTCGGGACAAATACTGGCGACAACCTGGAAATACTGGCGACTTCGGGACAAATACTGGCGACAAACTGGAAATACTCACGACTTCGGGACAAATACTGGCAACAATCTGGAAACACTCGCTACTTTGGAACAAATACTGGCGACAAACTGGTAACACTGGCGACTTCGGAACAAATACTGGCGACAAACTGAAAATACTGGCGACTTCGGGACAAATACTGGCAACTTCACAAATTAAGAGCCCTAATCCTATATTTCCGATCCTTATAAGAACCCTCGTACTCTAAATTCAGAGACTTTAACAATCGTTTTGTCGCATCTATTGAATCAATTCCAAAAAACATCCGAAACTCTCTATTCGAAATCCACTCACTTACTAATAATCGATAATCCTCCAGTGCTTCAAGTAACCCTTCGTTGCTTCGCGTCCGACATGTAGGACATTCAAATTTTCCGTAGTTGAACAACATTACTACTTGATAATCACATTTTTTGCAAAGAACGCCTCTCCGTATACGTGACGAATCAACCACTAACTTCCTTTGCGGCTCCGTTTTGATTTTCAATAGTTTTTGACTAAGTTGTTGCAATTCCTGACTTGATACATGCGCTTCATACTTACTAAAGAGCTTGTATAAATGCGACTCTAATCCACTGCCATGAAAAATAGCTTCATTTTTAGGAACACGCCCAATAATTGTTTTCGAATGAGAAAATACAACGGCATATTCCACTGGTAAACTACCGCCTATAAAATCTTGCAACCACCTTCTATGTCGTCTTACTTGATCAATCGGATTACGAAATCCCTGTACAATTCCATCATCTCTCGTTCGAATGAATTGATGCTTCTCCTCCTCGAAATCTATCCGCCCTGCTATATTTTTGATTTCTAGCAATAATAAGAAGTTCTTACAAAGAAATAAAGTATCGATTTGATGCGAGATATTTTCATTGATTTGAACATAGTAGTCATGAATTAAATAATATTCCCCTTTTAAATTCATGTCTTCCCAACGCTGATCGATATATAGTTCGCCGGCTAATCCTGTTTGCATACGCCGCAATTCTGCTTGGTAATCTGCTACACCTCTGCGAATAGCTGCTTGTAACGTCAAATCCTTCTCTGATACTCCCCTTTTAAGTGCAATCACTAAAGTACTCACCTCTTTCCGAGATTGTACGTTGTTTGATTGTTTTTTTGCAAATTACGAAAAGTAAAACTTGACTGATTTTCAGCTAGCAAAAACCCCTTTTCATCATATCCATTTTACAAAAAGATCTTCAAAATACTCTGTAACATCGCTTTCATACAAAAAAACTGTAGGCTCGCCCGACGTTCATCGAGTTTGCCTACAGTTCATGTATGTGTTACCCCAACAGTGCTCTGTCAGAGTTCATTTTTTCGCCGCGGATGCGTTCGAATTCAGCCATTAAATCCGGGATTGTGAGGCCTGGTTTCTGTTCTGCGCCGATTTCTAAAATGATTTGTCCTTTATCCATCATAATTAAACGATTACCAAGGTCAAGTGCTTGTTGCATATTATGTGTAACCATTAGTGTCGTTAGTTGGTCCGCTTCAACAAGCTGTTTCGTTAAGCGGGTAATTAGCTCTGCACGTGAAGGGTCAAGTGCAGCGGTATGCTCATCCAGTAGTAAAATAGACGGCTTCGTAAACGTGGCCATCAACAAAGATAACGCCTGGCGCTCACCACCTGAAAGAAGTCCCACCTTCGCACTTAAACGATTTTCAAGGTTTAAATGAAGCTTCGCTAAAGACTCCTTAAAAAACTCACGACGCTTACGATCTACCCCGCTTCGCATTCCACGCTTGCCGTTTCGTGAATAAGCAATAGCTAAGTTTTCCTCGATTGTCATAGAAGGTGCTGTACCTGCCATTGGATCTTGAAAGACACGTCCGATAAACTGCGAACGCTTATGCTCCGGTAGTCTTGTTACATCCGTCCCATCAATTGTTACCGTACCAAAATCAGGTGATAGTGCACCGGAAATCATATTCATCATCGTCGATTTCCCTGCACCATTACTTCCGATAATTGTCACAAAATCGCCAGGAGCGAGATGCAAATTAATATTATCTAAAGCTATCTTCTCATCCGGTGTGCCTTCGTTGAAAATTTTATTAATGCCATCCAGTTTAAGCAAGGTGATTCCCTCCTTGCTCGATTGCAACAGCGCCCGCTTTTTGAGCAGACAACCGATCTTCTAAACGTTTCGCCTTACGTTTTTTCTCTTTGCGTTTATCCAACACTTGTGGAATAACAAGCGCTAAAATTACGATAATCGCAGTAATTAACTTCATGTCCCCTGTATCTAGCCAGCCGACACGTAGCGCAATTGCATAAATTAACCGATAAATAACCGCTCCAGCTACAACAGCAAATGTTGTGCGAACAATCGATTTTGTTCCGAAAATTGCTTCCCCGATAATAACAGAAGCAAGACCAATCACGATCATCCCGATTCCTAAACCAATGTCGGCAAATTTTGTGTATTGTGCAATTAATGCACCTGATAATGCTACAAGTGCATTTGATATACCAAGACCAAAAATAATTAACGTATCTGTATTCGCAGAAAAACTACGAATCATCCGTTTATTGTCTCCTGTTGCACGAATGGCTAGGCCGACTTCCGTTTTTAAGAACCAGTCTGCGATGAATTTAATGCAGATTGTTAACATTAACACGACGACAAGTGTACCCCATGTTGAAGGCACTGACTCTAGCCCCATTCCACGTAATGCATCTGAAATTGCCGCATCAATTCCAAGGTTACTCCAGAACCCTTGGAACAATGAAAACACTGTATCTGTATTCAAAAGAGGAATATTAGGACGCGTTACGCCGGTATCAGAAGATAGTCCCATAATCCGTAGATTGATTGAATACAATGCAATCATCATTAAAATCCCTGATAAAAGCGGATTAATTTTGCCCTTTGTGTGTAAAATCCCTGTCATACATCCTGCAATAAATCCCGCAACAATTGCTGTTAATGTAGCAAGTATCGGGTGGTAGCCAAGCACAATCATCATCGCTGCTGTGCCGGCACCCGTTACGAAACTGCCATCAACCGTTAAATCCGGAAAATCTAACACTCGGAATGTTAAATACACTCCGAGTGCCATAATTGCATAGATGATTCCTTGCTCAACCGAACCAAACAAAGCTGTAAACACGTTGAATCATCTCCTAACATTTAATTCTTATTGTCTAGGCATTTGTACCACACCCTCGATGTCGCATGGATACGACGCTCTCACTACTCGGGTATGAAGGGCACAAATCCCCTTTGTTATTTATTGTACTTCAGCGTTCCACTCTGGTTTAATTTCAAGACCAAGTAGTTCAGCTGTTGCTTTGTTAATTACTAGTTTAAGGTTTGCTGGGTATGCTGATGGAATGTCAGCAGGTGCAACACCTTCAAGTAAAATTTTTGCTGCCATTTGTCCTGCTTCATAACCGATATCATAATACTCGAAGCCGTATGCCGCTAAGCCGCCACGTGCTACAGAGTCTAATTCCCCAACGATTAATGGAAGTTTATTTGCATTTGCTACGTCAATTACTGATTCAAGTGCTGATACAACTGTATTGTCTGTAATGATATAGAAAGCGTCCACTTTACCAAGTAAAGATTCAGAAGCTTGCTTTACTTCAGCTGAAGTAGATACAGCTGCTTCAACAATTGTTAAGCCTTGTGCTGTTGCCGCTTCTTTTACTTGTGCGATTTGAGCTACTGAGTTTTGCTCACCAGCGTTGTAAACCATTCCGATATTTTTTGCACCTAAATCTTTTAAATATGCAATTGTATTAGTAATTGTATCTGGATGTAAATCGATTGTACCTGTTACGTTAGCGCCAGGTGCTTCCATTGAAGCGATTAATTCAGCACCAACAGCATCTGTTACTGATGTGAAGATCACTGGAATATCAGATGTTGCACCTTTTGCTGCTTGTGCAGATGGTGTTGAGTTGGCGAAAATTAAGTCTACGTTTTCGCTTACTAATTGCTGTGCGATTGTCATGTTTGCACTGTTATCACCATTAGCTGTTTTATCAATGTACTCTGCTTTAATACCAGCGTCAGCAATTGCCGCTTTAAAACCTTCAGTTGCTGCATCTAAAGAAGGGTGTTCCACGATTTGTGTTGTACCGATTTTAAATGTTTTTGCTTCTTCTGTTGCCGGCTCTGAAGATGAACCAGTACTTGCTGTGTCGTTCGTAGATTCTGTATCACTGCCACAAGCAGCTAGTAAAAACAGAAGACCGAACAATAAAAATGAAAATTTTGTCATACTACGTTTCATAAATGAAATCCCCCTATTATTCTCTATCTCACTTTGCTTCACTAGGTTACATCCAAATAAAGCGTGATTTTATCGCTATCTTACATCTACGTTTTCAGATAGTCAACAATATTATGAATGTTCTAATTATATAGTAGCACATATTTTTCGACACAACTATTAATTTGGCGCTTTAAATCGCTAAATTCCTCAATTAATTAAACTATACTTACTAAACTAACTTTGTGTCAATTTTCTAACAACAACAATTAACCGCATTATTTGACGAATAGATTGTACTATATTAATATAGGTATTTGTGTTTAACACACCGTGGTTCGTAACCATCCCACGTAAAAAAAACTAGGAGGAATAGAAGAATGAAGGTAAAATTTTTAGCAACGAGTGGTATTATTGCGGCACTTTATATTGCTGTTACAATGCTTGTTGCCCCATTTGGTTTCACGGAAGTACAATTTCGTGTTTCTGAAATGTTTAACCACTTAGTGGCGTTCAATCCGCGCTTTGCAATTGGGATTATTATAGGCGTATTCATTTCAAATCTGTCCTCACCGCTTGGCATGTATGATCTTGTTTTCGGTGTTGGACATTCAATCATTACACTGGCGATTTTTATTGTCGTATGTAAGTTTGTAAAAAATATCTTAGCAAGATTACTCATTAATACATTATTGTTTACATGTACGATGTTTATTATTGCGTTCGAGCTAAACTTAGCACTAGAGTTACCGTTCTTTTGGACATGGGTAACCGTTGCTGCTGGTGAATTTATTGTACTTGCTGTCGGTGTACCGATTATGTACACGTTAAACAAACGTCTCAACTTCAAAAATTTAATCTAAAATTTTTCAACTGGTCTGCTGTAGCGGATCGGTTTTTTTCGTCTTAAAACAGAAAATATTTTCAGAATATATTGACTTATTCGCTTAACTAGTCGTACAATTTGAATATTAATATTGTTCGGATACGGTAGCAGGTCACGGGAGCGTGACCACCGTCTAGACAGAGCTGAGAATAGTATAGCTGAGTAAATTGATGAATAAGAAGAGTAGCAAATGATAACCTGCTTAGAGAGCGCGTGGTTGGTGCAAACGCGTCTGTGTAATCTTTGTGAATGGGCCTTATGAAAGCCGCTAGCGCTAGTTAGTGGACGGTTTCCTGCCGTTACAAGGACATGAAGTGGAAGCTTAGGCTTCAATTGAGGTGGCAACGCGGTCATATATCGTCCTCTACAAAAAGAGTAGTCTCTTTTTGTAGAGGGCTTTTTTGCGTTTTTACACTCGCATTGGCCGCAAAAAGCGTGGCATCCTGCGTTTACACTTCCGGTCTTATTGGTTCACCCGCGAAAAAGCTAGCGGATTCTACCAAATAACAACAATATAATTTAACAGCGACAAAAAATGAAGGAGTGATTTTATGTCAATCAAACAAAAATTCCGCACGACAATGAAAAAAGTAAATGGCGATCTGTTAACACCGATATTAATTTTTAGCCGCTTGCAAGGGCAGCGGAAATTTTTACTTGAAAGCTCAACAAAAAGCGAAGGCGCTGGCCGCTACTCATTTATCGGTGCAAACCCGCGCAAAACATATAGCGGTTCTGGTACGACATTGACGGAACTATCTCACCTTACGAATAAAACATATAGCTATGAAGGTGATTTAATCCATTCGTTGAAGCAAGTGATGCCACGCATTTCCAATCATACGGAATACCCATTTACGGGAGGCGCAATTGGCTATATTAGCTACGGTGCTACTAGTTTAGATAGCCAACAGAGCGATACAGAAATCGGCATTCCGACTGTCAACTTCCATATTTATGATACGCTCATTATTTTTGATCATTTAACAGATGAATTAGTCGTGTTCCATACAAATATTGAAGCCGAGCAAAAGGAACCGAATATTGATGCCATTATTGAGCAGTTGCTTTATGCAACACCAGCTAAGTCAACGGACTATTCGCTAAGCCCGTTCCGCTATCAAACAACAGAGCTTGAATTTGAGCAGCAAATCGAAACACTGCAACGAGCAATTGCTAAAAATGATAGCACTCAAGTCGTATTATCTCGCCGCTTAGAAACTGAATTTGACGGCGACGCTTTTGCACTTTACCGCAAGCTACGCATTCACAATCAAGCGTCGTATATGTATTACATCGAGTTTGACGATCACACAATTGTCGGCTCCTCGCCAGAAAGCTTAGTGCGTGTTCATAATGGTGTGGTTACAACGAAGCCTATTGCTGGCATTCGTCCACGTGGCTTCACGACAACAGCGGATCTAGCCATTGAACAAGAATTACGTTCAAATGCACAGGAAATTGCCGAGCATAACGCACTCGTTGACATAGCCAAGGAAGATTTAGAAAAAATTTGTGTAGCAGGTTCTGTTAAGGTGACAAATTATACAGCAACCATTCGTACCGAAAATTTGATGCAACTTACATCTGCAGTGGAAGGCAAGTTGTCCCCTACCCTACACGCAATCGACGCATTGGCACATTGTATTCCAGCTGGAAGTGTAACAGGTAGTCCAAAGCTTCAAGCAATGCAGCTCATTGATGAAGTTGAACCAGTTCACCGAAGTTTTTACGGCGGCGCACTTGGCTATATCGGGTTTAACGGACAAATTGATTTTGCACTAACTGCCCGCACGATGCTTATTAAAAATAACAAAGCGTATTTACAAGTAGGCACTTCGATTTCGGCAAAAACAACTACAAAGGATGCAGCGGAGCAAATTGCGATGAAAGCACAGTCTTTATGCGCGCTAGCACAAGGGTGACTCATATGATATTGCAACCATTTATTGAGCGCGTCGTACAAAAAGGAAATTTAGTATTTGAGGAAATGGTCGAAGCGGCTCAGCTTGTATTTAATGAAGAAACACCAAAAGAGGAGATTACTTCTTTTTTAATTGCGATGAGTGAAAAAGGTGAAACGGCTCATGAAGTGGCAGGTCTTGCTTCTGTTATGCGCTCTCATGCGGTTCAAGTAGACGTTCCTGAAGGCATTTATATCGATAATTGCGGAACTGGTGGTGACGGCTTGCATAGCTTCAATATTAGTACGACTTCCGCCTTTGTTCTTGCGGGTGGCGGACTGCTTGTTGCAAAGCATGGCAACCGAAAAGTTTCAAGCTCTTCTGGTAGCTCTGACGTATTAGAAGCGCTTGGTATTGAGCTTGTCCCAACAATGGAACAAACAGTTGATTTGCTACAAAAACACGGAATTGCCTTTTTACATGCACCAAATATGCATCCGAAATTAAAGCGCATCGGTGAGGTACGCCAGGCGATTGGTAAGCCAACAATTTTCAATTTAGCTGGCCCGTTAACAAATCCGGTTCCATTAAAAACACAATTTGTTGGCATTAATCGCCCAGCGTTTACAACAGATTATGCACAAGTACTTCATATGCTTGGGCGTGAACGTGCAGTTGTCGTATCTGGCTCTTGCGGTATGGATGAGGCTTCTTTAGATGGTGAAAACACATTCGTACTGCTAGATCACGGCGATATCATTCCGTTTAAATTACGCGCAGAGGATGTTGGGTTAACACCACAGCCACTATCTGCGATTCGCGGTGGCAGTCCTGCTGATAACGCGGTAATCATGCGCGATTTACTTGCAGGTAAACAAAGTGTTTATTTTGATACGGTTATATTAAATGCAGGAATTGGCTTTTTCGCTTATGGATTAGCTGACACGATGATGGAAGGTATTGAAATGGCGCGTGACAGTATTTTCTCTGGGCGTGCGCTCGAAAAATTAAACAATGTTATTGCCTATAGTCAAAATGCAATGAAAGATGGTGCGAAACAATGACAATTTTAGACAAGATTATTGAACAGAAAAAAACGGAGCTCCCGGGATTACATGCTCAGACACCTAGCTTTACTGTTGTCGAAAAACAGCGCCCTTCTCTATATGAAACATTAATCCGTGCCGACAAATTACAAGTTATTGCCGAAATGAAACGTGCCTCTCCTTCTAAAGGAAATATTGCAACGCATATTGAACCAGTAGAACAGGCACTTCAATACGAAGCAGCGGGTGCGGCTTGTATTTCAGTGTTAACAGAACAAGCTTTTTTCAAAGGATCGTTTGCGGATTTATATAATGTAGTGAACGCCGTCAGTATTCCTGTGCTATGCAAGGATTTCATGATCGACCCCGTACAAATTGATTACGCGAAGGCGGCTGGGGCTTCGGTTATTTTATTAATCGTCGCAGCGCTTTCAGATGAGGAGCTCGCTTCCCTTTTTGCGTACGCAACGGACCTCGGTCTTGAAATTTTAGTCGAAGTGCATGATGTCGAAGAACTGGAGCGCGCACTAAAATTAAAAGCGAAAATTATCGGCGTGAATAACCGCAACTTAAAAACATTCGTAGTGGATTTAATCCAAACTGAAGAAATTGCCAAGCATTTTGCAGCAGATGGTGTAGCGTTTATTAGTGAAAGTGGTATTTGGAACGCAGAAGATGCGGCTCGCGTGGCGAATGCTGGCGCAAAAGGGGTGCTTGTTGGCGAATCACTTATGCGCAGTGGTGATGTTGTGGCAGACCTACAATCGTTACAAATCGACATATCAAAAAAGTTTGGTGAAACGGTATGACATTTGTAAAAATTTGCGGCTTAAAAGAACGCGCACATATTGAAACCGCTGTTGAAGCAGGTGTTAATTTTATCGGATTTATGTTTGCGCCGAGCAAGCGTGAAATTACAGTTGAACAGGCAGCCGAGCTCACGAAAGCAATTCCCCCACATGTCAAAAAGGTCGGTGTGTTCGTCAATGCAGAACGCGAAGCAATTGAGCATTTCGCGAAAACGGTGCCGCTCGATTATGTACAGTATCACGGGGACGAAACGCCTGAATTTATTACGGAAATTGGACTACCTTCAATTAAAGCTTTCTCCATTCGTACAAAAGAAGATATTGAACAAGCCGTACGTTATAACGTGGACTACTATTTATTTGATGCTCCAGGCACAGACTTCCGCGGTGGCAGTGGCCATACATTCGACTGGTCACTACTTCAAGAAGCACACATCCCAAAGGAAAAAGTTATTTTAGCAGGTGGCTTACGTGCTGAAAATATTGCTGAGGCAATTAATCTTGTGCAGCCATTTGGCGTAGACGTTTCAAGCGGGGTTGAGCTAGATGGACAAAAGAATCACGAACTTATTCAAGCATTTCTACAGGCAGCTAAAGGAGCGAGGATTTCATGACAACGACTAAAGGAAGATTCGGTAAATTTGGCGGACAATTTGTTCCCGAGACATTAATGACACCGTTAATTGAATTAGAGCAAGCGTACGAGGAAGCAAAGCAGGATCCTGCCTTCCAACAAGAGTTAGACTATTATTTAAAACAATACGTAGGTCGCGAAACACCGCTTTATTATGCAGAACGTTTAACGAAGCGCGTTGGCGGAGCAAAAATATATTTAAAGCGTGAAGATTTGAATCATACGGGTGCACATAAGATTAATAATGCACTTGGACAGGCCCTGCTTGCAAAACGTATGGGCAAGAAGAAAATTGTTGCAGAAACCGGCGCTGGTCAGCACGGTGTGGCAACCGCTACTGCCTGTGCCCTACTAGATATGGAATGCATCGTTTATATGGGGGCAGAGGATGTAAAACGTCAACAGCTAAACGTATTCCGTATGGAGTTACTTGGAACAAAAGTGGTCGGCGTTGACAAGGGCTCAGCTACCCTAAAAGATGCTGTAAACGAGGCGCTTCGCCACTGGGTTACACATGTTGAAGATACACATTATATTTTAGGCTCAGCATTGGGGCCCCACCCGTTCCCAACAATTGTCCGTGATTTCCAACGTGTTATTGGGGATGAAACACGTGCACAAATTTTACAACAAGAAGGTCGTTTACCAGATTCAGTCATTGCTTGTATCGGTGGGGGCAGTAACGCAATCGGCATGTTCTACCCGTTCATCGAAGATAAAGACGTGGCGCTCTATGGGATTGAAGCATCCGGCGCTGGTGTCGATACAGATAAGCATGCAGCGGCAATTCACGTAGGAAAAATGGGTGTACTGCACGGGGCATTTATGTATTTATTACAAGATGACAACGGCTTTGTACAAGAAGCACACTCAATTTCTGCTGGGCTTGATTATCCAGGCGTTGGACCAGAGCATTGTCATTTGCATGCAAGCGGTCGTGCGCAGTATCCATCCGTTACCGATGCACAAGCACTTGAAGGTGTAAAGCTATTGTGCGAAACAGAAGGCATTTTACCGGCATTAGAAAGTGCACATGCGATTTATTATGCTTCACAATTTGCAAAAACACGTCCTGCTGAAGAAGTTGTTGTTGTTTGTTTATCAGGGCGTGGCGATAAAGATGTGCACACGTTAGTGGATGCATTCGGAGGTGACCTTTCATGACAGCTGTAACAGAGGCAATTTTAAAAGTAAATGCACGCGGGGACAAAGCGTTCGTTCCTTATATTATGGCAGGTGACGGCGGACTTGAAAAATTACAGCCAACGATTTTACGTCTGCAAGAGCTTGGCGTAACCGCAATCGAAGTAGGGATTCCGTTTTCAGATCCCGTTGCAGACGGACCAACAATTGAAAAAGCTGGTAAACGCGCTTTAGCGCACGGCACAACTTTACGAAAAGTCATTGAAACACTAATTACCTTTGCGGATGAAATTACTGTGCCGCTTGTTGCGATGACGTATTTAAATCCGATTTTAGCTTACGGTGCTGAAAGCTTTGCAGCAGATGCAAGTCGTGCAGGAATTCGCGGTGTCATTATTCCAGATATGCCAATGGAGGAAATGAACATAATCCACCCTACATTAAAAAATTCAGGGATTGCTCTTGTCCAGCTGATTTCTTTAACAAGTCCAGCTGAACGAATAACCCAGCTTGCCAGTGCTAGTGAAGGCTTTATTTACGCGGTAACAGTAAACGGCATTACGGGTGCTCGTTCAAGCTTTGCTGAAAATCTTGCTGACCATTTTAATCAACTAAAAGCAGCGAGCTCCATTCCTGTATTAGCCGGCTTCGGTATTTCAACGCCTGAACATGTGAAGCAATTTGGTGCATTTGCAGACGGCGTTATTGTCGGCAGTAAAATCGTCGATGCGCTTGTAAACGATGATTGGGCAACGATTGAAGCACTAATTAAAGCAACGCAGCTTTCTACTTCAAACTAAGGGGAGAATTATTATGACAACGACAACTGAAAAAGGTTATTTCGGCGAATTTGGCGGGAGCTTTGTACCCCCAGCCCTACAAAATGTACTCAATATTTTAGACGAGCAATTTGAGCAATATAAAAATGATCCTGAATTTTTAGCTGAGCTTGACTACTACTTCACGGAATACGTTGGCCGTAAATCACCACTTTACTTTGCCGAAAATTTAACAAAACAATGTGGCGGGGCGAAAATTTACTTAAAACGTGAAGATTTAAACCATACCGGCTCTCATAAAATTAATAACGTACTTGGCCAAATTTTACTCGCGAAACGTATGGGCGCAAAACGCGTTATTGCTGAAACTGGCGCAGGTCAGCATGGTGTAGCAACAGCTACCGTTTGTGCAATGTTTGGTATGGACTGCACAATTTATATGGGCTCTGAGGACACAAAACGCCAAGCATTAAACGTATTCCGTATGGAGCTACTTGGTGCGAAAGTAGTCACGGTGGACAAAGGTCAAGGTCGCTTAAAAGAAGCTGTAGATGAGGCTTTTGCTGATTTAGTCGAAAACTATGAGAATACATTCTATTTACTAGGCTCAGCAGTAGGACCTCATCCATTCCCAACGATGGTGAAACACTTCCAATCAGTGATTAGTAAGGAATCGAAGGAGCAGCATTTAGCAAAAGAAGGCAAACTTCCTACTGCAGTGATTGCTTGCTGTGGTGGCGGTAGTAACGCAATTGGTGCATTTGCTAACTATATTGATGACACTGAAGTACGTCTAATCGGTGTGGAACCAGATAAAGCAGCTTCAATTACAGAAGGCTCACCTGGTAATTTATATGGATTCCGCTGCATGGTGCTTCAAGATGAAGAAGGCAATCCACTACCAACGTATTCAATCGCTGCAGGCCTAGATTATCCAGGTGTCGGACCAGAACATAGCTACCTACATTCAATAGGCCGCGCTGAATATGTAACGATTTCGAATGAAGAAGTGCTAGAAGCCTTCCAAACGCTATCAAAAGTTGAAGGCATAATTCCGGCACTTGAAAGCTCACATGCGGTTGCCCATGCACTGAAATTAGCCCCAACACTATCATCCGAAGATAGCCTTATCGTTAATATTTCAGGCCGCGGTGATAAAGATGTTGAGCAAGTATTTAATATGTTAAAATAAGGTAAACGTGAGAGATGGAGGTGAGAATAAATGAAAGATTTTTTCGTAAGCTTACTATTTTTCGGCCTTACTGGATATTTTATTTATTTGATCGTTCAAAATATGCCTCAGCTATTTACTGAAACAACGACGATTAAGCAATACGGTCTCCTCGTCTACCGCTTAATTATGGTGTTTGTACTATTTAATTTAGGAATAGTTAGTAGTAAAAACTATAAGCGCTCGAAACCAGCATAAGAAAAATGAAGAAACGCGCTGATTTTTTGGAGGGTACCGAAAAAGTCTATAAATTAGTTTAACCAGTTCTTGAACGAGACATCGTTCAAGAACTGGCTTTTTTCTTCGATGTCGTTGATTTCCGTTGCGGCGAACGCTTTTCTGGGGGCGAGCCTTGAGCCGCTTCCCTCGCTACGCTCAGTCCAGGGTCTCAAGCTGCTCGCTAATCCCCTAGAAGCCGTCGCCTCCACTCCAATCAACTTGTAAACGCTAAGAATGAATGTATCATTCTCTTATCCAAAAAGAGTGATTTTCTTGTAAAATAAAACGAATGAATTACAGGTTGTGCTCCCGATGATTTCAAACCAAGAAACACTCAACTTATGCCCATTAATGGCGATTTACGATATTGTTGTGCCAAAAGATAACATGCTCCCCCCCAATCAATAAACTTGTTGATTTCCACTCATTTTAGAAGAGTTAAAAACAAAATATTGTTTAGACAACGGACAGAACGCGATTCATCTTCCCTAAATTCGCATGTTTAAGTCCCTATTATTAAAAGCAATTTTTGATGTATCAGACGTCCATTTAGTGCGGGTGACAGTCACTTCAGTTCACGCACATCCACCATGCCATCATCAAATTTAATTAAAATGACAGCTGTGGGTAAATTTCCTTCACGTTTTCACGAAGCTTGGCCTTTAAAAACTTCCCTACTGATGTTTTCGGAATTTCTTCTAAGAACACAATATCATCTGGCATCCACCATTTTGCAAATTGATCTGCTAAAAACGCCATGAGTTCTTCCTTCGAAACTTCCACACCCTCTTTTAGCACAACACATGCTAACGGACGCTCCTGCCATTTTGGATGGGGAATTGCAATTACTGCCGCTTCAAATATAGCATCATGTGACATTAACGCATTTTCTAACTCTACAGATGAAATCCATTCCCCACCAGATTTAATTAAATCCTTCGTGCGGTCTGTAATTTTAATGAAACCTTCCTTTGAACGAACAGCGATATCACCGGTGTACAACCAGCCATCTTTAAAAGCTTCAGCAGTGCGCTCATCTTGATAATATTCGCTCGCAATCCATGGTCCACGTAAACGCAGCTCCCCCATCGTTTCACCATCCCATGGCACTTCGCCTTCTTCATTCACAATGCTTGATTCAATACCTGGCACGGTTAAACCTTGCATGGCGCGTGCATCGATTTGATCCCTAACAGACCAATCATCCATTTTCGCTAAGTAGTTTGAAAGTGAGACGATGGGCGACGTTTCTGTCATACCGTATACAACGACATAATTGACACCGAATTTCTCTTCAAATGTGCGGATTAGTCCTTTTGGTGAAGCCGAGCCGCCGCAGAAAATCGTTTGCAGCTTAGACAAATCACGTGCGCGCTTCTCCATTTCTTGAACAACACCTAGCCAAATCGTTGGTACGCCTGCTGTTTTTGTGACACCGTACTGCTCAATGACATCTAAAATTAAGCCCGGAGTAAATTGTGGCCCAATTAATACTTGTGTGGCACCGACATTCACGCCTGCAAACGGCATTCCCCATGCATTTACGTGGAACATTGGCACGATTGGCATAATAACGTCGCGCTCACCAATCCCCATCGTATCAACCATTGATAGCATCGTACTATGTAGCACTAGTGAACGGTGCGTGTATACAACCCCTTTTGGATTGCCCGTTGTTGCACTTGTATAGCACATGCTCGCTGGTGCGTTTTCATCAATATTTGTTGGGAATTCGAAGTTTTCATCCGCTTCCTCTAATAATTTTTCGTAAGACAACGCGTTTGGCAATGTCGTTTCTGGCAAATCCCCGTCCGCCATAATGACAAAATGCTTCACTGTTTTTAGTTCAAGTTGAATCTCTTCAATTAATGGTACTAAATCTTGATCGATTAAAATGATTTCGTCCTCAGCATGATTAATAATATAGCTAATATGCTCTGCTGATAGACGAATATTGACCATATGCAGCACAGCACCCGCGCACGGTACAGCAAAATAGGCTTCTAGGTGGCGATGTTGATTCCAGGCGAACGAAGCTACTTTATCCCCTTGATTCATACCGAGTTTTGTTAGTGCATGGGCTAATTTCCGCGTACGTTTCCCCCACTCGCCGTATGTTAAGCGGTGTGTCATTGTGTCGCTTGTACGTGAAATTATTTCTTTGTGCGCATAATACATTTCTGCACGCTTTAGCAAATCATTTAATAATAACGGTGTTTGCATCATAATATTTGTCCCCCTTATATTTGATATTTCCCCCAACAATACTAGTTTAGTACATTATACTGA
This sequence comes from Solibacillus sp. FSL H8-0538, assembly GCF_038003525.1. NCBI lineage: Bacteria > Bacillati > Bacillota > Bacilli > Caryophanales > Caryophanaceae > Solibacillus > Solibacillus sp. FSL H8-0538. The sequence goes on along the minus strand of NZ_JBBOPI010000001.1, from coordinate 503,975 downwards.
ATTGAGTGTATATTCCGTCAAATTTAATTATTTTTTCTCGTTTTAATAGTTTATTCTCTATTTGTTCATTTACAAATCCCCCTAAAATCGGGCGAGATGCTGTCCTTATTTATCTACCAAAAAGCCATCTCCCTTTGTAAGCATAATGCTACTAGGAGATGGCTTTTTTACTTATTCCCTTTATTAAAAATCAGTATAGTTCTTACGATGTTAGCAGTTAGATTGGTTACTAATTCAGCTGCGTTTTCTATTGCATAGTCAACTGTACATGGGCCTTTGACAATCGAGAATGCAGCGATCAAATTTAATGTATCAAGTCCCTTATCATCTAATTCATTCACTCCACATAAAGCAATTACGGGCTTCTCATATTTACTTGCTAATTTGCCTACTCCATAAATAACTTTTCCAGATAACGTTTGAGTATCCAATTTACCTTCTCCTGTAAATATTAGATCCGCAGTTGCAATCTTACTTTCTAATTCGGTATATTTATCTACTAGCTCAATACCTGATGAGAATCTAGCTTTAAATATTGCTTTAAATATCGCCCCGATACCACCTGCAGCTCCACTACCAGGAAAGTTTAATACAGTATCCTGAAATTGTTCCTCTAATATTGTTCCAAAATGTTTCAAAGCCCTCTCTAAAATATGATGATTGCTCTGATTTACACCTTTTTGCGGTCCAAAAATTGTAGTAGCGCCATTTGGTCCACAAAGAATATTTGATACATCACTAGCCACCAAAAATTCACAGTCATTGAACTCTTTTGGCACTTCTTCTAAGTGTAGTTTTCTTACTTTTAAAATGTCAGCTACTTGATTCATTTCAATTAGCTGACCGCTGTTATCAAAAAAACGAACGCCTAGAGCTATAAGAATCCCAATACCTCCATCATTCGTACCACTGCCACCTAAACCAATGATAAATTTACGATAACCTTTCTTTACAGCATGCATTAATAATTGGCCAGTACCTAAGCTTGTAGCAACTAATGGATTTTTTTCACTGGGTTTCAGATGCACGAGACCAGAAGCTTGAGCAACTTCGATAACTGCAGTTTCTTTGTCTCCTAGTACACCATAATACGCTTTCACAGTTCGTTTTAATGGATCTGCCACGATATGATGTTCATATATTCCTCCTATTGCTTCTATAAGCGTTTGGGTTATTCCCTCACCACCGTCTGATAATGGTACTTTTATAACTTCAACATTAGAAAGGACTTTATCAATACCCTTCTTCACACATTCGCATACTTCTAGTGCACTTAAAGAGCCTTTGAAACTATCTGGAGCAATAACAATTTTCATTTTATCCTCCTTTGAAATACGGTGGACAGTTAAACCATCGTTAGCGGTTTCTCCCCTTGAAGTACAGCTATGACATTTGCAATCGCTAAGTCCGCCATTTGTATTCGCGTTTCAATCGTAGAACTTCCAATATGGGGCGTTAAGACAACATTTTTTAACTCAGTTAATCCCGGTGCTAACTTAGGTTCATCCTCAAATACATCTAAAGCAGCTCCAGCAATTTCCTTGGCCTTTAATTTCTCTACTAAGTCTTTTTCATGGATTAAAGCTCCGCGTGACGTATTGATTAAATAGGCTGTTGGCTTCATGAAGTCTAATTGTTCTTTTCTTATTAAATGTTTTGTAGCGTCTGATAAAGGTGTATGCAAGGAAACAAAATCGGATTGTTGTAGTAATTCTTCTAAACTACAGTATTCTGCATTTAATGAGCGTTCTTCCGCTTCTGTTAATCGGGTTCTTTTTGTATATAGCACCTTCATTTGAAATCCATTTGCACGTCTTGCTACAGCTTGGCCAATTCTCCCCATCCCAATAATGCCTAACGTTTTGCCTGAAACGGCTTGTCCGATTAATAATTGCGGCTCCCACCCTTTAAATAAGTTATTCTTTACAAAAGCGTCCCCTTCAGGAATTCTTCTCGCAATTGCCATGATAAGACCCCACGTCAAATCCGCTGTAGAATCCGTTAATACGTCAGGTGTATTCGTTACAATAATTCCACATTTTTTTGCTGATTCAACATCGATATTATTAAAGCCAACAGCATAGTTAGCAATAATTCTTAATTTATTTCCCTGTTTAATAATATCTTGATCAATTTCATCACCTAAAAAGGAGATAATGGCTTCTTTGTCGACAATCTTCTCCATTAGCACGGCTTTGTTGACGTTAGAATCCTCTAAAATCTCTACATCTGCAATTTCTTTTAATTTTTGTATGGAATCCCCTGGCAACTCATGTGTTATCAACACTTTTGGTTTCATTTTCATACCTCCGTTGTAATATGTAAGCTCCTACCACATTCTAATACTTCCATTTTCAATTCACATATTCCTGCTAACAAAAAGAACCCCGAATAGTGAACACTTTAAAAAGTGGACCTACTCGGGATTCTATTTCATTATTTTAAGAAATCGCTTTTTTCTTAAGTTGCTTTTTTAGTTTTTCAAGCATATCAGTTGTCATGCTTGCTAAATCATATTGTGCTTTAAAGCCCCATTCTGCAACAGCGGCTGATGAGTCGATTGCATTTGGCCAGCTATCAGCAATTGCTTGGCGCACTAAATCTACATCATAGCTCATTCGGAAGCCTGGGATGTGCTTTTGAATTTCGGCTGCGATCTGTGACGGCTCGAAGCTCATCGCTGAAATATTGAATGCATTGCGGTGCTGTAATTTAGAACCATCTGCTTCCATTAAATCGACAATCGCTTGCAGTGCATCTGGCATATACATCATGTCCATATACGTGCCTTCTGCAATATATGAAGTGTAGCGGCCTTCTTCAATTGCTTTGTAATAAATATCCACCGCGTAATCTGTCGTACCGCCACCTGGAGGCGTTACGTATGAGATTAATCCTGGAAAACGCACACCGCGTGTATCTAAACCGAAACGCGTATGGTAATAATCACATAATAATTCACCCGCTACTTTATTGACGCCGTACATTGTTGACGGACGTTGTAGCGTATCTTGTGGTGTATTGTCTTTTGGCGTTGAAGGCCCAAATGCACCGATTGAGCTCGGTGTAAAAAATTGCATATCAAGCTCGCGCGAAACTTCAAGCGCATTCATTAGCCCGCCCATATTTAAATTCCAAGCAAACACCGGATTTTTTTCCGCTGTCGCTGAAAGTAAAGCTGCCATATGAATCATTGTATCTGCGCCAAAATCTTTCGCCAAGTCATGCATATGCTGGCCATCTGTTACGTCTAATACTTCAAATGGTCCTGCACTGTTTCCAATTTTACGAATATCTGTTGCTAAAACATTATCCGTTCCGTATGTTTCACGAAGCTTTCCTACTAATTCTGAACCAATTTGACCTAACGCACCCGTTACGATTATTTTTTTCATGTTGAGTACCCTCCTCTGATGTAAAACATTTGTACACTGTAAAAATACAAATGAACTCGTTTTTTACGCTCTATACAAGCTTTTCGATGAAAATTATTATACGTTGTTCTTTTTAAAAAGACAACCACTAAAAAAAATTATTAATCCATTACCATTTTCGAGAAAAAAAGCTAACTCATTGTAACTGAGTTAGCTCTTTTGTTTGCTACTGTAATATAATTTTAATCGCCGTTCTTTCATTTTTTCGACTCCGCACATCTTTACAATTATTATATGCATATACATTGTAATCGTTCTGCACAAAGCTAGTAACCATTTTCAGTAAGTGCTGTTCGTATTTAATCTATAACATAAACACTTATTTAGTCAGCCAATGCGGCACCGCAAATTCGATGAAAACTGAATGTGCGCCCGTCCTCTAGTCGTAGTTGTTGCTTTTCTGACTGGATTTTATCAATTTTGCCGCGCACCTTATAAATCGCTGTCGTCTCCCATATTTTCATTTCAACTTGGAGCGCATTTTCATATGCATGTGTTAATTGCTCGCTCAGTTCCTGCAGCGCCCATTCATCGAGTTCTGGTTTTTCAACGAGCTTATCCTCACTCTGCCATTCACGAAGTAGCTTCACATGCTCTGGCAGCATCATTGCATTCCATTTGATTGTTCCTCGATCTCGGTTCATCTTCTCCACCTGCCACTATTTTTTATGTCCTCCTAGTAATGCGGAGCGAGAGAGCGCTGTTCCCGCCTCTGTATATGACACTGCACGCAAAATTGACGTCGAGCCATATTTCGTACGAATTTTATCCATCGCCGCACCAAGTTTTCGCTTCCTCCATTTTTGATCATCAAAAAGGCTCAGCTGCATTGAATGTTCACTTTCTAAGTTTGTCAGTGCAATCGATAGCTGACGTGCTGGTCGTTCAGCATAAAATTCATCGAGTAGTCGCTCACACACTTTGTAAATTTTCATCGTATCGTTCGTCGGCTCGTAAATCGTCCGTGAATGGTGGAAGCCCCCGCCAAATGCATCTTTGCTGTAGCCAAGTCCAAGAGAAATTGTGCGGCCGATTTGCTGTGCCTCGCGCGCACGTCTTGCTACATCCTCACACATCTCTAAAATAACCGTTAAAATTTCTTTTCGGCTGCGGTAATCACGCATTAGCATTTGTCCTTTGCCGTAGCTAATTTGCCCCTGCATAATGGGCGCGCCCATTTTTGAATAATCAATGCCCCACGCATGGTAATACAGTTGGTTGCCCATAATGCCAAAGCGTTTCTCGAGCGTTTTTAAGTCTGTATGCGCGAGATCCTTTACCGAGAAAATCCCCATATTATTTAGTGTGCGCTCCGTTCTCCTGCCGATGCCCCACATGTCACTTAGTGGTGATATAGGCCAGAGCTTTGTTGGTACGTCTGCATACGTCCACTTCGCAAAGTCTGTTTTTTTCGCTTCAATATCAAGAGCAAGCTTTGCCATGAGCATATTCGGTCCCATCCCGATTGCACTCGGAATTTGAAACTGATCGTAAATGCGCTGTTGCATATACTTCGCCGTTTCCTCAGGTGGTCCCCATAATTTTTCAGTACCGGTTAAATCGACAAAGCTTTCATCCACGCTATACACATGAATCGCCTCTTTCGGTACAAAATCATTTAAGAGCCGCGTAATCTCCATCGAAATTTTAACGAAAAACTCCATTTTCGGCTCAAATAAACGAATGTCTGGATGCTTCGGAATTTCATAATAGCGGGAGCCTGTTTTAATGTGAAAGCGCTCCTTCATCGGTGGAGACGCAGCGAGCACAACACTTCCCTTTTGGCTAAAGTTCCCCACAACAGCAATCGGCACCTTCATCACATCTAAATTTTCAAGAAGCCCTATGCAGCTGGCGTAAAAGCAGCGCATATCAATACAAATAACGGAACGATTCGGAGCATTTTCATACATAGTCTCACCTCTTTCTACTATATGATACCCAACAACAGAACATTTGTTCCTATTTTAAAATGAGACGCTTAAGACGGCAAGTGGGAATTTTTAGCGAATAGCCGCACTTTGGGGCGAGAAGTAACAAAAGCGCTAGAGAATCCAAAGTGAAGGCGCTTTTCGCCCGAGGACAGACCGCGACTTCGAGAGGCTAGCGCTTTCGCCTGGGCGTTGCATTTACTTATTTAAATGGTATCCACAAGGCGAAATTTGATAATTTCCTTAACGATTAGAAAGACACAACTCGCCCAAAATAGGGTGAGTTGATGTCCTTACTTATGTGGATGGGAAAGTTATACTTTCTTATCCACTAAAAAAGACAAAATCGAATTGCTCCGACTTTGTCTCTCTAAATTATTTACGAACTGATTGTTTTACTACTTCTTCATATAATCCCGGGCGACGGTCATCATATACTGGGATGCGGCTGCGCACTTCATCAACAATTGAAAAATCAACGTCGATAATGGCTAACTCCTCATCATCAGCGCCTGTCCATAAGACCTCGCCCCACGGCTCAATAATCATCGACTGCCCGTTAAAGTTTTCTACCTTACTCGCAATGCGATTTACCGCAATAACGAAGCACTGATTTTCAATGGCACGCGCTTGTAATAGCGTTTTCCAGTGATCAATACGGGGTGTTGGCCACTGTGCGGGAATAAATAATACCTTCGCGCCATCCAGTGCATGCGAGCGTAGCCATTCCGGGAAACGAATGTCGTAGCAAATCACACCCGCTGCTTCAATATCGTCAAGCTGGAAGCGGTTCATTGCATCCCCCGCCTCCAAATACAAATGCTCGTCCATTAAGCGGAACAAATGCGCCTTGCTATATTCGCCGACTAGCTCGCCTGTGCGATTAAACGTGTACATCGTATTGTAAAATTTATCGCCGCGCTTCACTGAAACAGAACCGCCAACAATATGTACGTGTAATTCGCGTGCCAGTTCACTTAAAAATTTTTGCGTGCGCTCACCGTTCACATCTGCAAGCTCCCCTAATTTTTCAAGTGCATAGCCGGTATTCCACATTTCAGGTAGTACGATGATTTCTGCTCCACCTGCCGCCGCCTCGCGAATAAATTTCTCTGCGCGCGCATAATTTTCTTCTACTTTTCCAAAACCTACATTTAATTGGATACATCCGATTTTCATTAGAACCCCACCTCTAGACATTTTTATTTAGAAAGACACATCTCGCCCAATAGAGGGCGAGATGATGTCCTTACTTATGTAGATAAGAAAGTTATACTTTCTTATCTACTAAAAAAGCGCATTCGCACCCGTTTACACCCAAGGAATTAAAACGACCTCTTAGCAAAAGCGCGAATGCCTAGACATCTCCAAAAGTTATACTTTCTTATGCGGATAACCTAAAAATACACTTTACTATTCGCTAAAAAAAGACTACCATAACAGTACTATTTTTATTATATTCTGAAAAAGGTGAATGTACATGGAATTTTCGAAAAAACTACAGCAACTCCCTCCGCAATTTTTTGCTGCACTCGTTGGAAAAGTAAATGCAGCGCTTGCGGAAGGACGCGATATTATTAATCTAGGGCAAGGCAATCCTGATCAACCAACACCAGGTCATATTGTTGAAGCCCTGCAGCATGCAGTGATGGATCCGCAAACGCATAAATATTCTCCGTTCCGCGGTATCCCAGAAATTAAACAGGCAGCCGCTGATTTTTACAAACGTGAATACAGCGTGGATATTGATCCGAACACAGAAATAGCGATTTTAGGCGGAACAAAAATTGGTTTAGTAGAGCTACCAATGGCAATTTTAAATCCTGGCGATTATATGCTGTTGCCAGACCCAGGTTATCCGGATTATTTATCAGGAGTTGCACTTGCAGACGTGAAATTTGATACGATGCCGCTTGAAGAGGCGAATGCATTTTTACCAGATTACAAGGTACTTTCTCCAGAAGTACGCGAGCGAGCAAAATTGATGTACATAAACTATCCGAACAATCCAACTGGGGGCACAGCAGATTTAGCTTTTTTTGAAGACACAGTAGCGTTTGCGAAGGAAAATAATATTGCCGTTGCGCATGACTTTGCGTACGGTGCAATCGGCTTTGACGGCGTTCGTCCTCCGAGCTTCTTACAAGCGGCCGGTGCAAAAGATGTCGGCATCGAGCTGTATACATTATCAAAATCATATAATATGGCAGGCTGGCGCATTGGTTTTGCTGTCGGCAATGCCAAAATAATTGAAGCAATCAATATCATTCAAGATCATCTATTTTGTAACCAGTTCCCCGCTGTGCAACATGCTGCAGCAGTGGCATTAAATGCGGAACAGGACTGTGTTGAAGCTTTACGGACAACATACGAAAGCCGCCGCAATATACTCGTTGAAGAAGCGCACCGCATCGGCTGGAACATTACGGCACCAAAAGGCTCGTTCTTTGCATGGTTGCCTGTTGCAGAAGGCTACACAAGCCAGGAATTTGCAAATTTACTATTAGAAAAGGCAGACGTAGCCGTTGCTGCTGGTAATGGCTTTGGTGAATACGGTGAAGGCTATGTGCGCGTTGGTCTACTTGTAAATGAGGATCGTATGCGTGAAGCTGTACGCCGCGTAGAAAAATTAAATTTATTCAAGCAAGTCATCGTCAAATAGTTATGAAAAGCACATCCCTCCCATAAGATGTGCTTTTTTCTATTTAACAACAAACTATCTTAAAATAAAGTTTTTTCAGAAAAATATAATTTTATATTGATTTTGTTCTAAATAGTCTGTATATTTACATTAATTAGTTTTTAAATATAATGTTTTTCTCTTATTAAGAGTAGCTGAGGGATAGGCCCTATGAAGCTCGGCAACCACCAACACTTGTTGGCCGGTGCTAATTCCTACAAAACAGAAATGTTTTGAAAGATAAGAGTGGTAATCTAAATTGACTTTTCGATGCCTCTCTTTTTCAAGAGAGGCATTTTTTTATTAACTAAAACAAAACATCTAGGGGGATTTCAACCATGAAATTTAAAAAAATCGGCTTTTTATTTGCAACATCAGCCTTAGCACTTGCTCTTGCAGCTTGTGGCGGAGAAGAAACTGCAGAAGACACATTAAATGACGGTAAATTAGTAATCGGCGTAACTGCTGGCTTACACGAAGAAATTACAGAAATTGCAGCAGACATCGCAGCGGAAAACGGCTTAGAAGTAGACATCCGTGTATTCTCTGATTATGTATTACCGAACACAGCGCTAGTAGAAGGCGATCTTGATATTAACAACTTCCAAACGCAGCCATTCTTAGATACATTCAACACGGACCGCGGCGAAGAACTTGTATCAGTAGGAAATACAATTTTAAATCCAATGGGCATATACTCGTCTAAATACGCGTCAATGGAAGAAGTTCCTGACGGTGCAACATTTGCTTTACCTAATGATGCGACAAACGGTGGACGTGCATTAGTTGTATTAGCAGATGCTGGTTATATCACATTAAAAGAAGGTGTGAGCATTAACGCATCCATCTTTGATGTAGTAGATAACCCACATAATTATGAATTTATCGAACTAGAAGCCGCTCAATTACCAACTCAATTAGCTGAAGTAGATTTTGCAGCAATCAACACAAACTTCGCACTTGAAGCAGGTTTAAATCCGAAAAACGATTCGATCATTCTTGAATCATCTGACTCTCCGTACGTAAACAAATTAGTTGTACGTCCAGGTGAAGAAGATAGCGAAGATTTAAAGAAATTCATCGAAGCTTACCAAACTGACGAAGTACGTAATTATATTATAGAAACATATGAAGGCGCAGTTATTCCAGGATTTTAATTCGTAATTAGAAAGACACAACTCGCCCAAAATACGGCGAGTTGATGTCCTTACTAATGTGAATGGAAAAGTTATACTTTCTTATCCACCAAAAATACGAAAAGTTATCGGCAACTTTGCCGGTAGCTTTTTCTCTAGAAAGGCGAGGATTTTTATGATACAACTCCAAAACATCGTGAAGCAGTACCCATCTAAGCAAGGTGTATTCAATGCCGTTGATGATGTAGATTTACATGTCAAAAAAGGCGAAATTCACGGCGTCATCGGCTATAGTGGTGCCGGAAAAAGTACACTGATTCGTTGTGTCAACTTACTTGAGCGCCCAACTAGTGGCAATGTTCGAATTAACGGTGTGGATTTAATGTCTGCATCAACAGAGGACCTTCGGAAAACACGTCAAAAAATCGGGATGATCTTCCAAGGTTTTAACCTACTTAAAACAGCAACAGTTTATGACAATATTGCAATTCCTCTAAACTTACTCGGCTATAGTAAAAAAGAGGTAGCAGCTAAAGTCGCAAAGTATGCTGAGATTGTTGGGTTAACGGATAAATTAACGAACTTCCCTAACCAATTATCTGGTGGACAAAAACAACGTGTCGCTATCGCCCGCGCCCTTGCACAGGAACCCGAAGTTTTACTAAGCGATGAAGCAACGAGCGCACTTGATCCAGAAACGACAGACTCCATTTTAGAGCTTCTGTTAAAAATCAATCGTGAACTTGGGATTACTATTTTACTGATTACCCATGAAATGAACGTAATCCAAAAAATTTGCGATTACGTGTATGTACTCGAAAAAGGGAAGCTTGTGGAGCATAACTCAGCAATCGAGCTATTTAAAAAGCCCACGCATCCAACAACGCGCAAATTCTTGAACACTATTTCACAACGTTCATTATCTAAATCATTAATCAACCAGCTGAACTTAACAGGTGCGGTAGTACGTTTAACATTTGTTGGTGAAAGCACAGGAAAACCACTGATTGCCGATATTAGTAACCGCTTTAATGTAGCGCCGAATATTTTAGCTGCAAACATTATTGAATTGAAAAACGGCATTGTCGGCAATATCGTTGTTCATGTAGGGGGAAAGCCGCAAGAAATCCAACAAATCACATCCTATCTTGAACAAAATGGCGTCCAAATTGAACGATTAGGAGGCGACGACAATGAGTAGTTTACAAGCATTTTTTGATCAATGGGGACATGTTATTTTGAAATCACTTGGCGAAACGCTTCAAATGGCGTCTATTTCCCTTGTGCTAGCTGTATTAATTGGAATTCCACTCGGGATTTTAATCGTTCTAACACGACCTGGGCAATTATTCGAAAATAAATGGCTCTACCAAATTTTAAACTTAGTTATTAATATTATCCGTTCGATTCCGTTCATTATTCTACTATTCTTTATCCTTCCATTTACAAAGTTCATTGTTGGGACGACGATTGGGGTTAAAGGGGTAATCGTTCCACTTGTTGTATACACAGCGCCGTATATCGCACGATTATTGGAATCGGCACTGCTTGAGGTGTCACCTGGTGTCGTTGAAGCATATACAGCAATGGGCATTAAACGCCGTCATATCGTGATGAATGTTCTACTTCGCGAAGCACGTTCATCCATCGTTCTAGGCTTAACGATCGCAACAGTTGGCTTAGTCGGTGCAACAGCGATGGCTGGGCTTGTGGGTGCAGGTGGCCTTGGTGACTTGGCCTACCGCTTCGGTCATATTCGTTATCAAGTCGACGTGATGTATGCCGCCGTATTTATTTTAATTATTTTAGTACAAATCATTCAGTCTGTTGGGAACCGCGTGGCAAGCAACCTAAAACGTGATTAATGGAGATGAGTTCATGAGTAAAGGTGATTTATTATTAAAAAATATCGGAACGGCACAAGCTTTTCCGATTGGTTTTGAAGAATTAGAGCAAGCGGTTAAAGACAAAATTGATATTGGCCCTTATAGCTATGTACGTTCAGGTGCGGGCGGCGAGCAGTCACTACGTAATAATCGTGATGCTTTTCACAAATATTCCATTGTACCGCGTTTTTTAAATGATGTATCAATACTGGATACATCCATTGAATTATTCGGAAAAACACATCCAACTCCCCTACTATTTGCTCCCGTCGGCATGAATAAAATTGCGCACGAAGACGGTGAGCTAGCGGTTGTGCGTGCAGCAATGGATTTACAAATTCCGTATGTACAAAGCACCGTTTCAAGTTATTCGATGGAACAAATTGCAGAAACTGCACCACATCATACGAAATGGTTCCAATTATACTGGTCAACAAATGAAGATATTTCATTTAGTATGGTAGAGCGCGCAGAACAAGCTGGTTTTGAAGCCATTGTATTAACAATTGATACCGTAATGCTTGGCTGGAGAGAGCACGATGTTCGCAACCAATTTTCACCCTTGAAAAAAGGCTTCTCGCGTGGTAACTATGAAACCGATCCTGTGTTCATGTCAACGCTACGTGATGATTCATCCGAGGCATTTATTGAAGGTTTGCTGGCAAATATTTATCATCCCACTTTAAGCTGGGACAATGTGCGTGAATTGAAGGAACGTACGAAATTACCTGTATTATTAAAAGGAATTTTACATCCTGAAGATGCAAAGTTAGCAATTGAAGCAGGCGTAGATGGAATTTTTGTTTCCAATCATGGGGGGCGCCAATTAGACGGCGTGGTTGGTAGCTTGGATGCGCTTCCTGCAGTTGTGAAAGCTGTTGACCGACGCATTCCGGTTATTTTGGACGGCGGCGTGTACCGCGGTATCGATGTACTAAAAGCATTAGCTTTAGGCGCAACAGCTGTCGCAATTGGTCGGCCATTCGTGTATGGACTAGCCTACGCAGGTGAAGCAGGCGTACGCCAAGTCATGCAAAATCTATACGATGAATTTAAAGTATCCATGGGGCTTGCAGGTGTAAGCCGTGTAGCGAATGTGTGCAACTTAACGATTGTGAAAAACTAAATGCCTATTAATTAGACTGTGTAAAAAGTGTATTTTTTCCTTTTCACTATCTCTTGATTGTAAGAAAGGAAACGATTTAGGGAGTATGCATCACGTTCATTAGAGGCAATTTGGGCTGACGAACAAGTGGACGCCGTCATTATTTACACACCTCCCGATTTACACTGTGACATAGCCATTACTGCCAAGCAAAACGGCAGGCATGTATTAGTAGAAAAACCCATGGCTGAGACGGCTGCGGAGGCGGATTCTATTTAAAGATTCTGTAGTTCTATTTAGAGTCCAAATCCCTTAGAAAGACACAACTCACCCAAAATAGAGCGAGTTGATGTCTTTTCTTATCCATAAAAAAAGGTGATGAAAACTCTACGTTTTCATCACCTTCATTTTATTGAATAACGCCTAATTCGCGGCCTACTTTTGCATAGATTACGAGTGCGTCGTCTAGCATTCCTTTTGTGTGCGCTGCTGTTGGCATGTTGCGGACACGACCTGTGCCTTTAGGAACTGTTGGGAAGACGATTGATTTTGCGTAAACGCCTTCTTCAAATAAACGTTTTGAAAATTCCTGTGTCAATTTTTCGTCCCCAATAATACATGGTGTGATCGGTGTTTCCGATTCACCAATGTTAAACCCTAGCTCAGCTAAACCTTTTTTCAGGTAGTCGCCGTTTTCCCAAAGCTTGTCATGCAACTCTGTTGATTCCATAATCATTTCAACTGCACGTGTAATTGCTGCTACATCACCCGGTGGCAATGCTGTTGAGAATAGGAACGGACGAGAGCGGACTTTTAACCAATTAATCAAGTTTTTCTTGCCAGCCACATAACCGCCGACAACGCCGATTGCTTTCGATAAAGTACCGATTTGGAAGTCAATTTCACGCTCTAACCCGAAATGCTTCACTGTACCCTTCCCTTTACCTGTAACGCCTGAACCATGCGCATCATCCACATACGTAATTAAATCAAATTCCTTTGCGATTTCTACGATTTCTGGTAGCTTGGCGATATCGCCGTCCATTGAGAATACGCCGTCCGTAATAACCATTACTTTATTGTAAAGGCCAGATTCTGTTGCTTCCTTTGCTTTCGCGCGTAGGTCGTCCATATCTGAGTGATGAAACGGAATGATTTTCGCTTTCGATAAGCGACAGCCATCGATAATTGATGCATGGTTTAGTGCATCAGACAGAATTGCATCGTTTTTATCCATAACAGCAGAAATAGCGGCCATATTACAGTTGAAGCCTGATTGATAAGAAATTGCCGCTTCTGTTCCTTTGAATTCTGCTAGCTTTTCTTCCAGTTTTACGTGAAGGTCAAGTGTGCCGTTAATTGTACGTACAGCCCCTGCCCCAACGCCATATTTATCAATCGCATTCTTAGCAATTGTTTTTAATTCCTCGTTTGTTGCTAAACCAAGATAGTTATTTGAAGATAAGTTAATTAAACTTTTACCGCGCACTTGAATTACTGGTCCGTTTGCGCTTTCAACTGGATCAATTTCATTGTATAAACCTTGATCATGCAGCGCTTGAAGGTTGTCGTCTATAAATGCATTTAATGTTTTTGACATGTTGCCTCTTCCTTTCATATGCAAGTTGCTCTCATTTTAGCATGAAACGGGAGTTGGAGGAACTTCTCTTTTCGATTGTTTTCTTATGTTGAACTACACAAGTAACAAAAACTGCTTAGCCCCGACAAGCGCTGGAAAATGCGAAGTGAAGGCGCTCTTTGCCTTAGCCCGAGGGCAGACTGTGACTTCGAGGGGCTGGCACTTTCGCCTAGATGGTGCATTTACTTATTTAACTGTTATCTACACGGAGAAATTTTAAAATTTCCTTAACAGTAAAAACACGCAATGGACATTATGCCTGTTGCGTGCTTTCGTTTGACTCTATCATTCTTTTTTGTAATGCTTCCTGGAATTTCGGGAGCGCCCACTGAATGACATATCCCGTACCAAGCGCTAAAATGACTGTACCAACACCAACTGGACCGCCGAGTAGCCAGCCGGACAATGCCGCAAACACTTCCATAACTGTACGCCCCAACCTAACGGAACCCCCGAATTTTTCAGCAATTATCATCATAACCGTATCACGTGGCCCCGCTCCTAAGTTCGCGGAAATATAAAGCGCACAGCCCATACTCATGACAAAAAATCCTGCGATAAAATACGCCAGCTCAAATGCAATAACAGTCGTATTCGGTAATAGCCAGTTAAAGAAATCAATGAACGACCCAATTAATAACATATTTAACCACGTAGCAAGGCGCGGCCACTGTTTTAAAAATATAGAGGTTGTAACGATGATAAATAAACCGGTTAAAATAGACCACGAGCCAATTGTTAAGCCTACCTGTTTATATAAACCAATATGTAAAACATCCCATGGGCTTGTGCCGATTGCTTTTCCTTTAATCGTTAACGTAATCCCCAGTGCCATTACCATTAATCCAACGAGGAAAAATGCCCATTGCCATAAAAATGATTTTCTCATACCTAAACCCACTTTCATTAACTACGAAATATACAAAGTTATGTAAATTTATTTCCTAGTCTAACTAAATCATATAAAAGGATGCTACGCAATAAAATGGGCATTAAAAAGCTCCCCATTTTGGAGAGCTTACACTATTTCTCCTGCGATTTGATCAAGGAGATGTTTAAAATAATATAGCCAGCGCCTCATGCGAGTACGACGGTTGTAACACCAATTGGACCGTGGAGTAGCCAGCCTGCTGTAACTGCGAATATTTCCATTGTCATCCGCGCCATGCGAACGCTATTTTCATGATGGAGACCTGCTTTCAAGTATGTGTTTCTAAAGTGTATTGTTTAAGATAGGCTGCTTGGTCGGTTTACGTGCAAACATTCCCAAGATTACTTGCACAATTAGCAAATTTACTTGCACCACAAAATTGTAAACAGCCTTTTGAATTATACCGTAATTTCAGCAAATGCCGCTTGGGAGATATGTGCAATATCTGTTGGTTTAAGCTTCATTTGCATGCCGATTTTCCCAGCGCTTACGATGATAAAGTCTAATGCTTCTGCGGAGGCATCAATGAATGTTGGGAATAGCTTCTTCATCCCTACAGGTGAACAGCCGCCACGCACATAGCCTGTTAAGCCGAGTAGTTCCTTCACAGCAATGAGCTCAACTTTTTTCTCACCCACTGCTTTCGCTGCTGCCTTTAAATTAAGCTCAGCTGCAACTGGAATAACGAATACATAATAATGGCCCTTACCTGCTGTTGCGATCAATGTTTTATAAACATGCTCCACCGGCTGACCGATTTTCGTTGCGACAGTAATGCCATCCACTGCCTCCCCATTATCCGTTTCATATTCAAATAATTGATGTGCAATTTTCTGTTGCTCAATTAGACGAACGGCATTTGTTTTTGCTACTTTTTTTGCCATAACCTACACCTCTTTTTATCTAAAATTCTTGTATCAGTATATCAAAAAAGGAGGCGACTCATAAGTACATAGAAACGTGAACAAAAATCTACGAAAAAAAACTGTGCCTACAAGACACAGTTTTCCATGTAAATTACGCTGTTTGTGAAAACTTAGGCTCGTCGAACATGCGGTAGCCATTTTTCACCATCTCAATATGCGTTGCGTACTTTGCTATCGCTTTATTGAACGTACGCTTGAATAATAAGCTTTCTAAGTCCTTGCCAAATATCGTTTCCTCCTGAGCGTTGCGCTGGAATTCATTTTGGAAGCGCTCCGGAATGCTGACCTGTAAGCTTTCGTCCACAAACGGCTCCACCTCTTCAAGTTGTTCCACTAATTCACCAGACAACTCGGATTTGGTTTGCAGGATTTGCGCTGCTGCACTCGCGGCTACGCGTAAATCCTGTGGGGATGGTTGTGCTGGTGCAAGTGCGGCCTGCTTGACCTTTTCCAAAATTGCGATTGTTTCATCCGTTGTAGACCTAGACGGTACATCAATAGAAACCTCACCAGCCACAATGTAACGCTGTTCGTCAGGACCCGTTGTATGGGAATAAGAAATCGCCCCTGTTACGCCTCCACCTGCTGCCTTATGTGCCTGCTCATGTGCGATAACATTTTGCTCGGTCTGCTTGAGCAGCTGAATTTCCTTCTTCACCTCGAGCAATTCAAGCTGTTGCTGTTTGTCATTGCCAGCTAACTCCTGTGCTGATTGCTCCTTTGCTTCAATGTCAGCCGCATGTAAATCCTTTTCCGTCTTTCCTGAAAGTAAATTTTCCAGCGCCTTTAGCATCGGATTTTTATTAGCATCTACGTATTTAGCATTCTTTTTATAAGCCTCGCCCATTTCTTTTCGCTGCAACGCTCGCTTTCGATCTTCAAAATCTGCTCCTACATGATGTATTAAACTAGCAATTTTCATTACAAATCACCCCTCTCCGTATTCCGATTGAAATATTCTTTACATACTTATATACCATTATTATCGGAAAAATCCCTCTTTACTTTCATCTTTTGTTCACATTTAAGCCATTTCTACTAGTAATAATTTAAATTTAATATTGTTATATTCCCCTATGTAATGGTTTATGAATTAACATAAATTTACAATACTTTTATATTGCTCTAACAATGTTCTGATAAAATTTAAGCATTATTAACCGAAGAAGGTGCAAGTGTGAAGCCCATATCCGTAACAACGCCAAAAACTGTTCGTATTTTTGAGAATTCCAAGCTTTTCAATCCTTACAAAAGCCGTCTCTTCCTTTATATGAAAAGGCTTTTCGCATTAAAAAAAATCATGCGCAAAGAACAGATGAATACATTTTTCCAACCAATTTTAGATATAGAAAAAAATGAAACATTTGGCTTTGAGGCATTAAATCGCCCCACTCCCTCTCCATTGTTTAGCAATGCCGACGTGTTTTATGAGTTTGTCGGGCAGACGAAAAAGGTTTTCTCTTTTGAGTGCTTTTGCCGTAATTTATCGCTACATCGTTTTAGGGAGCGACTTGACGATCATTTAAGAAATCAAAATTTTATCCTTTTCGTAAATATTCATCCGAATGTGTTACTCGATAAAAATTATCATAGTGGAGAAACGCTTAGCTTATTGAGATCATTAGGCATCCAGCCGCAGCAAGTTGTATTTGAGTTAACGGAGCGCAGTGCGGTGACGGATTTCGATGAGTTTTCGCGCGTGCTGTCACATTACCGCTCGCAAGGCTACCGCATCGCCATTGATGATGTTGGTTCTGGCTATAATAGTTTGAAAACGTTGATTTATTTAAAGCCTGAATTCATTAAAATTGATCGCTCACTCATTCAAAACATTGATATGGAGATTGCCCAGCAGCAGTTATTATCAGTCATTTTACATTACGCCCAGCAGTCCGGCACAAAAGTCATCGCAGAAGGAATTGAGCGCATCGAGGAATTTCATTTTATTAAACAAGCGGGTGTTCACTATGCGCAAGGCTATGCGCTCGGTCGCCCAAACGAACAACTACTCCTTGCCCATAGTCCTATGATATCTTGATTTTGACTAATTGAAGGTGGCGATAACATGACAAATATTGGTGAAATTATCGAACTGGCCGATTGGATCGACGAGGAAGTAAAAAATAAGGAAATAAATGAAACGTTCGTGAACAATCCTACACTACGCGGGATTGTTGTACTGCAGGATCATAAACCGGTTGGCCATATTCCCCGCGCACATTTTTATCAAAAAATCGGTACATTATACGGCTATAACTTGTATATGGGCCGTACCAATAAGCTGATTGCAAAACCGAACCCACTTATTGTGGATTTCTATCAGCCAATCACGGAGGTTAGCACGCTTGCAATGGCACGTATTGAAGAAGATTTGTACGATGATATTATCGTGACGAAAGAGGAGCAATTCGTTGGCATCGTTAGTGTCCGGTCTCTGTTATTAAAGCTTGCAGAAACACAAGTCGAGTTTGCTAGCTTCCTTAATCCGCTTAGTTCATTGCCAGGTAATCACTTAATTGATAAAAAAATTGAGGACATTCTACAGCAGCCCGCGTACAGCTTTATTTATTTCGATTTAGACCGCTTTAAAGTATTTAATGATCTGTACGGCTTTAACCGCGGAGATAAGGTCCTCCTTTATTTAACCCAAATACTAAAGCAGCATATCGCCCAGCCCGACTATTTTTTAGGCCATATTGGCGGTGATGATTTCGTTGCGATTGTGCCGCACTACAATGCAGGTCCGTTGTGTGAAGGGATCATCGAGCATTTTGATGCAGGCATAGCGCAATTTTATGATGAAACACATTTAGTGAATCCGATTATGGTGAAAAACCGCGATGGTAATGAGGTGGTCTTCTCTGAGATGACGCTTTCAATTGCCGTTGTTACGAACGAGCATTATACGTTTAAAAATGAAGCAGAACTTTCTGATGCTGTCGCGAATGTGAAACGGAACTGTAAGAAGATTGAGGCGAGTTGTTATAAAATAAATGAAGGGTGTTTGGCTTATGTTTGAGTGATTAACGTTTTGAAGAGCAACGTAGGCCGCTTTTCTCCACATTTGAATAACTGTAACGACCACCCTGATGTGCTATATTTATAATATGGCTAACGAAAGGGTGTTTTATTTATGGCAAAAAGTATAGTAATTGCTGAGAAACCATCAGTAGCAAGAGATATTGCAAATGTATTGAAATGTACAAAAAAAGGAAACGGCTTCCTTGAGGGAGATAAATATATTGTCACTTGGGCGCTAGGTCACCTCGTTACATTAGCGGACCCTGAAAGTTATGACGTAAAATATAAAACGTGGAATTTAGAAGATTTGCCGATGTTACCAGAGCGCATGAATTTAACAGTGATTAAACAAACAGGCAAGCAATATAATGCCGTGAAATCCGTATTAACGCGTGGTGATGTGAATGAAATTATTATCGCAACGGATGCGGGTCGTGAGGGTGAACTTGTTGCCCGCTGGATTATTGAAAAGGCAAAAGTAAATAAACCGATTAAACGCCTATGGATTTCATCTGTAACAGACAAAGCGATTAAAGATGGCTTCGCGAACTTAAAACCCGGTAAAGCATATGAAAACCTTTACCATGCAGCCGTCGCTCGTTCGGAGGCGGACTGGTATATCGGGCTGAACGCAACTCGTGCACTAACTACACGTTATAATGCACAGCTGAACTGCGGCCGTGTTCAAACGCCAACAGTTGCCATAATTGCCGCACGCGAAGACGAAATTAAAACCTTCAAAGCGCAAACATATTACGGCATTGAAGCACAAACAGCCGACAAACTGAAATTAACGTGGCAAGATGCAAAAGGCAATGGCCGCAGCTTCGAAAAAGAAAAAATTGATGCCATCGTGAAGAAATTAGGTAATGGCAATGCGACTGTTACAGAAATCGAAAAGAAACCGAAGAAAACGTTCTCCCCTGGTCTTTATGATTTAACGGAGCTTCAACGTGATGCCAATAAAATCTTTGGCTACTCGGCAAAAGAAACATTAAACATTATGCAAAAATTATATGAGCAGCACAAAGTTTTAACATATCCGCGTACTGATTCTCGTTTCATTTCGCAGGATATTGTCCCAACACTACCAGAACGCCTGAAAGCTTGTGCAGTTGGTGAATACCGCACACTGGCAAATAAGGTGTTAGCAAAACCGATTAAAACGTCGAAATCATTTGTGGACGATAGCAAAGTAAGTGATCACCATGCCATCATTCCAACAGAAGGCTACGTGAACTTCTCAGCGATGACCGATAAAGAGCGTAAAATTTATGACCTTGTTGTAAAACGCTTCTTAGCTGTGCTATTCCCTGCTTTCGAGTACGAGCAATTGACGCTTCGTGCAAAAATTGGCGATGAAAACTTTGTTGCACGCGGCAAAACGATTTTAGCTTCGGGCTGGAAAGAAGTTTACGAAAACCGCTTTGAAGATGATGATGCGGCGGATGATTTAAAAGAGCAAATTTTACCACGCATTGATAAGGGCGATGTACTGGACGTGAAACTAATCGCGCAAACATCCGGCCAAACAAAGCCACCTGCACGCTTTACAGAAGCAACGTTACTTTCTGCGATGGAAAACCCGACGAAGTATATGGGTACGGGCGATAAAAAACTAGCGGAAACTTTAAAATCAACAGGCGGACTTGGAACCGTTGCAACACGTGCTGATATTATCGACAAGCTGTTTAACTCATTCCTCATCGAAAAGCGTGGCAAAGACATTCACATTACGTCAAAAGGTCGCCAGCTGCTTGATTTAGTACCGGATGAATTGAAATCCCCTGCGACAACAGCGGAGTGGGAAATGAAGCTCGAGCAAATCGCGAATGGCAAGCTGAAAAAAGAAGCATTCATTAATGAAATGAAACGTCATACAAAAGAAATCGTTGCTGAAATAAAAGGTAGCGATAAAAAATACAAACATGACAACATTTCCACAAAGTCTTGTCCCGACTGTGGTAAACCAATGCTTGAAGTGAACGGCAAAAAAGGCAAAATGCTTGTGTGCCAAGACCGCGAATGTGGACACCGTAAAAACGTAGCCCGCGTCACAAACGCCCGCTGCCCACAATGTAAGAAAAAACTAGAACTTCGCGGTGAAGGCGATGGTCAAATCTTTGTATGTAAATGTGGCTATCGTGAGAAATTATCTGCTTTTGAAGCTCGCCGTAAAAAAGAAGGCGGCGGCAAAGTGGATAAAAAATCTGTGCAGAAGTATTTGAAGCAGCAAGAGAAAGAAGAAGAACCGATTAATAATGCCTTTGCGGATTTATTAAAAGGGATGAAGTTTGATTAACTATTATAGAACCAATCTGCCTCAAATCGTGTGATAGATACATTTGAAGAACAAATGCGCTAAAGCGCCTGTTTAGCCCCGACAGCTGCTTGCGAGCCCGAAGCGAAAGTAAACGCTCCACCACTTTCGCCCGAGGGCAGACCGCGACCTCGAGGGGCTGGCGCTTTAGCCTAGACGTAGCATTTACTTATTTGAATGTTATCCACATGGCGAAGTTTTATAATCTCCTTAACAATTAGAAAGACACATCTCGCCCAAAATAGGGCGAGATGCTGTCCTTACTTATCTACCAAGCAAGAAGCCAATCCCAAAACGTAGAGGATTGGCTTTTTAGCTATTGTGCTTTCAAATAAAGAAAGCCCTGATTCTCCATCCATAATCCCTCTCCTACATTGACAGCAATTGAACTTTAAAAAGTAAACACCTTATTTCAGTAAAAAAAGATTCGCTATTTAGCGCAGCCAACCTTAGTACAGGTAGAAATATTTATTTCAAGATACTACCCAATTAACGCAGTAGAATTACTCACTTAAACGTGCGTATTCACATAACATTCACAAACATCCGTCAATTATTGAACGATTTGTGAATGTGTGCACAAACCCCTTTTCTTTTAAAAAAATCGGAGTAGAATAAGACTCATAACTGATATACAACAAATAATACATAACAACAAAATAACTTCGGTTGTTATATAACAAATATGGATACAAAAAGGGGACTTTTACAATGTGGGTAATTACAATTTTTGAGCAAGATTCAGTTCGTATGTTTGAATATAGCAACAAAGCTGAAGCTACTGCAGCTTTAGCAAAAACTACACAAACAGCGGTTCTTTCTTATACAAAATAATTTACAGATGGCCCGTAATTGCGGGTCGTTTTTTTATGGGAATTTCTTGACCACATCATCAACTAGTCCAATAAAAAGCGTGTTTTCACTCCTTCTGTCACAACATCATTCTAGCAATTAAAAATCCTGCACATGAACCTTTCTGTGCAGGATTTTCTATTACTCTTTTTCATTCTAGTGAATGCTTTAATCCGCCTTCTTAAGCAAATAAATAAAATACGGTGCGCCAATCACTGCCACTACAATTCCTGTTGGGATCGTTGCCTCACTGTAAACAACACGACCGATTGTATCTGCTAAAACAAGGAATGTTGCCCCAATCAGCATGGACAGCCAGATAAAGCGTTGATGGCTCGCACCCACTAATTTTTTGGCAATATGCGGTGCAATTAATCCAATAAAGCTTAGGCTACCCGTAACAGACACAGCCGCTGCCGCTAATGCAACCGCGATTGTCAGTAAAATTGCCCGTTCTTTTTTGAGGTATACCCCTAATCCTTTAGCAGTTGCTTCATTTAAAGCGAGAATATTTAGCGTTTTTGTCTTACGGCCTATAATCGGCAACGCAATGACGAGCCACGGGAGTAATGCCCAAATAAACGGCCAATCTGCACCCCAAATAGAACCTGCTAACCATTGGGCGACGAATTGGACATCCGCGCGATCTGCGGATGAAATTAATAACATCATGAGGCCAGATAATGCTGACGCAAACCCTACCCCGATCAAGACTAAATTGACTGGTTGAATGCCATGCTCCTTGTCGTAAGCAAAGAAGTAAATGACAGCAGCCGTTACAATCGCACTCAAAAATCCGACAGCAGGAAGAATATAAGCAAAGTGCGTCAATCCTCCATCCATCAGTAAATAAAAGATGGTGATTCCTACCCCTGCTCCTGCATTTATGCCAATAATTCCAGGGTCCGCTAAATCATTTTTTGTTAACGTTTGAAGAATCGATCCTGCCAAAGCAAGACACATCCCTGCCAAACTTAATAGAAGGACTCTAGGTAAGCGTACAGTAAATAAAATAAATTCCTCTTTGAACGTACCATTCCCGAATAAAGTTGGAAGGATTCGATCAATTGATACGGATGACGCGCCGATAGAAATCCCGCAAATGAAAACGAGAAATGCGATCAATCCCATCATTGAGTAGGCGATACGTAGTTGTTTTTTTCGCTTATTAGACAAAACGGCGTCCCCCTTTTTTCACTAAGAATAGGAAAAATGGTAAGCCGATTAAGGATACTAATGCTACAACGGGTGTCTCAAAGGGAGAGTTAATCATTCGACTCAAAAAATCTGCAAAAATCATAAAGATGCCGCCCGCTAATATACTCATTGGTAAAATGAAGCGGTAATCACTGCCAACTAATCTACGCACAATATGTGGAATGATTAAGCCCACAAATGATAAATTTCCGACAAGTGCAACAGCAGAACCTGCTAAAACAACAATAAGTACCATCAATAATAGTCGAGTCCTTTTCACATTTTGCCCAAGTCCAACTGCTAATTCTTCATTTAAACTTAAAATCGTAAGCTGACGACCAAAAAACAAGGCTAGGAAAAGCGCAACGCCAATTACCGGAACCACAATAAGCGCATCCCATGTTGTACCAATTAGCCCACCTGCAGTCCACATTGAAATATTTTTCGAAAGTTTAAAGACTATGCCTATACCGTCTGCAATTGCTTGTAAAAACAACGAAACGGCTGCTCCAGCTAAAACAAGTTTTAGCGGAGATAAGCCGTTTTTAGATGAGGTACCGATTCCAAATACAATGATCATCCCAATTGCCGCCCCTACAAAACAAGCGGCAATCATGAAAATATAAGGCGTAGTTGGAACAAAAGCTAACGTAATGGCCAATGCTAAGTTTGCACCAGACGTTAAGCCCAGTAATCCTGGATCTGCTAAAGGATTTCTTGTCATTCCTTGCATGATAGTACCCGCAACCGCTAGTGCACTTCCCACAAAGAAGGCAGCGAGCACACGTGGAAAACGAATCTCTCTTAACACATCATAATATTCCCCACCTGATTGGCCAATAATTGCCTCACACACATCTTTTATTGTTGTATTAGCGGCTCCAAAGCCTACCGCTATTAAAATTATTAGCAAGAGCACACTAAACGCTATGAGCATTTTAATGAAAAATGAACTTTTTAGTGTGTACATCATCACCATTCTACTCTCCTTAATTAGTGCCTAAAAATGCGTTTTCAAAGAAATCTAATTGATAATCTAGTGAAAAAGCATCATTAAAGTAGAATGTGGCACCGTTCGCTTCAAATACTTGACCATTTTTTACCGCATCAATTTCGTTATACCAAGTAGAATCTGTAAATGTTGTATCTTGCCCTTCAGTAATTAAGTTAAGTAATAAATAATCACCCACATAGTCTCCTAACACTTCTTGAGAAATGGCAAAGTAACCCGGCTCCAATGCGACATCAATTACTTGTTGTGGCATTTTCAAGCCCATTTCTTGATATAAAATCTCTGTTCCACGACCCCAGTTATCTCCGAAAAGATATATTTGTTTATCATAGTTTTCAGCTACAGTAATCGTTGCTTCTTCACCAATTTCAGCCTTAATTTTTTCACCTATTCCTTGCGCACGTGCTTTAAAATCTTCTACCCAGGCAGTTGCTTCTTTTTCTTTATTTACTGCTTTACCTACCTCAATATGTTGCTGTAGATAATCTACGCCACCATAAGTGAAAAGAACAGTCGGTGCGATTTCCTTTAGTTTATCTGCATTTTCAATATTGTTTAACCCAATAATTAAGTCTGGCTCAAGTTCAATAATTTTTTCTAAATCTTCATTAGTTACAACTTCTGCATCTTTTAGTTCTTCAGTAAAGTTTGGGTTTCCTGCTGACCAAGCGTCAACGCCTACAATATTCACGCCTAATTTAATTAAATCTCCTGCATATGAGGATAATACTACTACACGTTGTGGATTTGCTGGAACCTCGACAGGACCCGTTTCAGATTCATATGTAACCGTTTGTGCCTCTTTGTTTTCTGTAGATTCTTCTTTCTCACTGCATGCAGCTAAAACGAGCATCAGTGCTGCTACCATCAATAACATCCATTTTTTCATTATTCATTCTCTCCCTTAATTATATTGGCTCTGTTTTATTTCATTGTTGATATTTAGATGTGATAAATAAAAATGCAAAACTTCTTGCAATCGCGCCTTGCCTAAAGCGCGAGAACGAACCATGTAGAACGCCATACAGTTCGCTTAGCGTGATTGCTGTCTTGCTTAAAAAACTAACAGTAGCCTTTAATAACGCCATTAAATCAAATCGTACGTTAGACAAATTGGTTTACTTGTTCTTGGATCTACACCAATATAAGCATCGATGTTAAAAACTTCTTTTAATACATTTTCGGTCATGACCTCTTCTGGCGTGCCACTACAGATTAAATTCCCTTTCGACAAAGCTACCATAAAATCTGAAAAACGTGCAGCATGGTTCAAATCATGTAAGACCATTACAATTGTGCGTTTTTCTGTTTCATTCAGCTTTTGTAATAGCGTCAATATTTCTAGCTGATGTGCTAAATCTAAATATGTGGTTGGCTCATCTAGGAAAATAATTTCCGTGTCCTGTACGAGTGCCATGGCAATCCAAACACGTTGTCGTTGGCCACCAGACAATTCATCTACCGCTTTTTCACGAAACGCTGCTGTATTTGTAACATCAAGTGCCCAGTTAATGATTTCTCTATCTTCTTTCGTTAGTTGACCAAAGCCTTTTTGATACGGAAAACGTCCATAAGAAACCAATTCTTCAACTAATAGCCCCGCGCCGCTATCTTGAGTTTGCGGTAAAATAGCCATTTTTTTAGCTAATTCCTTTGTATTGGTTAAATAAATTTCTTCACCATCAAGTAAAATACTCCCCTTTTTATAAGGGATAATCCGTGTCATCGCTTTTAGGAGTGTAGATTTGCCACATCCGTTCGCACCAATAATCGTTGTTATCTTTCCATTTGGAATTTGGATGGTTAAATTTTGAACGATTGTTTGTTGCTCATATCCGACTTGTACATTCTCAATGACCAAACGCCCCATACTGTCACTTCCTTCGAAAAACTTGATAATGATAATCGTTTTCAGTTATACTTAACAAACAATATTATTATCCTTTCTTTTTAAAAAGTCAATATAAATTATGGGGGTTATTGAAATGCAGAATATTTACGATATAACGATTGTTGGGGGCGGTCCAGCTGGTCTTTATAGTTCGTTCTATAGTGGCTTACGTGGCATGAAAACGAAAATTATCGAATTCCAACCGAAGTTAGGTGGTAAAGTGCAGATTTACCCCGAAAAAATGATTTGGGATGTCGGTGGCATGCGCCCTACATTAGGACAAGATTTTGTAAAAGAATTAGTTCAACAAGGTTTGACCTTTGATCCTACCGTTTGCCTAAATACAAAGGTAGAATACATTGAGAAGATTGACGGTCTTTTTGTTATTACGACCAACTCAGGTATGAAACATGTATCGAAGGCCGTTATTTTAGCTAACGGTGGCGGTATTATTTCGCCTATTAAACTAGATATTCAAGGGGCAGAAAAATTTGAAATGACGAATCTCCACTATACCGTTCAACACTTAGAACGATTTAGTGGTAAACATATACTGATCTCTGGTGGTGGAAATGCAGCAATTGATTGGGCTGTCGAACTATTAGAGGTAGCTGCCTCCGTAAAGGTCATTTACCGGAAAGAACAACTTTCAGCGCATGAAGCACAGGTCCAGGCGTTTATAAAAGGTGGCGGTCAAATTTTTTTAAATGCTTCAATTCAGTCACTCGTTGCAAATAACGAAAGAACATGTATTAAAGAAGTTGTTATAGAAACTGGTTATGAAAAAGTTACGATCGCTGTTGATGATGTGTTAATCAATCACGGCTACAATCGTGAAAGCTCATTTGAATTCGCGGCCGATTTGCAACCTAAACTAAAAGACGACTATTATTATGTCGGTACAGGAAGAGGAAAATTATCGGTAGATGGTCTGTTTGCTGCTGGAGACATTATTTCTTACGAGGGTAAAATCAACTTACTCGTTGGGGCATTTCAAGATGCGGTCAACGCAGTAAACAGTGTAAAAAAATACCTCGAACCCTCTGCTTATGAACATGCAATGGTTTCTTCACATAATGATGTATTTAAAGAAAGAAATAAAGAGCTCCTACAAGAAAAATTAGTTAAAATGCTCTAAAACCATCAAGAGGTAGTGAATTCATGTCACTACCTCTTGCTATTTATTAGTAAGTGGGCTTTCCTAATAAAACTACAATACGTGTTGATGTCCTTACTTATGTGGATGGGGAAATAATACTTTCTTATCCACTAAAAAAGTGGGTTGTGAGTAACTTTATTAAGTTTACGCTTTTTCTACAAAATCCCCTCTTATATACAGCTTACTTCCGCAAAAATCGTCAAATTTCTTTATTTTCTGAAAACTTATACACAGGCTCATTGTGGAAAAGTGGATAACTCGAATAAATACTGGATTTATCCCCATGTAAAAAGCCATCTCCACCAAACGGAAATGGCTCAACTCAATATGTTAGTGTAACAACACTTGTATAACTGTGATTACAAACGCTGCTACTAATGGCACGACTTTTAAAGATATGTAGCCCGCAGAACTAGTCGAGAGCTGTTCTAGAGGATCCTTGGTAGGGGAAGCCAAATAGTGAATAAAGCGATTCCAGCTCGTTTTTTTCGTTTTTGAGGTGAACGCTGGGACTTCCACTTTATACTGCTCTAGGTGTTGCATCAGAGCCTTATCTTTTTTAATGTCTTCCTTCATCACGGAATTCCTCCTTTAACGCTTCTTTTAAGGCCGCCATTGCGGTATGTAAGCGAGATTTGACTGTGCCTACCGGAATGGATAAAATCTGCGAAATTTCATTCTGCGGCAAGTCGTCATAATAGGCAAGTAAAATCACGGCTCGTTGCTTATCCGGTAATTGAGTAATGGCGCACTGTATTGTTAGTGTATCATCAATGGATAAACGGACTCTTGCAATGGGCGTCAAAAATGGGAAAATAGTTTGCCATTTTTTGCGGCGATTCAATTTATTAATCATGAGCCGATAAGCAATTTGAAACAAGTAGGACTTTACTGTTCCCTTACTTTCATCATAGCGGTCTTTTGTCAGCTGCACACGTTCAAATGTATCTTGTACAATATCAATGCTAAGCTGTTCATCACGCGTGTAGCGGAATAAAAAAGAGAATAAAGGCTTTTGCATTCGCTCATAAAGGCGCTCAAATGCCTCAATATCCCCTGCCTGATAAGCTTTCATATTGTATTCATTAGTCCTGATCAAGCTCATCCCCCCAGTGAGCTTTAATCGACTTTAACGTCATCGAAACACGGGACACGAAATAGACTACAATGACAATGACCCAGGCTTGAGACTGGTTCGTGAAAAACTGGACGTACGGATTTTCAATCGTTTGTCCAGATGACAGTAGCATATTTAAAGCTTGCACACAGACAATTGTATAAATTGCTAACACTAACGTCAGTGTATCAAACACGTTCCAGCGTAGATAAATTGTCGTCTTTTTATAATTTATTTTGCGATTTTCACGTATTATATACTTGCGGTCTAACGGAATCATTATTGCCAAAATAATTAGCATAAACACACCTGAAACAATTAATGAAATCTTCCAACCAATATCCACATGAATCACCTTCCGTATTTTGTATATTTATTAACTATACAAATGAATGAAGCAAAAAGTTCAATTTATTTTTAACTTCTCAGAAAGTGGGGATAAGTTTTTCGCTAGTAGCGAGCGTGTCGAATTAGTTATACACAATTGCCTATGCAAAGTCGGAGTTATACACCGCTCATTGTGAATAATGTGTAAAACTTCTTATTTTTCTGATATTAATACCGATTGCTACGTGGATAGGTGGATAACGTTGTGGATGAACACAAAAAACGTACCTTCCTACTATGAGAAAAATGCGTTTCTTCTATTAGTATGGAATTTCGCGTTTGCGGTCATTCATCCGTTATCCACATATACTCCGAAATGTTTTTTGTTAGCTGGTCTTTTAATTTTTCAACCCGATCCTGTTCACCTATTATTTATCCAAGTTATTTTTACCAAAAAATTTAGAATGACTAAACTCGGCCAAAATAGTGCGCGTTGATGTCCTTCCTTATATGGGTGGAAAAGCTATATTTTCTTATCCACGAAAAAATATTTTTTAAAAATTCGATTAATTAAAGTGAGAATACTTTATTTTTTTGACCTTACAAACCCTTGATATCATTGCATTTCTTATTTTTTTATTTCATTGAATTTATTTAAGTATTTAACTG
Organism: Solibacillus sp. FSL H8-0538; assembly: GCF_038003525.1. Classification (NCBI taxonomy): domain Bacteria; kingdom Bacillati; phylum Bacillota; class Bacilli; order Caryophanales; family Caryophanaceae; genus Solibacillus; species Solibacillus sp. FSL H8-0538. The sequence continues at coordinate 474,742 of NZ_JBBOPI010000001.1, read as the reverse complement.
GACATATTGGGGAAACTGTTATACAATTAGGTTAATAATTAAATTGCTTCACCGTAAACAATGAATTCACATATTAAAAAAGTGAACGTGTTCGCTCGCTTTTCTAATATGTGAATTTTTACATCACTGAAGGAATTGGATTAATTTTATTTTTTGGAGGTTTTCTCACATGGAACAAGGTACAGTAAAATGGTTTAACTCAGAAAAAGGTTTTGGATTTATCGAAGTTGAAGGCGGTAACGACGTGTTCGTACACTTCTCAGCTATCCAAGGCGAAGGTTTCAAATCACTTGACGAAGGTCAAAAAGTTGAATTTGAAGTTGAAGACGGTAACCGTGGACCACAAGCTACTAACGTAACTAAACTTTAATTCTTAGGAATTAAGTTAAAATACTTAGGCGCAAAAGAGGCATCCTTTATGGATGCCTCTTTTTTTGCGTCTTTTTCTCCCCTGATTTACTGGACGCTACACCCCCTCTTGTTTTCTTTAAATTAAGAATCATCCAAATTATTATATCAAAATACTTTTTCCTTGATTTCATCCTTCCCTATTCGATACAATGAGTTGCTATTGTTCTACTGAACTTAACTTACTTCTACAGCATTTGTAGCAAATATTACATTCCCATCCGCCAAAAAGTTGAGCGGTATTTTATTATGTTAAAAGGATGATTACGAAATGGCTTTATATATGGCAGGGTTTTTACTCGGGATGTCGCTTGTATTAGAAATCGGGACAGGCAATCTCGCATTAATTCGAACAGGGATAATAAAGGGCTTTGTTCCAGCACTTTATTACGCGATTGGATCAACAGTTGGTGATATGACGTATGCGATTCTTTCCGTTGTTGGCATTGCCGCGCTACTACAATCAAATCCATTTTTTCAAAACATACTATGGATTGCAGGGACAATCATTTTATTATGGCTAACAGTGCAATCCTTCCGCGATGCATGGAAGCCGAAAGAAATGGATTTAAATAGCGGCGTATTAAAAGATAGATCCAATTTTAAGCAGTTTTTAACTGGCATTGGTCTTGTGCTTTCTTCCCCTACTGGACTTTTATGGTTTGCAACAGTTGGTGGTAGCGTTGTTGCATCAACAGTCGGCGATTCTTCTATGGAAGCTGTAACACCATTTTTACTGGGCTTTTTAACGATTTCTGTCATTTGGGGCTTCACCCTCGCCTACTTAAGTAGTGTCGGCGGAAAATTTTTCGGCGCCAAAACGATGCGTGTCTTCTCGCTGCTATCAGGCTTCCTATTTTTATACTTCACAGGCTACGTGTTTATCGGGGGTTTGTAAAAGACTAAGGTAAGGGATTCTTAAATGATTCTCTTGCTTTTTTATTTGTAGGAAAGCTTGGTTTACTTGGAAGAAAACTAAATTTACTTGCAAACTCTGCTCTTTTACTTGCAACATTTCTTAATTTACTTGCACTTTTTGCAGCTTTACTTGCATCCTTCTTTTTTACTTGCAAGATAGCTCCATTTACTTGCAAACTCTGCTCTTTTACTTGCAACATTTATTAATTTACTTGCACTTTTTGCAGCTTTACTTGCACCCAACTTTTTTACTTGCAAGATAGCTCCATTTACTTGCAAACTCTGCTCTTTTACTTGCAACATTTCTTGGTTTACTTGCACTTTTTGCAGCTTTACTTGCACCCTTCTTATTTACTTGTAAGATAGCTCCATTTACTTGCAAACTCTACTCTTTTACTTGCAACATTTCTTAATTTACTTGCACTTTTTGCAGCTTTACTTGCATCCTTCTTTTTTACTTGCAAGATAGCTCCATTTACTTGCAAACTCTACTCTTTTACTTGCAACATTTCTTGGTTTACTTGCACTTTTAGCAGCTTTACTTGCACCCAACTTTTTTACTTGCAAGATAGCTCCATTTACTTGCAAACTCTGCTCTTTTACTTGCAATATTTCTTGGTTTACTTGCACTTTTAGCAACTTTACTTGCATCCTTCAAATTTAATTGTATAGGTACGCCTGCGCTACTACATATATGACCGCCTCCGATATCGACAAGTTTTTTTACCTTCGTTTTACATTGTTTTAGAAATCCAAAATCCCTCCATCAACGGTGATGAAAAAAAGCATCACCAAATAAATACATCACCTAAAAAGTAAAAATTATATGTTTTGTAAAAAAAATTTTACATATTACTCGGTGCTTTTAAAAATAAAACGCGGAATTCTTCATTTATTAAAAAGGTATTAAGTTGGCATATTTATTGCTTATGGAATTATAGGATTTATTTTAGACTATAGGGGGATTATGATGACTGCAGTAACTTATTATAACGGAAAAATTTTTACAGCCAACAAAAATCAACCTTTTGTGGAGTCCATTACGGTTGACAATGGGGTTATTCAGGCAATTAATGCATCACCAAAGGAATCAACGGAAGCCGTCAATTTAAATGGACAATGTGTCATTCCAGGTATTATTGATGCACATTTACACCCTTTATTTTTAGCAAATGCGGCACTTGGGGTAAAATGTTCTGCACCAGATGTAACAAGTATTGAGGACTTAATTAATGAAGTACGCACAGTCGCTGAAAAAACAACAGATGGCTGGCTCACTGGATGGGGCTACGAGGAAGGTAAACTTGCTGAAGGCCGCACGCCAACTCGGTGGGATTTAGATAAAGCCTGTACAGAGTTACCGGTTGCACTTCGCCGTGCATGTGGCCACATTATGATCGTGAATAGCCGCGCGCTGGAAATTGCTAACGTAACAAAAGATACACCAAACCCACCAGGCGGCATTATTGAACGCGATGAAAACGGTGAAGCAACTGGTGTTATTATAGAAACAGCACGTGATTTCTTTATTGAAAAAATGCCCACGCCGTCAATTGCAGAAGAAGCAGAAAAACTTGTACAACTCGGTGATTTACTATTTTCTAAAGGGATTACGACCGTTTCAGAAATGCTGGCATTGAATGAACCAATGAATTATTTTGACTTATATAAAGAGGCGGAAAAACGCGGCTATCGTCACCGTACAGGTCTTTACGTTGAATGGCAGCAAATGCTGGATGCGACAACAGACTCACTACAAACAGATAGCAGCGAGCAAATCTATATTGCTGGGTTGAAAATATTTATGGACGGTAGCGTATCAGGTCAATCAGCAGCTGTTAGTGAAAGCTATTTCAACACGAGTAATAAAGGTGTTATCGTGCAAACGAATGAGGAGCTTGTTCAAGCGCTACAAAAAGCACAAGAATTACACATTCAGCTTTCGGTTCATGCAATGGGTGATATCGCACTTGATATGGTACTCGAGGAAGCTGCAAAATTAACACCTTGGCTAGAAAATGGACCTTCTGTACGTTTGGAGCATGCAACTTTTATGTCTAAAGAACAAATGCAACGCGCTAAAGAGCTTAATATTGCCGTCGTAACTCAGCCAATTTTTATGTTCGCTGAAATTGAAAGCTATATTCTTAACTTAGGGCAAGCGCCTACAGAAGAAACGTATTTATTCGATGACATGCTTGCTTCCGGTATGACTACAGTCTTTTCTTCGGATGCACCTGCTACAGCTTGGGCTGATCCAGTTGACCCATTCATTTCGATTCAATCTGCAGTAACACGGACTGCTTACGAAGGAACATCAACAGGAAAACAACATGCGGTAAGCGTGGAAGAATCATTATATTGCTACACGAAATATGCACAAATCCCTACATTAATTAAAGGTATCGGTTCACTTGAAATCGGGCATGCAGCTGACTTTGTCGTGCTCAGTGATGACATTTTTGCCGTTGCACCAGAAAAGCTTGGCGAACTATCAGTACAGCAAACGTATTACAAAGGCGAGCTTGTTTTTGAGAAAGAAACAGCTATAGCACAATAATTGATAACTATTTACTCACAAAGGGGCGAATTTAAATGAGTTATACTGAAAGACTTTCAGCAATTATTGAAGAAAAACGTGATGCTATTATTGAGGTAAGTGACGGTGTTTGGGATCATCCTGAACTTGGCTTTAGAGAAGAAAAATCTGCAGAAATTCTTTGCGCTGCACTAGAAAAAGAAGGCTTTCACGTTGAACGTACTGTTGGAGGCATGAATACGGCGTTTATCGGAAGCTATGGTAGCGGCACTCCGATTGTTGCAATTTTAGGAGAGTTTGATGCGTTATCTGGCCTAAGCCAAGTACCTGGTAGTACAGAGAAAAAAGCGATTCCTGGAGATGAAAACGGTCATGGTTGCGGGCATAATTTACTTGGCTCTGGTGCACTTGCGGCTGCGGTTGCTCTTCGTTACTATATGGAAGAAAATAATATCGCTGGGACGATTCGTTATTACGGCTGCCCTGCTGAAGAAGCTGGCGCAGGTAAAACGCATCTTGTACGCGATGGTTATTTTGACGATGTAGATTTAGCTCTTACATGGCATCCAAGCTCACATAATAAAATATGGACAGAAGGCTCTCTTGCATGCTTAGGTGGCTCTTACCGCTTCGAAGGAACGAGCGCACACGCAGCAGCTAGTCCTCATCTTGGGCGCAGTGCTCTTGATGCAGTTGAATTAATGAATGTTGGCGTCAACTATTTACGCGAGCATGTCATCCAAGAAGCGCGTATTCACTATGCGATTACAAATGCAGGCGGCTTCTCACCAAACGTTGTACAACCCGAAGCTGAAGTATTTTACTATATTCGTGCACCGCGTGTGAAACAAGCACGTGAAATTATGGAACGCGTTAATAATGTCGCTCGAGGGGCCGCTTTAATGACAGGTACAACAGCCATTATACCTCGTGTAAGTGGATTATCTGACCTTGTACCAAATACAACATTACAAAAATTAATGTTCGAGCAATTCGAAGCACTAGGCGTTCCTACTTTTGATGATAAGGAGCAAGATTTCGCGGAGAAGTTACAGGCTACACTAACTGAGCAAGAATTGCAGTCAGATATTAATGGCATTAAAGCGTTACAAGGAAAAGCCATTTCAGACATTCTTGAGCCATTTGAAGAAACGAACGCTATTATGTTTGGTTCCACAGATGTTGGCGATGTTAGCTGGAAAGTTCCTACTGCACAGTGCAACACAGCTACTTGGGTAGTTGGAACACCTGCACATACGTGGCAAGCCGTGTCAGTTGGGCGTACGTCTCAAGCGCATAAAGCAACACTGCACGCTGGAAAAGTGATTGCGGCAACAGCCATTGCGGCACTACTGAACCCAGAAGTTATTGAGCAAGCGAAACAAGAATTAGCTGACCGTACTGATAGCGATCCATACATGTCACCACTTGATCCTGGTTATAATTTTTACGACCTTTATCAAAAACCAAAAGTTGAACTATAAAAAAATGCATTGCACCCTTTCGTTTAAGGATGCAATGCATTTTTTTGAATCTGCCACAATCGCAAACAAATACATGGTTCACTCAACTATTTAACTCGTGTTGAAGCAGAAAGATTATGTAGAGTAGCAGCATGACTTGATTTTGAATGATTGCAGTATTCAGTTATAAAATAATTCATTTACGTAAAACCCCTTTTGTGTTAACCTATTTTTAAAATAGGTTAACACAATGTTGGTTAACTTAAAAAAACACGTAAATGAGGGAGTCCATTGAGACATTTTTGGGTAGTTGGTACTGACACAGATGTTGGAAAAACATTTATCACAACATTAATCATGCGTCATCTGCAAATGCAAGGACATAAAGTGATACCATACAAACCTGTACAAACTGGTGTAGTCGAAAATAAAGGTCACTATTATTACCATGACACAACAAGCTATTTAGAATATAGTTTACAGCCTTTATCTAAAGAGGCACTGAATACATACTCCTTCCCCATAGCGGCATCACCGCATTATGCCGCTGAACTTGAAGGAGAAACAATTAATGAAGATACGCTTTTAATAGCCATTGAACAGTTAAAACGAGACTATGACACGATTATTTGTGAGGGAGCTGGGGGGTTGTATGTACCACTTCATTCGGATACTACTGTGACATTAATTGATGTTATCCAGAAATCCGCACTACCTGTCATACTCGTAGCGAATACGAAGCTTGGTACAATCAACCATACTTTATTATCGATCAAGGCACTGCAGGCGCGTAATATCGATTTAATAGGTGTTGTTTTCAACCAATTTGAACAACGTACAATAGAAAAAAATAATATCGACACAATAAATAGATTTATCAATGTGCCATCCGTGGTCATTGAGGCGAATCGTACAATTGAAAGCTTCGATCATGAATCGATTTTTGAAAGGCTGATGACCTATGACATATAAAGAACTACAAGCCCTCGATACTAAACATATATGGCATCCTTGCTCACAAATGAAAGATTATGAATCCTTTCCACCGATCGTGATAGAACGTGGTAAGGGGGTGTGGTTGTATGACAAACAAGGTAAACGCTATTTAGATGCGGTTTCATCGTGGTGGGTCAATTTATTTGGCCATACGAATCCACGTATTAGCAAGGCTTTAGCTGAGCAAGCGCAAAAATTGGAACACGTAATTTTTGCAAACTTTACCCATATGCCTGCGATTCATGTGGCAGAAAAACTCGTTGCGTTGACACCAAAAGGTTTGGAAAAAGTGTTTTTTGCCGATAACGGATCCGCCGCAATTGAAGTGGCCCTAAAAATGAGCTTTCAGTACCGTGCCCAAACGAATCAGCCGAAGAAAAAACGTTTTTTAGCGTTTACAAATGCCTATCATGGCGAAACACTCGGTGCCTTGTCTGTTGGAGGGGTTGATTTATACAACGAAGTATATGCTCCTCTGTTATTAAATGTCGTACATACACAGGGACCTGATTGCTTCCGCTGTCCTTTTAGCGAGTCACCTACGACCTGTAATGCACCTTGTACACAGTACGTAGAAGAACAATTGAAACAACATGCCGACACAATTTCTGCAGCTATTATTGAGCCGTTAATTCAAGCAGCAGCAGGTATGAAAATGTATCCTGCAGTATTTCTGGAAAAATTAAGAGTATTATGTGATCAATACGATGTGCATCTCATTGCAGATGAGGTGGCAGTTGGCTTTGGTCGTACTGGATCATTATTTGCCTGCGAGCAAGCTGATATTACACCGGATTTTTTATGTTTATCGAAAGGGATTACAGGCGGATACTTGCCGCTCTCTGCAGTACTGACAACGAATGAAGTGTATAACGCCTTTTATGACGACTACGGAACGATGAAGGCTTTCTTACATTCACATAGTTATACAGGTAACCCACTCGCCCTACGTGTAGCACAGGAAGTATTGACAATTTTTGAAGAAGAAGAAGTAATGACTAAGTTAGTACCCAAACAACAATTATTAAAAAAATTAGCACAGGAAGCATTCAGTCAGTTACCTTATGTAGGTGAATATCGCCAAACCGGCTTTGTTGGTGCAATAGAATTAGTTGCGAATAAAAACACGAAGGCCCCATTCCCAAGTGAAGAGCGCATCGGTTATCAAATTTATCAGCGTGCACTAGAAAAAGGGCTCCTAATCCGTCCGCTTGGTAATATTATCTATTTCATGCCACCATATGTCATTTCGGAAGATGAAATCGAATGGATGATTGAAACGACGAAGGAAGTTATCGACCAATTTTTTAAAGAAAGATGGGAATAATTTGAAAAACTCACGTACCTTATCTCTTACACTAGTTGCAATTTTTGCCGCATTGTCCGCAATTGGAGCCTTTATAAAAATCCCGTTACCCATTGTCCCCTTTACACTGCAAATTATTGTTGTGTTTTTAGCAGGTTCCTTATTAGGAAGTAAGCGAGGTTTACTTAGTCAATTGGTTTATGTCCTAGTGGGTTTGGCAGGACTACCTGTCTTTACACAAGGCGGAGGTTTTATGTATATATTACAGCCGACGTTTGGTTATTTAATAGGCTTCGTTGCAGGTGCCTATACGATCGGCTTCATCATTGAAAGCGTCGAACAACCTACACGTAAACATTTTATTATCGCAAATTTAATTGGAACTGCCGTCATTTATACAATTGGCGTTAGTTACCTTTACGTTGCATTAAATCTTTGGCTAGACATACCAACTAATCTATCACACGTACTTGCAGCAGGATTGTTTAGTACGGTAGGCATAGACATTGCGCTTGCTATTTTTACAAGTTTATTAGCTACACGTATATACCCATTATTGAAAACAATCCAAACAAAAAGAGGCTCACAAACCGAACCGGCAAACGATTATAGACAAGGTTATTAATGGTTTAATTTTATTTTTCACGTCTTTTTGCCTGTGTCATCGTCGCTGCTTTTAACACATCAAGTCGATCATCAATAGACGTGATAAATTAAGAAAAACGTTAATCTATGCATAAATGATGCAATAGATTAACGTTTTCATATGATTATTTTTCCTTTTTATTAAAAACTATTCTGTTAAATCCCACTCGTGGATGTTGTAGAACATACCGAAATCTGTTGGTTTTGCATTAACTACTTTATTTGACACAACACCTGGTGAAGTTAGTGCATATAAATGGATGATTGGTAGATCTTGCTGAAGGATGCTAGATACTTCACTATAGATATCTTGACGTTTCGCTACGTCCGCCTCTGCTTTTCCTTGTGCAAATAGCTCATCTACTTTCGGATTGCTATAGCCAGAGAAGTTATAAGGTGCGCCTGTTGCATAGTACGCACTTAAGTCTGGATCTAATGTGAATGGTAAGCCTAACATTAATAGATCGAATTCTTTTGCTGCACCTTTTTGAACAACAGTTGGTAAATCGTATTTATTAATTTCAACTTGTACTCCGATTGCTTTTAAGTTTTCTGCAATTACTGTTGCAGCTTGCTCACGTGCCTTATTCCCTGTTGGTACGGCAAAGTTTAATACTTTTCCGAAATCCCAGCCTGCTTCTTCTAATAACGCTTTTGCTGCTTCAGGGTCATAAGAATACACTTTTTCTTTATTAGAATATGGATGTCCTGTTGGGTATGGACCATCTGAAGGTTCTGCTAACCCTTGTTGTACTTGCTCAATAATTAGGTCACGATTCATTGCCTGAACAAGTGCTTGTCGTGCTTTTTCATTTGATACTGTGTCTAAGTTTACATAAACAACTTGGCTATAAAGTGCATGTCCATTTAATAAAGTAACGTTTGACATGTTTTTTACGCGCTCTAAATCATCTGTTGCAATTGGACCAACACCTGGGTGGTTAATATGCACTTCGCCCGTTTGTAATTGTGCTACTAAGTTTGTTGATGGTAATACTTTGAAGAAGATTTTTTCAAGCTTTGGTGTGCCGCGGTAGTATTCTTTATTCGCCGCGAATTCTACATATTGATCTGCTTCAAGCTTTACAAATGTAAAGGCACCGTTTGTTACGTTTGGATTGCGCATAAATTCACTTTGGTGTAGGTTCACTGGATCTTCGTCTTTTAACACATGCTCAGGTAAGAAACGAATATCTACGCCTAATTTTTCTTTCAAGTAATTTATGTCAGTCGCTACTTTTGTTGTTACTGTAAATGTGTGCTCATCGACTACTTTGACACCTGCAATTTCTGTTGCACCAGCAGCTAATGTACCGTTCGCTTCAAGCCCTTCAATAACAGAAAGAGGCTGTAAACCAAGGCTTGTTACTTCTGGATTTGCCATCGTTTTTAGTGTGAATAACACGTCTTCTGTTGTAAACGGTTCGCCGTCTGTCCATTTCGCATCTTTATTTAAGTTTACTGTGAAATTGATGTTATCCTCTGTTTCCATGCTATCTGCTAATTTCGGTAAAAACTCGAAATTTTCATTAAGATCGAATAAGCTTTCAAAAAGAATTGATGATAAAATTTGAGTATTTAGTTCACGCGCATTAATTGGATTTAGCTGTGTAGGTGGTGTCATAATCCCTACGTACATAATTTTGTCGCCACTAGCTGTTGTTTTCGTAGTTGTTTCTTTTTCTTTTGAAGAGTCCGGCGTGCTATTGCTACAAGCTGCCAGTGCGAGCAAAGCAAAAATACTCATACAAGCTAGTAAAAATCGTAAACTCTTTTTCATCCGTTTTCCCCCTGATTAATTCATATTCTTTGGATCCATTGCATCACGCAGGCCATCGCCGACAAAATTGATCGACAATACTGCAATGACAATCATCAAGCCAGGTGGGATCCATAACCATGGCATTTCTGTTAGAACCGTTAGTGACTGAGCATCCGTCAGCATATTGCCCCAGCTTGCAGTTGGTGGACGTACACCGAGCCCTAAAAAGCTAAGTGCGGCTTCCATTAAAATTGTACTCGCTACACCGAAAGTCGCGTAAACAAGCACCGGTGCAATCGCATTAGGTAGAATGTGCAAAAATAAAATACGTGGTGTGCTATAACCAAGCGCCACTGCCGCCTTTACAAAATCCATTTCCTTCAGCGATAACACACTTCCTCGAACAAGCCTTGCAACTGCCGGCCATCCTAATAATCCTAATATCAAAATTAAGTTTGTTAAGCTAGGCCCAACAATACTTACGATGACTAAAATTAACATCAATGCAGGAAATGCCATAAATACATCGGTAATGCGCATAAATACCATGTCAATCCAACCACCAAAATAAGCTGACACTGCGCCAACAATCGTACCGATAATAACGAAAATACTTACTGCTCCAATGCCAACAACGAGTGAAACACGTGATGCGTAAATTAAGCGACTTAGTACATCACGCCCAATTTGATCAGTCCCGAGTAAATGGTCCGCTGACGGTGCACCGCCAAAAACACTATTCATTGCATACGGATCATATGGTGCAATAAACGGTGCAAATATTGCCATAAGTGTAAGTGCAATAAAAGAAATGAGCCCAAAAACGGCCATTTTATGCTTAAAGAAGCGCTTCATTACCATGCCGAAATAGCCTTGTTCCTTTTTTGAAAGCGTGGTAGCAGGTTGCTGCGAATTTGGTGCATTTTGCTGGAGCTCTACATTTGTTGTAGCCATAGTGTGTCCTCCTATTTAGTCATACTTGATGCGTGGATCCGCAACCGAGTAAACTATATCTGTAATTAAGTTTGCGCTAAGCACCATTATTGCGGCCATAAAGTTAATAGCCATTAATGTTGGATAGTCACGCGACATGATAGATTGAATCGTTAATTGTCCCATACCTGGCCATTGGAAAATTTGCTCTGTAATAACCGCACCGCCAAGTAATGCTGGCACTTCAATTCCGATAATTGTAATGATTGGAATAAGCGCATTTCGGAAGGCATGTTTATTCGTGACAACATATTCCTTTAGTCCTTTTGCACGTGCCGTACGTAAATAATCTTGACCAAATACCTCAAGCATACTTGCACGAACGTAACGAATATTCGTTCCTGCGACATAAATGCTCAGTACCATAACTGGTAATACTAAGTGTTTAATGCGGTCGAGTAAGTCCCCTTCTTTTCCGAGCGTGAACATTCCACCACTTGGCAACCAGTTTAGTGTCAGTCCAAAAATGTAAATTAGTCCAAGCCCTAAAAAGAAGCCTGGAATGGAAATACCGAAAAACGATACACCCATTGTTGTGTAGTCTAAAAAGCTGTATTGTTTCTTTGCGCTTAAAATCCCAAGTGGAATCGCAATTGTAAGCCCAACAATTAGCGCTAAGCCCATTAATAAAAACGTTGGGCCGATACGTGCTAAAAGAACATCCACTACAGGATCATTCGTTGTATATGAAAAGCCTAAATTTCCTTGTAGCAAATTTCCCATCCAGTGCAAATATTGTTGCCACATCGGGTCATTTAAACCAAGCTGCTCTTTTCGTAGCTCAATCATATCCGCTGATGTATTTGGATCAATGAACATTTCAACTGGATTACCAGGGGCTAAATTAATAATGATGAAATTAAAAATTGTTACACCGATAATAACTGGTATTGCAATTAATAACCGACGAATAATGTACGAAACCATTGAATCCCCCTCTTTCTTACTGGTCTAATGCGAAGCAAGCAACTTCATGTCCTTCGTCATCTGATTTAAGTAATGGCTCCTGCTCGCGGCAAATCGCCGTTGCAATTGGACAGCGCGTATGGAAGCGACAGCCACTTGGCGGATTCGCTGGACTTGGCACATCGCCTTCAATCACGATTCGTTCCTGCCCGCGTTTATGTGGATTGGGAATCGGATATGCGCTCAGTAATGCCTGTGTGTACGGATGCTTCGGATTGCTAAATATTTCCTCGGTTGTCGCAATTTCAACGATTTTCCCTAAGTACATCACGGCAATACGATCACATGTATATTTCACTGCACCGAGTCCGTGGGCAATAAATAAGTATGTTAAATTTAATTCTTTTTGTAAGTCCTTTAATAAATTTAGCACTTGCGCCTGAATCGATACGTCGAGTGCGGATACTGGTTCGTCACAAATAATAAGCTGCGGGTTTAAACAAAGCGCCCTTGCAATCCCAATACGCTGACGTTGCCCACCAGAAAATTCATGTGGGTAGCGTGTTTTATAATGCTTCGGTAAGCCCACTATTTCCATAAGTGCGTCAATTTTTGTGGGAATTTCTTGTTTATCCACAATTTTATGAACCTGTAGTGCCTCTCCTAAAATATCATTCACACGCTTACGCGGATTTAGTGACGAGAACGGATCCTGAAAAATGATTTGCAAATCTTTACGAAATGGCTTCATTTCTCTTTTGGATAGTTGTGCTAAATCCTGTCCTTGAAAGAAAATTTGCCCCTCTGTTAATGTTTCAAGTCCTAATATGGTTTTACCAATTGTCGATTTACCACAGCCTGATTCTCCAACAAGCCCTAGCGTCTCCCCTGGATAAATCGCAAAGCTTACCCCATCCACTGCCTTTACTTGACCAACTACTTTAGACAAAACACCTTTTTTGATCGGGTAATATGTTTTTAGATGCTCAACTTTTAATAATGGCTCTTTTGTTTGTTGTGCGCCCATTTATTATTCCTCCCCCGATTCATATAAGAAGCAGCGTACTGCATGCTGTGTAGTTATTTGCGTTAATGACGGTTGTTGCTCTATACACTTGTCTGTCGCAAAAGAACAGCGAGACTGAAAACGACAACCTTGTGGCATTTGGTCGAGTGACGGAACCGTTCCTGGAATCGAAACAAGTCGTTCATTTCCATCAAATTCAATATGCGGGATTGATGCCATCAGCCCTTTCGTATACGGATGCTTCGGATTGTCGAATAACTCAAACACTTCCGCTTCCTCTACAACTTGCCCTGCGTACATAACAATGACGCGGTCTGCCATTTCAGCAATCACGCCTAAATCATGCGTAATAAGCATAATTGACGTGTCCGATTCTTCACGTAAGCCCTGCATCAGCTTTAATATTTGAGCCTGAATGGTTACATCTAGTGCCGTGGTTGGCTCATCTGCAATAAGTAATTTCGGCTTACAAGAGAGTGCCATGGCGATCATGACACGCTGCCTCATTCCCCCTGATAATCCGTGTGGGTATTCATCAATAATGACTTCAGCACGCGGTATACGTACCTTCTCTAACATCTCAATCGCATATTGACGTGCTGCTTTTTTATCCAGTTTCATGTGGAGACGAATACTCTCCATCATTTGGTCACCAATCGTCAATACCGGATTTAGTGATGTCATCGGCTCCTGGAAAATCATCGAAATTTCGTTACCACGTAGCTCACGAATTCGTTTGTCCGATACATGTGCTATATCTTCACCAGCAAATAGTACTTCTCCCTGGCGAATACGACCATTTTTTCCAAGCAGTCGCATAATCGATAACGATGTAACACTCTTGCCGCACCCTGATTCCCCTACGATTCCAAGAGTTTCTCCACGCTTTAATGAAAAGCTTACATTATCAACAGAAACGAGCTCTTTTTTCTCTTTTTCAAAAACAATTTGCAAATCCTTCACTTCTAAAAGATTATTCACCCTAACCACCCCCAGCTGACGCTTTAATAAACTGAAAATTCAATAAAAGTATATTCTCTATTAAACACGAAGTTTTTTTACATAAATAGATACATATCTTCACAATTGGTATCTTCGCTTAACAACTTTTAGATATTTTTGCAAAAAGGTATCTTTTTTTAATATAAAGAGTGGAAAAATATCTAAAAAAGAGTAAGATTTAATTCACAATATATTTAAAAGAATTAAACAATTAGAAAAATAGGGGTGTTTTTCGATGTATAAATTGCTCATTGCAGATGATGAATATGAAATCCGTAACGGGCTTAGCAGTTATTTTCCGTGGGAGTCAATTGGTTTTGAGGTTGTGGGGCAAGCTGCCGATGGTGTTGAAATACTCACCTTTATCGAGCAGCAGCCAGTGGATGTGCTACTTACTGATATTCGTATGCCTGTCATGACGGGTATTCAGGTGGCGCAACACTTATTTGAGCATCAAGCAAATATTAAAGTCGTTTTTTTAAGTGGCTTTCAAGATTTCCATTATGCTCAGCAGGCGATTGCATACGGGGTCAATAATTACATTACAAAGCCAACAAAATATAGTGAGTTATCCGATGTATTTTGCAAAATTAAACAATTACTCGACGCCAATCAAAAACCTTACTTGCTTCCACAGCTCGAATCGTCAAACGATAAAATTATCGACACGATCAAAAAGTATGTACAAAGTCATTATCAAAATGCCTCACTGGAAGGCGCAGCAAAGCTTGTCCATATGAACCCTTACTACATTAGCAAGTACTTCAAGGAAAAGACGGGAACAAATTTCTCCGATTACGTCGTGCAAGTGAAAATGAAGAAAGCCGCAGAACTTCTCGATGATGTACAGTATAAAATTTATGAAATTAGCGAAATGGTTGGCTACAGTAACTCCAAAAATTTTACGCGGACGTTTCGTAAAACGTTTGGCAAATCACCAAGAGAATACCGCCAAGAGGAGTGAAGAAAGTTTGTGAATAATAATTATTATCGAGATTACTTCTTTAAAAATTTCCTAACGCTCCTCATTCCGATGCTAATTCCGCTTATTGTCATGGGTGCTTTGTCAATTGTAATTATCCAGCAATATGTAAAGGAGAGCATTAACGATGAAAGCACGAATCTTCTGAAGCAAACGCGTGAACATCTGGAACTTATTTTAAACGAGCTCGATTCATTAAATTTATATATTATTGCGAGTGCGTCTGAGTTTGAAAATTTGCAGAAGGTGATGAATAAATCTATCTTGAATACGGAGGATCATAAGGAACTAGCAGCCCTGAAAAATTTCATTGATTCACCGAATATTGCGAGACCATACATTGATTCCATTTATATCTATGTAGCAAATCAAAATGGTAAATTTATTTCCTCTACAGCGGGTGGTCTAACAGAGCTTGAGGAATTTGACGATACGTACTGGTTTAATAGCTTTCAGCGTCATGCCGCAAGCGATGAATTGACATGGGCTGAAGCGCGCACCATTTCAAAACAAATTTTTAACGAGCCTTCTGATAAGGTTGATTTAATTACGATGTTCCGAAAAATCCCACATATGGATGGCGTCATCGTGTTAAATATTAAAACAGAATATATTGAAGAACAGCTGAACACCTTATCAAAAACAGCTGGACTCGGATTATTTATCGTTGATGAAGAAAATAAAGTTTTATTCAATGAGGAGCGTTTTTCACTAAAGAAATCGGATATTGCGGATATTATGAAAAAGCAAGAAGATGTCTTTTCTAAGGTCATTAACCGAGATTCATTTATTGTGTCGAAAATCACTTCTGAGAAATATAACTGGACGTACTTTTCAGTTAGCCCGAAATCATCAATCTACGAAGTGCCGATTCGTTTAATTAAAATCGCGCTCGTATTACTCGTAGCTTGCATAGGGGGGAGCGTTTTATTAGCGCTCTATTTGACGAATATTACATCTCGGAACGTCAAAACCATCGTCGCAATTTTTGAAGCAGCGGAAGCCGATAAACCACTCCCTCCACTGCCTCGCCAAGTACGTGATATTTATAGCTATATCGTACATAGTATTTTAATTAATTACAGAGAAACGAACATATTAAAGGTGCATGTAGCGGAGAAAAAATATAAGGAGCAGGCGATGGAATATATGGCACTTCATTCACAGCTTAATCCGCATTTTTTATTTAATACGCTCGAAACAATTAATTGGAAAGCTATTGCGCTAACGGGTAGCCCCAATGAATTAAATGCAATGATTGAAAATCTCGCCGTCATTTTACGTTATTCTTTAGATGAAGAAACTAGGTTAGTGCCGATTTCAGAGGAGATTAAATATACGATGCACTATATTGAAATACAAAAGATCCGGTATCATAATGAGTTTACGTTGCAATGGGAGCTTGATGATACCATCCGTCATTATCAGGTGAAGAAGCTCATTTTACAGCCGCTCATTGAAAATGCCTTACAGCACGGACTTACTTCTGAACGACCATTTAAAATGAAGATTAAATTAATAAATTTACCAAAATCAATTGAAATACGGGTTATTGATAATGGACACGGTATGTCAAAGTCTCGTCTGGCAGAAGTTCGGGCTCGACTCGAAACGAACAATGACCATTTAAAGCATATCGGTCTTCTAAACACACATCGCCGTCTAAAAGTCGCATACGGCCAGCAATACGGGCTCATTGTGCAAAGTAAGGAAGGATGGGGTACGGTTATTATACTGACTATCCCGAAATAGGAAGAGCTGCCCAACAGTACTTGGGCAGCTTTTTTTCCATCATTCTTTTTTTATAAATGACTGCGGCAACCGTCCACACAAACATCATCGCTATAGGCAAAATAATACGCCCTAGACTTACTCTGCCAGTAACAATAACTGTTCACTCGGAAGCTATTCTGCCACCTTAACTGAGGGATAAGTTTCGGATAAAGCGAGCGCTAACGGGCCAGATGAGAATACTACCATCACAGGTAAAACTGCGATCGAAGCTTCCTCCTTGCCGAACGTCATTTTTAAATTGTGCACATCAATTACCGCTGTCATGTCCCAACCTCCTTTAGGTGATTGGTTACTCTTAATGTAGGAGATTGGCGTATTGAAAAGAGTAGTTTCATGGTGAATAGTAGGAAATACGTGTTATTTCTGTGTAATTTGCGCTGAGTGTTCCGCGGTATTCCCCAGGAAATAACATGAAACTATTTATATTCCTACAATCCCCCTTTAAATCAGCTAGCTTATTTGAAATAGCAGAGATCGATTATTTTTCTCGGACCTTGGAGTACTTAACTATAATGATTTCCCGTACCTTTTTTAAGTTCACAATATACGAACGGTGACAGCGGAAAAATCCAAGTGGAGTCAGTTTTTTTCAAGTTCTTTTAATGTAAGGTTGCACGGATTGGCCTTGGCTGCGACATAAACGAATACTTTTCCTTCAACGCTTTCAAAATTAAAAAAGGGCTGTGTCAAAAGTGAATTTACCACTTTTGGCTCAGCCCATACTATTCACTAAAGCTCTTACTGGAAGACGAGCCGATAATTTCAATTACCTTTAAGTCGCTCACTTTTATACTTCGGATTTAATCACTTTTTTTACCAACGCAAGTTCCTGTAAAGCGTCATCTAACGTTTGAAACGGCGGACGGATCGTTAACAGGCGTTCCAGAAATGCAGTTACTTGTTGCGGGAGATCGAGCTCCTGCTGCCAGCTACGTTCTTTTCTCTCCGTGCTTTCATAATCCGAATACAATAAAAACAATAGAAAATGGCCTAAAAAATATAAATCACTGGCGGGTGTTTGCAATTTCTTAGGGTTTTTTATTTTCATGTCCGCATCATGATGTAATTCCACTGCGAGTCCAAAATCAATGACAGCAAGTTCCTGCCCCTGAATAATCACATTCGGAATGCGTAAATCTCGGTGCACAATTTGTTGCGCATGGATTTCCGACACAATGTGCATGAGTTGCTCGATGATATTTAAACAGTCCACAATAGAATACTTCGCCCCGTCACGAAAAATCCGTTGCTCAAACGTGTCGCCTTGTATATAGGTCATGATATAAAACGGCACATCTGCAATAAATCCTTCTTCAATGACTTGTGGTACTGGTACATGTTGTAGCTTACGTAAAATTTCAATTTCTAAAAAAAACTTCTTTTTATTTTTCTCAGATTTTCGGTGCTTACGGCGCAAACGTTTCAATACATAGTGCACTTTCGTTTCTTTGTGCTCTACTAAATAGGCCACACCGTAGCCGCCCATACCGAGCTGTTCAATTAATTCATAATTTGAATCTAGTAAAAATTGCGCTGTTAATGCGTCATACTTCCTCTCAAAATAGCGATGCATTAGCTACTGAAAAAACTAAAGGATCCCGAGCTTTTTTTATGGCTACGTTTATAGTGCTTATGACCGTAGTGATTATGATGGCTTGCATAGCGACGATGACTGCTTGATGATGAATAACGGCGGTGGCCGAATTTACTTTTAAAAAGTGATTTAATAATTTTCCCTAACATAATTTTCGTTCCCTTCAATCTTTAGTACTAATGTATACGGATTTTGAGGAAAAAGGTTTCAAAAATTTACTATTTTAAGAATCTGTTTGTTAATAATGCGCTGTTACACGCTACAGTTGTTTTAATAGCTATTCCAATCATGTTAAAGGGGTTGGCGCTTTCGACTAGACGTTTCATTTACTTATTTGAATATTATCCACATGGGGAAATTTTATAATTTCCTTCACAACCAAAAAAAACCTACCCGCGAAAGGATAGGCTCATTTCTGAACTATAGGATGCTACCTAAACGCTTAATGCCCTCTTCGATAATTTCTGGCGTTGCGTTCGTGTAGTTTAGGCGCATTGTGCTAACGCCTTTTTTGTCAGTATAGAATGGATCGCCTGGTACGAATGCTACCTTTTGCTCCATTGCTTCGTGGAATTTCTCAAGTGCAGACGCACCGTTCCCCATCGTTGCCCAGATGAACATACCGCCCTCTGGTTTTGTGTAGGTTACATGCGCTGGGAAGTATTTGTCCATTGCCGCTAACATTGCATCTGACTGTTCTTTGTATAATGCGATAATTTTTTGCACGTGTGCATCATATTCATTATTTGCTAAATAATCATGGATTACATATTGTGCAAAAATATTTGTATGTAAGTCTGATGCTTGCTTTGCTGTTTCAATATGCCCTAATAGCTCATGATTTTTTGTTAAAATATAGCCAAGACGCATACCCGGTGTAACCGTTTTAGAGAATGAGCCAAGTACGACACTGTTTTCTAGCTTGCCCGCACCGATGTAAGGTAATGATTCACCAGTGAAACGTAATTCACCGTACGGATCGTCTTCGAATAAAATTACATCGTGTTTTTTTACGATTTCATAAATTTGCTCGCGGCGTTCTTTAGAATACGTTAAGCCTGTTGGGTTTTGGAAGTTCGGTACTGTATAGATGAACTTCACGTTTGGCTGTTGTAGTGCCTTTTCAAGTTCTTCTAAGTTTAGACCTTCCTCTTCAAGTGTTACACCATAGAAAGTTGGTTGGCTAAGTGTAAATGCTTGAATTGCACCAAGATAGCCAGGTTCTTCAATAATAATGCCGTCATCTTTATTAATTAATACCTTTGACATTAACTCAAGCGCTTGTTGTGAACCCGTTGTGATAAATACATCTTCAGGTTTGTAATCAAGACCTGGTTGCCTCTTATTATATTTTTCTGCAATATATTCACGTAATGGCAAGTAGCCTTGTGTTGTAGAATACTGGAATAATTTACTCCCACTTACTTCAATCGCATGATTTACTGACTGTTTTAACGCATCGATTGGAAATGAAATTGGGTTTGGTAAACCGCCTGCAAATGAAATAACATCCTCTGCATCTGTTACCTTTAAAATATTCCGGATAAATGATGACGGTGTATTTAAAATTCTCTCTGAATATTGCATATTTAATCTCTTCCCTTTTATCGGATTTTTCAAAATTTTATCACTTTCATGTAATATATACAATATGTCAGTGATATTCCAGTTAATAAACGTTTTATAAAGTATTTTAGTGACACGAGAGCGTGAGGTTGTAGTGCGCTGCATACAAAGGAAAATTCTTGTCTGATCTGTGCCCCCTCTCGTTAATAAGAATGACACTATCACGCGTAAAATAGGGCCAGATGATGTGCTTTATTATATGTTTAAGAAACTTATACTTTCATCGCTACAAAAATATTAATACTTCCTTAACAATTAAAAAGGCTATGCAACAGCTTATCGCTGAATACATAACCTTGTTTAGTTACCCTTTCCGTTCAAATAACTCTACTGGAATATGTTGAATCATTTTTGGCCATTCCCCGTCGACTAATAGAAATAGTTTTCGTGTAGCGCGCGAAGCAATTGTGTATAAAAGATACGCATCCATTTCTTCGTTGTAGGTTTTTGCGTTGGCATCCGCCAGTACGACGCTCGTAAACTCAAAGCCTTTCGCCATATAGCCTGGCATAATTAAAATGCCCTTCATATAGACTTTTTGCTCCGCATTAATGAGCTGAACGGCATCTATAACCGGCTTTAACTCACGGTATAGCTGCTCGCATCCTGCTTTATTTTTGCAGAGGAGTACGAAACTATCCTGCTCCTTGTAGTGCTGCTTGACCAATCGCTGGATTACTTGTGCACGATTTGTCGTTTGAATAATTTGCGGCTTGTCCCCTGCAACTCCGAGCGACAGCGTTTCCGTATTGTTTAAAATCGCACTCATAAATTCCGTTATTTCATTTGTGGAACGGTAGGATTTATTCAGTTCCACGGTTTTGAAGTGCTTCGCCAACGGACCCGTCAGTGAGTCCTTCATTTGCGGATGTACGAGTTGATTGCGGTCACCTAGTAGAGAATAATGTGCCTTCGGATGTATCGCCTTGATCGTCAGCAGCTGCAAGTACGAGTAATCCTGAATTTCATCAATGACAATGTGCTTGATAACATTATTGACATATAAGCCTTTGATCATGGCCGTTAAATACATAATTGGCGCCAAGTCCTCATAGTACAGGCGTTTTTGCTGTAAGTTCTCCGCCGTTGCTGCTTGAATTTCCTGTGTAAATAAATTATCATCCTTGAATGTTAATGACTGTAAATACATTTTATGCACATTAATAAAGCCAAGCTGCTCAATCGTCGCTGCAAGCTTTCCGTAGCGCTTGTTCATGTCACTATTTGCTTGCTGCTCAAGCTCTTCGTCTGAACCGATATAAGAATTCACTGCGCGCAGTTCTTTTAAGCGGGTCGTAAATTCTTTATTCTTGCGCTCTTCAAGCTGTGTCTGTAGTGTTGAACGAATTTTCTTCAAGCGAAAATCGATATCCAGTCCTTTGAATTTCACATAAAACAACTGTGATAACTGACGCGCCGAAGCAAACATTTCCTCACCCATTTTTAAATTATAAAATGGCATATTTTGTTTTTGAATATGGTCGATATACGCAAGCAGTTGCTTTACGTAACGATGTGATCCTTTAAATGCATAATGCTCACGCTCTGTAGCTGATGCATTTTGCAGTCGCTCAATGTTTTCATAATTCGTTTCGCAACGGTAGCGCGTTAAATTCATATCACGTAGCAGGCGGTAATACGTCGTATGTTGCACATTTTCCTCGCCAAGCTCCGGGAGAACATTCGAAATATAATCGTTAAATAAATCCGACGGCGAGATGAGTAGGATGCTTTTGGCGTTCATCGTTTGACGGTATTCATATAGTAGAAACGCAATTCGCTGCATCGCCACAGACGTTTTCCCACTACCGGGCGGGCCAAGTACAATTAAGTTATCCTTGTTCGATGAACGGATGACCGCGTTTTGGTCGCTTTGAATCGTTGCGACAATGGACTTCATTTTTTCCTTCGCTGTATCCGCAAGCAAGCCCTGCAGCACTTCATCTCCGATATAAATATCTGCATCAAATAGTTGGAGCAGCTCGTCATACTTAATTTTGTACTGGCGACGTCCTTTAATCGTCACTTCAATAAACTCCCCGTCCGGAATTTGATAGCGTGACGGTCCGACTTTATTTTCATAAAAAAGACTTGAAATTGGTGCGCGCCAATCATAAATGAGCACATCCTCAGACACCGGATCACGAAACGTAGAAAGCCCAATGTACAGCTTTTCCTGCTCGCATTCTTCGTTGTCAATTGCAATACGTCCGAAATACGGGCTTTTATATAAAATTTCCGATTTTGTAAGTTGGTCACTAACATTTAAATATTGGCGTTCACGGAGCTGCATCGTTTGCAGCATTTGTGAAAATTGAATCGCGCTCTCGCCCGAAACGTCATTGAACTCAGAAGAAACGGCTGTCCGTTCCTCTACAATTTCGCCCTTTTGTTTTTTTAGTTGTAGATTGAGTGCTGCAATGTGCAAACCCAGCATTTCACTAATTTCCTTTAAATGTTGCTGTTCCTGCTGCCAAACTGTTTGTTCCATCTTGTACCTCCTTGAAAAAGCCCCTCTTAGGCCAGAAAAACACGTATATGCCATTATTCCCGAAATCGCTCAAAAAAACTAGCATTAATTTTCAGTTATGACGACCACCTTTATATTGCGTTTTCATTTTGCTTTTTTAGACACAATTTCACCGAAGGGCTCAATAAAATTAACAAAGCAAATTTTTATTATCCGTTGATTAATTAGAACTAATTTTTAGCTGATTTTTAGCATATTTTTTAGGCTAAATTCAATAGAAGTAGCGACCTATTTGGAATACCGTATTTTGCCCCTCTTCCTAGAAATATAAAGGGTTTATTGAGATGTTCTTTTGTATTTATTTTGTCTTTTGACAGCAACAAAAACAACATTCTACGTATTTTTATTACAGCAACAGCTATATCCGATTTTTACTAATCGCTGTATTAATTTCAACTAGAATACTATGTTTTAAACGAGCATATTTATTTATTAATATAGAAATCCCACAACAAATTCTTTACATTCCACCTATTTTCTTTTACTATTTTCAAGTTATGATGAACTAGTAATACATAATTCGAAAGGAGTAGATAATATGAGTAAAGTCATATTTTTTGAAGTACAAGGTGGTAGCGATAAAGGTCTAGATGGTCATCGTAAAGATACGATGCCCATGGTTGATGCTTTGAAGCAACGAGGGCAGGATGCAGAAGTAATCTTTTTTGACATCGAAAAACGTGATGCGATTTTTAATTATGTAAAAGAAAATGCAGTTGCTTATGTTTCACGCATTAATCCGGGGAATTTAAAACATGAAGCCGAGTATTTTGAAATGCTTCGTGAGCTATGTAATGAAGGTGTGATTGGCATGCCGCATCCCGATGCAATGATCGGTTACGGTGCTAAAGATGCTTTAGTAAAATTACGACATACGACGTTTGTTCCTGAGGATACGTATGCCTACTATACAATTGAAGAATTCAAATCAACATTCCCAAAATCATTAGTGAATAATGAACGTGTATTAAAGCAAAATCGTGGGTCAACAGGTGAAGGCATTTGGCGCGTTCAATTAGTGGATGAGCTGGCCGCCGATGCTGTTGAGGTGCCGCTGGATGCTAAGGTGAAATGTACAGAGGCGAAAGATAATCATGTGGAATATCATGCGCTAGGTGCTTTTATGGACTTTTGTGAACAATACATCGTCGGTACAAACGGCATGTTAGTCGATATGCCTTTCCTGCCACGCATTAAGGAAGGCGAAATTCGCTTATTCATGCTACGTGATAAGCCAATCAATGTCGTGCATAAAAAGCCTGCAGAAGATGCGGATGCCTTCAGCGCAACGCTTTTCTCTGGCGCACAGTACCGCTATGACAAGCCAGAAGAATGGTCTGTGTTAGTAGATGGCTTCCTAGCTAAGCTTCCTGAAATTACTGATTTATTAGGTGGCTATGATTTGCCCTTGATTTGGACAGCCGATTTCATTTTAGATACAGATGCATTTGGTCAGGATACGTACATTCTTGGTGAAATGAACTGTTCATGTGTAGGCTTCACATCTGAACTCGAGCTCGCGCATAACGTAGCGGAAGAAATTTTAGCTTGTATCGGAGAAGTCATGGATGTAACAGCTTGATTTTAATGAAATATGCGATTCTAAATAAAAGTGATACGTTTTTGAATATCATTTCTATTTAGGATCGTTTTTTTGTAGGGAAATATGAGTAGGTCTCTGGGATTTCTAAATAGACACTCATTATTTCTAACTAACTCCTTCCTAAGAACAAAAGTGCTACAGCGCCTGCTTAGCCCCGACAAGCTGCTTGCGAGCCCGAAGTGAAAGTAAAATCTCCACAACTTTCGCCAGAGGGCAGACCGCAACCTTGAGGGGCTGGCGCTTTCGCCTAGGTGTCACATATACTTATTAAAATATTATCTACAATGCGAAATTTTATAATTTCTTTAACAATAAAAAAACTAGCCAAAATCCTAATTTTGGCTAGTTTCTCTTAAGGTGTATCAATCGGTTCTCTGCATAATGATTTGCTCATCTCGCAGTATTGAACGAAAACGCGTGCTAGTTCGCGTAGGCGTTCGTGCACGTCTGGATCCACAATATAATTGTCAGCATCAAAATGAGATGCGTGTGTGTACACATAGTTTGGTGTTACTAAGCAGCGAAAGTAATCAAGAATTGGTTTTAATTGATTTTCTACTACTAGGTGATGCTGATACGTGCCACCGTTTGCAACCATTGCGACTGGTTTGTAACGCATTGCTTTTGGCGAAATCATGTCAAATGCATTTTTTAACACACCTGGGATTGACGCTTGGAAAATCGGTGATGCAATAATGTAACCGTCCGCCTCTTCAAATTTTTGAATCATCATTTTCATGTCGTCATTTAACGGGCTGCCGTCTAAAATTTGGTGCTTTAAATCACTGAAATATAATATTTCAAGCTCTAGCTCGCTATTAAAGTCGTTAATATAATGTTCAACTTGTTGTAGCATTGCACCTGTTTTACGTCCAAACACTGTGCCATCTACGAGTAAAATCTTCATGTAGTTCGTTCCTCCATCTGTTTACAGAGCTCATCTCTGTGTAATTCCTATCGCTTATTGTAACAGATGCAGCAATGCTAGAATAGGGAACTGTTTTTCAATAGATAAATTTCAGACTTTGGTCGGAACTGGCGTTTACGCGATTACTGGTCGTTTAGTTCCTCTACTTCTTTTCTTTTAGAACGGTCAAACACGACGTCCTCATCAATCGGTGTAAGCTCTTCCTTCTTTAATTTATCCCAGTTAAACAGCTCCTCGCGCGAAGGCACATTTTCCTCTGCAACAACAGGCATTTGCAGCTCGGCTAGCTCATCGGACTTATAAATGGACACCTTTGCCCGTTTACCGTGCAGCGCGATGACCTTCATTGCTAGCGCCACTTGCTCGGCTGAAATCGAACGGTATTTTTTACCTGGCCCTATTAGCAATGGCCCCATTACATTCAGTAGCTTCTCCCCTGCTTTTTCACCAATGCGGCGCTCGGTCCGGTTCCCTGTTAGCAGTGACGGTTGCACAATGGATAGCTGCGGAAAATCCATCGCAATCAGCTGGTCTTGTAATTTTCCCTTTACCCGGTTGTAATAAACAAATGATTTTTCACTAGCCCCCATTGCCGAAATGACGATGAAATGCCCAATGCCTCGATTTTTCGCAAGCGCAGCAATGTAGAGCGGGTACTCCACATCCACTTTTTCAAATTGTGCACGAGATCCAGCTTTTTTAATCGTTGTCCCAAGACAGCAAAATACTTCATGTGCAAATTCAATATCCAGCTCGGCAATTTCATCAAATTCCCGCACCTTCACCTC
The DNA here is from genome assembly GCF_038003525.1 of Solibacillus sp. FSL H8-0538. NCBI lineage: Bacteria > Bacillati > Bacillota > Bacilli > Caryophanales > Caryophanaceae > Solibacillus > Solibacillus sp. FSL H8-0538. The sequence goes on along the minus strand of NZ_JBBOPI010000001.1, from coordinate 448,932 downwards.
TAATTTCGGATGTGAAAAATTAAGTGGGCGCCTTGCAATTACATTAACTGCGGCGTATTCCTCACTTTCACATAATAATCGGACGAGCGCGGAACCAACTAACCCGGTCGCTCCCACAACAAGCGCTGAACGCATTCCCATCATTAAAACCACCTTCCTAAAGCGCCGTTTATCCGAGCACTTTTTCTCCGTACTATTGTATGTCTTTCATTTTCACACATACTTTAGTAGTTTTCACCATAATTTAAATAGAAACCGGAAAGGGTGGGATGATTATGCAAAAAAGGAAAGTTGCGTTTATTGTGGAGCATTGTGAATTAAAAGGCCTATATCCGTTTAAACGTGCAGCAATTTTAGCGCAGCTGCTAAGTGAGGAAACGGTTTTTGTTTTTATTAAAACAACAAATAACCAGGCGATTCACTATTTTACAGAGGTAGGCTTTACGCCAATTCTTTTTGAGCGCTTCACACAGTTGCCAAAACATTTACGAGAGTTATCACCAGATTTGATCGTACATGATGGCAAGGATACGGCCATTGATGCTGTTGAGCAAATTCGACCGTTTTGTACAACGCTTGTACACTTTGATGATTTCGGTGAAGGGGCTCAGCTGGCAGACTGCAATATTGTTGCACTCTTTGAGGAAGTTCGTGAGCATCCTCATATTAATGAGCTGGCCGGTAGCTATGCGTATGCTGTGAGTGATGAAGTAAAGTTGGTGGCCGATAGATTAGCTGAAGAGACTGAGCCCGAAACTGAGGCAAGCTTTTCCGACTCGCTTCCACATATTGTCGTTGCCTTTGAGGACGGCGATGCGAATAACCTTACGTACCGTACTCTACGCCATTTAACTCAGCTGCATATACCGCTGAAAATCTCCGTTGCAATTGATGATGACTATGCACATTCAGTGGAGGATTTGCAAATGATGGTGCTTAGCAGACGGAATACAAAGGTTGTCCGGAGACCTGATGCCCTGCTTCACTTAATGCCTGATGCGGACCTCATTATTTGCAATGCCAGCTACACGCCTTATCAAGTCGCAGCTGCCGGCATCGCTTGCATTACCGCTGCGCAAAATGAGCGCGAGCTTGGCCATGCATTTCCGCGCGAGGCAAACGGCTTTATTCATTTAGGGCTTGGTCGTAAAATGAAGCAGTCCTTTATTCAAAATGCGGTAATGGAGCTCCTGCTGCATGACCATCGCCGCGAGCGAGCGGTTCGCAAGCAGCGTTCCTTAGAGATCATTCACAATAACGAAATTTTACAAGCATTACTCCTTGATTTTGCATACGAACGTCACAATATCGCACACATTTAGTGAAAATTTCAGCGAGCATATGATACAATATTGAAAGAATAAATGTGGTTGTTGAAGGAGCTTTATATTATGCTAACAAAAGACCAATTAAAGCAGGAAATCGCTGAGCTAAAGATGGATTACGTCAACCTTCAAGGTGATATGGAAAAACTTGAATCACTAGGACATGCTGGCTCCGTGAAGCAAGCACTAACACGTCTTGAAAATATGGAAGCACGGCTTGCACAGTTAAATAAGCAGCTCGCGGCATTTGCATAGCCCGCGAGTTTTTTTAGTGGTGAAATCTTTTTAACCACATCATAAAGGACATCATCACGTCCGATTTTAGGGCGAGATGTGTCTTTCTATTTCTACTGACATAAAGAGCGTATTTTTTCGTAGCACTATAGCTTGCAGAAGCAAATGCACGAAAAGTACCATGCATTCGCAAAAGTCTGCACCCTAAACATTATTTGAAGATACTATTGGAGGATTATAAATGGCAATTTTAACAGTTGAAAATTTAGGTCATTCTTTCGGTGACCGCACACTATTTAAAGATGTATCATTTCGCTTAGTCGAAGGCGATCACATCGGACTTGTTGGTGCAAACGGCGTTGGTAAATCAACAATGATGAGCATCATTACAGGTCAAACAATTCATGATGATGGAAAAGTCGAATGGCTTCCAGGCACGCATTACGGCTATTTGGACCAGCACACAGTACTAACACCAGGTCGCACAATGCGCGATGCACTTCGCGATGCATTCCTTCCTCTCTATAAAAAGGAAGAAGAATTAAATGAAATCGCAGCAAAAATGGCCGACGCAACGCCGGAAGAATTAGAAGCATTACTAGATGATATGGCAGAAGTTCAAGACGCACTAGATGCCGGTGACTTCTATACGCTTGATATGAAAATTGAAGAGGTTGCACGCGGACTTGGTCTTGATGCAATCGGATTAGACCGCGACGTTTCAGCACTTTCAGGTGGTCAACGTACGAAAGTATTACTAGCAAAACTATTATTAGAAAAACCAAAAGTGTTACTTCTAGATGAGCCTACCAACTATCTGGATGAAGAGCATGTTACTTGGTTAAAAAACTATCTTAAAAACTATCCACACGCATTTTTATTAATTTCCCATGATACAGAATTTATGAATGAAACAGTCGACGTTATTTTCCAACTAGAATTTTCAAAATTAACGCGCTACACAGCAACATATGAAAAGTTTATGGAGCTTGCCGAAATTAATAAACGCCAGCATATTGACGCGTATGAAAAACAACAAGACTTTATTAAAAAGCAAGAAGATTTCATTGCGAAAAATAAAGCACGCTACTCAACTTCAGGTCGTGCAAAATCTCGTGAGAAACAACTTGGCCGTCTAGAACGTATCGACCGTCCAGAAACAGCTGTAAAACCAGAGTTCCGCTTTAAAGAAGCTCGCACGCCTAGTCGTTTCGTCGTAGAAGCTGAAAATCTTGTAATCGGCTACGATAAAGAAAAACCGTTATTACCTCCTCTTTCATTCATGATTGAGCGCGGAGAAAAAATCGCCCTTGTCGGCATGAATGGTGTAGGTAAATCAACACTACTAAAAACAATGCTTGGCAAAGTTAAACCGCTAGACGGAAAAGTAATCTTAGGTGACTACCTTGCCCCTTCTTACTTCGAGCAAGAAGTAAAAGCAGATAAAATTACACCAATTGATGATGTGTGGGATGCTTTCCCTTCCATGGATCAAGCACAAATTCGGGGTGCACTTGCAAAAGCAGGTCTAAAAACTGACCACATCACGCGCCCACTGAATTCATTATCAGGTGGCGAACAAGCAAAGGTGCGTCTATGTAAATTAATGATGGATGAGGCCAACTGCTTAATTTTCGATGAACCGACCAACCACTTAGACGTTGATGCGAAAGAGGAATTAAAACGTGCGATGAAAGAATTCAAAGGCACAATTATTCTCGTATCCCATGAACCTGAATTTTATGATGGTTTAGTAACGAAAGTTTGGAACGTACAAGATTGGTTCACAACAGGTAAAACTGCTGAATTGGATTTGGAATAGGATTTCGGGAGCTTCGCAATTTTTGCGAAGCTCTTTTTTGATTTGCTTGCACAATTTTCTGGTTTACTTGCACTATTTTTAGATTTACTTGTAACTTTTGGTCTTTTACTTGCAACATTCTTTGGGTTACTTGAAAATTCTAGCAGGTTTACTTGCATCTTCTCATTTTACTTGCAAGATCTTCTGATTTACTTGCAAACTCTTGTCTTTTACTTGCAACATTCTTTGGGTTACTTGCAATTCTAGCAGGTTTACTTGCATCTTCTCATTTTACTTGCAAGATCTTCTGATTTACTTGCAAACTTTGGTCTTTTACTTGCAACATTCTTTGGGTTACTTGCAACTTCAGCAGGTTTACTTGCATCCTCCCATTTTACTTGCAAGAACTTCTGATTTACTTGCAAACTCTTGGCGTTTACTTGCAACATTCTTTGGGTTACTTGAAAATTCTAGCAGGTTTACTTGCATCCTCCAATTTTACTTGCAAGAACTTCTGATTTACTTGCAAACTCTTGGCGTTTACTTGCAACATTCTTTGGGTTACTTGCAATTTCAGCAGCTTTACTTGCATCCTCTCATTTTACTTGCAAGATTTTCTAGTTTACTTGCAAACTCTGGTCTTTTACTTGCAACATTCTTTGGGTTACTTGCAATTTTAGCAGGTTTACTTGCATCCTCTCATTTTACTTGCAAGATTTTCTAGTTTACTTGCAAACTCTGGTCTTTTACTTGCAACATTCTTTGGGTTACTTGCAATTCTAGCAGGTTTACTTGCATCCTCTCATTTTACTTGCAAGATCTTCTGGTTTACTTGCAAATTCTGGTCTTTTATTCGCAACATTCTTTGGTTTACTTGCAATTTCAGCAGGTTTACTTGCATCTTCTCATTTTACTTGCAAGATCTTCTGATTTACTTGCAAACTCTTGTCTTTTACTTGCAACATTCTTTGGGTTACTTGCAATTTCAGCAGCTTTACTTGCATCCTCTCATTTTACTTGCAAGATCTACTGATTTACTTGCAAACTCTGGTCTTTTACTTGCAACATTCTTTGGTTTACTTGCAATTTCAGCAGCTTTACTTGCAACCTTTCATTTTACTTGCAAGATCTTCTGATTTACTTGCAAATTCTTGGCGTTTACTTGCTACTCTAGCAGCTTTACTTGCAACTCCAGCAGCTTTACTTGCATCCCCTAAAAAATCTCCTCAAAAAGAAAAAACGAAGTGATTTTAGTCACTTCGTTTTTCAATCAAATATACTTTGTCTTTAAATTTGCCTTCGCTTTTAAAGTTTAGTTTCTTGAGTAAATAGTTGGCGGTGTAGATGCTTTCTATGCCTGTGAAGTGGCGAAATTCGCGGTTTGTGATTTTATGGTTCCAAATGAGGCGGTAGTCTTGCATTGCCTGTACTAAGGCTGCGTCGCTATTAAACTGACAGCTTTCACATTGCCAACTTCCTTTTAAATAATGCATCACTTTATTGCATCTTTCACAAAGCACACCAGTTCGCAGTTTGTGCCGTGCCGTTTTTAGTTGCCATTGATACGGTGTATGCAGCGATTTTAATTTGTCTGCAATATTAGTGACTTGGTTGCATGATAGCTTTTCGGGGTATTTTTGAAAAAATTGGTGAATACGATAAGTTAGGCCACTAACGTGAAATAGCGGCACATCGCTTGTGATATTGCCTAAAATAAGCTTATGGTTTGCAAATACTACGGCACATTCAACCGGTAGCTGGACATTCCATTGTTGAAATAAATGCTGTATAAAGAGTTGGTATTTACGTGCTTGATCTGTAGGGTTGGAAAATGGTTCAAGTGTTCCATCGAGTCGCGTGCGAATGCATTGGTGTTTCGAATCATCAATATCAATTCGACCAGAAATATTTTTTACTTCTAAAATTAGTGCAAAGCTTGTCGTTATAATTAAACAATCAATCGGGTGCTGCATTAATTCTACGTCACATAAGATGTGCGCGGAGTCCAGTAGCGGTACTCCATCCAACAATTCATCAATACGCTGTTCACCAGCATAGCCTGTTCGTGCTCTCCTTAGCTGTTCTTGCAAATTGGTATATTCCTCATCTACGGCCGATAAACGTTTGAGCACGCTTTGTAATACGTTTACTTTTTCGGGTATTACCCGTCGCAAAGTAATCACCGCGTGCGTTTCAGCTCCTTTCATTTAGTTATATTTTTCCAGTATACACTGTTTACAAATCTGTAACAAAAAAATTGAAACTTTTCGCTTATAGAGACGTATATATTGGTAGAACTCTGGGTAAACATATACTGTTATTACCAAAAAAAAACGGTTGCATTAGCATTACCTTACTAGTAAGATATTCGTATTGGTATATATCTTATAAGTAAGCTATTATGAAACAATTAATTGGAAAGCGAGGAATTTTTTATGACAGTAACAATCTATACACAATCAAGTTGTTCCTCATCACGAAAAGCACTTAAATGGTTAAACGAAAACAACATTTCTTATACAGAGAAGCGTACGACGTCTCAGCCGCTAACGCTTGCAGAATTTAAAAATATTTTGAGCATGACAGAGGACGGGACAGACGAAATTATCGCGACGAACTCAAATGACTTTAAAAATTTAGATTTGGATATCGATCAGTTGTCGATCCAAGAGCTATATAATTTAATTCAGCAGCATCCACGTATGCTAAGAAGCCCGATTTTACTCGATGAAAAACGCATCCAGGTAGGCTACAATGAAATGGATATTCGCCGTTTCATCCCAAGGAAAGTGCGTGCATTTGAGCTGAATGCATTACAACAATTGGCAGTAGAATAGTGAATATGTTTTGGAGTTGACAAAGATGGATGAGCAAAGACGCGAAAAGCTAGCTTCTTTATTTGAAGCTGTAGCCACACTTGAACGCAAAATTGCAAACGAGTGGAATAGTCACAATGAATTAGGATTTTCAAAATCGCATATTTTTATTCTTGAGTTTTTAGCAAGCGAGGGGCCAAAACGTCCTTCCGCTATCGCCGAACGCTTAAAAGTGACAACGGGTGGCGTGACGGTTTTGACGACAAAGCTTTTGAAAGCAGGCTTTATCGAAAAAACGCAGAACGAGGCCGATCGCCGTGCTTCGCAAATTCATATTACAAACGCTGGACTTGATGTACTAGAGCAATCTCGCCAACAGGTCGACACACTATTTACGCAACTTTTTGGAATGCTTTCCGAAGATGAGATTACAACATTACGTAATATTTTTAATAAATGCTCGAAATAGATGAGGACCCTTTTTTTGAAAGGGGTTCTCTTTTTTTCGTTTGAAAGACACATCTCACCCAAAATAATGCGAGATGATGTGCTTAATGAAATAAAAAAAAGAGATTTCTGTCACGTGGACGAAACCTTCTTTTAAAAATCGCTTTTATAATCCGTCGCTTCCCTTAAAGCTTTTTCCTCTTGGGGAATGCGCACGAGCAGCATCGCAAAATTAAGGCACGTAAAAACGAGCGCTGTTAGGTACGCCTGAAACATGAGTGGCAACAATAAGATTTCCATACAAACGATTACATAATTCGGGTGGCGTATGAATCGATATGGGCCCGTTTTTATGACGTTGGAACCGGGTAAAATAATGATTTTTGTATTCCAAAATTGCCCTAAGGACGTTAAACACCAGATACGCAAAGCCTGCACGATTAAAAAAATGACGAACAGTACCGGAAAGATAAGCGAAATAGAGCGTTCAAAATATAAAACTTCTGCAAACAAGCTCACAAAAAAGCTACTATGGAGAGCTAGCATGTACGGATAGTGAGATGCCCCTACTTCATATGCCCCTTGTGCAAACATTCTTTTTTCATTACGCTTGGCGATCAAAACCTCAATGAGTCTTTGTGCAATGACAAGCGAGATGATTACGAAAAATAGCATACTAATCCCCCCATTTCAATAACACCGCTTCTCCGCAAAAACCCGGACCTAGTGCAACCAATAAACCGTAGTCACCAGCCCTGTTTTGCTGCAACATATATTGCTCTAGCACATAAAGTACGGTTGGCGACGACATATTGCCATTTCCTTTTAGTACATTACGGGAAATTGCAGTTTGACTTTCGACAAGCTCTAGCGTATCTTCATAAGCTTTTAATACTTTTTTACCACCAGGATGTGCTATAAAATTAACGATCTCCCGTTTTCGAATGTGCTGCTCATGTAAAAATTCACCAATAAAGGGTCCGAGCCAGCTGGTAATAATCGTAGGGATACTTTTAGAGAAAACGACGTGCAAGCCGTTATTTTTAATATCCCAGCCCATCACATTTTCCGAATCTGGCATCCACTTCGAAGCGGTATTAATAATATGTGGGACTGGTTTTTTCGTTGTTAAATTAACTTCATCCCCACATACGAGGATCGCCGCCGCACCATCAGCAAACAGCGACGCACCAACAAGATTACTTTTGGAATAGTCATTTGGTTGAAAGGTTAAACTACAGAGCTCCACGCAAACAACGAGCACTTTGGCAGCTGGATGTGCCTTGCAGTAATCAAATGCCCGACTCACGCCCGAAGCACCACCCGCACAACCTAATCCCCATATCGGCAGCCGTTTCATGCGGTCAGAAAAAGGGAGCTTGTTCATGACACGCGCATCTATACTTGGTGTAGACATGCCTGTACTACTCACAAAGATGATCGCGTCTATTTCCTCTGGATAGACTGGATGTTCTAAAAATGCATCATTTTCAAGACATGCTTTAATGACTTCCACACTGTATTCCGAAGCGAGCTTAATATAAAGATTATTGCGTTCCTCAAAGGTATGTTCAACTCTATGCCATTCAAGCGGAACACAGAATTGCCGCGTTTTGATGTCGCCATTTTCAAATACACGCAGCAAACGGTCCAACTGGGAGATTTTATCTTGAAATAGTTCTTTTGTTAACCGCTCTATATTCGTTTGTTCCAAAGTGTAAGGTGGTTGATATGTACTGACTGAAGCAATTTTTGGCATGCCAGCAACTCCTTTATTAAGAATTATTTTCTCCAAATTTTCCAATGTTTATGCGCATGCATAGCACGAAAATGTATGAGTACCTTATGCTTATTTAATTTGTCCTCTTAAAATATGAGTTTACTCGAGATAAAAGAAGATAAATGCTTAATTATTTTTGTTTTAGAAAATACGCTTTTCAACCAATAAAAAAACCGTTCACTCGGCGGCGGCTTTGTTGCGGCTCGCTTAGGTGAACGGTTTTCTATTTATGGCGACTTATTACTTTGTACTTTTTATATAGGAATAGCATGTATTCCATTTTCTTTGAGCTCATTCATTTGCGAGTAACTCCGATTAAGCTGGCAATACTGCTTCTGCGATAGCTGCATCTGATAAAAGAATTTCTTTTAGACGGGCTTTTGCACGGAATAGACGTGATTTCACGGTACCAATAGAAACTTTCATTAATGAAGAGATTTCTGCTAGAGAGAATTGATCCACATAGAAGTACCATAATGTTTTTTGGTATATTGCATCTAATAAATCCATTTTTTCTTGGACAATTTTTGTGATTTCAACTTTTTCTATTTTTTCTTCTGTTGAAATTTCATTATTGGGAACCAAATCAAGAATCGGCACGTCTAATTGTTCAGGTTGACTGATCATATATTTGCTACGTCGAACATTTTTGCGATAGCGGTCGCGGAATGTGTTCATCGTAATTGTTGTTAACCATGCTTTTACGTGGTCTACTTCAGCAACTGATGCTTCGTAGCGTACAACCTTTACCCATACTTCCTGCATTAAATCCTGCGCTTCCTCATTGTTGCGCGTCAATTTTAGACATAGGTGATAAATGTAACGATTATATTCATCATAAACTTTTGTCAATGTTTCGTTCATTGTCAATTCCTCCATACACATTTCTTGTTGTACCCATCTTCTCAAAACGATCGCTTACACTCTATCGGATTTGCTTTCAATTAACTTACAATGATGTAAGGTTGAACGCAGATGCGGTTTATTTTGAATTGTATTTTCTATTTTTTTGCAGTTCTATTTCGAACCCCTCTTCCCCTCACCTCTCGCACCGCTCATTCCATTCGTTTGTGCTATACTATTTCCATTATCGATATTTTGAAGGGAGCCCCCGACATGAGTTATTTACAACAATTAGACACGTATTTTACTGAAAATCGCGACAAGCACCTCCAAGAATTAAACACATTTCTCCGCATTCCGAGTATTAGTTCATTATCAGAGCATAAGGAAGATATGCAAACTGCTGCAAAATGGTTGGCGAATGCATTAACAAACTTAACTATCGAAAACGTATCAATCGATCAAACAGCTGGGCATCCAGTTGTGTACGGTGAATGGTTACACGCGCCGGGTAAGCCGACGATTCTATTTTACGGTCATTATGATGTGCAGCCGGTAGATCCTCTAAATCTTTGGGACTCTGCACCTTTTGAGCCGGAAATCCGTGATAATAAATTATTTGCGCGTGGTTCATCTGATGACAAAGGCCAAGTATTTATGCATTTAAAAGCTCTTGAAGCATTATTTGAGACAACAGGGTCCCTTCCTGTAAACGTGAAATTCATCATTGAAGGCGAAGAAGAAATCGGTAGCCCGAACTTGCCTGCTTATGTAGAAGAAAACAAAGAAAAATTAGCGGCGGATCTTATTCTGATTTCTGATACAAGCCTTTACGCTAAAGGCAAACCAGCTGTATGCTACGGTTTACGCGGGTTAACAGGCGTACAAATTGATGTGCGCGGTGCGAAAAGTGATCTACATTCTGGCCTCTATGGTGGCGGTGTGCAAAACGCAATTCACGCATTGGCTGAAATTCTTGCATCATTCCGAGATGAGCACGGTACAATTCAAGTGGAAGGTTTCTACGATAATGTACGTCCTCTATCTGAAGAAGAGCGTCAGGCTTACCGTGAGCTGAACTTTGACGAAAATGAATTAAAAGAAGAAGTTGGCGTGACAGAATTATTCGGTGAGGAAGGCTATAGCTACCTAGAGCAAACGTGGGCCCGCCCTACTTTAGAAGTAAATGGCGTATTTGGTGGCTTCTCTGGTGAAGGCATCAAAACCGTTCTTCCTGCTGAAGCGGGTGCGAAAATTACGTGCCGCTTAGTGCCGGACCAAGACCCAGTTGAAATCGTTGCGTTACTAAAAGCACATATCGAGAAATATAAATCAACAGGCGTTGAAGTGAGCATTTCTGAGTTTGATAAAGGGAAACCTTTCATTACACCATTTGATCACCCAGTTATTCAAGCAGCTGGCCGTTCATATGAAAAAGTATATAACGTACCAACAGCCTATACACGTGGTGGTGGCTCGATTCCAATCGTGGCAGCTTTCGGTGAAATTTTAAATCTTCCTGTTGTGTTAATGGGATTCGGACTTACGAGTGAAAACTTCCATGCACCGAACGAACATTTCCACTTAGAAAACTTTGATAATGGACTGCGCGTTTTAGGCGATTACATGTACGAAATAGCTGCATTAACTTTCTAATTAGAAAGACACATTTCACCCAAATAGAGCGAAATGCGTTCCTTGCTTTAGTAGATAGAAAAAGGCTGCGCCAATAGTGGAAATCCCCACTCTTGGCGCAGCCTTTTCTCTTGGTGTTGAGCTGAATTTTCTGCGGCTGTCAGTAACGCATTGCTGTTCACATTTCCGTCACAAATTAAACTAATTAACCAATATATTTCCAGTATATTACACACCTAAATAATCATATATATTATAATAAATAAAAGTACATAATACCCATAAGCATAATTTTTCAAAAGGAAATTACTCTCAAATAAAGTAGGTGACTGGATGAACATACACATACCACATTTTACGCAGTTAGAGCCCCTCTTAGATCGATATTTTACAGAAAATAGTTATAGCGAAGTAATAAATGGAGGAAAGCAGCTATTAGAGGAAAGTAAATTACAGGGAAATATGCAGAATACCATGGTAGCTCATTTGTATTTAGCTTACGCTCATTTTTGTTTAGGTGAAATTGAAAGCGCTTTCGAACATGCACTCCAATATAAGGATTTATGTGAGGAATTCGGTGAAACGCGTGAAAAATACTATTTGTACTACATCAATGCCTATATTTATGAGTTTGAGGAAAATTATCATAAAGCGAAGGAATCACTTGAACGGTGCATGGAAATTGCACAAGAGCATGAAGACTACCTAGATCTTTGTATATCGTATAATTTTTACAATCATATTTTATTATTAGCAGGTGAGTTTGAGTTAGCTGCAAAAAATGGTGCTCATGCCAAGCAATTAGCAAACTTGCACTGTCCTAACGAGTTCACTATACATTGCCAAAATGATACTATTCTCGCTGCCGCACTAATTGAGCTCGGGTACTATACCAAAGCTTCTCCCCTACTCCAAGCGTTAGCGGAAAATCCGATAATTTTGCACAATCAGCGTGAACGCAGCCGCTACAACTATGTCCAGGCGATGTACAATTTACGGACTGGTGAGCTACAGGGAGCAATTCACTATTTCAAGGAAGCAGAAAAAATTTCACATGAACTCAATGACTACCATATGCAAAAACAAATTGCGTTACAGCTAGCTGACATTTATGAGGTGCTGGAAGACTACCGCGCTGCCCTTTGTCGTATGAAGGAATATATACGCATTAAAGAGGCCATGCATGCAATTCGACTTGCTTCAAAAATTGCCGAGCTTGATTTGAAGCATAGTGTCGCAGTGATTGAACACCGCGCTAATATAGATCCGCTATCTGGTGTGTACAACCGCTATTATTTAGAGAAAAAAACAAATACATGGCTTGAGCAATCAAAAGACACCAATGACCACTTGTGCTGTATCGTTTTCGATGTTGATAACTTTAAGCATATTAACGATAATTATGGGCACCTTTTCGGCGATGAAGTGATTAAAATGATTGGCCGCATCTGCAATGCTGTACTGAATAAAAAGGATACACTTATTGCACGCTACGGCGGTGATGAATTTGTAGTTATTCTGAAAAATTATCCCCAACAGCATATTATGAGTACTGCTCGTGCGCTATTTGAAGAAATAACAGCAGAACAGGTCAAACTTGATGACTATTCACTAAACATTACGATCAGCATGGGGCTTGTTTGCAATGATAGTGTCCCGTCAAAGAGATTTACGCAACTGTTCCGCGTTGCCGACCAAGCTCTGTATATGGCCAAAAATCAAGGAAAAAACCAAATTGTCAGCCTATCGAATATGAGCCACTCTTTATAAGAAAAGTGCATTGGCACCCGTATGCACGCGGGCAAGCGCTGGTGGAACCGAAGTGAAAGTGCATGTTCAACTTCCCCCCAATGGACCAAAGCGAACTCGAGGGTGTGCCGCGAATGCCTGGACAATTCATATTAGAAAGACACTTCTCGCCCAAAATAAGGCGAGATGCTGTCCTTACTTATGTAGATAAGAAAGGTATACTTTCTTATTTACTAAAAAAGAACAAAAAAAACCCGGGCCACTGATGCACCGGGTTTTTTCATTACTAACCTTTTAGTTAAAGCGTCTTATATATAAACATAGGGGAGGTTATATATGTTGTCGAACATAGCTAATTAAAGGTTCGTTTGAGCATAACTTATCATTATTACTGAAAGAGCGAGAATGTCAAAAAAATTAATCAAAGGCAAATCTCTTAATGACAAAATTATCATAACATCCCCCATATCCAAAAGAAAAGCTTTTAGTTATAAAGACACATTTCTATCACATTTTTCGTTCACAATTTTGTAGAATTGTTGTATAACACTTCCGTTTTTTTATGGTTAAACAAAGCCAAACTCTGTATCTATAAGGAATTCAACATAATAATACATTGGATTTGCATACAATACTGATACGGTACAGATTGGCTTTTCATCTTTTTTCCTTTATCAAACTCTTACTAGGCAAAGATTTCGCTATTAATCTCGTAGTTTAGTATAATTATTATGTAATTATTTCGTGAATTTTAAAAATCAGTAGAAAGGAACATGCAACTTGTCATCTCAACGTATAAAAGATACCGCACTTAAGCTCTTCACTGAAAAAGGGTATGAAGGTACGTCCCTTGCTGATATCGCGGAAGTCGTTGGCATGAAGAAATCCTCCATTTACAATCATTACAAAAGTAAGGATGATCTTTTTCTCTCCATCTTTGAAACTTGCTCTCAAGGAGAACTCACTTTTTACAAACGATTTTTCGCAAACGATGCCATGCTTCCCACGCTACAATTATTAAAAACCTTTATCGATCAGAAAACGTCCCACTTTTCACAATCGACATCCTCAAAATTCCTTTTTCGTTTCATGATTTTCCCACCCTTTCATATGAAGCAACAGCTCGAACAGGCTACAACTTTACATAACGAACAATCCAAACAAATTATTATGGATGCCTTACATGATGCCATGATTTTTAGGGCAATGGAACCTAAGAGAATAAGTGAAATGATTAGTTTATATTGCGTGCTTTTAGAAGGCATTTTAGTAGAAACTCTATTTGGAAATCAAGAACGCTCTTTAGCACGCATCGAGGAAGCCTGGGCATTTTATTTATATAGTGTTGATGTAGGAAATAAAGTAATTTCAATAGAAAGACACAACGCTCCACAAAATATGGTGCGATGATGTCCTGTATTATGTTGTTAAGAAAGCTGTTCTTTCTTTTCTTAACCACTAAAAAAAGCTGTTCAATAGGCCAGATGTTCTGATCGTATTGTACAGCTTTTTTTATTTGTCTAGGCATTCGCGCTCTTATCGGAGGTAAACGAATTCCCGTTTCTTATTGTGCTTGTAAAATTAGGCCGACACACGCATAAATAATGACCGTGCCGAAGATTGCCATCATATGAATCAAAGAATAGACAAACATTTTATTTGCCCATTTCTTGCCTTCTTTTTTATGATAGCCCACGATACTCATCCATAGCCAAATCACACTTAAAATGAATGCGACAATTGTTAGACCTAGGCTTAATGGCAGGAATAAGAAGCTCGATAAAATTAACAGCACTAAATAGACATTCGATTGGATGTACGTGCGGCGCTCCCCTTTTGCTACAGGTAGCATTGGGATTTTCGCTGCGGCATAATCATCTTTTTTTCGAATGGCAATTGCATAAAAGTGCGGCATTTGCCAAATTACCATAATTGCAAATAGCGCCCATGCTGCCGGATGCCAAATATTCGGTGCCACGGCTGCCCAACCGATTAACGGCGGCATTGCACCTGAAATACTCCCCACCTCTGTGTTCCAAATGGTGCGGCGCTTCGTCCACATTGTGTAAGGCACAACATAGAAAAATACCCCAAGGAATCCAAGAAATCCAGCAAGTGGTGTTGTTAATGTAAGTAAAACCGTACCTACAATTAATAAAATAATACCTACGATCAGTACAGAACGTGCGCTTAATTCTCCAGTAACGGTTGGTCGTGATTGCGTACGTGGCATTACTTTGTCGATATCACGATCATACACATTATTAAACGTCCCCGCCGCGGCAATTACAGCTGCCGAGCCGAGCACTGCACAGATTATCGTGGGTATATGGTCAATAAAACTTAATTCATACGTATAAAGTGCAAGCATCAATCCTGCTACCATCGGGATTAAGTTGGATTTAATAATGCCCGTTTTCACAGCCTGTGCCCACAACTTTCGATAGGATTGCATTTGCATGTTATTTCTCTTTCCTACTTCCTCTTATAGTCACTCCTACTAGTATAACCTAAACAGTAGTCCTACTGCTATTGTATAAACATTTTTCTCTGAAAGTACACATGTCTAAGAGGGATTCTAGGGCTATAAGCTAGTTTTTCAGTATTTAGGAATGAAGGGAGAGCGCTAACGGAGGCTTTTGTTCGGACAGCTGGTTGTTTAGTGCGTTTTTGGGGGTAATTTGGTGCGTTTGTAGGAATTTCGTTCGTTCGTGGGGATTCTTGGTGCGTTCGCAGGCCAGGTTAGTTCGTTCTGCTGGACACTTAGTTCGTTCACAGCCCCACTTAGTGCGTTCGCGGGGATTCTTGGTGCGTTCGTTGAATGTTGGTGCGTTCGTGGGCCAGGTTAGTTCGTTCTGCTGGACACTTAGTTCGTTCACAGCCCCACTCAGTGCGTTCGCGGGGATTCTTGGTGCGTTCGTTGAATGTCAGCGCGTTCGCATACACTCTCAGTCCCCCCCCAAACACTTCAATTTATTAAATTTTACAAATATATACATTTATAGTAGTTTAATAGTATAAGGAGGGGTTGTATGGCGACGATTGAATTGCAGAAGAAGGCTGTGCAGATTGTGCTCGAGAAGAAGAAGTTGACGGGTGTGAAGGCTCGGGTGGCACTCATTTTGGATATTTCGGGTTCGATGAAAAAGCTTTACCGGGACGGGGTTGTACAACAGGCAGTGGAGCGGATTTTGGCGGTGGCAAGTCAGTTAGATGATGACGGGGCTTTGGATGTGTGGGTGTATGATAATGAATTCTCTCGCCTTACGCCAGTAACGGAAATGGGCTTTCCAAACTATGTTGAAAAAGCAATTTTATCGGATAATTCGATTCATAAATTTGGACGAAATGATGAGCCGCTTGTGATGAAAGATATTTTGACAAAGTATTTAATTGAAGAGCCGAGCGATGATCCTGCGTTTATTGTGTTCATAAATGATGGTGGATGTAAGCCCGGGATTAAGAAATTTATTGTGAAATCCTCTTCTCAGCCGATTTTTTGGCAGTTTGTCGGCATTGGGGATTCGAATTTCGATGTGCTGCGTCGATTAGATACGATGGAGGGGCGTGTTGTGGATAACGCCAACTTCTTCCACCTTAATAATTTGGAGGAAGTATCCGATGAAACGCTTTATGAGCAGCTGTTAAATGAATTTCCAGACTGGCTCGTTGAAGCGAAGAAAGTTGGTATTTTAAAATAATTCCGTACGCAAAACACGACCTCCCTTAGAGATCGTGTTTTTATGTGGATAATAGTTTTTTACAAACATATTTCAATACAGGAAGTACCACTAAAAAAATAAATAACAGCCGGAACAATTGAAACACAGTAACAACGGAAATATCTGCGCCTACTGCCGTAGCAAGCAGCCCCATTTGATCGAGTCCTCCTGGTGCTGTGCTTAAAAAGCTTGTCGCAAAGGATAGCTCTAGGAAATGCGCGATGACAACGCTGCTCAAATAGGCCATCACAATCATTGCAAATGAACTCGCCACCCCAGCCACTAGTACGCGCATTGGTAAACGGAGCATTGGTGGCTTTAATAGTAACCCAATGTATGCGCCGATTAAAAGCTGTGCCTCGTGCAATAAACTCGTTGGAATGACTGGTGTTTGTACGCCTACAATATGTAGCAGCATGACAAATAAAATTGGCGTTAAAAAGTGTGCAACTGGGAGCCGGATTCGTTTTCCCACCCACACACTACAAGCCGCGGCCGCAACGAGTAACGCAAGCTGCCAAATCGTGCCGTCTACTGCCACCTCCCCGCCTGTTACAACATGCCCCGACACGAGGAACGGAATGAGCATAACAACTGCAATGATGCGCACGACATGGAAAAACGTGACGACAGCAAGATCAATATCCGCCTCCTCCTCTGCAAACAACACAAGCTGAGACAACCCGCCTGGCACACTCGCCGTAAGCGCCGTCTTAAAACTAATTCCGCTATAGCGATGCATCCCCCACGCAAGCCCCACACAAAACAGCATGAGCGCCACATTCACGCCAACCATCAACACAACAAGGAGCCCTAGTCCATCAAATAATGCCAAATCAAACGCCTGCCCGATTGCGACTCCCACAACAACTAGCCCAGCATTGCGAAACAGCGGTGGCCAGTGGAGCTCCCACTTTACAAAAAACTGACTTACTAACACCGCAAACAATGGTCCGAGCATCCAAGGAATTGGTAGGGATAGCCATGAGAAAAGGAATGCGCCCGCTAATGCGATGAAAAATACAGTGATGATTGGTACAAATTTTTTCATGCGATATCCCCTTCCAAAACCATTTATTTCTATTTTCGCACACCACTTTTTGAAATGCTATTAGAAATACGGCGTGCTGGGTTCGGGAGCAAGCTTCTACTTGCGGTAATAAGCTCAACTAATAGCAAGTAACTGTAGTAGCTATCTGTGATGTTTAGTGATTCATTTGCTGTGTGCTCGTGCATATAGCCCGCTGAAATGTTGATGCTGTTAATGCCGCGCGCTGCCCAAATAACTGTGTCGCTAGAGCCGCCTACAACCGTTTGCCATTCCGGACGATCATATTGTCTTGAAAAGCCGCGTCCTGTCATTCGTAGACGATTTGCGAAATGCTCCGTACAAAAATCGCCGCCCCAATTCGATGTTACTAAATCGCTGTTCCCACGGCGATCTACAACAAATGCCATGTCCACATCCTTTGTGAACTGTTCATTTGAATTTCGGGCGCCATGTAAGCCACTTTCCTCTTCTACTGTAAAAATCACTTTTAGCGTACCGCGGAAATCACGATTGCTCTTCACCGTTTTGATAGCCGCTAGCACTGCACCAATCCCTGCGCGGTCATCTGCACCCAAAATGCCCGCGCTCGAAGTCCACACATCGCCGTCCTTCACTATTTCGCGACCTGGCTCAAAATTGTATACCGTATCCATATGCGCATTAACTAGCACAACCGGCCCGTTCCCCACTTTTAGCTGGCCATATACATTGCCGTAGTTATCCACATTCACCGCATTTAGTAGCGGTTTTAGTTCATTCAACACATGCTCGCGAATTTCATGCTCCTCACCGCTCACCCCGTCAATGGATAGCAATTCCTCTAGCATCTCTGCATATTCAGACTGCGGCATTTCGTAATAATGTGGTGAAAGTAAAGAAGGGATTTCTTCTGGTGAAAGCTCCGCCAACCGCTGTGCTAAACGTGGCAGTCCTTCTTTTTGCAATAGTAATTCATCATTACCGAAGCGAATACGAAACACTTTCAATAACGCCGCCGCTTTCTTTTGCATCACTTTTGTATGGAAATAGAGCTTTGGCAACCGCCCCTGATGCCCTTCACAACAAAGCGCTGTTCGCAGTCCGAGACGATTTAACTGCATAACAACCCCTACCATGTATAAATCCAGCCCGTTAATATGCAGCTCTTCAAATGCACCATAACTTTGGTCCACATGTGCAAAAAACGGACGTAATACTTGAAGAAATGCCTCTTCTGTCATAGTAGCATTCGTATCTGGCCATCCCAGTACGTCCATCACCGCATAGAATAATTGTTTATTATGCTTCGTGTAGCTTGTGCAATGCAGCTTGCCATCTTGTTCCCCCACAAAAAATCCAAAACGCGTGAATAAGTCCTTTAATTGATATGGTCTCATTTGATCGCTCTCCCCTATACGTTTACTAAGCGAATGAATCAGCTTGTATAGAGAATTATAAAAAAAAGCTAAGACCAGCTCCGTCTTAGCGATGTGATAGCATTATTCAGCAAAATTTGGCTTGCGGGTGATGTAGATGTACGGAATATTACCGAGTGCAAAGGCTTGCGGGTATATTTTTTCGAAATTACCTTGTGGAATAATGAACAACTCTCGGTCCCGCAACGATTCAAAACGGCTCACAATGTCATTTAGGCGGTCCTTTGCTCTACGTACCGTTTCCCATGGGCGCTCACTGAATTCTAAGTTAATTTCGTCAATATCCACTTGCGCACATCTCACTAAGCGCTCCATGAGGAACTTGCTAAATGCCGCTTGTTGTTCGGTTAAAGTAATCGGGTCGTCAATCCCGTATTTCATGAATGGTTCATCTTCAACATAGCTGATAACTAGCAGCTCGCTCACACCACTCTTGTGAGAAATATATTCCTCAGCCGAAATCATTTTATCCACACCGTTTTCCACAGCGTAGTAATATTCACTGTGATTTTCCAGTTGACGCAGTACTTCATCGATATCTTTTCCGTCAATTTCTAACTCCTTCATCGCGGCCTGTTCGATGTCAAGCTCCTTTACTTTTTGCCAGCTCTGCTTCAACAACTGGCTACCACAATAGCCAATATACATATGCGCTTTGTATAGTTGTGCTTCAGTCAGCGGGAACGTACAGTTGCGCTTGCCATTCTTCTCAAGCGCTAACTCAAAACGGCCAATTGCTTTGGAGTAGCGACCCTCCGACATTAAAAAATAACCATAGCGATACAGCATTTCCGCATTATTCCGATCATCTTTCGTTGCCTGCTGTAGCATCCGCCGTACTGCTTCTCGTTGTGCTAATCGGTTATGCCGTTTCTGATGCTGCGCACGCCCCATCTGCATTTTAGCGTCGCGGATTTGTAGCTGCGTGTAGTTGGTTGGCATTGAGCGAGCTCCTTTCGAGTAGGGAATATTTGTTAATACTAGTTTACGATAACCTCGATAAAATCAGCAATGCAAAATTTCATCGTCATTTTTTTGCTCGATTTGTCTCAATTAGCCAAATCGAGGTACAACTTATTCGAAATTAAGTGACATTGACACATATTTACGGATAAGTTGTATGTGGAATTCGTCAATTTGGGTTTTTAGCGAAAAAAATACAGCGCCTTATTTTGCAAGTCATGAAAACTATTGCTTCATTTGTATTTGTTCTGATGCGATTTTCATAAATAATTTTTTCACTTCACTCGGAGTTCCTTACGTATTTCATTTGTTTCGTTAACATGTTTCTTTGCCTCAAAGCGCTCGACATAATATTCACCTTGTGTCAGCTCTACACATGCATCCTCATGTCCTCCGTCAGCATTAAAAAAAACGATTCCCACATCTTCTTCGCCAAACACGGATTGCACCATGCCATGTTCAATTGTAATAAATATTTGTTTCCATTAATCCACTACCTTTTTTTGAGCCCATCGTACCTAACCACATTAAAAAGCAAAACCACCAAAGGCTGTGCTCGTTAAAATTGATTTTCTTTTAAATCGGCTGCGACACCTGGTTTTACTTCTGAAATCAATTGCTCCGGCTGCTCGGCATAGTTAAAGTGCGACTTTGTTCCAATGGGTAAAATACCTTCAGCTTGTAGTTCGTTAGCTGTTTTATTCAACAAAGCATCAATGATTTCTTCTACTAACTGTGTGGAATTTGGTAAAAACGGTAAGCCGCCAATATTCACGGATTGAATGCTTTTATACAAAGAATGCTCACGGTAGGTTTCTTCTTCATGCCAAGGAAATAACACATATGCTCCAAAAGCAGTGCGTTCATAAGACCCTCTGCGCTCCATAACGATCGAATCGCGGTAACGGTGCATTGTATTAATATCATCCAGCTTCGGGCCTGGCATTTTACCTTCCTCTACCTCAATACGGTATTTCGCGTCGAACACATACTGGAATAAATAATCTTTACCTTGCTTGCCAATGCTGAGCATGGAATCTGGTTTTTGCGTAACAGTTGGCACACTTTTCCCCGTACTGTATTGGTAACGGAGTGTAATAAGCTCACCTGTTTGCGGATGCTTGTATGTACGCAGTGCGCTACGATCTTTTTGCAAATTCACGAATAAACCGTCTGTAGAAGCTTGAATAATATCTTGGCTAACGGCATCACATTTATCTTGTAAAATGCGGCCAAGCTTCAGGAATGTCCAGTATTCATAAAGCGTGGCAATATCTTTAACGGACATTTTATATAGCTCACCTTGTAGAACAATGCTTTTAGAAATCGTGACGTAAACCTGGAAAACATCGCGGTAGCCAGCACCCAGTTGCAACACTAGGCTACTTACAGAACGGTCTAGCTTGCCAATCCCACGCCAAAAAGGTTGCTTTAACTTGTGCTGTAGTTTCTTCGTCATGTCATCTAAACGACCCAATAAGTCCGTGTCATCATCTTGGCGCTCTTTAAATTTCGCAATCGACGCCTTTAAATTTTCAAGCTTCGAAACAATGCGCTCTATCGTAAATTTCACATAGCGATTTTCAAGTGTGTCAGCGGTATGTTGCTTCTTTACCAGGAGCCCTTTTACTGGCATCACTGTTCGATCACCAATTGGAATACCACGCGCAACATCCACCATTTTATGTGCATGTTTTCGCAAATACGCACGGCTGTGGCTATCTTGCTTACGCAAACGATCACCGCGCACTTCCTCGTAATGCGTCACAAGCTGATGATGTGGCATCCGCTCCACTTGTCCCACCGCTCGTAAATACGTGCCAAAATGCGTCGTAATCAAACGATAAAATTCACTAGGGGACGGATCTTTATACAGCTCCACGCTCCCCTGCATATAGGTACGCTTAATGAAATGATAGGCCAAATTATAAATTTCCTCATTCACACTAGCGATCAAATTTTTATAGTCTTTCTGATAATCCAGCTTCGTCGGAAATACTTCCATTTGCACTTCTAGCAACATATTGCCTTCTTGACGGATTTCAAAATCAGACAAACCGACTTCATTTTGAAAATGTAGATAACCTGTTAATATGTCACTTCTTGAAAGCGGGCTAATGGCATCCCGAAAACGTGCATATTCATGATAAAACGTCAGCTTCTTTTCACTGTTGTTCGGTAAAATAATGACTTCATAATAGCCGTTCTCAAAGAAAATCGGATACAGCTTTTGCTCGTCATAATCCACAAGCTCACCTTGCAGGGCATCATATACCTTCACCTGCACAGGCTGCTCGCTTTTTGCACGAAAACGCATAAACGTATCCTCACTCTGCGCAATATGCTTGGAATAATCAAGCTTCCCTTTCATGATGAGTGTAAATGCATCATGCTCAATGACCACTAGCTCAATATCTTTACGAGACCCAGAAAGACGTGAAGCCATCCTCCTTTAACCTCCTTAACATATCCACTACTTTTTTCACGCTTTGTGGATAGTTCTCTCGGTCAAAATCAATATACTCCCCGCGCGAGTACTCCCGGTCTGTCAGGAACTTGTACAACTGTGCTAGCACTTTCTCAACACTTTCCCCAGTACCTGAAATACGGGGTAAAATTTTCTGCATATAACAGAAATCCAAGGCAATATTTTTATCAAGCAAGCTTCCTTCTTGATTGTGAATCATATAAAAACAAATTTCATCGCGAACGCGGTAGCCTACTTGTGCATTTGTAACTTGTAAAATAGCATTAATTTTTTCAAGTTCTGTGGATACTTCCCGCACAATGTCTTCGTGGCCTACAATCGCATCT
Source organism: Solibacillus sp. FSL H8-0538 (assembly GCF_038003525.1). NCBI lineage: Bacteria > Bacillati > Bacillota > Bacilli > Caryophanales > Caryophanaceae > Solibacillus > Solibacillus sp. FSL H8-0538. The sequence goes on along the minus strand of NZ_JBBOPI010000001.1, from coordinate 426,337 downwards.
TTTAACTGAATATAGTCTGCTTGTAGTGAGCTATTTGCAAGTTGTACAGGCTCGACGTTTTCTGCGCTTGTTAAAAAGCCGAAATCCGATAAATTGATTTCATTGAATTCAATTGTATTTGCACGGTCTAACACCTTTTTACTAAAAGGATGCGTTGTCTCGTCCATGTTGACAGTACCTATTATGTACACATTGCCTGGTAAAGTTAACTTCTCACCTTCCTGAAGTTCTATTAGTGTGGATGAAGTAAATTCGTCATCCACTTTTCTACGACTTTCCATGATACTCAGTACATCACTGAAATAATATTCCACACGTGCCAAATTCATCTCATCAAGTAATAAGAAATGTGGGTGATCTGAATAGGCTAGTGCATGCTTCACCAACTTTGTCATCGGCCCTTCCACAAACTCCCCTTTAATATCCGTATACCCAAGCAACTCCGAACTATCACTCCAATCCGGACGCACCGGAATCAACTTAAACTGCTCATTCTCCTCCGTCGCCCCAACGCTCTCCGCAAACAACTGCACAATCTTCGTCTTCCCCGTCCCGGAAATACCGGAAATGATGACGAATGGTTTGCTGCGTAGGGAAAGGTAGAGGTTTTTGATGTTGGATAGGGAATAGTTGAAGCCTTTTGAAGTGATGTATTGGTGAATGTGTGGGATTAGGTCCGATGAAGGGATCTGTTGTACTGATATTTCCTCATTAAACTCATCTTCATCCTCCATTGGATTGGGTAATAAAGCATCTGGATTTTCTTTTAGTTGTAGTAAAGTATCTAGACTTGTATATTTGATCGGATTACCTGAACCTTTATGTATAGAACTAACATCTAGGTACATTAGTTTCTGGCGAATTTTTTCGTCAGCAACATTTCCATGTAAAATAAAACGTGAAGGCGTTCTCTTTGGAATTTCTTCTTCCGATCCTAAAAAATCGTATACTTCAATAATTTTATTTTGATAAATTGCACAATAATGTTTGATATCACGCTTATCTGTCTTTTCGAAAGATGCTACCCAGCTAACACTTGTTGCTTTATATAATTCTTCTGGTGTCATATTTGCTTTGTATGATTTATTTATTTTGATAAGGACTACATCTTCCAAGTTACTCGGCATAATTCCTTCCTCACTATTCGATAAGTTTGTGCTTATTAAAAATTCTTGGTATTTTTTTAGACCGGAACTACACATACGGTTGCCTTTTTTATCATAATCTCTAAAACTTTCGTTTTGAAGGATTCTATCTAATTTTGCCGCATCATTTAATTCGTATACATTCAAATATCCATCAACACTTAAATGAGAAAATTTTTCCTCCGTGTACCTTATACCTCTGAGATAATTTCCTATAGTTACTGTAGATAACCCAATACTGGTTAACCAGTCTGCAAATGCTTTTTTCCGCATTTAGATCCCCCTTTCTAGCCATCTATAATATAAATTAAAAAGCCGCCAAATATTTTAGCAGCTTTATTTTCACACTCTTATTCCTGGTTCCCAACCAACTTCACTGGCTTTTTGATACACATCATATAATATTTTGCATTGTTTTTCAGATGGAAATGCAATTTTTCCTTCTGTATATTTCATCAAAATGTCCCTTTGTGTTACTGAAAGGTCTCTTCTATTCTCAGGTCTACTATAATAAGCAAATAAATCCATCCAGTTTTCAAAATTCATAGTTACTACAAAAGTTTGAAGTTCGATACCTTTATCTACTTTTTTAGTCTCTCTTTCTTCTCTTTGGACATATTGAGTTTCTTGTTTTGTATTTACGAGTTTCTTTGGCAATACAATATCCATATCAGCATTTTTTACAACATGCCAACATTGCTCTTTTTTACACCATTCACCTACGTTTTTAAATCCACCAGGTGGGTCCATTAAAAGTTCATAAACTTCTCTTGTTATAGCCTTCATAATTTCTATTAACTCTGTAGAGATTATTTGCTCTTCCCAAATTTTAAGGAAGTTAAGATATAGTTTTTGATTTTCACATAGATGCGCCAAATAAGCTATTGCATAAGTAACTGTTTGCGCACGATAAGCATTTTCATACCAATCTGCTTTAGAAATTATATTTTCAGTAGCTTTAAATAAAATAATACGTGCTATTGATTCTTTAAAATAGCTTTCTGTAATAGCTAAAGCATCTTTTTCTAATTTCTCCGTAGTTTGTTCAGCAAACTCTGCGAAACTATACTGTGCACCTTTAGAAACAATCCAAGGTTTCTTTAACCATGTATTTTCACTTTTAGCTAGTAATGTTTTATCAATTAGCTGTTTTTTAGGATGTTCAATTACAAACTGTTTCTTTTTAGCTGTTGTTAAATATGCCTGTTCATTTAAATATTCTCCACGCACGCGCTCATAATACCAGTGTGTTCTTAATTGAGACCCACCACTTGCGGCAGCCCAAATACGTTTTGAATAGTCTTTCATTTCTTTATGGAAAGGACTATTAGAAAAGAAATCCGATTTGTTGACCTTATTTTGTGTATTTGCATACTCAGATACTTTTGAAACAAACTGACCTTTATTTTCAATCTCCTTAACCACAGATAATTTCATTTGTACTTTTACCTTTGAAATATCCAATTTAGAATTCTTTTTGGCAGCGTATATAGCAGAAGTAGTTTGACCACCATTAACAATTTGAAAATCAACTAACTTAGTAATAAAACCATTTTCATATTCTACCGATGTTGCCGTTGCTGTAATTCCATTGTTATATGCAAAAAATAACTCTGGTCTGTTTTCAATTGTATTTTTAATTCCCTTGTTAACTCCGCCCTTAAATTGCAGGAATGTCCTTACATTTTGTTCTAATAACTTTTGGCCGTATTCATCGTAGATTTCATATAATTGTTCACCATTTAATATTGATAAATAGGCTTGATAATCATCCGAATCATTGTTAATTGGCAAACATGGAATTTTTGTGTCAATCTCATATGAAGCACCGTCCATTTGAGAAGCATAAATTTTATATAAATAATTAATATCTATAACTCGGTAATCATATCCTATATCATCAATAGATTCTGATGGTATTTCAGAAATAGTTCTTGTAACATTTCCATCTGTCAAAACCATTAATCGAAACTTTTCTATATGCCCAGCTTTTAGTTCATGGAACAGTTTAAAGGCTAATTCATAACCATCTGATGTTTCTTCTAAATCTAAATGAAGACCGTTTTTCACTTCAACTATAAATTTTTTTAATCTATTAAACTTTGTTTGTATTTGTTGTCTATTTAGGGTAGTTATTTCATCTGATTGGAAAAACTGAAAGTTAATTAGTGTAAATAATTTACGTTCTTCATCATAATCATAGCCATAAACTTCTACTCCAGTTTTGTAATAGGATGCCGCTGTATAATTTTTTGACAAATCTCCGACATCTACTAAGTCTTGACAAAAAAGTTCGAAAAATGATTGAGGTTTTAATAATCCTCGGCTTTCTGTATCTGACAAAATAGATTGTAAAAAATCTTGATGGAAATCCTTTATTGTAAACATGATTTACCCCCTAATCAAAATTCCATTTCCTCTTTTTCAACTTCAAAAGCGTTACAAGATGTTAAATCAATTGTATATTTTAAGCGCTGAATTCCTTGAGACAAATCTCCAGGAATAATTCTAGGAAACTCTGATTCAATTTTATAATAGGTTGAATCATCAACTATAAAACTAATCAATGGTTCTTTGACTAACTCTGGGAAAAAACCATATGCTTCTATTTTATTCATAAACAGTTCTTGTATTAATGGATCTTTCGCATTCTCAGAAATATCATTCACAAGATCTTTTACTGTATATCCTGCTCTATTTTCTGATAAAGAAAATGCGGCTAAAAATAAGTTTTCTTTGGGTGTATATAGTTGCTCTTTTGAAGAAATTTCAACTACTTTTTCATTCGATGTTTTATAAGTTTTTACCTCAGCAGCTGAATTTTCTAAAACAAAATCTTGTTTCTCGAATTTTGGTCCATTCCAATTTTTAATAGATTCTTCTAAACCTATTTTATCTTTTAAAACCGTTTGTATAAAAGTCAGCTCTCCAAATAACCCCATTTGCTTTTGAGGCGAGAAAGAATTTTTCAAATCTTGTTGTAGCAGCTTTTTCCAACGTAATAGTCTTTGTGCCATTTTCGAAATCATATCTTGATCATTTTCATTAGCCGCTGCAACAGAAATCAAGTCTTTACATAGCACTTCAAAGATTTCCAAATCACTTTTATCATTCAAAATTAATATTAATTTATTAGGTGAGCTTGTTTTATCCAATTCTACTTGAATACCTTTTAACTTAATAAGGTGATCTTCTGTGAACGAACTTTCTTTACACTGGATCATTAAACCCACTCTATTATTAGCATCAGCAACCCAATGAATCACATGTTGATGAATATTTTTAACACGATTTTGTGTCAATGGTGTTAGTTTCTCCCATGGATTACTCATCTTCATACACCTCATCATATTCTTCATCAAAATCAACATTTTTTATCGCATCTTCTATTTGTTTTATGTAAACACTATTAATTTTTACTTTAACTAAATCTGTATTTAATGCGCCATCATTATTGAAGCTAAAACTTAATCCAATAACATCCTTAGTCAATATTTTTTTTGTAATTTTATCCTCTACATTTAAAGTTAAAAAGTGAACAAACAACAAAGGATTATTTAGATTTTCACGCATTTTCTCTGGTTTCTCTTTTTTTAAATCATTATCAAACATAATTGACTCTGCGTTACCCCGTGCTAATTGACTTTTTTTAGTTTTAAAACAACCTTCTACTAAATCGACTGTCCTTTTTTGTCTATTAACACCAATCTTAATGCCATCCTCAATTTCGATTTCTTCACATTCACCATTATTAATTACAATATCCCATTTACCTTCATAATCATTTATAAACTCTCGAATAAATGCAATCGGGAACCTCGTTCGTAATCCTAATAAATCCTGTGCATAGAATTTATACTGTCTTATAAATTGCTCAATTAATTCATTATTGACTTCACGCCAAACTAATCCGGCAGTTTTTCTCTCATATTCAAGATTATTATATAAGTTTCCTATAAATTTTTTAGCTAACTCTTCATTTATTGTAATGTCTTTTTCTTTATTACTAATATAACGAGTTTCTTTAAGTTGGCCTTTTAAATCCATACTTAAATACATTTCTTCTGTAAACTTAGATTTATTACGAGCTGTGACCTGTAAAATACTATCTGGATGTGTTTGGACAGCTAATCCAAATTCCTCTGGTGTACGTTTTTCGTACTCCATAACTTTTAACTTTTTCATTAAATCTTTAGTTGCATTATTAATATGAGCGAAATTCCGATGCATACTTTCTGTCATATACACTCTGCATAAATCTTGGTAGCCCATTCTATAACCAAACCAACGTCCCATTTGCATTAAAGTATCATAATATATTGTTGTACGAAGGAAATAACTAACACTTAATCCTTCTAATGTGAATCCTCTTGCTAAACTTAATCCGCCTATTACAATTGCATTAGTTTGACTATCATCTCTGTATTGTAGGGGTAATTTCATTTTTTGATGAACATCAATGACCTGAATACTTTCGATTGAATCACAAACACTCAATAATACTTCCTCAAAAGAAAATTCAATATCTCCCAAAACTTTATTGAAAGTATCTTTTATATCCAAAATACTTTTGCTTCGATGCATATCAATTGGAAGTTTACCGTATGTCTTTAAAGCTCGCTTCAGATTGTCATGATATTCCTTTACTAAAGATTTAATATCCATATGGATGCTAGTGAATCTTGTAATATGGATAAGCATACTATTATGTTTAAATTGACCTCTTAAATTACGAATCCCTACGTTTAAGACGAACACCCGTACCGCTTCTAATAAAGAAGGTGGTAATTCTTCTACAATGTAATCAGATTTATGTCGAATTAAAAAACTAGCATTCAATGCAAGTGCTTCTTCATAGGATTGTTCTTCTTTATCAAAGTCTAAATCTAATATAACTTCATCATTTGGCACATGAACTACATATTTACTTTTAATTTCTTCACTGTCTTCACTATCTTCTTCATTAAAAATTACCTGTGCCCCAAAGTAGTTATCTGGCGGACTTAAAGCATAAATAAAATCCCGTGGGAATAAATCATCCCCAAATTGTTCACTTTTAGCTGCATGATCGATAAAAATATTAGCAAATGGTGTTGCTGTATATGCCACATATGCACTTTTCGTAAACTTTCGTAATAATAAACGAATCTTTTTGTTAATTACAGTAGGATTATTTTCATCCTTAGTATTAATTGATGCATAGTCCGATTCGTCATCAATAACTAGCATTGGCTTATCAATCTGATTTGGATACTTATCTAGCCACTCTAATAATCTATCAAGTGTTTTTGTATGCTTTTTAATCACAACTAATATGGGTAATTGCATATTTTCAAAATTTGTAGTTTGACGTCCCTGAGCAATTTCTTTTTTGAAATCACTGGTTTCACTAGTTAAACAATCTGGCATTTTATCAGGTCTAAATCCAGCTAAACTTCCTACACCTTTGGCATTTACTCCAATAAAAGATTCCTGTAACCTTTTCTGTGTTTGGTCACGTAAATTATTTTGCCCACCCGCTATGACCACAATAAATCGGTATCCAGCGTCTGCTGCTTTACAAATTAGAGCAGCGTAATTTCCTGTTTTGCCGGACTGTACATGACCTACAACCATCCCCTTAATCGAAAATGGATTTCCTTCTGGATCTGCTAGATTATTCATTACTACAGCTGTGTCTTCATCTGTTATATCCAATACATTTTTAGGTAAACTATTTTGCATATAAGTTTGATAATTATTGAAATAGTAGTTTTCATTCACTAATTTCTTTTTACCACTCCACCATGTCAAATCTCGATTGCGTGACTCTTTACTTTGAACTAAAATGCCTTTTTCAATTCGCACAATGAAATTTGATTCTAATTCTTCCTGTAAAGCCCTCCAATCTTTTTCATCAAGTGGCGTTATGTCATCTATACCAAATGCATTTAAAAAATCCCATCCAAATTTCTCAACATTATCTCTCCATTTACGGATACTGTTACTTATTTCATCCGATTCAAGCGCACCTTTTTTATGCTGTAATACATTAACAATAGCTCTATATATACCTTGATAGGTTTCGTTTACCTTCATTTAAGCAACCCCGCATTCTCACCACTGAAAATTTCTGTACTTAATAGTTCTTGAATTTCTTCTTTACTAAGCCCCTTTGCTTTCAAGTTTTGAACCAATTGGCTCAAATCAATTTCTTCAATTGTTGCCTCTTGTTTCACCTTATGGGGATTAGCATGAATCTGTGCCACAATCGTATCAATTGGCAAGTAACCTTCTAAACTTTTCAAAAAGATTTTTAAAAGATTTTGTTGTTGCTCATTTAAATCAACTTGTAGCTGATCTAAAAGTGGATGTTTTTCGTTGATAACAAATCGAATTTGATCGTTATCTGCTATTTGGTCCCAGAAATGAATAGTACTACTTGTAGTCATTCGTTTTCCTCGACCTGTATAGGGCCTAGAACCTTTAGTAGTAACCTGTTGAATAATTCTTTTTAAATCTTTTCGTAGCTCTGGTACTGGACGGGCAGTAGATTTTTTTATATCAATTCCCCATTCAGAATCTTTATTCGACGGAATCTCAATTTTTATTCTTACTAGCCTGTGGGTATCATTCATCTTATGCAGCCCCCACCAAGTACCATAAATCAATAATCGATATCCACGATAAAGATAAAATCCCTGTGATTTTGTATATCCTTCTGCAGTAGCATAACGATCAAATTCCTTCTGAGATAACTTAGAGTGATGTGGCAGGATATATGGCTGAATATTTATTTTATAGTTATTGAAGTAAATTTTTTCTTCTTGAAATTCTTGCGTTGCTTTATGATTTGGATTAAATGGATTAAAGGCCTCTACATTTGCCCCATTAATGAATATATTAAGACGTTTGCGTTTTGGAACTTTACCCTCTAAAAAATAATGGAATACCAATGAAAGATGATGATGTAATTCTTCGACACGTACAGGGATATCTTCTGCTTTGAACGAATCTATGTTCTCCCAGATTACTAATGTGCCATATTCCAAATTTTTAAATTCAGAAAATAGTGGGTGATTTTCAAAAACCTCAACTTCAGGAGTTATTAATAACCACTCATTCTTCTCAGAAATATAATCCAAATCCCACTGTTTAATAGAGATAGTCTCATTCCTTTTAGATAACACAGTAAGTTTTCGACATTGTGAAAAAGATGCAGTTTTTAACCCTAAACCAAACTTACCTAGATCATTCGGATCTCGAGTTCTGTCTGGATCATGCGTCGCTAATCGCATCGCATTTATTAGATCTTCTTCCTCCATGCCCCAACCATCATCTAGTATTGAGAAATTTATTTCTGGTTCCGGCAAACACAAAATTTTGATGTTCTCCGCCCCAGCAGTAATACTGTTGTCTAATATATCCGCTACCGCAACTTCAAAAATATAACCTATATCTCGCAATGACTTAATAAAGTTACCTACAACTGGATTCACAATTTCAACTTCCATACATATTCACCTACAAAATTTATATTATTACTAAATTAAAGAAATATCTTTAGGCTAATTGTATAGTATAATTTAATAATATAATATATTTGAATTATTATAGGAGTGGAAATTTCTATGACTTATTATTTAAAAAAACTTGGGCATCAAGAATTAGGTAGCGTTACTCCATCTAAACCTATACCATCAAGAGGTAGATATATTTATATTTCTAAGAATGAAAATGTACTTTCTTTTTTTCCGTATCTCTCAAAAACCGTTAAAAATGATTCATTTCTTTTACCTATAGTTCCACTTTACTTAAGTAGACCAGCAAAAATTTATTGCAATTATATATATCATAATGATGCATATCATGATGGTACTCGTAATGAGTACAGAATATATTTGAATAACGCATTAGAAGACAATTTATACCTATTTTCTAGTAATGATATTGTAATTTTAAAAAAAGAGGAAATTCCTGTTGAAGAAGGCATTCAGTCCGTATTTTTTTTGGATTTAGTAAAGGCAAATGATCCATTATATAACAAATATTGCGACATTATTACTCAATCCAATATTCGAGGAGAACATGCCATACACGAAGAACAGTTGAGTGAAACTGACAAAAAAATTAACTCATTCCTAAAAAACGGAAATTTAAGTCCCGTTATTGATAATACCGTCGCAAAGAAAGCTCAAGAATCATCAAATAATCTAGAAGATTTGTTTAATGCTATATCATTTAGAGATTTTGTTATGACTGGTTATGGAGGGGTTTGTGCTATTACTGGAAACGTTATAAAATATGGAGCTTTTAATAACTTAGAAACAGCACATATTAGACCTAAAAGTCATGGTGGATCCTATATACCTAACAATGGAATTCCATTGAGTAGAGATATTCACTGGGCCTTTGACAAAGGATTTTTCACACTAAGTGATGAATTTACTATTATGGTACATGAAAAGGTTGAGAACGAGTATTTAACTTCTCTAAATGGTGTAAAAATTAAAACACCTGAAAATGATTTTTTTAAGCCCGATAAATCCAATATTAAATATCATCGTGAAAATGTTTATGGTCTATTTTTATCCTCTGGAAGACTATAGATTTTATTCCAAGAAATATTCACATAAAAAAGGGCTAAAGGAAATTTGAATAATTTCCTCTAGCCTTTTACTAATTAATTTAAAATAGGAATTAACGCTTCCGCTAATTTCTCTGAAAATCTAGGCGGAACCGCATTCCCAATCATTTTATAGTTATCTCCTGCACTTGAAATAAACTCATAATCATCATCAAATGTTTGTAATCTGGCCGCTTCTCTAACTGTAATACTACGGGCTTGATTTGAGTCAGGATGGATATGTCTTAGTCCATCCTTATACAAATGGGCTGGGATCGTGTTACTCGGATTCTCCCATCTAAGCACATGATACTTATGCACATTAGACACTTTACCTGTCATTTGGGTATAAAGTTTTTTTAACTCTTCACTTGAAGTATATTTATACTCACCTTTTTCAATATCCAAAGTTAATAACTGAAATATTTCAATATCTCGCTCACTATGATATCTAGGAATGTGATTGTATACGCCCTCATTATTATGAATTGTATGCGAGTACTTTTTACCCTTTACTTTTGTTATTTTCGTTAGAGGATACAGCTTAGGTAAATCTTTTATTGCATCTTTCACTGTCTTTGTTTGTTCTTTATATTTTGGTAAACCTACTTTATAAAATTCTTCCAAAACTTCTTGCGCATTAAGAAATAAATCATTTCTTAATCCAATAATAATTACTCGTTTTCTCTTTTGAGGTACACCATACTCAGATAAGTCTAATTGTGCAAATCCTTTTAAATCATTAATAATACTGTACCCTGATGCTTCAATATCTTTTCTTATAAGATCTGTAACATATTGCTGTCCACCTGGTCTAGCGCTTAGCATTCCAGGTACATTCTCAAAAACAAATAGTTTAGGCTGATAACGTCGAACTACTGACAAATAACTTTCAAATAAATAGTTCCTATAGTCTTCTCTCATACCTTTATTATCGCGAATTCGTCCTGCCATTGAGTAAGCTTGACATGGCGGCCCACCAATAATTAAATCCACTGTTCTTTCACCTACAAGTTTATCTAAACCATTATGTGCTCCATACTCGTGGTCATTGTCCCATCCGTTGAAAAGTTCCTCAGTGCGTTGAATATCAAAACGCATTACTTTTTCTGTGGCATCAGAATACCCCCATTTTGTAGATAAACGGTTAATTAAATTTTCAACTTGTGGTTTCTCCCATTCTACAGCCGCAAGCATATTAAATGCACCATTCTTCTTAAACCCTTCTGAAAGTCCCCCACAACCAGCAAAAATATCAATAAAATTATATGTCTTCATCAGTTCTCACCATCTGTTAAATACTTCTCTAGCTGTTTGCCTAATACGTAGCCTAATAATGGGGGCACTGCATTTCCGACCTGTTTATATTGTTGTGTCTTATTCCCATAGAATACAAAATCGTCTGGAAATGACTGTAGACGAGCATTTTCACGAACAGATGGTACTCTGTGATATTTATAATGAAAGTGATTTCTATGTCCTGTATCTATTGTTTTTGAAGGTTTTTGACTATGGTAACGTGTCCAAGCTTCATTAAATTTACGACTCTCGCCAACACCTGGGGGTAAATCTTTGTGATTTCCACCTTCAGGTACTTGTGAAATTACATCTATTACAAGATCAGTATGTTTTGTACCAACATGATTGAATAATTTATCCGTATTATTTCTCATTTTCTTTTGATACGGTGTTGTAGCAGGTTTCTTATACTCCGCAATATCTGATCCCAAATCATCTGTAAAGTCATGTAAATCTCCTATAGCTGCTTCACATCCAACATATTTATCTGAAGTTACTAAGGGTTCCGGAAACTCAAACACTTCTCCATTTTTTAATCCTACAAAGAATAAACGTTTTCTTATTTGCGGCACTCCATAATCTGGCGCAAATAAAATTTTATCCGTAATAGTATAGCCTAGTTTTGAAAATTCCTTATAGATTTCTTCCTTAGCTTTTCCTTTATATAAAGTCCCAAGACCCGGCACATTTTCTAACACAAAAGCTTTTGGTTGAAAAAATGCTACGGCGTTAACCATTGCTTGAAACAACGAGTTTCTTTCGTCATTCTCTTCACGCTTACCTGTAAGTGAAAAGCCTTGGCATGGTGGTCCTCCGATAATTAAATCAACATTTTTATTATTAGTTAGATCTGCCATCTGTAAAATTGTTGATCCTTGAAAAAGATCTCCATTCATGGCAACTGCATCACCATGATTTTCTTTAAATGTTTTTAAAGCATGATCATTATTATCTATTCCAAGCAAAACTTCATATCCTGCATCCATAAAACCTCTAGAAAGTCCTCCGCAGCCACAGAACATATCTATGACAGTCGGTTTTTTGTTACTCAATGTTACTCCACTCCAATTAATTCTAAATATATTTAGTTATTTTTCTCTATATAAACGTATGTTAAATTTATATCCACAGGTTAAAATTTTAACATATCCTCAATCAAAAATTTCTAACATATTTATATAATTTTATACTTCTACTCATGGCTTAACAAACAATTAGTTTTATACTTGCATTTTTAGTTTTAATAGTGAATTAATAGAGTAATACAATGACCTATTTATATAAATTATGGTAAATTTTATTTATATAATTTAGAAGGAGGAAGATTCTATTGATACTTATAAATCAATGTAATTTGGAATTATATGACCCTAAAACAAATGAGGTACAAAGTAAAAGCGGATTGAATTGGGGTAATAGTAAAGGGAATACAAATCCAGGTGATACATACATTCCTATTAGAAAATCACATATTAAAAATCATCCAAAATTGTTTCCTCCAAAACAAGTAAGTATGGATTTAAGTACTTCAATTGGAAGACTACAAATACAAAATCACCCAGTAGAACTGGTTTGGGATGATGGTACACGAATGGAAGCTCTATTTGAAGGTTCCCAATCGTTTAGAGGAACTGATTATCCTAAGCAGATCTCAACTTTTCAAAATAAAAATTTAATAGGTGTATATATTAGAAAAAGACTAGGGCTTTCTCCTACAGCTACTGTTAGAAAGGCTGACTTAGATGCTTACGGGCGTGATTATATAAGCATATCTCTTTTGTCAGATAGTGTATATTTCGTGGACTTTTCCGTGTCCAAGTAATTTTAATATCATTTAAAGAGTCATACTTTATTTGAGAATATTCTCTTATTACTGCCTTAAAGTGGCCATTTTACTATCCATACACACCTAATATTGGCCCTTTCAACTGGCCGACTTCCCCCCATATTCCGTGCTAGAATGTACCGACTAATCTACAATAGAAGGTGCATTCAACATGGTACGGACAAAAGAAATATATGATGAACATTCAAGTATTCGGGATATATTACACAAGAAAATAGAGAATGAACATAACCGTAAAATCATACGACTCGAGGACAATAGAAATATATTGGGAATGCCAGAAAAGTTTAATGTAATAAGCCTCTTTACCGGCTGTGGGGGGCTAGACTTGGGCTTCGAGCTTGCCGGTCTAGCTGCGGTTATTGGTGAAGAAGCAGCGATGGAGGCATTTCAATCTAAGGAAGCATTCGATGAGGTGCGTGGGCAAAGTATTTTCCATACGATTTATACGAATGATTTATTTGTCGAGGCGAATGAATCGTATAGCCGCAACTTCCCTAATCATAATTTTCAGCATGGCATTGATATTCGCAAAGTGCGAAACTTTCCCAAAGCGGATTTAGTCGTTGGTGGGTTTCCATGTCCTGGATTTAGTGAGGCGGGCCCCCGTTTAGTTGATGATGAGCGTAACTTCCTGTATATCCATTTTATTCGCTGCATTACACAAGCAAAGCCAGCTGTGTTTGTTGCCGAAAATGTGAAGGGTATGCTGACGCTTGGTAAGGGTCAAGTGATTCGTCAAATTACGAAGGACTTTGCAGCTGCTGGATATAGCGTTCAATATAAGCTATTGAATAGTCGGGATTACGGCGTTCCTCAACTGCGCGAACGTGTTTTTATCGTTGGTGTTCGCAATGATTTATCCTTTAAATATAAGTATCCGAAGCCGACGCATGGCACTGCATTATTTCCATTTGTTACGCTACGTGATGCGATCGGTGATTTAGAAGAGGCGCCAGGTCCTTACTTTACTGGTTCGTATTCAAGTATTTATATGTCCCGTAACCGTAAAAAATGTTGGGATGAACAAAGTTTTACGATTCAAGCATCCGGGCGTCAGGCTCCCCTATATCCAGCTGGACTGCCAATGCAAAAAGTGGACAAGGATCAATGGATTTTCCCAGATGGGGCAGAAAATCATCGCCGCCTGTCTGTAAAAGAAATTGCCCGTATCCAAACGTTCCCGGATTGGTATGAATTCAGTGATGGCGGAAATATGAGCGTGCAAGAAAATAACCGTCTAGATAAGCAATACAAACAAATCGGCAATGCCGTTACCGTGTTACTTGCAAAAGCAGTAGCCACACCGATTGCGGAATGGGCTGTTAATGCGATTCAAGCAAGACAAATTGAAAACACACAGAAGTTGAATTTGTTTTAGTAACAAAGCAAAGCCCCTACCCAGAGGCTTTGTTTTTTCATTTCATTCCATCCCCTCTCTTCTTTCCCCATACAATACTAGACTCACCTAGAACTCCTTAATGCCAAAAACAGGATACCAGTATAATGGAAGTTACTAATGAAATAACTAGCAATTTCATTACATACAAAAAATATATAGATTGACATGAGTTTTAACTTTCAATAAAATTTAAATATTCAAATAAGTTAGTAGCTACTAACTAACCTATTATTACATCTCACTAGAAAGGATTCGATCATGCTTACTGAAAAAAGGATTCCTGCTGAAAAAAGAAAACGAATGATTATACGTGCTGCGATTGATGTTTTTTCAGAGTCTAATTATCGGGTAGCTAAAGTATCCGATATTGCGGAAAGAGCTGGGATTACGGATCCAATGATTTATAAGTTTTTCAAATCAAAGAGTGAGCTGTTTCAAGAGATTCTTATTACGACTAGTGAACAAACGATTGTTAAATTTTTTACAAGGGAGTTTTTCCAACCTGAGAATTTACAAACGAAAGATGATTACATTGTGACGATTGAAAAAAGTTTATGGGCTTATTTCAATAATATGGAGCAATTCCAAAAAGAACTAAAAGTCTATTACCAGGCAATTTCTGAAGTAGATGAATCCGATGTGAGAAAAGTATTAAGAGATTCCTATCAAAATTATGCATCTATATATGAGTCTATTTTGCAAAAAGGGACCGATGATGGACTATTGCATTTAACGATGGACGTGCGAACAATCGCTTGGGATATTGTTGGCTTTACGATCCAGCAAAGTACTTTATTTATTATCGGATTTTATGATGTGCAGGATATGCAAACACTTTTAAGAAAACGAATTCAGACGTGGATTCCATAATTTAAGGAAATGTTCCTGTGAGAAAAATACGCTATGTAAATGAATTGTTGAACACAATGAACAATGACGATATTATGCAATACCGCGCGCCAAACATACATAAGTAAATCAACTATTGCTACAATAACTCCTGATTTTAGCAGCAAAAGTTTAAACATATTGATGTTTTGGCGCAACATATACCATGCATTGAAGCGTTCATACATTGCCAACGGATCATGACTCACCAAAAAGAGCCCTCGCTAACTTAACGCCTGACGTAAACGGCGAAATGCGCATTGTTTTAAAACAAGCTTGTCCTCAAGTTGAGCCGTCTTTACTCGTTAAAATGAAATATGTTCCAAATACAGATGCGAATACTTAATCAAATTTAGAAAAAAAATGTGCAAAGCGTTGAAACAAGAGGCACGCGTTACGCCAAGAGTTACTTGGTATGGACCAGGTACTTTAGAGAAATCAATGGCGAAAACACCTGTATTCGAAAAAATTACTAGTAACCACAAGTCATTTATGTACATTAAAGGAGTTGCGTAAGTATGCAACATTTTCAAACATTGTTTCTCGAAAAAAATACTGACGTGTTAACCGTTACATTAAATTGTAAAAACAAAGCTCATACTGTAAATTCTGTGATGATCCAGGAAATAATCCAATTAGCAGATTTACTAAGAGATACAAACGAAATTAAATTCGTCGTCTTTACGAACCGTGGAAAAATCTTTTCTCCAGGCGCAGATTTCGTTGAACAATTGGAACATCTACATGGAAAAACTCCGAACTCTGAGCAGTTAAGCCATATGCAAATTATCGGTCAAGAAATGATGAATAAGCTTGAAAGGTTAGAACAAATTACGATTTCGGCACTTCACGGTTCTTCTTATGGTACGGGTATCGCCATAATGATGACAACGGATTTCCGTCTCATGACTGAATGTTCTGTACTAAACCTTCCAGAAAGAGATATAGACATCTTTTTAACTTGGAGCTGCACACCGAAATTAGTAAAAGAAGTAGGTGTAGTAAAGGCGAAAGAATTAATAATGCTAGGTGATGATGTTTCGGCAGAAGCTTGCTATAACATCGGTTTCATCAATAAAGTCGTCGCCGCTGACAGCATGAATGAAGAAGTCGAGCAAATCATTCAGAAGTTGAGAAAACGAGGCAATCCAGCGACTCGGAATACAAAAAAGCTTGTGAATGCCTCAGTTGCATCTAGATATTGGTGATATTATGATTAGTGAGTCTAAATTTTTGAAAAAGGAATATATTCAAGGATTCATCAATAACAAATATAAGTAATTTTCGTTACTGCGTGAAGAACTTTGGCCTATTAAAGCAAAGCCCTTCACAAGCGGCTTTGCTTTTTCCATTCCTCCCCTTCCCCTATACATCAAAGAAATTCCTACAACTCACATAACATCAAATACGCCCGGATGCGCCGGAAATAATAAACGTGCTATCTATCGGTAAGTACTTTTCTATTTTGGAGGGGTGCGCTGTGAATCTGTAGGTGTAGGGCTTGAGCTTATTCTACGGTTATGGCGAAATAAACCGCATAGGTTTTGCCGCGCATGTACGTAAACGAATTGCTTGATATGATGCAGGTGAAATTAATTGAGCGATTTCAGCAGTCGATTGATCAGTTCTCTAACGTAATAGATCACATTTTACATTCCCACTGTTTATATTCACCCCATTTTCTTCATTAGAAAGATTCTAGAAAGGCGCAGTAATATAGCGTTTGCATAAACAACCAAAAGAAATTATTAAAATACACTTTATTTTTACTTCTTTTTTGAGTATTGTTAATTTATTCAATTTATTTTCAGGGCCATAGAGAGAAGGCGTAAGATGAAGAAATATACTGGTGAGATTTTAATGCTTATTACCGCCATTATGTGGGGAAGCGGATTTATTGGGATGGACATTGGGCTCAATCATTTAACCGTTTTTCAGTTAATGGCAGGTCGATTTATATTAGCAACAATTATTTTAAGTTTAATTTTCTATAAAAAATTGAAGCTAATTAACAAATCCGTTTTGTGGAAGGGTGCTGTGCTCGGGACAATTTTATTTATTGCCTTTGCTCTTCAAACAATGGGGCTCGAATATACGACGCCATCGAAAAACGCATTTTTAACTGCGGTTAATGTGATGATCGTTCCTATAATTGCTTATGTAATTTATAAACGAAAAATTGACCGCTTTGAAATGATTGCAGCAATTATGGCTTTTATCGGCATTGCTTTCTTGTCACTACAAGGTTCGATGACGATCAATATTGGCGATGTGTTTTCATTATTATGTGCAGTTGGTTTCGCATTTGATATTTTTTACACAAATGTTTTCGTAAAAACAGAAGATGCACTGGCATTAACCATCGTACAATTTTTCACTGCTTCGTTATTAGGCGTCTTTGCGGTAATCATTTTAGGTGAGATCCCAACAACGGTATCAAACGAAGGCATATACGCAATTGTGTATTTGGCCGTGTTTTCTACAGCGGTTGCTTATGTCTGTCAAAACATCGGGATGCAATATGCAAATCCTACAAAGTCGGCCATTATTTTGTCCACAGAATCATTATTTGGGACAATTTTTTCGGTAATCATTTTACATGAAATTTTAACAGGGCGTATGATTATAGGGTGTATTTTAATTTTCGTCGCTATACTATTTGCAGAAGTGAAGCCAACTTTTAAACGGAAAAGTAGTCCTTCTCAACTGCAATATGAACAGCATAAATAATCATGCAATACACACCAATTTAGGAAGATCACTCTCGCCTCAAAGTAGGGCGAGATGATGTCCTTACTTATCTATCAAAAAAGAAACCACTCAAAAATTGCGATTTGAGTGGTTTCTTTTATTTCATTAGTTATTTATATATTTCTCAAACACATCGCCGAAATCTTTTTTCACAAACTCCGATTTTTGATCCATCATCCAGCGGTGAGAAAAGCTCGTGATTTCCTTGAAACTTGCGGCAGGTGAAATGGCATCATTGCCAATACGCCCTAACGCACTTGCCGCCAAGGTTAAGCTTTGTTTCGCCGAATCCATGCTAAATGCATTCGATTTTTGTTTAAGTGAAATCGCATGTAACGCTTTATATAAATCTTTAATTTCCGTTAAATGTTTTTTGTGAATATCAATCGACATCGGGATATTGCCAATCGTGAACTTGATTTCAACATCTAAGTCAATCGTTCCCGCTGTTTCAAGTAGCACCTGATCAATTGTGTGATACTCATAATCATAGCGGCGTAGCATCCGTTTTTTACTAATCGCATTCGCCCCGTCCACGTGAATCAGCGCAAAATTTGTAAAGCAGTACTCATCCGCTTTTGTTTTGATAAGGAAGTAAATTTCCTCATCCATTTCATTGAAAATAAAATCGTCGGCATCGGTTTTATCAAAATCCGATTTCGGAACGACCACGCCAATATCCGATAAACCAAGCGCATCTGAAGCAAATTTTTTAAACATGTACAAGTCCCCCTCTTTTTGGATATTAATTTATACGAGATCACCCATAAAAAAGTTTCACCCAAAGTAAAATAGTAATCATCCCCTATAACAGTGTGAGCCGGTCACCCTAAAGTACCCATCCTTTATAATGAAAGCTGCGTCAAATTATGCGCTTGCTTGTGAAATTCCTTGTTGCCATGGCGCACATGGAGGAAGTGAATGTACAAATGTTGTTGGAAACCCGCAATCATATTTTGATATAAGTGCATTGCCGAATTGGACTGTGCCTTCGCCAAATGATCGGCTACCCCCTCATAGTCATAAATGATATGCACGGTCTTCATACCATTAGAAAATGCCCATTCCAATGCACGTAAGCACGCCATTAATTCTGCCCCAGTATTTTTCAAATTATTAAACTGTTGATCATAAACAAAGCCAAAATCTTGATAAATACGGTCGCTTTTTTTCGGTGAATAGGCCACAATTCCGTATTTTCCAATACCATCTTTAAAGCCACCATCAATATAAATGACCACTTCTTGCGTTGGCGGAATGTGGTGGAGTGTAACATTTTTTACGGTTGGCTCGGCTACAACTGGTTGGGGTGGAGGTGATATTTTTTTGACTGGACCTACAAAATTATCGAGCCAATACTGTGCTTCTGCATCACTTGTAAATTTCTTTCCAAATGTATTTTTTTGACCAGTCATGCGGCTTTTAAATTTCGTTAATGTCGTAACGACTCCTTTGAATTGTGGACCATGCACGGCATAGTAGCCCTCTATTTTTTCAGCTTTGTGAGCCATTTTTTTCAAAGTGTCGCTAAATGAATCGAGCCAGTGCTGGGCCTCCTCCACCGAGCCACATTTTTTGCCGAATGTTTTCTTTTTACCATTTACCTTTTCCTTGTATTCCTTATGCGCTCGCACAATTCCCTTAAATTCCGGTCCGTACACCGCATAAATAGCTTTCTTCGCTACCATTTCATCACCCCAATGAACTCTACTATCTATACAATTGAATTTTTTTCCATTATATCATGCTGTAGTGTCATCGGAGAATAATAGATTTTAGTGGGATTTTCAGTTTCTTTTCTCACCTTTTAATCGATAGAATCGCAGCGAACAGCTTGTACACAAAATACCCCCACATAATGCCGACTGCGTTTAAGATTAAATCGTCTACGTCCGAGCTTCTGCCAATAAAATATTGAATAAATTCTATAAAAAAAGGCACCGCAATCGCGACCATGAGTATTCCCAGCCATGTGCGCCAACGCTGCCAAAGAAGTGGTACAAATAGTCCAATTGGTACGAATAATATCACGTTTCCTGCTAAGTTATACACAGAAATCAGGCTCCACTGGCTTGCCGTATCCCCTACGCCAACAAAGTACATCTCAATCGTCGAAAATGGCACGAAATTATAGCTTTTATACTGGCGCAAATGCATATCCACAAACAGTTTGCCTGTTTCACTATCTACGCCAATCGACCAGTGCGGAATAATTGTTTGCGAGCTAATGGCAATCGCATAGAGGGAAAAAAGTGCGAGTAGCAGTTCCCGGACAAGATTTAAGTGCACTCGGCGCCACTTCACATACACCACTCGCGCAACGATATACAAAGGAAACGTACATACCATATAAAACATCATACTGCTCAAAAATGCAGTAATCACAATCTCACCTACTTATTTTCTTTATAGAATAGAACGAAGTATAGGCTGTGATAGTTGCGGGCAGAACAAAAGAGCTAAAGCGCCTGCTTAGCCCCTACAAGCTGCTTGCGAGTCCGAAGTGAAGGCGCTCTTTGCCTTCGCCCGAGGACAGACCGCGACCTCGAGGGGCTGGCGCTTTAGCCTAGACGTTGCATTTACTTTTTTGAATGTTATCCACATGGCGACATTTTATAATTTCCTTAACAGCAAAAAATCCCAATATAGTGGCGTTTACTACATTGGGATAGTCCTCGGATTTTGATTCCTTAGATGAAAGATTATTATTTCTTGTCGGATTGCTTCTGAATATTCATCACATATTCTTCGGAAAGTCCCGTTAATTTAACAATTTCTTCCACCGTAAATTTTTGTGCGAACAAATGCTGAACAATTATTGATTGGCCCTGTTCAAATCCTTGTTGCAGACCCTGTTCCAGACCTTGTTCCAGACCTTGTTCCAGACCTTTTTGCAGACCTTTTTGCAGACCTGTTTCTAATGCCCTCGCTGCCGCTTCTTCCTCTCGTTGCTTAGCCTCGGCGATTGCTGCCGCTTCATCTTGGATACGTCTAAGTCGACCTTCGTAAGCTAAATAATGTTCTTTCGATAGACTCAGCTGTTGCCATATTGAAAATGCTTCTTGTAATGGTTCATCTTTCATCGCAATTCCCTCCAGTTCTTTATAAATATCTTCATACACCTTTATCTTTTTATTACGATGATCCACCATTCCTAAAAGCAAAAGCCAGCGTGCGAGTAAGTCATTCCAAGGATCAAGTTTTTTCTTTTTCCAATCACGAAGGAGCTTAGGAATTTTGATAAAATGAATCTCCATCACATCTGTTAGCTTTGTCTTTTCCTCATCCTCCATTAAATGATAGGTCGTGTGAAAAAGATCTGTTTTTGGCAGTAAGTTGAAATTTAAAATATTCACTGCTATTACTGGTTTGAGTGCACTGTATCCCTGTCCTTTTTCTAATGGACTTGCATACACTTTTGACCAATAATATAATGACCGTTTTACCATATCAAACTGATTAGTAAACTGAATTTCTACATTTATCCATTCATCAGCTTGTGTCACAACGAGCAAATCAAGCCTGGATTGCTTATCTTCAAAATATTCGCCGCCCACTTCGGTGTTATGGAAGGTAATATCTTGAATCGTATTGCGACCTGTTCGCTTCAAAACCGCGTTTAAAAATAGTACTGTAATATCTTTATTTTTCTCTGTGCCAAACAATTGCTTAAACGCATAATCAATTTTCAAATCCATTAGACGTGGTAATGGAATACTCAGTACAGCTTCTTTTGTCAAATAATCTCCTCTTTTCAAGTAAATATTTGACCGCACTGCTATCTGATTTCATTGTATGGAATCACCAAGTAAGCGTCAAACACAAAAGAGTAAAGTGCTCAAACTAATTATTTCCACCATTAGAAAGACTTACGCATCAAAGGAAGGAGATGTTCTCTCTTATGCTTATATGCTCAAAATTATACTTTCATATCTCACGAAAAATGTGCACCGGCTTTATGGAAAACACGGATAACACACTAAATAACCTGTGAGATTCAAAAAAGCGCAAACAAAAACAGACTTGAATTTTAAATAAATCAAGTCTGCTCATTTTTGGGTTTTAAATTCGAAGTTTCAACTATAGCCCTCGTTAGCTTTATTAGAATTCTTCACAACTTCTAATATACCCTTGCACATTTATTCTCTTATTCGGTAGTTTTCTACTAGCCATACTTATAGGCAAAAGGAAGGAGGCGATCTTGCTTTTCAAAATCGGTCCCTCTGCCCCTCAAAAATTACCCAAATATCACCAAGTCATATCGAACTTTAACGTGCTAACATCATTGGAACCTAGATGATTTTTTTGCTCATATGCGGTCAACTTAGGCCCAATAAATATAGTTACGAAATTAATTTTCGATTTCAAGAATAGCTTCAATTTCTTCTTGAATCTCTTTATTCACCAAAAGAGATCGTTTTTTTCTCAAATCAAGATCCATTTCTTTGTCAATAAAATTATTCGTATGTTTATCAAAGCATTCAAAACAAATCGTGTGGAAATCTTTTTTTTCATTTTTTGAAAAATCAAATTCCCACGTTTCAAGTTCTAAATAACTTACTTTATTTATCGTTTCTTTTTCACATAATTCGCAAGTTGTTTTCATAATAAAAAACCCTTTCATACAACTACTTTTTATTTTTTTCTAGTTGACGGTCTTTAATTCTTTGTAGACGCCCGTGATATTTCAAGATATTCGCTTGTGATTGTTTGGCCTCTTCAGTAGTAGGCTGTAAGTTAGCGATATCCCAGTATTTAACAACTACATCTAATACTTGGTCAAAGTATTGCAGTGGTCCATAATTTGTATTTATTGCAATCGTTTTCATTCTCTCGTTAAAGTCTGGCATAACTGCGCCTGGCATAGAGAAATTAATAATTACACTTTCAAAAAATACAATGAAGTTTGGATCAAGTTCAAGATGTGCCTTCACTGTGTCGCGATAGAATGCATAATGAAGTGCCTCATCTTTCGCTAAACGTCGAAGTAATGTTGCTAAATCTTTGTCGTACTGGCCTGCTATTTTTGCTACATTATTATAAAAAACGAGTGTACCTAATTCTTGTAATGACGTATAGGCCATTGTTGCTAGTGGGTTAGTAAAGTCTGGGAACCATCCGTTTTCAACAACTCGTTTTCTTAATTCATGCAATCTTTTCGGATTTACGTTTCGTGTCACCAATAAATACGTTTCAAGCAAGCTAGAGTGCTGGTCTTCTTCAGCAGTCCACGTGTGAACGAAATCATTTATTACTTCCATTGAATTTTTAAATGTATAATCTAAATGCGACGTATACCAAGGTAAATTTACTTCGGTAAGTAATGCTGTTTCTATCGCAATAATTACACCTTCCGGAAGTGTTACTTGACTCTCATCCCAAGGAACTCGTTTAAAGGACATAGCCTTGTCCCATGGTATAAATTCGTGATAGCTCCAATCAATATTTGCAGAGCGTTCCTTATGCAATTCATATAATTCTTTAATGCGCGGTTCTAAACGGATATCCAAATCTGAATTTAACATTATCTTTTCTCCTTAAGGTGTTTTACTGTCTAACTGTAAACCATTTGAATTTTCTTAACAATTATAATTTATTTTAGTAATAAAAGAAACACAGAAAAAACGCTAGGAGTTAATACCAGTTTCAACAGGGAGCTCGTTGCATAATATAAAGACTATACTTCACTATTTACGTATCGCAACACTTGCTGTTATTCAACTAACCTGTGGCGTTAGTACAATATAACATTTAGTCTCCTTGTTTAAATACTGGCGGCTCTTGGGAATTAAAATTTCTAGAATCCCCCTATTTTAGTGGCTAAGAAAGGACATCACCTCTCCCTATTTTGGGCGAGGTGTGTCTTTTTTATTTACTCCAAATAGCATAAAAGTAAAATCTGTTTTCACAAAAAATAATATGTATGAAAAATAATATTTGATCTATACTATTAAAGATTTCACTTTAAATCCAATATGACTTGGAGGGTTAACCCGATGAGTGCGAATGAACAATAGCTCTGAAGGACCGTCATTACTGAACAAAGCTAACGTACGGTTGTCTTAGGTAAATCTTAAGATCCAAGCGGAAGCGAGGCAGCGTGTCATGGAGGAATAAATGTAAGTGGTAATCAAACCCGGAATCTTATTTCCGGGTTTTTTGTTGGAAAAGTAAGCATTGCTTTCCCATCCACATAAGTAAGGACACAACTCGCCCTCTTTTGAGCGAGTTGTATCTTTTTCATCCCAGTAATACTATACATAAATAGGTAATTTAGTTAAAAAAAAGAACCCCTTATTCCAGCTATCAACTGAGAAAATAAGAGATTCTTATCGGATCAAATATACGCTTGTGAACGTCAATGCCTCTAACATGATTTCCTATAACGGAATTAATGCTTTCTACTAGTAAAGAAAGTACTAAGGCAAGAAGATTGTGCTACAAGTGTTTGATAAGCAATTATAGATTTACCAGACTGAGCTCATCGTACAACATCCTATAAAAAAGTGACATTATGTGAAAATACATTAATCAAAGCTTTTCACACGGTTAACAAGCATAGAAATTGTTTATTAAGCTTTATTTTGTTGAGCTGCTATCCAAATATTTGTATCTGCAATTGTTGGGTTAGCAAGGTAATGGCCACCTTCAATTTGAAGTGTTTGACCTGTCATGAACTTAGATTCATCAGAGGCTAAGAATACAACGGCATGACCGATATCATCTGCTTCACCGTGGTATGGTAGAGCATTGAATTTAGAATAAATATCTAGCATACCTTGTGGAATATTAGCCTTGGCAGCAGGTGTTAAAATAAGGCCTGGTGCGATTGCATTACAACGGATTTTATCTTTCCCGTATTGAGTAGCAATACTTTTAGTCATATTTGCAACGCCCGCTTTTGTTGCACCATACGCTGTACGTGTTTGGTCACTTGCAAAAGCAGCCATTGAAGCCGTGTTAATAATCGAACCTCCACCAGCTTTTTGCATGTGAGGGATAGCAAAACGGCTACCAAGTAATACTGATTTTAAGTTCATGTTCACAAGACGGTCCCACTCATCTAAATCGATGTTTAAAACATCTAAATCTTTACGTAAATTAGTTCCACCAACGTTATTAAATAGAACTGTTAGAGTACCAAATTGCTCAACAGTAAATGCAACTGCTTCTTCGATAGATTTTGCATCACCTGCATCAAGGAATACTGCTGCTGCTTCATAGCCTTCTTTTACTAAAGACTCTGCGACTTCTTTTGCACCTTCAATATTAAAGTCCGCAATAACAACTTTTGCGCCTTCTTTTGCTAATAATGTTGCAGCTGATAAACCAATTCCAGATGCGCCACCCGTAATTAGTGCTACTTTATTTTCTACACGTTTCATAAAGAAATTCCTCCTACAATAAGCGACGAAAGAGTTATGTATTTACAAATATACATCATGCTCACATTCATCATTTTCAAATTTTTTAACATTGGATAGTTTAGCATTAAATTATCAATAATTAAACTAATAAGTTTGAGTAGAACTTGTTTTTTTCTAGTAGAGAAATCTTCTTTAGAAAAACACAACTCGCCCAAAATAGGGCGAGTTGATGTCTTTACTTATGCACATGGGAAAGATATTTTTTTTATCCACTAAAAAGTGCACCCGCTATAAGCAGATGCACTCCATTTTCTTATAAATCCTTCTTAAACAGCTTGCCTGGCCAGTAAGACCAACGTCCAAATACAGTGATAATTGCTGGTACAAGTAGTGGGCGTACGATGAATGTGTCGAGTAATACGCCGACTGCTGTGACGACACCGAACTGAACGAGTAGTTGGATTGGCAGTGTTGCAAGTACCGCAAATGTTCCGGCTAAAATAAGTCCAGCTGATGTAATAACGGCTCCAGTAGAAGCAACGCCGCCTGCAATGGACTCTTTATGTCCCTGGCCTTTTTGACGATTATTCCAAATGTCTGAGATCATAAATATATTATAATCATTGCCAAGTGCAATAATAAATACGAATGCATACAGCGGGATGGAGCTTGCGATTGATTCCGCTCCAAAGAACATCGTCAGGATAAGCCAGCCCGCGCCAAGTGCCGCAAAGAATGACACGACAACTGTAACCATTAATTGCAACGATGTAACGACTGCGCGTAAATAGACAAGTAAGACAAGCAGAATGATGACGATCATCACCGGCTGAATGACATTTTCATCACGACTTTGTACATCTTTTGTATCAAGTTGTGCACTCGTCTCTCCGCCAAGCCAGTAATTGTCCTCCGCATCTTCTAAACCAGCCGCTGTCAAAATAGATGGAACTTGCTCTTTCATATCTCCTAAATCATCCATTGCCTCATTTGAGTATGGGTTTTTATTTAAATCTACCTCGTACAGTTGAATATTTGCATCTACTGCACCAACCCGCACTTCTTTCACCAAACCTACGTATGGCAGCGCTTCAAGATCAGCCTTCACATCCATAGTAGCACCATTCGTATTAACTAAAACTTGAACAGGCGCAAGCTCACCCGGGGTAAAGTTCTCCTCAATGAGCGCGAACCCTTCACGCGACGGCATATCCTCTGGGAATGAAGACAGTAAATCATAATTGTATTTAATTTGCGTTGACACAACTGCCAGCCCAATTAAAATTGCCCCTGTAATAATAATAACAATCCACGGCTTACCTGTTGCGAAGTTTCCCACTTTGCGCATGAAGCGGTGGTTTTCTTTCGGCTCCTTGTAAAGCTTATTCGTTTCACGCGCGCGCTTTTTCTCCATGTCCACTGTTCGCGGGATGAATGGCCAAAATGCAGCACGACCTAAAATTGCTAGTATTGCCGGTAGTAGCGTTAGCACGGCCACGCCTGTTAATAAAACACCGAAGCTAAACGGCACCGCAAAGCGTTGAAACGCCCCGTAGTTCGCTAAACCAAGCGTTGCTAAACCGATAACAACCGTCAGCGCACTCATGGCGATGGCACCAGCAGATTCTTTTAATGCACGGCTAATTGCTAGAAATCTATTTTCCTCTTCCAATAATACATCACGGTAGCGCGTAATTAAAAATAAGCAATAGTCCGTGCCTGCCCCAAATAGCAGAACCGTCATAATTGCAACCGCCTGCGCATCCTTACTAATCCACCCATTTTCTGCAAACCAACCAAGGAGCGGACTCACCGCAAGGAACGCAACCCCTACTACTAATATAGGAATAACTGCAAGTAATGGTGAACGGTATAATACAATCAGTAGCACTAAAATAAGGACGACTGTCGCAGTCATTAATTTCACGTCAGCTTCACTGAATAGAGCTGTCGCATCAATGGCAATGCCGACTGGACCGGAGAAGCGTGCACGTAACTCTTCCCCTTCTAAACCCGTTGTATACGGATTTTCACCGATTTCTGCTTCTGTAATTCCGGAAATTTTTTCTAGGTTTTCTTGTAATGTTTCCGTGTTCGTCTCTGTGGAGAAAAACACAGGCGTTACAATGGATTTACCGTTATCAGAAACCGAGCCGAGCAGTGCCTCTGTTGGTAATTGACCTAGTGGAGGAAGTGTCGTTTGTCCGTCTAACGGATTTTCAGCTAACTTACTGTACAAGCTTTGTATACCTTGTAAATCGGCTATTTCAAGTCCTGCTTCCTTATACCACACGATGAGTAACGGAATTCCAGAATCTGAAGGGAATTGTTCTTTTATAAGTGCACTTGCTTCGCGCGACATCATTTCTTCAGGTAAATCGTCCCCTGCGAAATTTTCCACGCTACTCACTTGCGGGAATACGGCAGCTAAAACACCAACAATCACAAGCCATAATGCTAGCGTAATCCAACGTGAGCGCTTTCCACCAACAAGATCCCCCCATTTTTCAAGTGGATGCTTTTTCATAAGTTATCCTCTTTTCTTTTTGCTTATTTTTTGAGCTATTTAGAAATTTTACGTTCAACAACATAACTTGGAGTTCATTTACGTTCTGGCTGGACGCTTTCCAAAGGGCGTTCGATGAGCCGCTTCCCTCACTAAGCTCCGTCCAATCAACAATCATCCTACTCTAGTTGTCATCCCCAACTTTTGGTGGTGAGTCTTATTTTATGATTTTATCAGTTACTTTTAGAAATTATACAGAATGATTTAGAAATCCAGATAGACTATCTACAAATTCACCGCATCTATTTACCATCCGTAATTCTAATTGACCAAACATTGTACAACTTTTAGTAATTGAGAACGTTGGATCATCTTACAAAACGGATTACAAATTGCTTTTTTATGAAAACACTACTATATATTACAAGGAATAGCAGATTACAATGCAAAGAACACCACCTACATTATACAAACATTATACAACCACTGCACAACGTTTATCAATAAAATTTTAAATTTCTTGTTTCACTCTTGCACTACATAGTGATACTGTATGGATAAGCGATATTACTGGAACGCCGGTGAAATCAAATTTAATCGAGGTCGATTTTAATGAAAAACGAACAAATAACTTATTCAATTCAGCAGGTGGCCGATATGGTGGGGGTATCAAAGCAGCTCATCCGTAAATGGGAAGATCGTTATCAAATTATTGCCCCTTGCCGCTTAGACAATGGTTATCGCATTTATTCATATAATGAAGTGGCAATTTTACAGGATATTAAACGTCTTACAGATGCGGGCCATTCACCGAAGCACGCCGCTGAAATTATCAAATCCCAGCAAGCGAGCCAAGAGACAATGAGTGACGCTATCCTATCGAATCCGATTGAGTCATACGCCGTTCAAACGGCAAACTTTGCACAGCCATCTGCACAGAATCCAACTGCGCAAGCGTTCGTTGATCAGCTTATTACATTAGGAGCTAGTGGAAAAGATGGCGCCATAGTGAATGTGCTACAGCAGGCTCAGCTCACTATGGGGGTAGAAACGCTGTTGAAGCAAATTATTACGCCATTTTTATGTCGTGTTGGGGACTTATGGTATGAAGGCGTGTGGGGGGAATATCAGGAGGCAATATCGAGCTTAGCTGTGCGTGATTTTTTAGTGAACTTACGCAGAACCATTCCTATTTCAGACAGCGCCCCACTTATTTTAGGAAGCTGCTTACCGGGCGAGCGTCACGAAGTTCCAATGCACATTTTGCTTATCCGATGTATGTTGCGCGGTTACCGTACGATAATGCTTGGCCCCTCTCCAGCACCATCTGCCATTCAAGCGACGGTGAAGTTAAAAAAACCAAGCATTGTGCTACTAACGGCATCTACAAATACACCATTTGAAGAGCATGTATCTGAAATTAAAGAGCTGGATCAGTTCGCCGCGGTAAATCCGCAAATTCAGTTTTATTTAGGTGGCGCTGGTGCGCTGGAGCATGCAGTACTGCAGCACATTACATTAACGAATGATTTAGAGATTATATTTGGTACTCACAAAGTGTAAAAGCGCCCTTTACACTTTTTCTATCGCAAACTTAAAGGAAGTGTTGAAATGGATATTGTCGTACTACTCTCTTTTTTAGGTACAGCAATTTTGCTGACGGTTATGCCGGGGCCAGATATTTTATTTGTGATAGCGCAGAGCATTTCTCAAAACGCGCGTGCTGGAGTAACGACTGCACTTGGTTTGTGCACCGGTTTACTTGTACATATTACTGCGGCAGTTGTTGGGATTTCGGCAATTGTTTATAGCTCGGCAACAATTTTTACAATCGTCAAATTTGCCGGAGCTGCGTATTTAATTTACCTTGCAATTGGGGCAATTCGTGCACCTGGAAGTAGTGTTCAGTTCGGGGAGAAACCTACGATTGCATACGGCAAGCTTTATAAAAAGGGCATCATTATGAACATTCTAAACCCGAAAGTGTCGCTGTTCTTTTTAGCGTTATTGCCACAGTTTGTCCGCGGAACAGCAAATATTCCGGAGCAAATGCTGGTGCTTGGCTTTATTTTCTTAGTGCAGGCGTTTGTAATTTTCAGTGCGGTCAGTTTACTCGCAGGTCGTATTGGCAAACTACTATCAAAAAATCGCACAATTTCAAATCATTTAACGAAAATCGAAGGCGCTATTTATGCAGTTATTGGTGTGAGTATTGCGTTTTCAAAATAACGTAAAAAAGAGGGATGATCCAACATACGGATCATCCCTCTTTCGAATATGCATGCTTTCAATAAACTAAATAAGTTAAAATAAGTCCTAAAATACCAAGAACCGCAATCGGAATTGTAGCTTTCATAGGATCCTTTACTCGAACATGTGTCGCAACCCCTCCGACACCCACTGCCGCAGTCATGATTGCACCGTACACTATCCAATCTCCTTGCCAAAAACCTGCGATTAGTAAAGCCCCCGCAATTCCCTCTACTCCACCTGTCACTAAGCGGAACCATTGAGGTAATCGCCAGTGAGTAAACGAGTCTTTATGCATTTTAGAACCAGCTAGTTTGCCTAGCCCAGCCATTAAAAACGCTGCGCCGAGTATAACTTGTAAAATCCACACCATGATTTCCATAAGTCACCTCCGTTTTTATTAAATACATTCCGTATTACACAAAAAACCGCATCGCCATCGCCAACTGTTTTCACAAAGATTTGTTTATACACTATATTGCAACATTTGTCGAAAAAGTAGCTGTACAAAAAAAAAATTGAAGTGACTGACACCCCACAATTACGCACAAAAAAGAACCGACATTACGCCGATTCCTTCATTTATAGAAAATCTTTATTATTATTCGCCGAAGATTGTTACGATATCCGTTGATGTTTTGCGCTGTTTTCCTTTTGGTAATTCGTCAAAATAGCCAACTTGTAGCATCGCAATAACGCGTTCGCCTGGTTGTACGTTTAGTGCTTCACGGAATTTCGGTGCGTCTAGGAAGCCAGGTGTTTTCCAGCATGACCCAATGCCTTTATCCCACGCAAGCAGTTGCATATTTTGCAGGAAGCTTGAAGCCGCAGCATAATCTTCTAAACGCTCTTTTTGACGCGGATCTTCTGGTACGATCATAAATGCATAACCACCAGCTAATGTGAATTTTTGCATTTGTGCCGCAAGCGCTTCTGTTGAAAGCTCCTGCCATTTCGGCACGGCTAAATCACGTAATAATACAAACACCTTCTCTAGCTCCTCGCCACCAGCAACGACTAAACGCCAAGGCTCGCGGTTACCATGATTCGGTGCCCACACTGCATCATCAATAATTTTCAGTAAATCTTCACGGTCTACTGGTTGGCCGTTAAATTTTTTAATTGAACGTCTTTGGATAACTGCGTCTCTTACAGATAATGATTGTTCATTCATTGTTATTTCGCCCCTTAAGAAAATTAGAAAGTCACATCTCGTAAAAAAACCGAGATGATGCCATTTAATATGTCGATAAGAAAAGAGTACTTTCTTAACCATATAAAATTTTGCTACGATTATTTCTCTCAATTCCAACTAACTGCTTTCAACCATATCATAAATTGTAAGGATTTAAAATATACTTGATTCCGCTAGAATTAATACAATTTTGACCTTTATATGCGAACGTTATGTTATATCGGTATATAAACAATTGTAATTACTGGAATACATTACTTATCTTAAAATAAAAATACTGAATTTGCGGAGTGTAGGCGGTTGAATCGGTATAGCTATACAGACGATTTTCACTATTCGAAGTGTGGGCGTGAACATATGGGACGCCGTTTTGAATACTTGTCACAATCGTACTATGATCAACGCGCCCGTTCCCTTGAAAATCATACAAAATCACATCGCCAATTGATAGCTCGCCAGGCGTCCCGACACGTGTTGCAGTCAAACCTCTTTTTGACGTTTCTAAATACCATCTAAGTGAATGCGCCACCGACCAGCTATAGCTCCACTGCTCATTAGGCCCAGTCAACCACCAGCCCTGCCCTCTGTTCGGCATCCCGCGCATAGGTGCCCCACCTGCATATAAACATTGTGATATAAAATTTGTACAATCCACTTCAAATGTCGGAAAGCGTGGATTCTGTCCGTCCCACCACCGCTTCGCATACTCAACAGCAGCTTCTCGATTATAAAAGGTTGTAATTTTCTATCATCCTTTCTATTTCCTCTATCTTTTCTCATAATATGTTGATAAATTTTCTAGTATGTACAGCTTGCCATGACCTTCACACAAATCCAAAGCAAGAAGGACCCGATATCCACATTTTTTTGCTACAATAAGAGCAATAGAAATTGTTTAGTAACGGAGGGGTTTTAGATGAAGCAGCATGCAGAAAGAGAGATTGTTCAGCTCACACCACTATGTGATAAAAAAGGGAATTTAAATCCGGAAGCAATTGGTTTTGCACGCAAGCCGATCATTGATTGTAATTTAACTGGCCACTTTTTACGTAAAAAAAAGTGGAACTACTGGTGTGTGTACGGCGAGGATATTTTATTTTCTGCAACAATCAGCCATCTAGACTATGCGGCCGTTTGCTTTGTCTATTTCCTTGAATACGAAACGCAACGCTATTTCGAGAAAACAATCACCATTCCACTCGGCACGAAAATAAAGATGCCCACACAGGTGCTAGAGACAGTAACGTTTGCTAATAGTGAATTATCCATCCAAATTACTTATTTTAACGGAAACACGCAGTTAACCGTCATTTCGCCTAATTTTGACGGTGATCGTTTACATGCAGAGTTAACAATTCACCATCCAAAAGATGATGATTCGTTAAACGTCGTCATCCCGTGGAATCGCCAAACATTCCAGTTCACAGCGAAGCACCATACTTTGCCAACTTCCGGCCATGTCACAATTGGCGACCGCCGCTTTACATTTAATGAAGAAGATTGCTTCGCCGTCTTGGATTATGGCCGCGGTGTATGGCCACGCGAAGCAACATGGAATTGGGGTATGGCCTCGCAGCGCATTCGCGGGCGGCGCATCGGACTGAATTTCGGCGGACAATGGACAGACGGCACCGGCATGACCGAAAATGCTGTATTCATTAACGGGACCATGACGAAAATTCATGAGGACGTCATTTTTACTTATGACCGTTGGAATTTCATGAAACCTTGGACCGTCACATCAAAATTCAGCGACAATGTTTCATTAACGTTCACACCCTTTTTCGAACGCATTGCCGAAACGAACGCCAAGCTCATCCGCTCCGAAGTCCATCAAATGATCGGTTACTATAATGGTAAAATTTCTTTGGAGGACGGCACTGTGCTACATATCCAGCAAATGCTCGGCTGCATCGAAGAACATATTGCAAAGTGGTGATTTTTGGCCCCCCTTTATCTGTTATTTAGATGGAGGCGGGTTTTTGATTGGTTGGGGGTTGGATGAGTGTTTTTTTGGGGTTTCAGGTTGGGATGCGGGCTGATTTTAGTGCGGATAGCGTCTGGTTTAGTGCGTTCACATGGTGAGTTGGTTCGTTCACAAATGTTAGTTCGTTCGCGGCACGAGTTGGTTCGTTCACACTACAAGTCCGTTCGTTCAGCATGTCACTTGGTTCGTTCACACCCCTTCCCCTTTAATACGCTCCTACTCACTCAGCATTTTTTCCGGTTCATCGGTAAAAATAGCATCCACTCCGATTTCGCGCAGAATATTTAGTCTTTGTAACGTGTTCACCGTATACACACGTATAACACACCCGGCATTAATCGCCTCGCGCACTGGCTTTCGTAGTGCATAATGATATGACACATGAATTGCCTTTGCTGGAATCGATTTCACATATTCAGCAACGTCCAATACTATTGTAGAAAACAATGCCGCATTCTCTACATGTGGAGCAAGCATCCCAACACGCTGCACCGCCTCATGATCAAAAGAAGAAATGACTACCCGCTCTGTCATTTTATGCGCTTCCACTTCACGCAACACGAGCTGCTCCAAACCTGCATACACAAATACATCCGATTTCAGCTCAATATTAACCTGATGGGGAGTGCCTGAAAATACGTCGAGCACTTGCGCGAGTGTTGGAATTACCTCCCCCGCGAAATCCTCATGAAACCACGCACCATAATCAAATGCACGCAGCTGTTGCAACGTCATATCCTTTACAAGACCGCGCCCACTAGATGTGCGATTGATCGCTTCATCATGAATGACGACGAGCTCCTGATCTGCCGTTACGTGCACATCCAACTCCACACCGTGAATTGGTAAACGTGCTGCCGCCTTAAACGCCGCTAATGTATTTTCAGGATAACGACCAGAGTATCCTCTATGCGCATATATTTTCATACAATAACATCTCCTATCGAGTCTTCTTTTCTCTTATTATGAGGATACGAAAAAAAATTACAAATAATTCAAAATGAAAATTACGTCATTCCTTGAATCAGATGGAAAACTCTAGTAGTATAAAATCCTAACTTAACAGGTGATGGGAGGAAAGACAATGATTGAGGAGCACCCTGATTTTCAAAAAGAGGTCGACCATTTGCACGAAACGACGCACTATATGGAAGAAATTTTACTGAGTGCGCAACGTGATTTACAGTCGGCACAGGACAATATTCGAACGGCGATGGCCAATTTAGAATATATTGATTCAAGTGATAGTTATTTAAATATATTGACGAACTCAAGATTTTTTGAGATGGCCCGCAACCAAAAAGAAGGGCTTGAGGCTGTTCGTCAAAAGCCTTACTTCGCGCGTATCCATTTCCAGCGTGAAGGCGAGGAAGAGGAATTTCTTTATATCGGAAAAACATCGCTCTTTCATAATGAAACCCATGAACCGATCATTGTCGACTGGCGATCTCCTGTTGCGAACGTGTATTATGACGGGCGGCTTGGCGATTTGACGTACCAGGTGCGCGATGAGGAACTGACGGGTCACCTATTTGCAAAGCGCCAATATAAAATCGAGCAGGCAACACTGCTTAGTTTCCAGGATGTAGATTTAACAACGACCGATGAGCTCTTACAGGACGCGCTTTCAGGCAAGGCGGATGTACGTTTAACTGAAATTGTGTCCACAATCCAAAAGGAGCAAAATGAAATTATTCGTGCTCATCTACGCCAGCCAATCCTTGTCCAAGGCGCTGCGGGTTCCGGGAAAACGACGATTGCGCTTCACCGAATATCATACTTCCTTTATACGATGGGCGAGCATTTTAAAGCAGAGCAGCTCATGATTTTAGCGCCAAATAATTTATTTATTGAGTATATTGGTGATGTGTTACCAGAACTTGGCGTTGATAAAATATGCCAAACGACGTATGCCGAATACGTACAAAATGCAACGAGTATTAAACTTAAGCTGCAAAATCCAAATGAACAGCTCGAACAAATTATCGCTAGTAAAAGTGCCATACTATCTCAGTTTAATATTTCACAAATAAAAGGCTCCCGGCAGTACCAAATCATGATGGATCGTTATCTACACGTACATGAACACAAGCTTGCCGCTCTCTTCGACGATGTGTTTATCGAAAAATATCGCATCCTACGGGGTAGCCATTTACAAAAGCTTTTCCTTATTGAATTTGCGTATATGCCGATTGAAAAACGCCTCGACCGGATTAAAAAAGTTGTTCAAACTGAGGTGAAACGCAAAACAAAAGCAGTACTGAGCGCACTCAACAATCGTTATGAAGAAGCAATTGGTCGTGCATTAAACGGTATTCGCAACGATGAAAACCGCCGCCGCATTGTGACAAAATTCATCGATGAGCGAGACGAGCGCATTCCAAAAATCAAGCAAGAAGTCAAATCAACCGCCACTGTGTACATGCGGAAATTCCAGAAAGCAAAAATCAAAAAATGTTATCGTGATAT
Organism: Solibacillus sp. FSL H8-0538; assembly: GCF_038003525.1. NCBI lineage: Bacteria > Bacillati > Bacillota > Bacilli > Caryophanales > Caryophanaceae > Solibacillus > Solibacillus sp. FSL H8-0538. The sequence goes on along the minus strand of NZ_JBBOPI010000001.1, from coordinate 390,627 downwards.
TGTAACAAACCGTACGCTACTTAACGAACTGGCACCAGAATGGACACTTGACGAAATCGAACAATTTACGCTGGCACATCATAAAGAGTTATGGGCATTAGAAGATTTAGCCGCACTTTATTATTTACATGCGAAAATGAAAGGCATTGATGACAAATGGAAAATGCGCGTCGTGTTCATTGATGAGGTGCAGGATTATAGCTTGTTCCAGCTTGCAGCACTGAAAGCTGGCCTAGATACGGATATGTTCACAATGGTTGGCGATTTGGCGCAAGGAATTCATAGCTACCGTTCTCTTACAGAATGGGCGCCAGTGCTCGAATTATTCCCACGCGCAACGTATGCTACACTGCAAAAAAGCTATCGTACAACAATCGAAATTATGGAAGTGGCTAACCGTATTCTCGAAAAAATGGACGACAATTTGCCGCTTGTTGAACCCGTTGTACGTCATGGCATCCTGCCGCAATTTTTATACTGTGAAAGTTTTAATCCAGAAATAATTGTAAAAACGTATCGCACAATACAATCACATGGCCACCGCTCAATCGCACTTATTTGTAAAACAACGGATGAAGCAAAAACCTTTGTTCAAGCATTACAAACTGCGGATTTCCCTGCGCAGATTTTAAACGAGAACTCTGGTATTGATCAGGAAAAACTGCTTGTCGTACCGAGTCATCTCGCGAAAGGACTGGAGTTTGATGCGGTTATGATAGCTGCCTTCTATATTCCATTTTTTGACCATGCCATTGACCGCAAGCTGCTGTATGTAGCGTTAACGCGTGCGATGCATGAATTGTATTTAATTGGGCCGAGTAAAGAGACCTTTTTACTAGAAGAAATACCAAACTAATATTCCAGTTAGCCGCTCTCCGACATTTAGAAAGACACAACTCGTCCAAAAACGGCGAGGTGATGTCTTTTCTTAACCTCATAAAAAAACAGCGCCCTAGAGTAACGGGACGCTGTTTTATTTACGTTTCGGTATTTTAAAAAATGGCTTCTTAAGCGGTACTTTTTTTCCCACTGCTTCTCGGAGTACTTCCCAACTCGATCGTTTCTCTTGTTTCTTGTCATCATCCTTTGGCAATGCAGGTAAACGCATAATTCCTCCTCCTCTTTGTATAATTGTATGAGTACCCCGCCACATTTATGCGACAAAAAGCAGTAGTAGAGTTCCCTAATTGTGAAGCGGAAACCATGTACCTAGCTTGAGCTATTGTTCTTGAACTGACGGCATTTCCCTTTGATTGGAATGCTTGCCCACTCAACAAAATTCCCACCATTTATTCAAATAAACTGTCACTATTGCATGTGGTTTAAAATGAAACAAAAGAAAGCAAGGGAAATCAGGTGTTACGATTCCCCTTGCTTTTTCAATTAAAATTTATCCTACATAAACAAAATAATCAATTTGTGAGGATTTCATAAAACCTGCTTTTTCGTAAACAGCGAGAGCGCGATCATTTTCCACTTCGACGTCGAGTAAAATCGTTTTCTCTCCGCCGCGCAGTGCTACATCCTTGATCCACATTAGTAAACCGGAGCCGATACCGCGCCCCTCAAACTTTGGATGCACCGCAAGCGCCGTAACCCACTGTACTTCGCCTTCCTTGCGCGATGTGACACTACCAACAACCTTACCATCCAGTTCCGCTACCCATAAAATGAGCCCAGCCGTCGTCGTATTATACGTAATTAAATCCAAAGATTCATCACGCATATCGCCGAATGCTTCACTAAAAATATCAACTAGTTCCTCCGTATCCTTGGACTGGAACGGGCGAATCTCTAAATCCATACGAGGCGTCATTACTTCCGCCTTCGCTTCAAGCGTCGCCTCAGAAAAGCTATACATATAGCCGCGGCGTTCTAAAAATTCACGCGCGTATGTTTTGCCTTCAACAGCTAATGCAAGCTCGCCTTCTGCACCGCGCACCTCCATGCCTTCACGCAACACATTTAGCAGTACATCCCCAATCCCGAGCTGTCGATACATCGGTGCCACTAAAATTGACCATTCATAGGTGTTGAGCCCCATTATATCAACAGCACTTGCCGCCCCTACAAGCTGATCCTTGTCATCATCATAAGCGAGTACATAAAAACCCTTCGTTTCATAGCTTTTGGCAAACGGCAAATTCAACACTATGTTATAGCAACTGCCGTCTGTTGTCGCCGCCTCTCTACATAACGTATTAATTTCCGCATGAGTTTCCTCATCAATCGGAAATGACACAGTAATTATTGAAAAATTCATGTATAATACTCCACTTCAAATTAAATTATGTCCTTATTTTAGAGGAGGTTTTAGGATGCCGCAACTGTTGAATAAAGAGAAATTGTAAACGCACTAATTTGAGAGGTGAACGCGCCTTGCTATAAACGGCTTCTGAACGTTCTCATCTATTCCTCAATCCCCGCCTTCAGCATGCTTGCATAAATCCCTCCACGTGCAAGAAGTTCTGCCTGAGGACCTGCCTCCACAAGCCGTCCCTTTTGCATGACAAATACAAGATCCGCCCCACGTACTGTATTCAATCGATGTGCGATGACAAAGCTTGTGCGTCCAGCCATGAGCACCTCTAACGCTTCTTGGATTTTCATTTCCGTCACGGTATCAATACTGCTCGTCGCCTCGTCCAACAATAAAATAACCGGATCGGCTACTAGCGCTCGTGCAATCGACAGCAGTTGCTTTTGCCCTTGTGAAATTTCGGCGCCATCAGCGGTCAGCACGGTATCATAGCCTTTTGGAAGCTTCATAATAAACTCATGCGCATTCGCTTTTTTGGCAGCTGCCACAATCTCCTCATCACTCGCATCCAATGCCCCGTACCGAATATTGTCATACACGCTCGCCTCAAATAAAAAAGGATCTTGCAGGACGAATGCCATTTGACTACGAAGTGTTTCGCGCGGTATATCACGCACGTCCACATCATCAAAGCGCACGGAGCCACCCGCCACATCATAAAACCTTGCGAGCACCTGCATAATCGTCGTCTTGCCCGCTCCTGTTGCGCCAACGAGTGCGGCAGTTTGGCCAGGTGCGACGCGAAAACTCACTCCATCCAACGTTAGCTCTTCTTCTGCGAGTTCATATTTAAATGAAACATTTTGGAACTCTACAGCACCACGAAGTTCATGCGTCATCGGCACTTTTCCTGTGTCCACTTCCTGTGCCTCGTCCAGTATTGCAAACACGCGCTCAGCACCAGCAATTGCAGACAGCACCGTATTAAATTGGTTCGCCAAATCATTGAGCGGACGCGTAAACTGGCGAGCATATTCGGTGAAAATAACGATCGTACCTATTGTCACGTGGCCGTTTAGTGCGAGCAAGCCGCCAATCCCTGCGACAATCGCAAAGCTCATATTATTGAGCGCATTCATCACTTTTGGGATGTAACCAGAGTAAGAAAGTGCCCAAAATCCAGTCGTACGCAAGCGCTCACTTTTTTCTAAGAACTCTGCCTTTACTCGTTCCTCCTGCGAAAATGCCTTCACCACACGCTGCCCGGAAATTGTCTCTTCAATCATGCCGTTCAGTGCACCAACCGCGGCTTGTTGTTCTTTAAATAATTTACCCGTTCGATTTGTAATCCAGCGCATCGCCAGAAACATCAGCGGAATAATACTCATCGTCAGCAACGTCAGTAATGGGCTTAAATACAGCATGACAACCAGTGTCCCGACAAGCGTCAACACACTGGAGAACACTTGAATAAACGCACTATTTAGTGTGGAGCTGACTGCTTCAATATCATTTGTCGCGCGGCTCATCAACTCACCGTGCTGTCGCTTATCAAAAAACGTCACCGGCAGGCGCAGTAAATGACTAAACAGGCCCGTTCGCATTCGGTAAATCGTCTGCTGGGCAATGCCAATCATCCAGTAATTTTGCAGAAATAATGAAATGGACAATACAATATATACCCCAATCAACCCTGCAAGCATTGGCAACATGTCCCCGTAACGCTTTGGCACAACATATTGATCAATAATCTGACCAATTAAAAACGGCCCGACTAGTGCGAGCACCGAGCTAACCACTACCATTACAAGCACGAACACAAGTAATGCCCGCTGCTCATCAACAATTTTCCAAATGCGGTCAAGTGTCGCCTTCCAGTCACTGGCACGAGGTCCTTTTTTCTTTTTCGTTCGCTTTTGTAAATCTTCCTTCATTAAAATGCGCTCGTAGCCAAAAGGTTTTTCAAAAAATTTCATCCGTTTGCCTCCCCCTCCTGCTGCGACTGCGCAATTTTTTGATAAAGCATACTCGTACGAATTAATTCGGTATGTGTGCCAAAAGCAACAACGCGTCCTTCATTGAGTAATAAAATTTTGTCCGCACCGCGTGCTGTCCCAATTTTTTGTGTGACGATTAGCATCGTCGCGCGCTCATACTCTAACGCTTCCCAAAGCGCAGCCTCCGTTTTCACATCAAGTGCACTCGTACTATCATCTAAAATTAGTAGTTGCGCATTGCGTAGAAGTGCCCGTGCAATCGAGAGACGCTGCTTTTGCCCACCAGATAAATTTACACCTTTTTGGCCAACGCGCGTTTCGTACGCATTCGGGAAGCTTTCCACTGCATCGTGAATTTGTGCCTGTCCAGCAGCAGCCTGCACTTCCTCTAACACAGCGCCCTCCTTACCCCAGCTCAGATTTTCATAAATCGAACCTGTGAACAACGTTGATTGCTGCGGCACAAAGCCAACACTGGCACGCAGATCATCTAAAGCCCAGCTCTGCACGTTGCGACCATTCACGAATATATCGCCCTCCGTCGCCTCATAAAAGCGTGGAATTAAGCTAAGTAATGTCGATTTCCCGGCACCTGTCGCCCCCATAATGGCTAGCTTTTCACCCGCTGCCACCGTAAACGAAACATCCTGAAGCACCGGTACACCGTCATTATAATAGAAGGAAACATGGTCAAAACGAAGCGTGCCAATTGAAGCAGTATCTTTTGTAGCTACTACCTCATGAGTTTTTAACACCTCAATTCCATCCTCCACAAGCAGCACTTCCTCCACACGATCCGCCGATGCTTTCGCACGAGAAAAAGCAATGATAATAAAAGCAAACATCGAAAACATTCCCGTCACCCGCATCGCATAGTTCACAACCGCGACAAGATCGCCCACTTGCGCATTGCCCTTGCCAATTTCTTGACTGCCGAACCATAGCACCGCAAGTAAACTTAAATTCATAATGAGTAGTAGCACGGGCATGATCAACTCCATCACCCGCAGCGCCTTGACCGTATCTAGTTTGAGTGAGCTTGCCACTTTATCAAAACGGCTCGCTTCATATGTACTCCGCATATACGCCTTCACTAAACGTATCGCCTGCAAGCTTTCCTGAAGTACCCGGTTCACACGGTCCAGACGCGTTTGCACCAAGCTAAAATACTTCACGCCCTTCACTACCATGAAAGCGAGGAAGATTACTAAAATCGGGGCACCGATTAATAAAAAAAGCGCCATTTTTGCATTGACGACAAATGCCATGACAATACTACCAATAACCGATAGCGGTGCCCTCAACATTATTCGTAAGCTCATAAAGAGTACATTTTGCACCTGTGAAATATCGCTTGTTAGACGCGTAATGAGCCCAGATGTTGGAAAACGCAAATAGGTCGCCATGGAAAATGACTGGATTTTACTAAATAGCGCATTGCGTAAATCAAAGCCGAAGCTCTGTGCTACATGGGAAGAAAAATAAGAATTCGTAATCCCCGCCAATAAAGAAACAATAGACAGGCCGAACATCATTAACCCGTAATGCCACACTGCATCTGCATTCCCAAGTAGTATTCCTTCATCTATAATTTTAGCCATAATTAACGGCTGAATCAGCTCCACAAATAACTCAAACAACATTAAACATATCGCAATACATACAGGCCATCTATACGGCTTTACATAGTTAAATACTGTTTTCACTAAGGCACCCCCTAAATTATTCGGTTTCCGAATATAAATTGATTTCTATTATGACATAATTTCCCGTGTATTAGAACGAACAACCGTCAGCACTAAGGTTGACAATCTGGCTATTTCAGTGCCCCCCCTTAAACATGACCCGACCATTCGAAAGTTAACAATTTCGCCACATTTATGAAACAGTTAGTATTTATATGCTATTAATTTCAGTATTGTTATTAAATAAAACTGTCCATCCCGCCCCTTTTACTATTCACATTTTTTCTCTAATTACCACTTATTTTCTTTAATCAATAAAATTATTTCTCTCTTAAACAAATCCAAAATGGGGATGAAGTTATAGATTTTAATTTCCTTTTTCTTACTAAGTTATTATTACCCACTTTATTTTTCTAGTAAGTTTGGTTAATAATACCTTGTAGAAACCTTTCTCACTTACTTTCAAAAAATCCCTTTAGGAGGAGTTATTTCTAGTTGATAGTTCCAGTGGATCTAGTAGCAAATCAGTAAAATTTACTACTATAAATTCCGAATAATCTGTTAAATCTAATTGGAAATGTCTAATCTCTAAACTATGTATTTTTCTTTGAATAAATTAAAATTATTGACATGGCACTAATTTATTGTTTGAATCGGTATTTGGCATCTATTTATTCATAATGAAATCTAATTTTTAAACAACATTGTTATTTAACACACTGAATATCCATTTTATTGTTTTTTTATATTTTTTTGTAATTCACCTAGTTTAAAAGTAGCATTATTCTAGAACTATTGCCTATCAAAATATTACCATCATAATACTAATGACTAACTGACGTAGTTTATTTATAATAATAGTATATATCTACGAATTGAGGAGACGAAATTCATGACTAAAGAACAAATTTACAATCCGAATAGCGAATTATTGAATTTAGCTCCTTTCCCATCTTTTATTGTTAATTTACATGGACATGTAGTGGATTGGAATGAATCAAATACACAATTATTTGGCTACACAACAGCAAATTTTACATCGTCCTCTGAAAAATCCATTACCGATACGTTATTTTCACCAGTAAGAGAAGGTATATGGCACACGATTGTACAAAGTACACAAACGCTACGATTTGACCATATACAAGTTTTAGCGAAAAACGAACAGCTAATCGACGTCTCCATTATTACAAAACCTGGGATTTTTAATAATGAGGCAGCAGTATACATTCTTTGTCTACCAACTGGATTAATCCGTACATTGGATGATCAGCAACAGCTTTTAATGGACTTAATGAATGGAATCCACTCTTCGTTTATGATGGTGACACTAGACAATGAAGGTTTCATTATTAATAGCAATCAGCAATTTCTAAAGGCAAGTCACTGGACGCCAAAGCGTGTTCTAGGCAAAACCATCTGGCAGCTATTCCCAAGTAAAGAGAGCAGCGTAAAAATTGTTAAAAACATTTGGAAAACTTTAAATAACGGGCAAATTTGGCAAGGTGAGGTCGAAAAACTTACGAAGGATGAACAGCCTTACTGGGTTTACTTGACAGCTATCCCGACGATTAGCCAAAATTCAGAAAATACACGTTTCCTGCTTATTGAAAAGGATATTACTAAAGATAAAATGATCCAGCTTCAGCTTGAGAAAATCGCCTACATTGATACGGAAACAGGTTTAATGAATGCGCACCGCCTCGAGCAGGTAATTACTGAAATGACTGCAGATGGCCGCCATTTCTCGTTCGTTTATATGAGTATCGATAAGTTTTATACAATTAAAGACTTACACGATGACAACGCTGGCAATAATTTAATTCTTGAATTTACTAAGCGTTTAAAAATGTATTTCCAGGATAGTACAATGGCGCGTATTAACGAAAATGAATTCGTTGTCATTACGCCTCTTCCGGAGTGGTTTACACAGGGTTTCCTTCATTATTTACAGCAGCATCCGATTTATAACGGCAATATTGCTGTGCCAATTTCTATTAGTGGTGGCATTACGCGCTTCCCTGAAGATCAATCAACATTCTCACAAATGATGAAGGCCTCGCTCGCTACAATTAACACGGTGCGCCAAGCTGGTGGCGATAGCATTGTTTCACTATCAAAAGCAACGCATCAAGCGTTAAACCGAAAATCAATTGTAGAAAAACGACTACTACTTGCACTGGATCAAAAAAATCTAAAGGTTCTTTATCAGCCCCAATTAGATTTAAACACAGGAAAAATTACAGCAGTTGAGGCACTAGTACGTTGGGATGACGAGGTTATCGGAGTCGTTTCGCCCGATGAATTAATTCCAATCGCCGAAGAAACGGGCTTAATTAACAATATCGGGTCGTTCATGATCGAAAAAGCATGTGAACAGGCACTTGCTTGGCGTGATGCGGGCATTGATTTAAAAGTGAGTATAAACTCATCTGTACGAGAGTTCCGCGATAAAAATATGGCGAAATCTATTTTAGAAACGCTCGAACGCACAGGCTGTCCAGCAAATTTACTACAAATTGAAATTACTGAGAAATTTGCCTTGGAAGCAGAAGCGGAAACATCCATCATTAAGCAAATGCGCGCTCTTGAAAATAAAGGAATCATCTTTGCGCTAGATGATTTCGGTACTGGCTATGCATCGTTCCGCTATATGCAATTACTACCAATCCAAATTTTAAAGATTGACCAAACATTTACGAACTCACTGTTAAAATCAGAGAAATCCCAACAACTCATGCACGGTATGGTACAGTTCGGGAAATCAATGAACTTAACCGTTGTAGCAGAAGGTGTTGAAACTACCGAACAACGGCAGCTCCTTGCAAGCTATGGCTGTGACGCGGTTCAAGGCTACTTCATTAGCAAGCCCGTTTCTGAAAAAGAAATCGGATCCCTATATAAAATGAAAAAGTAAGAAAGGATTACTTTTTTAATTACAAACAAATGAAAGGCTCTCCTTTAGCATACAAACTAAGGGAGAGCCTTCTTATTATCTTGGTCTTTTCGCTTTCACAAATGATTGCATCGACGTTTTTCCTTTACGCATAAATCGGAACAAGAGCTGCATAATAACTTCTGCAAAAACAAGTCCCATCGCAATGGCACCTGAAATCATAAATGCACGCATGCCGTTCTGCAAACCCGTAATATAATCAAGTTCTACAATATTACGCATCGTATTGTACGCAATCCCCCCTGGAACAAGCGGGATAATCCCCGAAACACTAAACACAATCATCGGCATCATATAGCGACGTGCAAATAAATGCGCGATAATCGCTACAATAAAGGCACCAAGAAAGGACGCCTGTACCTCTTCTAACCCATACTCAAATAATACATAATAAACCATCCAACCAACCGCACCGACAAAACCGCAGTACGGAATTGCTTTCGTTGGTGCATTAAAGACGACACCGAAGCAGGCGGTTGCTAGAAAGCTTAAAAGTGCCTGAAGTAAATAATCCATTACTTGATGCCTCCACTAAAATGATAAAACAAGTGCAATACCCGAACCAATTGCAAATGCTGTTAAAAACGCCTCTGCCCCTTTTGCCATACCTGCTGTGAAATGTCCTGCCATTAAATCTCGGACAGCATTCGTAATGAGCAGTCCTGGTACTAGTGGCATAACAGAAGCGATAATAATTTTGTCAATTTCCGTGCCAATTCCAAAATTCACGGCTGTATAGGCGATCGTGCCGACGACAAGTGCCGCTAAAAATTCCGAGAAAAACTTTACACGTGTCATTTCATGTATAATCGTAACAACATATAGCCCTACTCCCCCGGCTACAAACGCTGCAGGAATATCCGTCCACATACCGTTAAACAATAGTAAAAAGCAACTACTTGCGATGGAGGCTGCTAAAACTTGTATTATTATAGGCAAAAAATAATTCGTTTTTTCAATCTGCTTTAACTCGTCATACGCTTGTTCTAATGTTATCATTTTAGATGTAAGCTTCCGAGAAACGTTGTTAACGAGCACTATGCGGTGTAAATCCGTGATACGTAGTGAAATCGATGTGATTCGAGTAGGCTGAGTTTTTCCTAACGAAAAAATAATACCAGTTGGTGTCACGTAGCTTTGCGCATCGCCCAAATTTTGCGAACGCGCCATACGAAGCATTGTATCCTCCACTCGATACGTTTCGGCTCCGCTTTCCATCATTATTCGGCCTGCTAATAGAAAGCAGTCGATGGCCATCTCGTTTTGTTCATTGTTTATCATGAATTATAGGAAACCTCCTTAGACTCTCTGCTCATATTAACTGAACTGACGTTAAAAACTCAACATTTTTGGATGCCTGTGCTTGCAATTTTTTATGAATATTTTAACACAGAAAGGGGCGCATACAGCATGGAAAACAATCCTCGAAGAAAACGTGGGCCTTGGATTGACATAACACTCATTAGTTCCATAATCGCGTTAATTGCAGTTATTGTGTTTTTTGCAATTATAACAGACGATTTTAAGTTTCAAAAAACGAGCGCTTCTGAAAAGGAATCGAGCTCAGATTTAACCGAAGAAGATTCAGCCTTCCCCGGTGTCCGCATTGCGACAGACATTTCTAATGATAAGGAGATGCCATTTGCACTTCAGTACCCATTAACGAATTTCGATTCATTTAACGAAGCAGTAACTACATACATTCAATTATCAAAAGAACGTTACATAAATGCGATGCGTCTACAAAACAATGCAAATCCAAAAGCTCCGTTGCCTGGTGAACTCAATATAAGTTTTGAAACGTATCAATATGATGAACATTATTATTCATTTGTCTTTACAAAAAATACTTCCTTAAACAGTACGGACTACGATACATCCATTGAAACGTTTTTCTTAAATAATGAAACAGGAGAAATGCTCGATATTCGAACGTTATTAAATAAAGATTTAAAAAGCCTAGAAACGTTTGCTGCTCACATCCGCTCAGAAATCATGAAAAAGCCTGAGCTGCAAGGACTCGTTTCACAGGAGCAGCTCACTGCAGCAACTGAACCAAAATGGCGCCTATTCAAGCGCTTTGCCTTAAAAGATGATTCGCTCATTATTTACTTTGACAAAGGCGAAATTGCAGATGGATCTGCAGGCATACCCGTTGTGAAAGTATCGTTATCATTTATAAATCCGTTGTTAGCCTCTGAATTCCAAATTCAAATGGCTGCCGAGGAGACGACTATTCCACATGCCGGTGATGCAACGAAAAAACGCGTCGCCCTCACATTTGATGACGGCCCACACCCAAAGGTTACGAAGCAAATTTTAAGTTTGCTAGAAAAATACAATGCGAAGGCAACATTCTTTATGCTTGGTAGCCGCGTCCAATATTATCCTGATATCGTAAAAGAAATTCAGGCAAAAGAGCATGAAATTGGCAACCATACGTGGAACCACCCTGTTTTACCGAATTTAACATCGAAACAAGTGCTACACGAATACAAGACAACTGAAAAAGCCATTACGAATATACTCGGTGTCGCACCTACTTTATTCCGTCCTCCATATGGTGCCACAAATGAGCGTATTAAGGAACTGATTCCGATTCCGTCTGTGAACTGGACGATTGATACACTCGACTGGAAGCACCGTGATGCAACGAAGCTTCTACCGATCATACAAAACAACATGCATAATAATGCCATCATATTAATGCACGATATTCACCAATCAACAGCAGACGGCTTAGAAGAAATACTGATTTATTTGCAAAATACAGGCTATGAATTCGTCACTGTTTCAGAAATATTACCTTATAATTGATGCCCTTACTTATGTGGATGGTAAGGTTATACTTTCTTATCCACCAACGAAAAGCGTTTCGCCCTATTTCTGGACGAAACGCTTTTGTTATTGAATCTTCACACTTGAAATGGGTTTAAATGTTTCTATATTATAACTACTAATTTGTGCACGTGATACTGTGTAAAGTGCGTCATCAATATAGACCATGCGCTGCACAAGATTATACCAATCCTCATACTGCTCACCTTTTGCAGCCGGTTGCACTAAATCCCCAACTAGCTTGATGCCATCAGCTACAGACACTTTATAAATTTGAGCACCTGTTCCTTTGTAAATACTATTGTCCTTGCCCTGATTCTCATAAATGGTAATCGGGAAGCCGTAATAGCCGTTTTCCACATCGCGGAATAGCGCCTTATGATCATGCTGCACATCTGAATACGTACCGCGCCCACCAATAATGACTGAATCCTGCTCCACCGGGTTGGCTAAATCCGTTACATCAAATAAACTCACCTTCATGCCTTTCGTTAAAATCAGTGGCTGCTTCGAATAGTCATCGATTTTCACTTCCGTATCATAGCCAATACCGAGCAAGTGTTTATCATCTATCGGGTGTAAATAATTGCTAAAGCCCGGAATTTTTAATTCACCGAGTACTTTTGGTGCTGCTGGGTTCGCTACATCAATTACAAATAGCGGATCGACTTCCTTAAATGTCACAATATAAGCTTTATCCCCCATAAACCGAGCGGAATAAATTCGTTCGCCGCGCGCTAGATTTGTTAATTCCCCGACTTGCTTTAAATCCTTATCAAAAATAAACAAGTGGTTTTTAGAATCCGCCGTGTTGCCCCATCCATGACCTTCTGTCGTTGCCACGCGGAAATAACCATCGTACTCATCCATTGAAAACTGATTTAATATTAACCCTTTAATTGTCGTTTTTGCGGTCATTTCAATCGTCGTTTTATTAATCGAGAATTTATAAACTTGTGTATCCATTGAAGACGGCATCATTGCGGTATCCATCATGCGCGTCGTAAACATTGGATTATACATTGTTGCAGTTACATAAATAGCATTAGTCGACATATATAACTGACCGCTACTACCTAAATAACTTTCCGTTTGAACCTTTCCCTGCTCGGCATTCGATAAATCAAATGCTGACACAATTAAGAAGTTTGGCTCCGTGCTACCCGGTAAAATCTGAATTTTTTCAAGTGGTAACGGTTGCGAGCTAGTAGATGCTGCGCTGTCATAAATAGCCGGGCGCAAATCAATGTCCATGTTCTTCTCGCGCATTATCCAGTAATTCGGCGTTTGGCTCGTAATCATATAGAGCACGTCACCGTATTTACGAATACCCACAATCGATCCGTCTTGCCCAATTTCACGAACGAGCTTTGGATTTTTTGCATCTTTCACATCAAAAATCGCAAATTTCACAATTGATTTGCCGTCATAGTGACCAGTTGCTAGTTTTTTTTCTTCATACCCGTAATACGTCACAATTAGCTTTTTGTCGTGCAACATTAGCTGCGTGGGATAAATATCATTCCCAAGCTTTTGCTTTTTAACAACCTTCATTTCCGATGGGTCCTTCGCGTCCGTTATGACTAAATAATTATCCATAATCGAATAAATAAACTGACCATCCGTTACAACAATATCCCCTTCTTCAATATCCTCTACTTGATTATTCGTCCCTGAATGTCGCCCACTACCCGTACTACTCTCTGCCGACTGGTCCGATGAAACTGAATTTGATGACTCTTCCTTTGATTCTGTTGTGGGAGAAACGTTTTCGGTATTTAATAAAGCCTGAAAATACGTTGTTAAATCATCTACTGAAGTGATTGCCTCCAGCTGCTCCACCACTTTTACATCGAAGGTTTTATCCCTTTTAAAAACCGTACGTGAAGTAGAAGCGCTCTTTTTCACATGCACCGTATAGTCCCCAACAGATAAGCCATGTACCGCCAACATATTGCGTGCATCATTTAGAATGAACTCTGCCTCTACCTGCTTGCCGTCCTTATCTACAACAAAAATCGAGCCATCTGTAATGCTCGCCTCTTTTAACGCACCTGAAAATGATACATGATACGCCTGATCTACAAACACTGTTGACGTGGCATACGCTTTAATTTCTTTATTGAACATAAAATACGAGCCAATAACTAAACTGAGCATGGCTAGTATAAGCCCACCTGCGTATAATTTGCTCTTCTTCATTTAATTTAATTCCTCCTCGTTTACTCCAGCTTTTGTTTATTAGACTGCGGAAACTGGAAAAAGTTACAGTATTTAACGGTAATTTTTGGTTTGTTTTTTTAGTTAGGAGATTGATTGATACACTAGCTAGATTACTGCTTTTGCTTGCACCACTCTTTGCCTTCGCCTGAGGACAGACCGCGACCTCGAATGACTGGCGCTTTTTCCTAGACGCCACATGTACTTATTTGATCGTTATTCACAAGGGGAAATTTCACGATTCCCTTAACAATAAAAAACGAGAGGAATCCGCATTCCCCTCGTAGTAAAAAGCTATTCAAATGGCCAGCTTGGTAGCATATGCGTGAGTCGCTTATCCGCGCGTCGGCCTAACACATAGTCTGCCTGCATAATCGTATGGATTTCACGAGTGCCTTCGTAAATGACCGGCGCTTTCGAGTTACGCAAATAACGGGCAACGGGATAATCATCCGAATAACCATAAGCGCCGTGAATTTGTACCGCATCATCAGCAGCACGGTTCGCGAAATCGCAAGCTTGCCATTTTGCCATCGAGGTTTCGCGCGTATTACGCACCCCTTTATTTTTCAGTTCCCCGACGCGGTACACAAGTAGGCGGCTCATCTCATACCCGGCCTCCATTTTAGCGAGCATTTGACCGACAAGCTGATGCTCCCCAATCGGCTTGCCAAATGTTTCACGGCTCTCACAATATTGCACACTTGCTTCAATACATGCTTGAATAAGACCAACTGCACCTGCTGCTACAGTAAAGCGCCCGTTATCGAGCGCAGACATCGCAATTTTAAAGCCATCGCCCTCTTCACCAAGACGATTTTCCACTGGAATGCGCACTTCATCAAAAAATAATTCGCCGGTATTTCCTGCTCGAATACCGTATTTTCCCTTAATCGCCTTCGATGAAAAGCCTTCCCATGTGCGTTCTACAATAAATGCCGAAATCCCGTGATGCTTCTTCGCTTTATCCGTGTACGCAAACACAATAAAATGATCTGCCACATCACATAGAGAAATCCATGTTTTCTGCCCGCGTAACACATAAAAATCACCGTCACGCACTGCCACTGAGCTCATCGCCGCCACATCCGAACCCGCACCTGGCTCAGTTAAACCGAACGCGCCAATTTTTTCACCGCGCGCTTGTGGAACTAAATATTTTTCCTTCTGTGCGTTACTACCCCACTGCATGAGCGTCATACTATTGAGGCCAGTGTGCACGGAAACAGCGGTACGAAAAGCTGTATCACCGCGCTCTAATTCCTCGCACACAATCGCTAAGCTATTATAATCCATACCCACGCCACCGTATTTCTCAGGTACGCATACTCCCATGAGACCGAGCTCTGCTAGCCGCTTCCATATACGCGCATCAAAGCCACCAGTAGCATCCCATTCGGCTATAAAAGGCAGTATTTCTGCATCGACAAATTGACGAACTGTTTTTCTTAAAAGCTGCTGCTCTTGTGTAAAATCAAAGTTCATCTCATCACTCCTACCATTTCACAATCATTGATGAACGGTGTGAAATTTCTTTAATGACGACTCCGCGCTTCACCATTTCTTCTATAAATTCTCTACCCGGTACAACCGTTTCTGGCGCATGTACACCGCGGTTTGTAATCACTCCATTGCCAATCATTTGTGCTACGACAGAAATTGTATTCGCTGTTGCCCGCGCCATCGCCGTTACATTTGCTTCCACATCTTTCTTTATCACCATTTCGTATTCATACGTAATTTGTTCCTGAGATTTTTCACCTGCAATGATGGCACGCAATAGCACCGCATCCACTTTTTTACCTAAATCTAATTTTTTCTTCAGCGCCTCACGTGCCACATCACGCACACTTACTTGCTGACCGCCTACTTCTACAAAATTATCCTTACTTAAAAAGCCAAGATCAGCGAGTAGCTTAAACTTTTCCGCATGACCTTTATAGCGAATTGTTTTATATTCAAGCGTTTTGACGTCCGGGTAGGTTTTATAAAGCGTAGAAATGCCACCAGATGTATAAAATGCTTCAAGTACACCAAATTGATCAAAATAAATCGGCTCAATCCCTGTAAGTGACGGCACTTCTGTTAGTTTCCCTTTCGTAATCATTTTTGATGGCTCTGTGTAATGATCAAATACACCGTCTAACGAAAAGACGCGTGTGTAATGAAGCGGTGGCTTTGGCTCTGTTGGAATCCCCCCTACAAAAAGTTTAATAGATTCCAATTTCTCTAATTTCGATGCCCCGTAGCCTGTTAAAATATTGACCATCCCCGGTGCTACGCCTAAGTCTGGAATAATTGTCACATTGTTTTTAACTGCTTCTTCATTTAGCTGTAAAATCGTTTCCGTTATGCCACCAATATGACCACCTAAATCAACAGCATGTACCCCCGCATCAATCGCCGCTCTTGCCACACGTTCATTAAATGCATAAAATAACGCATTTACCGCAACATCCCCTTTGGCAATAACTGCACGTAGATCCTTTTCACATTCTGCATTTAGTTTAACTACTTCAACTTTATCTGTATTTAATGTTGCCACGAACTGCTCCGCAAGCTCCACATTCAAATCTGCTAAAAATACGCTTTCCACAGACGGACTTGCAACTAAATCACGTGCAACCTCTTTCCCCATTAAGCCTGCACCTAGAACGACTACTTTCATGTAAACATCCCCTTTGTCTAGTTTATTAAAAATTGTCCAGGCATTCGCGCCATACCCTAAAAGCCCCTTTTGGTTGGCAATACGCCGATTAATCAACGGTTGCCGCGCGAATAAAAATGGACTCGCATACAGTTTTCTTACGTATCAATTTGAGCTCGCTGAAGCTTGCCGCTGTAATCAACGTAAATACTTTTCCACTCTGTATATACATCTAGTGCTGCCTGACCGGAATCGCGGTGACCATTTCCTGTCCCCTTCGTACCACCGAAAGGCAGATGAATTTCTGCCCCCGTTGTCCCAGCATTGACGTACACAATGCCTGTATCAAGGCGTGCTTGCGCTTTAAATATCGTATTAACATCTTGTGAGAAAATAGAACTCGACAAGCCAAATTTCACACTATTATTAACCTCAATTGCCTCATCCAAATCGGCCACTTCAATAATACTAATGACCGGTCCGAAAATTTCCTCCTGCGCGATAATCATCTCCGCGTGCACATCCGTAAAAATCGTCGGCTCAAAATAGAAGCCTTTGTCAAACGGTGCCTCACTTAAAATTCGACCACCCGTTAAAAGAGTTGCCCCTTCCTGACGCCCAAGCTGCACATAATGATTGATTTTTTCAAGCGCAGCACGATTAATAACTGGACCAACCTTTGTCGCTGGATCAAGGCCATCTCCAATTGTTAAAGTTGTTGTTGCAGCGAGTAGCTTTTGTTGGAGCACTTCCTTCACGTCCTTATGCACAATAACGCGACTGCAAGCGGTACAGCGCTGACCAGCCGTACCAAACGCACTCCATAAAATCCCCTCAACTGCAAGCTCAATGTCGGCATCCTCCATGACAATGACTGCATTTTTGCCGCCCATTTCAAGTGAAATTTTCTTTAAATGCCTGCCTCCAAGCTCCGCAACCTTACTCCCTGTCGAAGTAGAGCCCGTAAACGAAATGACCCGAATATCAGGATGCTCAACCATCGCTGTCCCAATAGTCGGGCCCGTACCAAATACAATATTTGCTACACCTTTTGGTAGGCCAACTTCCTCGAAAATCTTGGCCATTTCGTAAGCCATAAACGGCGTTTCATTTGAGGGCTTCCAGATGAATGTATTCCCTGCAACGAGCGCCGGAAAAGCCTTCCACGTCGCAATCGCAATGGGAAAATTCCAAGGCGTGATGAGACCCACAACCCCAATCGGAGCACGTACGCTCATCGCAAATTTATTGGCGAGCTCAGAAGGGACCGTTTCCCCAAACAGACGTCTTCCTTCCGCTGCCATATAGAGTGCCATATCAATGCCTTCCTGAACTTCGCCGCGCGCTTCCTCAATAACCTTACCCATTTCACGCGTCAACGTTTGTGCTAAATGCTCTTTCTTTTCCTTTAATTTAAACGCAATTTCATATAAATAGTCCGCACGTTTTGGCGCAGGAGTGAGTGCCCATTCCTTTTGTGCATTCTTCGCTTGTTGCACTGCCTCATCTACTTCCACCTTTGTCGAAAGCGGCACTGTTCCAAGCTGTTCGCCATTTGCCGGATTCATAACGGGCATCGTTTGTAACTTCTGCTTATCAGCCCAACGACCACCGATAAAATTTTTAATTTCCATTACGTCTCCCCCTATACTTTTCAAAAAACAACTTATACTGTTTAATTATTCGACAAATTCTACTTTATTCCTTTTTTTTCTATTTCAATTAATTTGAATTTAGTCAGTAACGATGAAACTTTTACCTTATTTCTACGTACATAACATTAACCACATTTTTTTAGGAGGAATTTATTAATGAACAATCACGAAATTGATTACAAACTATTCGGCGATGACATGCAGTTTGTAGAAGTAGAATTAGATCCGAAAGAAACCGTTGTCGCCGAAGCGGGCAGTTTAATGATGATGGAAGATAATATTCGTATGGAAACAGTGTTTGGGGATGGCTCTGGCAATTCAGGCGGCGGTATCATGGGCAAATTGATGGGTGCAGGAAAACGTTTAATTACCGGTGAAAGCTTATTCATGACAACGTTCACAAATGAAGGGATGGGCAAGCGTCGCGTTTATTTTGCATCACCGTACCCTGGGAAAATCATTCCTATGGATTTAAGTCAAATGGGCGGCAAAATTATTTGTCAAAAAGATGCGTTCCTAGCTGCAGCGAAGGGCGTTTCAGTTGGCGTGGAATTCCAGCGTAAACTTGGGACAGGCTTCTTCGGTGGTGAAGGCTTCATCATGCAAAAGCTTGAGGGTGACGGCATGGCATTTATTCATGCCGGCGGAACAATTCACGAGCGCCGATTACAACCTGGAGAAACATTACGCGTTGATACGGGCTGTTTAGTGGCGATGACATCAAACGTAAATTACGATATTCAAGCAGTTGGCGGCGTGAAAACAGCATTATTCGGCGGTGAAGGTTTATTCTTCGCAACACTGCAAGGCCCCGGCACAGTATGGATTCAATCTTTACCATTCAGTCGTTTAGCTAGCCGTGTCTTCGCAGCTGCACCAATTTCTCAAGGCGGCGGCGGCAAGTCTTCAGGTGAAGGCGGCATCGGCGGGTTATTCGATTTATTTAATAAGTAATGCAAAAAACCGTGTGAGCGTTAAATGCTCACACGGTTTTCTTCACTATATACTAAAAGACATTATCTCACCTTCATTTTTGAGTGGGATAGGTCTACCTAATATTAAAAAGAAGCAATTGTTTCTTCTAGTTTTGTTGCCGCATCTTCTAAGCGCTCTGTCGATTCGCCTATTGTCTCGACGATGGATGACAACTCCTCCACTTGCTGACCAGCATTGCGGAAATCAGAAATCGTTGCATCAACTGCAACTGAAATTTTTTCAAATGATGCTAATGACTGTTCATTTTGGGCCATGCCATCATGCACAAGCGCTTGAATATGATGAATGGAACCAATTACTTGTGACGTCACATTACTAGATACGCCAATTAACGAAGCAATTTGCTCAACGGATGACTTCGTTTGATCCGCTAATTTGCGAACCTCATCTGCTACGACTGCAAAGCCTTTCCCATGCTCACCCGCACGCGCTGCTTCAATTGCTGAGTTCAATGCGAGTAAATTTGTTTGACCCGCAATGCTTTTGACAATTTCAATAACCGCATGGATTTCTGATGAGGAAGAATCAAGGGCCGCGACCATTTTCGTCATCTCAACGGTTTTTTCGTTAATTTCAGCTGTTTGCTTGCTTAATAACAGCATTTGTTGATAACCCTCCTCAGACGCATGTTTCGTACCCGCCGCGTCATTAATGCTATTACGTAAATGCGTATTCACATTTTTTGTGCTCGCGACAAGTTCCAACACAGCCTCATTCGTATCCTGCGACTGTACTTCTAACGTTTTAGAAATGCTACCGATGACTTCCTTTACTTCCATTTTCACTTGATTTTGCTTTTCAGTTACTTGCTGAGCCGATACTTTTTCATATTCCTCAAGCACGATTTGCTGTTCAAAATTACAAATTTTACTTATGGCCTCAATAATTTTTTCAGCCTCAACTTTTTCTAAATTCATATCAAATACTATACTACGAATCGTACTTTCAAGCTTTTGGAAAGCTGCTAAATACCACTTCGTCGTTAAACCAATATGAACATGCATCATGGAAACACGACGACGCTTTTCTAAATACGTATTATCAATGCGCCCTTCCATCATTTCAACAATGTGGTGGCGTAATGTTTGGCGCAGACGCTCGGACGTACTATACTTGCTAATAATACTTCGGAAGTGTGGCACTGCCTCAATGGTTCCATAAAACCCTTCTACAACCTCACGAATCCGAACTTCTACCAGTGGCTTTATACGACGAATTAACTGTAAGTCTTCTTTCGTTAAGCCAATAATCTCTAGCTGTAATAAACGGTCTTTATCTGTAATAAATATTCCAACATCCGAAAAATTTCCAGATGGAATCGAGCGTTTTTGCTGTTTCTTTTTAAATGAGAACACATCATCACTCTCCACAATTTAGTTAAATTGTCACATATTACTTAACGTATATTTACAATATAGGGGAGTATATAGTAGTTTACAAGTGTATATTTTCTTACATTTTAAAAAAAAAGACAAAATCCACGATGGATTTTGTCTTTTTTTTAAAATGCTAAAATGACAATTAATACAAGTGCCAATAAAATTCGGTAAATCGCAAATGGCGTTAATTTTACTTTTGAAATTAGTTTTAAGAAGAACTTAATCGAAATGAGTGCAAACACAAACGCACTCACGAAGCCGACTACATAAAACCAGAAGTGGTCTGCATTAATTTCATCCCAGTGCTTCAGTAATGACAGGCCACTTGCCCCTGCCATAATCGGCACAGCCATGATGAATGTGAAGTCCGCTGCAGTTTTATGATCTAAACCTAGCAGTACCCCACCAGAAATCGTTGAACCCGAACGTGAAAATCCTGGCCATAACGATAAACACTGAATTAATCCGATTTTTAATGCTTTTGTATAAGAAATTTCATCAAGTGATGTAATCGCCGGTTTTTTCGGACCGAATTTATCTGCAATAATCATGAAGAATGCTCCGATAATTAAACCAATAATTACCGTTTCAATGCCGAACAGATACTCATCAATCATATCTTCGAATAATACGCCGAACACACCTGCAGGAATAATCCCCATAATGACATGTCCAAGATTAAAACGACCTGCAGTTTGACCTTCGATTTTATACAGGCCAACTAAGCTTAACATGCGCTTCCACATCACAAATACGACCGCTAAAATCGAGCCGAGCTGGATGACGATTTTAAACGTATTCGCCGAGCCCGAACCTAAAAATTCCTCTGTTTTGAGCCACATATCATCGACAATAATCATATGACCTGTTGATGAAACAGGTGCAAACTCTGTCATTCCCTCAACAAAGCCGAGGATCATTGCTTTAAATAATTCTATCCATTCCATAATTAAATCTCCTCAAATAAGTTAAATACTCAATTACAATACAGCAACTCTATATGTTTGTAAATTGAACGTCTACAACCCAAAGTTCTGAACGACTTCCAATGCGCGTTGGCGGTCCCCAAAAACCAAAGCCACTAGACACGAGCGCATGCATTGCCTCTTTTAAATTATAACCATAATCAAGTTCAAAGATTTTCTGTGTAATTAGATGATTCGGCCACATTTGCCCTTTGTGCGTATGCCCCGATAAATGGAAATCTGCACCTAAAGTTGCTGGCGTTTGTATGTCTTCCGGTGTGTGGTCCATCACAATCCAAGGTAAATCCTTGCTTTCTGGTGCCAGAGCTTGTAACGGGAGCCGATTTTTATTCGTCCGGTCTTCTCGTCCTGTAATGATAAAACGATTTTCAACAGAAATGGTTTCATCCATTAAAATTTGGACATTGGCATCTAACATCGCTTGCTTTAAACGCGGAATCTCTCCTCCGTAATATTCATGATTACCGAGCACCCCGTATACACCATATGTTGTGGTCAGTTGCTTCATGACATCACCCATTCCCTTATTAATAAAGCGCATCGGGTCATCGTCAATCAGATCCCCTGCGAGTAGTACAAGGTCCGGTTTCGCTATATTCGAAAGGTCCACGAAATTTTGCAAATGGCGCTTATTTGAAAGAATGCCTAAATGTAAATCCGAGGCGACAACAATCCGCATATCCTCCCCCGGTTTATTAATTTGAATGGCTAATTCGCGCACAACTGGTGAATATGCATTATACGTACCAACAGCCAATAGCATCACTAGCGTAACCAGCACACCCGCCCCTGCAAATTTTGTCGTCAGCGGCGTAAACTTCACAAGTAAATTCGCAATAATGCAAAGCGCAATGCCATACTGAAAAACAAACATCCAATAATTCCCTAGCACATAAACCGGTGTCAGTAGCGGATGTAGCTTACCAATTATAAAGCCTAATGAAATCACAAATAGTAAAAGCCAAAATACTAACGGCCAACGATATATATCAAGTGATTGCATCCAAGTCTTTAAATTCCAGCCAATATAATAAGTAATGCCTCCATAAACAGCAATCGCCATTATTCCAAGTAACGCTTTCATCGCATACCTCCCTCATTATGAATCTTTCTAGTTGTTTTTTATGTATATAATAGTAGTTGCTTGCTATTTTACTATATTTGTAAAGGGAGTGTTAGTAATGGACGCTGAAATCATTGCCGGATTTATTGTTTGTTTTTTAGTCGGGCTCGGTTCAATCGGACTTGGCTGGCTCATTTGGAAGAAGGAATACTTACATTTAATATCAGGCTTCAATGCCTCCACTTTTAAAGGTGACAAACAACTTTTAGCCCGTACAGTCGGTCTTTTTATGTACATAGTAGGCGGCTTAGCGATTTTGCTGCCGTTTGGATTGGAATTTATCGGTGAATGGGTTGGGATATTGTTTGGAGTTGTTGTTATCATTGGGAGTACATGGGTGATCATTGCAGCGAATAAGAGGTGATTGGGAATGGGGGGTGAGGGGGGTTCATTCACACCCGAAGTTAGTGCGTTCGCGTTCGCATCGACTTGGTTCGTTCAAGAGGCAAGTTGGGGCGTTCGCGTATGCTGTTTGTTCGTTCAGGGGGCACGTTGGTTCGTTACCACACGAAGTTCGTTCGTTCACACTCCCAGTTAGTGCGTTCACCAACAACGCCCAAAACAAAAAGCCCCGCATACACTGCGGGACCCCTCATCCTAATAAGCAATATTAATAACAACACACACTTTAAATAAATCACCGTCTACCGAAATATTCATCCGGCCGCCGTGTAAATCGACAATCGACTGCGCTATAGCAAGCCCGAGTCCAGAGCCTTCCGTATGGCGCGATGTATCGGCACGTTTGAAGCGCTCGACTAATTCCGTTGCGTCTTCATTGAGCTCGTACTTCGCTACATTTTTCACGGTGAATTCGGCCTCATTGCCAGTTACCTTCAAATTCACGTAAACCCGTGTGCCCGGTAATGAATATTTACGTGCATTAATAATTAAATTATCCACTACGCGCCACCATTTTTGGCCATCCACATACGCGAAAATTGGTTGTTCGCTAATTGTCACACGTAAATCTAGTCCCGCTGCTGTATAATCTTCTCCGTGCTCTCCGATTGCCTGCTGCAGAAGCTGTGCTAAATCAACACGCTGCTTCACGAGCTCTATATTGCCACTCGCCATTTTTGATACTTCAAATAAATCTTCTATTAATGTTTTGAGACGCGCCGATTTTTTATCCAAAATCCCAATATATTTCGCGCGCTCCTCTGCATCTAAATCCGGATTTTTCAATAAATCTGTATACGTAATAATCGACGTTAGCGGTGTGCGCAAATCATGGCTCACATTAGTAATAAGCTCAGTTTTCATACGCTCACTTTTCGCCTGTTCTGTCATTGAATTACTTACGCCATCACGCAAATCATTTAAATTACGCGCGAGATCCGCAAACGGCGACTTGCCTTTTACTTCTATGTTGCTCGTTAAACGCCCCTCTGCCATATCCTTCGTCTGCATCATTATACGAGTTAGGTAGCCCATTCGACGCATGAAGACAAACAGTGTTGGAATTAAAACTAATACAAAAAGTGGTATATATATTAATAACAGTTCCGGTGCCAGTAGCACACCCGCCAAGCCCAACCCTGCAAGGAAGAACACAATAATCATTGCGAGTGACTGTACGCCGATTGAACGAATTAAAAACATCCCCGTTGCCGCTTCCCAGATTTTATACGTAATCGTCTGTTGTAATTGCTGTGTTAACTGCTCAAGCGAACGAACATCCTCATACAGCCAAACCGCACTAATAATTAGTGCACTGAAGACTATATAGCTTAGTACAACGAGCACTGCAAGCTCAATCAAATTCATAATATCTAAATAATGCTCGTAATAATACCCCATTGCATGTATCGTATCCGTGAAGCCGTCTAAAAACGCAACTGTGAAAAATATAAATATGCCCACAACTACAACGCGCGTATCTATCGGCCATTTTGTAAACACCTGACGTACTGCTGGCAACACATGAAATGAAGAGAGTTTTGGCTTTGCAAAGAACAATAGCCCCAATAACGTAAGAGCCCCTGTTGCCCAAACAATGTAGTATATCATTTTCGAAATCGTAAATGCCTCATAATTTTCTGCAAAATCAGCACGCTTCATTAATGATTTTGGTATTGTAATTGTGCCGCTGAACTGAGCACCCACTGTATTTACTTTAAACGAATCATAAAGCAAACCGATTTCTTCCGAATATTCACTCACATAAATATATCTTTCTTCATCCACATCAAATAATTTCTTATTTTGACCAAATGTTTGCTTATATACCGATGCTTCCTTCACGTCGCCTGAAGAATAGTTTTGGCCCGTATCTACATTCGTAAAATCATAAGCAAAATAACTATAATTGTTTTTAAAGTTATTCTTCTCTTGTTTCCAAGAAGTCGCAAAGTTATCTAGAGCCTTTTCTTTAATGGCACGGATTTTTGCCTCAACGACCGAATCATCTTCAAAATTCGCTCTCACTTCAGCAATTTTACGGTCTCGCTCTTCTTCTAGAATAGTGGTTGTTTCTTCATCATACGTAGATTTATTTTCGTCAATATCATCTGCATACTGTTGCTTAATAATTGTTACTTGTTCTGCCAACGTACCATAGTAATTACGGTAATAATCGATTTCTTCCTCTGTTACAGTTATACTTTTTTTGGATTCTTCTGCATCAAAAGTATTTAATTCATACCGTCTTAGTCCATCAAGAAACTCGTAATGATTTTGTTCAAAATACTCTGACTCAAAATAAGTTTTCCCTACATACTCGGAGCTTTCAAACAAAAAACAAAGAGTCGCAAACACAGTCCAAAATATAAGAAAAAGCGTGAGGAGTAGCTTGCTAGTAATTTTCATTCAACAAACCTCCTAAAATAATTTTAATAATAGCTGAAACGTATCCGCAAACCGACTGTCAATATAGCGCCATGTATAATTCCCGATTAGTATGACACCAATTACGGCGCTGATAATGCCGCATGCTGTTGCTAGTTTATTTTTCAATTTTGTAACCAAGTCCCCATACCACTTTTAAATAGCGGGGATTTTTTGGGTCGGCTTCGATTTTTTCACGGATTTTACGGATGTGCACAGCGACAATATTTTCGGCGTTGTATGCTTCCTCATTCCACACCATCTCGTAAATATCACGGATAGAAAACACGCGTCCTGCATTTTTTAAAAGAAGCTCCGTAATTTTGTATTCTATCGGCGTTAGCTTCACCGGCTCCCCGTCTACTCGGATTTCGCGTGCTGCGGCATCAAGTTCTAAGCCGGTTACTACTGTAGTTTGCTCCTCGTATGTCCCTAAATCAACGTAACGTCTGAGCTGGGATTTCACACGCGCCATGAGTTCGAGTGGATGAAATGGTTTTGTAATATAATCATCTGCGCCAACCGACAGTCCGTGAATTTTATCTGTATTTTCTACCTTCGCGCTCAGCATCAAAATCGGGATATTGCGTGACTCACGAATTTTAAACGTTGCTGTAATGCCATCCATCTTCGGCATCATAATGTCTAAAATAATTAAATGTACCTCATGTTTTTCCAGTAGCGCCAATGCCTCCACACCGTCCGCCGCTTTTAACACGTTGTAACCCTCGTTCTTTAAATAAATTTCAATTCCGTCACGAATGTCCTGATCATCATCCGTCACTAATACCGTAAGCTTCGTCATACACTCACCTCACTACTTTTTCTTATAACTTAATATTAACTGGTAAAAATGAACATTCACCTAGGATAATTCTGAAGAAATTCTTAAGATTTGATTGTTTATGTGCGGATAGCTACTAGTTAAGAGCTCATCGCGTGCTGTTTAGATTACTTAGCATTCCTTAAGTGAGGTCAACTCTTATTTTAGTGCGCTTGGCCTTTTTATGAGCGGAGAACCCTTAGTTTAATGCGGTTCTCCACCTATTTAGATCACATTCTAACTACAAAAGCAAAACAAAAAGCCACTCAATTAAGTGGCTCTCCGACTTCCAAATGTTAATACGATAATACCACCTAATAATAGAGCGACTCCGACCCATGATGTTGCACTTAAATATTCCCCGATTAAAAAGACGCCGAGCAGTGCTGCCGTTAACGGTTCCGCTAAACTCAATGTCACCGCAGCCGACGAACTAATTTTTTTCAAACTTGCTAAAAACAACAAGTATGCCACACTCGTTGCTACGACTCCCATAAAGAGCATAGGCCATAAATTTTGTGGCTCAGCTACCCAGCCAAATCCCCCGCGCGCAGCAAGTGGTAATAAAAATAATGCACATAAAGAGAATGTCATCGCCACAGCTGGTAGCGTTTCTTCCTTCGCCATCAACTGCTTACTCACATTCGTATACAGCGCGAACATAATGCCTGCACATAATGCGAGCAGCACGCCCACTGGATCCACAACTGCACCGCCGCGATTCACAAATAGTAGCACACATCCTACAATCGCAAGCAGCGTCGCAATACCCCACACGCGCGTAGGCCTTACTTTCCAGATAAGCCACTCAATGACACCTGCAAAAACCGGTGAACTCCCGATCGTCACCACTGTTCCAACTGCCACGCCTGTAAAACGGACGGATGTAAAAAATAAGCACTGGAATAGCGCGATTGCGAGCGCCGCTAAAATCGTCCACTTCCACGACCAGTCCCGTAAATTAATTTTCCGCATAAAAATTACCGTTAGTAGTAGCAAGCCTCCACCTATTCCAGAACGTACACCAGCTACCGCAAACGGTGACACCCCTTCTTGTAAAAAGGTTTGCGTCGTGCCTACCGTTCCCCATAGCATCGCAGCGAGTAACACAAATATGTATGGTAATACATTCACGTCTCTCAAGCCACCTTCCCAAAAACATTCCAATAATATTTCTATGCTACCACAACACCCACATAGCCGCGAGATGAATTCTTTCCGAACTTTCATTATAATGAAGGGAGTACATAGTAGAAATGGAGGTCATCATTTATGTATAAATCGGTTGAACAAACAGCACAGGATTTAGGAATGCCAGAGCATCAAATATTTCAATACATTTATGCAGGTCGTATTAAGGCAATACATGATGGCAGCGATTATTTAATTAATAGCGCTCAGTTTGACTCCTACCATCAGCAGCTTGAACGCATTAAGGAAGAAATTGAAATTTGGCGCAACACACCTATTCCCGAAGACATTGACGTTAAGGATGAGGATTAATTAATTTCTCATTTATTGAAATTTTATAGCTTCTAAAATAATAAAAGCGAGGAATTCTCAAGGGTGCTTCCCTAAGATTCCCCGCTTTTTTAATTTAAATCGTCACTACGAAACCTGCTCGTTTTCCAATAATTTCTGCATAATCTTCAACCATGACACTTGCTGTCGGATACATACCAGCACCTGGTCCTGTAATCGAAAGTGTCCCAATATAATTTGTTTCCATTGCTACCGCATTGAACACATCATCAACCGGATATAATGGATGTTCTGCATCAACTAATAGCGGCGCAACTTTCCCGTAAATTGTGCCATCCTCGCGCTTTTCAACCTCAGCCACATGACGATAGCGCAAGCCCTTCTCTGTTGCTGCTGCTACTTGCTCTGATGAAATTGTATCGATGCCGATGACTTCAACGTCTGCCCAGTCTGGCTGCTCACCAAATGCTAATGAAGATAAAATCATTAATTTTTTAAATGCATCCTGCCCAGATACATCATTAAATGGGTCCGCTTCCGCATAGCCTAAACGCTGCGCTTCTAGTAGCGCATGCTCAAATGACCAGCCTTCTGCACGCATTTTCGTTAAAATGTAATTCGTTGTGCCGTTTAAAATGCCTTGCACACGACTCACATCATTTACTAGTAAAATATTTTTCATCGTTTTAATAATTGGCACGCCACCTGCAACAGACGCCTCGTAGCCAACGAAAACACCGTTCGCTTTTGCTAGCGCCTGTAGCTCTTCCCCGCGCTTTGCAAACATCACTTTATTTGCTGTGATGACGTGACATTTATTTTCTACCGCACATTTTAAGTAAGAATATGCCGGCTCCTCATTAACAATTGCTTCGAATACAACTTGTAAACCTGTTTCTTCAAACACATCATCAATATTTTCCGTCATTAAGTGCTTCGTACCAGGAACACGTTCACGACTTGCATCCGTTACTAGAATTTTCGCCACTTCTAGCTCAACGCCTAGCTTCTCACGTAGTTCTTCTCGCTTTTCATTTAAAATATGATAGATACCTTGACCGACTGTGCCAAACCCTAAGATGGCTGCCTTTATTGTTGCCATACGTTTTCATCCTCCAAATTTCTAGAAAGACACATCCCATTCCAAAATAGGGCGAGATAATGTCCTTTAATATGTGGTTAAGAAAGTATAACTCTCTTAATCACTATAAAAACATCTATATATACTAACTATTCGAAAAATTTTACTTAAAGAAAATTTTATCGCATCTGTATGCCGAAAACAAGAGAAATCTCTCCTAGAAGGACATTTGTTTATTTCAAAAGGTCAAAGAATGATTATATTATTTTTCTAGTATAACTTATCTTGAATGACAATTCACAAAAATCTGTTTTATAAATCCATAATTTTCTATTTAATGATGTTTTTTCCTAAATAATGAGATTATAATGAAATCAAATACCAACCAGTTAGCACTTTTTTTAAAAAGGAGGATTATTAGTGTACTTTTCCTATTCACAAAAAGGACAGGCATTACGCGAAAAATTAATCGCTTTTATCGACGAGCATGTATATCCGAACGAATCTGTATATCATGAGCAGCTTGAGGCACAAGCCAATCGTTTTAGTGCGATTCCACCAATTTTGGAGGAATTAAAGTTAAAAGCGCAGGAAGCTGACCTTTGGAATTTATTTTTACCGGATAGTATGTACGTCGCTGGTTTAACAAATTTAGAGTATGCACCTCTTTTTGAAATAATGGGGCGCTCACTAATCGCACCACAGATCCTCAATACAAAAATGTCAAAAGTGGTAATTGAACGTCGCAACGACTATCTGCTGAACGCTACATCGCTTCAACGTCTCGGCTCTGAGAATGATTTAAAGGGGGTAGCACTCTTTTTAGCTAGTGCCTCCAATTATGTAACTGGCGATACGATCGTAGTAGACGGTGGTATGGCGGCTATGATTTAGGAGGTGACAAATTGAAACTAAAAATTATTGAAGAAAGCTTAAATCAGTTCGAACGACAAGGATTTAGTGCCACATCGATTCAGCAAATTATGGAGGCAACTGGGGCAACAAAAGGAACGTTTTATTACCATTTTAATAGCAAGGAACAACTGCTCATGGATTTTCATACCGATTACATTGATGACCTACATGACCGGCTATTCATCAAGCTTGCTCCCCTCTCCTCTCCAATCGAAAAATTACGCGCGGTTGTGGAACTACTCATTTTAGATATTCAAACTAATGGTCAACAGGCTCGTGTTTATTTCCGCGAAATGCGGCATTTATCGCCGGATCATGCAGAACTTATTAAAGAAAAACGTAAACAGTTCCGTAATGTCATCGAGCTCATTATTGAACAAGGGATTGCAGAGAAGGAATTCAGACGAGAACTCAATCCGCGCTTAACAAGCTACGCACTACTCGGGATGACGAACTGGAGCTACCAGTGGTTTGATGTGGACGGCACTATGTCCTTATCGGAACTCGCGGATACTTACACAACCCTACTATTACAAGGAATGATGCAAACGGAGGAGTAACTATGCAAGATACAATACCAGTACGAAAAGGTGAGGAACTACCTACTGGAGCACTGCAGGCCTCGCTCTAAATGAACTTGCCTGGCTAAGTAGACAAGCGGCTTGCCATCGAGCAATTCGGTGCAAGGCATTCCAACTTAACGTATGTACTAACGCTTGGCCACCAGCAAAATGTGTTACATCGTCCTCCACTTGGACCTGGAGCAGCAAAAGCACATAATACGGAGCATGAATTTAAAATTTTCAGACTATTCATCCGATCTTTCCGGTAGCACCAAAGCCGATTTTATTTTCCAATGATGAATCGATAATTGGCAGTCCGTTTTTCACCATGGAGCGATAGAAAGACACAACTCGCGCAAAATAGGACGAGTTGATGTCCTTTAATATGTGGTTAAGCAAGCTATACTTGCTTAACCACTAAAAAAGCTAGCAGGTGTGAAAATGCACTAGCTAGCTTTTTATTTGGCTATCATAAGTTTTACATTCTTTTTTTGTTTGGATTTGTTCAATTCGGCTAAATCGATGTACAACTTAATTGAAATTATGCGTCACCGGCACTTATTTGCAATTAAGTTGTATGTCGAATTGGTCCATTTGCAATTTGGCACTGTTAAACGCTACTGTTGTTTAATTAGCTAATCCAACCGTACTAAAGGCCAACACGGTGATGATCATGGTGAAAGTAAGATTTACCTACAAATCTTTATTAAGATAAAAAACAACACAAAGTTAGAAAGACACATCTCGCCCAATATAGGGCGAGATGATGTCCTTACTTATGTAGATAAGAAAGTTATACTTTCTTATCTACCAAAAAAAATACTAGCAACGAATGTTACTAGTAAGAAAACAGCCATTATAAAAATTGGGGGTTACACCGCAACGCTAACCTTCTCTAATATAGTAGTACGATAAGCATCTAAAATTTTGGTCATTACTGTTAATTCATCAGCAGTATACGCAGGGATTCCATAAGGGCGGTGAATTAATTGAAACTCACCGTATCTTAAAAACCATTCCTTTGCCGGTGCAGGAATATGATTATTATAGTACTCCTTATACGCATCGAACACTTCTTTTACAACATAGCCCGCTTCAAGAGAGTGAGTTGCCTCTGAAAATGCGCAATGTCCATATACCTTCTGCCACATTATTTCCACATCCGCCAATAAATGTTGGATTGATAATTGATTAACGAAAGTGTGGACATCATTTAGTTCATAAATTATGTACGCTGCGACATTTTGTGCACTATAAACATTTCCCATTTTCAACAACTCCTTTTCTTTTTTCAAGCTTTCTTGGTGATTGTGCTGAGCGGCAAAATCGCCACCGTAAAGTGCTTACTCATCTATTCATAAAGTGGGGGAACACTCAAAAAAACAAATTTAACTTTTGCTTTTGTTATATTAGCTAATCCAACCGTGCTAAAGGCCAACACGATGTTGTTCATGCTGGCAAGGCACGGTAGTAGTAAGTTTTCATTACTAATCTTTATTTACATAAAGACAACGGTTATTAAAATTTCTCTGCAAGTGGTTGTTCATCCACAATTCTTAAACCTATTGTAATGCTAGGAATTAAAGATGTCAATAAAGCTTATTAGTTTACTTGGTATTTGATTTAAAAAAAAGGCGCTTCCCTACGAAATGATGCAGGTTGATACGCCATTCTTCTATATTACTTACCTATGCGTTTGTTGGTGTTGCTTCTATTTTAACTGCAACCTTTGCTAACGCTTGCTCTAAATCTGCAATAATATCTTCTACCGCTTCTAGGCCAATTGATAAGCGAATGAGCTCCTCTGATACACCAGCCACTTTAAGTTCTTCTGCGGATAATTGTTGATGCGTTGTTGATGCTGGGTGAATAATTAGTGATTTAGCGTCTCCTACATTCGCAACATGTGAGAATAATTCAACATTATCAATCACTTGGCGACCCGCCTCACGTCCACCTTTAATGCCGAATGTTAAAATCGACCCGTAACCGTTTTTCAAATATTTCTTCGCTAAGTTATGCGAAGGGAAATCTTCAAAGCCATTGTAATTTACATAGTCCACGAATGGGTGGTTGCGTAAATATTCCGCGACTTTTTGTGTATTTTCATTATGACGGACAATACGCAAATGAAGCGTTTCAAGTCCTTGTAAGAAATTAAATGCCGCATCTGGAGATAATGTTGGACCAAAGTCTCGTAATAATTGAACGCGCAGTTTTGTGGCAAATGCAGCCCCTGCTGTGTCAATTCCGTAACGTAAGCCGTGGTAAGACGTATCTGGCTCTGTATAGCTTGGATGTCTCCCCTGCGCCCAATCAAATTTCCCAGCGTCTACAACGATGCCGCCAATTGTCGTACCGTGACCGCCAATCCATTTCGTTGCTGAATGGATGACAACATCTGCGCCAAACTCAATAGGGTTACTACCGTATGGAGAAGCAAATGTGCTATCGATTAATAATGGTAGGCCGTTTTCATGTGCGATATTTGCTACCGCTTCAACATCTAATACGTTTAAGCTCGGATTGCCAATAATTTCAGCAAATACCGCTTTTGTATTTTCCGTAATAGCCGCACGGAAGTTTTCAGGGTCTTTTTCGTCTACGAACTTCACCGTAATGCCGTAGCGTGGTAGTGTTTGCGCAAATAAATTATATGTCCCACCATATAGTGAACCTGCTGCAACAATTTCGTCGCCTGTGCCGGCTAAATTTAAAATGGAGAATGCGATTGCCGCTGCACCAGATGAAAGTGCGACTGCAGCTGATCCGCCTTCAAGTAACGCAACACGTTCTTCAAATGCAGCTACTGTAGGGTTTGTAATACGAGAGTATATATTGCCCGCTTCTTGAAGTGCGAAAAGACGTTGCGCATGAGCTGTGTCTTTGAAAGCGTAAGCTGTTGTACGGTATACCGGTACGGCAATTGCTCCTGTTACCGGGTCTGGCTTTTGCCCACCGTGTAATAATACTGTTTCTGGTCGTAAATTAGACATGAATAAATTCCTCCTAAATTGTTTTTCGATGGCTTGATCGGTGTAATAGAGGAGGATTTTTTGAAAACTAAAAAACCCTCTTCAGCTAAGAAGAGGGTTCGCAAATGAGCAAGTTTTCCTCCCCTTATCTTTCAAAATGCAATTGCATCTTGTAGGAATTAGCACCTTAGTCAGTTCCTCACTCACTTGGTTGCCGGGCATCTCAGGGCCTATTCCCTCCGCCGCTCTTGATAAGAGTTATGTGATTCATGTTCCATCGTTGTTTCACAGTATAAAGCAGAGTAGTTTTATAAGTCAACTTAAATTTTAAGTTTTTTCTGATAAATCAAACATTTATTTTGTTAAATTGCAAATACTACTTATATAGAAATAGTATTTTAACCAAACTTTAACAATCGAAATTACTGTAAATGTTATAATTTACATATCGTTATAGCAAGTACAGCTTCATTTTAATTACGTTCATTTTGTTCAGTGACGTTTTTAACATAATTTATTTAACGGTGATGTTCGCTTTAATTTTTTATTCAAATATAACAAGAGGAGGAATTAGTTATGTCTACTCAAACTGAAAAAAAACTTAACTTAAAGCCGCTGTGGATTGCTCTTGCCTTTGTCGCACTCACCATCATTACATTATTACCAAACGGCGGCGATTTACCAGTCGCAGGTCAACGTGCACTCGCGATTTTAGCGTTCGCCGTTATTTTATGGGTAACAGAGGCTGTTAGCTATCCAGTAAGCTCGGCAATGATTATTGCCCTTGTCACTTTAATGTTAGGCCTCGCCCCTTCAATGGAAGATCCAACCATAGAGTTAGGTACATCGGATGCATTAAAAATGGCCCTTGGTGGATTTAGTAATTCGGCCGTAGCACTTGTAGCCGCTGCCCTATTTTTAGCCGCAGCAATGCAAGTAACAAATTTACACAAACGTTTAGCTTTATGGATTTTATCTATTGTAGGAACAAAAACAAAAGCCATCGTATTTGGTGCTATTTTAGTATCCATTATCTTAGCATTCTTCGTACCATCTGCAACAGCTCGTGCAGGTGCAGTTGTACCCATTTTATTAGGTATGGTTGCCGCATTCGGGTTAGCAAAAGATAGCCGTCTTGCTGCTTTACTCGTTATTACATCTGTACAAGCTGTTTCCATTTGGAATGTCGGCATTAAAACAGCAGCCGCACAAAACATGGTAGCCACCAACTTCATTAAAGAACAATTTGGCGTTGATATTACTTGGGGTGCTTGGTTCCTTTATGCCGCGCCCTTCTCAATTCTTATGTCAATCGCATTGTTCTTTATTATGATTACTCTTATTAAACCTGAGACAAACAATATTGCAGGTGGTAAAGAAGTTATTAAAAAGCAATTACACGATTTAGGACCACTAAAAGGCCCAGAAATTCGTTTAATTATCGCATCTGTTACGTTATTATTCTTTTGGGCAACAGAAAGCAAGCTACACCCATTTGATACAACAACAGTCACAATTGTTGCAATCGCTATTTTACTATTACCGAAAATCGGTGTGTATACGTGGAAAGAAGTGGAGCCATTAATTCCTTGGGGTACAATTATTGTATTTGCCGTAGGAATCATGCTTGGTACAGTGCTGTTAAACACACAAGGTGCTGCTTGGTTATCTGATGCGGTATTCGGTTCAATGGGTCTAGACTCATTGCCACTTTTAGCAACAATTGCACTTGTAACGATTTTCAACATTTTAATTCACTTAGGTTTCGCAAGTGCAACAAGCCTTGCCTCTGCCTTAATTCCGGTATTTATCGTTTTAGCGTCAACACTAGTAAACGTCGATCAAGTTGGTTTCGTATTAATCCAACAATTCGTTATTAGCTTCGGTTTCCTATTACCAATTAGCGCACCGCAAAACATGCTCGCATATGGTACAGGCGCCTTTACAACGAAGGATTTCTTAAAATCAGGCATTCCGTTAACAATTTTCGGCTACCTATTAATCCTTCTACTAAGCGCAACTTATTGGAAATGGATTGGTTTATTGTAAGAAGTTATTATAAAATGAGCTTAAAGGGCAATCCTTTAAGCTTTTTTGTGGATAAAAATGTAGCACTTTCTTAACCACAAAATAAAGGACACCATCTCGCCGTATATTTGGTCAAGATGTGCCTTTCTAATCATTTTACATAAAGGGGAGAATAAAATGACAAGAGAACTTTTACGTAGTCACTCATCTGTTCGTAAATATACAGGTGAACCAATTTCAAAAGAAACAGTAATGGATCTAATCGAAACGGCACAAATGGCAGCGAGCTCACATTTTGTACAAGCATACAGTGTTATTTGGGTAACGGACGAGGATAAAAAAGCAAAATTAGGCGAGCTTTCAAAAAATGACTTCCAGTTCAAAACTGCTGGCGCTTCCTTCCTATTTTGCGTAGACTTCAAGCGTTTGCAAGTAGCAGGTCAAAAACACGGTGTAGACATCGTAGCGGATTCAGCTGAAAATGTACTTGTTGGGGTTGCGGACGTTTCACTTTTTGCACAAAATTTTGTCATCGCGGCAGAGGCACAAGGATACGGCATTTGCTATATTGGCGGTGCGCGTAATAACCCCGCTGAAATTAGTGAATTGTTCAACTTACCAGAGTATGTATTCCCTTTATTTGCGTTAACAATTGGTACGCCAACAAAACGAAATGAAACAAAACCACGCCTACCTGTTGCAGCTGTACTTCATGAAAACGGCTATAACGTGGAACAATACGATACGTTGTTAGACGAATACGACGCAACAATGGAAGCGTATTATACAAGCCGTTCATCAAATCAAAAAATGGCGACATGGACGAAGCAAATGGCTGAGTTTCTTGTTGACCAAAAACGTCCATATATGAAAGACTTCTTAGTCACTAAAGGATTTAACTGGGAATAGTGACTTTCGAACTAAATGAATGCTTCTTTTAAGTGTTGCTTTTTTCCATTTTAATTCCTTCAACCTTTCCCTTTACGAACAGAATTTGCTACACTAAAGAAATAAGTAAGGCTCGGGAAGGAAGTTTTTTATGTTCACAAATAAGCATGTCGCTCGTTCTGTAGAGCGCCAGCACTTAAAATCTGCGCGGAAATTTTATCATGCCATGGCTGATATTAATTTGGAATTGGCAAAGGTTCACCGCTCCATCGAAAGACAAATCGACAAAAGCCACTATACGGCAGCTACGTCCTTTGTGGATCAATATATTTCCTACACAACGATTTGGAATATGAAATTCGTTTATAATCTTGAAAATCCCGAAGTCGTGTTAATGCAAATTTTACATTTAGACTATATTTTCAAACGCGAAGAGGCAGACGCTTTCCTAAAAGAACGTCAAATTTTGGCTGAGCAGCATCTATCCTTCAAGGAATTAAAACCCTACAAAGATGAGCAAATCGAAGCTCGTATAGAAAAAATGGCACAGTATATTGCGGAATTCTAGAAAGATATCATTTCTCCCCAAAAAGGGTATGATGATGTCCTTTCTTATCCAATTAAAAAGAGGAAAGCGATCGCTAATACGATGGCTCTCCTCTTTTGTTATTGTAATCCTTGAATTGTTAAAGCTTTCACTGGTAGGAATTGTTCCCCTGTTGCGTAATACGTAATTGTAACAGAATCCCCTTCTTCTAGATAGATTGCAAGTGGTGCTGCCTCTGAGCTGACGATAAAGTTTTCACCGCTCGCCACGAAGAATGACACTATTGTAAAATCCCCAACGCGTTCCTTATACACACGTACAACTTTTGCTGATAGCTTTGCCTCGTCTGCACTCGATGAACCTTCTACAGTGCTACCACCTCGACTAAGCGCTGTTTTATATAACTTAAGCGCTTCTTTTGGCGTCGTGCCGTACGCAGAAATTTCTGGATTTGCCGCAGAAACTATGAAGTAATTTTGCAGGAAGCCGTTTGAATCAAGTACTGCCGTTAGCCAGCTTGCCTCGGAGTAGAAATTATACAAAATCGGCATCTCGCCCGTCCACTGTTTCTCGATAAATTTCTTACTAATAATATCAAGTGCACCTTGTGAATCCATATACGACTCTTCTAAATTACCGGTATAGTACGTTGCTTTACCTGTACGCGCATTTGTTAACGCATAGCCTAACATCGAATCTACACCTTCTTTCGGACTTGTGAAATCCGTAAAGTAATACATTTGCCCGTCCTCATCGAAAATCGGACTCACACTAGCTTCTGTTCCTTCATCTGAAGGGAGCTTGATGTCTTTTTTGCCAACTATGCTATTCCAAAAGCCGTGTACATAATTGCCGTAATAGCTATTTTGCAAGCTCACTGCCTCTGGTGACACCGCTCCATCAATAAATTTTGGCACATCTGCTAAAGTAATTTTTTGAGTTGCCCCTGTTGCAGCATCCACAGCGATAATACCTTTTACGTCAAAACCGTTACGCGCAGAAATAAATTCCCCATATGAGCGGATGTAATAAGGTTTGCCATCCTCATCAATTTCAAGCTGTGGCTCCCCGTAAAAAATAAGTGTTGGGTACTGTAAACGCATATGACGCTCTAAATTTTTGTTAAAGAACGCAGACGGTACATAGTCCATCTCGGCACTTATAAATTTCGGATTATCACTCGAGTCTGTTGCGCTCATCGTGAAATAACCTGGCGTCGTTTTGCCGTTAAACCATTTAAACATTCCGGAAAACTCTACCGGCGCAATATATACATACGCCCCATTGACCTTCTGAATTTGTAAATTCCCCAGCTCATAATAACTCGTATTTGGCACCTGTCCGAACGCTTTTTTCATTTTATTTTTTACGAATTTCGGTGGTACACTAGCGGGTGTCTTGCTTTCATCAAACGGTTCAATCTCCACTTGCTTTGCCATTTCTGCTGAATTATATTTATCATCTGCATTCCAAATTGGTGCACTGAGTAAATAGCCGATAGCGATAATGCCAATAAAGACAATAGCCGACTTAATGCGTTGCTCTACACCAATAGATAAAATCGCGCCTGCTATCGCTACGACCGGTAATACATATAGAAAAATCGTCCAATTTAAATCAACTTTTGATACATAAATGACAAAAAACACCGAAATAAAGCTTATAACAAACACAAAGAATGTAGTTATATTAAACTGTTTGCTTGTTAGTTCACCTTTACGAACTTTACGCGTTACCGGAACAATTAAAAGCGTCGTCATAATTGATCCAATAAGGGCGATTAATAGTAATTGTCCCATCTAATCATCCTCTCTTAAGTTATTTACGGAATAGCACATTATAAAGATTCATAAAATTATAGAAAACAAAGAACAAAAGCGCTAAAGCGCCTGTTTAGCCCCGACAAGCGCTTGCGAGTCCGAAGCGAAAGTAAACGCTCCATCACTTTCGCAGAAGGGATCGAAGCGACCTCGAGGGGCTGGCGCTTTAGCCTAGACGTTGCATTTACTTTTTTTAAAGTTTTCCACATGGCGAAATTTTATAATTTCCTTAACCATAAGAATAGTGCATTCTCCCCCGTTAGCAGGCGGCGCGAATGCCTAGACAAATAAAGGGGGCCACATGTCATGCAACGAAATATTTTACTCGCATTATTTTTAGTTTTTGGTTTATTTTATGTATTTTTATTTGATTTCATTGATAGCTCACTAAAAATGGTATTCAAGCTTATTCCGATGATTTTACTAATTATACTCGCCTTTATGACAAAAGCGAAAAATATCCCACGCTACTACACGCTCGTATGTATCGGTCTCATTTTTTGTGCGATTGGTGACTATACATTGCAGTGGTTCATCATTGGCTTAATCAGCTTTCTAATTGGGCATATTTTTTATATTTTTGCATTCCGTACAACGAATGAAAGCCACGTGCCAGGAGCCGTGAAAATTGGACTGTTGCTTTACGGTGCGTTCATGATTGTGTGGATTGCGGGTACATTATTTAAGAATGAGGAAACCGTACTTGGTGTGGCAGTTTGCTGCTATATTGCCGTCATTTTAACGATGGGCTGGACGGCCTTTCGCACAGGTAGTCGTTTTGCGATCATTGGGGCTATGCTGTTTATTTCGTCGGATTCTGTACTGGCGATCAATAAATTTATTGTAGACGTTCCGTTTTCACACGAACTCATCATGTTCACCTACTACGGCGCACAGCTTTTCATCGCCTTAAGCATCACACAATACGCTGCCATCCGAAGTAAAATGGTACAATAAAAGGAACTTATTGAATAATCAGGAGGTCTTTATATGAAAGAAACCGTTATTGAACGCTTAATTCGTTACGCAAAAATTGATACACAATCTGATTTTACTAGTAACACTACCCCTTCAACAGCAAAGCAATTGGATTTACTCAATTTATTAAAGGAAGAGCTAGCTGAAATCGGCTTAACGGACATTACACTCGATGAAAACGGCTACCTATTTGCCACGCTTGAAAGCAATACTGAAAAGTCTGTGCCTACACTCGCTTTCTTAGCACATGTAGATACAACTTCTGACTTCTCTGGCACAAACGTAAATCCACAACGAATTGACAACTATGATGGCGAGCCGATCAAGCTTGGCAACGGCCTTATTATGTCACCGAACTACTTCCCTAACTTAAAAAATTATATTGGTCAAACACTAATTACAACAGACGGCACAACACTGCTCGGTGCGGACGATAAAGCTGGCATCGCAGAAATTATGACGGCAATGGAATATTTAGTGCAGCATCCTGAAGTTAAACATGGAAAAATCCGCGTAGCCTTTACACCTGATGAGGAAATTGGCCGCGGCCCGCATAAATTTGACGTCGAAGCATTTAATGCAGATTACGCCTATACACTAGATGGTGGACCGCTTGGCGAGCTTCAATACGAAAGCTTTAATGCGGCAGGCGTAAAGGTAACGACGCGTGGGACGAGTGTGCACCCGGGCTCAGCAAAAAATCAAATGGTCAATGCAATAACGATGGCGATCAAATTCCAAAACGCCATGCCAACAGATGCTGTTCCTGAAAAAACGGAAGGCTACGAGGGTTTCATTCATTTAATGAGCTTTAACGGACATATTGAAGAAGCTACACTTTCTTATATTGTTCGAGACCATGACCGTGAAAAATTCGAAGCCAAAAAAGCCTATTTCCGCGAAGTTGAAGCAAAAATTAAAACAGAATACGGCGACGATTCAATCACAGTTGACATTGAAGACCAATATTACAATATGGGTGAAAAAATTACACCAGTAATGGAAATCGTCGAAATCGTAAAAGAAGCAATGGCGAAGCTGAATATTACGCCAATTATCGAACCTATCCGCGGTGGTACAGACGGCTCGCAGCTATCCTTTATGGGCCTTCCAACACCAAATATCTTTGCTGGCGGCGAAAACATGCACGGTAAATTTGAATTTGTATCCGGCGAAACAATGGAAAAAGCAACACAAGTTATCCTAGAAATTGTTCAGCTATTCGAAGCACAAGGAAAATAACTAAAACCGATTATTTAGGGGGTATTCTCGGTTGCCCCTGTATAGCTGCGCTTGTTTCATCGCAAAGAGCTTATCCCGAAAGGACTTTCGGGATAAGCTCTTTTTTAGTATAATTATAATCAGAAAATTCATTCAAAAGGAAAGTGGTGTCAGCATGAAGGAAATTGCTATAGGAATCGTAGCTGCATTATTTTTTGCGTTTACATTTATTTTAAATCACTCAATGGAGCTAGAAGGTGGGAGCTGGCTATGGAGCTCCTCATTGCGCTATTTCTTTATGTTACCCTTTTTATTCGTCATTGTAGTAATGCGTGGACGAGGCGGATTCACTAATTTACGTAGTGAAATAAAGGCCAAACCAGGCGAGTGGGTCATCTGGAGCTTCGTCGGTTTCGTACTATTTTACGCACCATTAACATTTGCCGCAGCGTTCGGACCAGGTTGGCTCGTTTCGGGTACGTGGCAGTTTACAATTGTCGCAGGTGTCTTGTTAGCACCTCTATTTATTACAGTCATTGCAGGAAAGCCTGTACGCCAACAAATCCCGCTTATTTCTTTAGCAATTTCTTGTATTATTTTAATCGGAATTTTGCTCATTCAAGTGCCACAAGCAAAAACCGTATCAACGGAGAGCTTACTGCTCGGCATTTTACCTGTTATTGTAGCGGCCTTTGCCTACCCGCTTGGCAACCGTAAAATGATGGAGGTATGCAGTGGACGCGTAGATACATTCCAGCGCGTGCTTGGCATGACGATTGCTTCCCTACCTGCTTGGATTGTGCTCGCTGTGTATGCACTCTTCACAGTAGGATTGCCCTCTGGTAGCCAAGTTTTTCAATCACTACTTGTCGCAGTTACCTCTGGCGTTATCGCAACGGTGTTATTTTTCATCGCAACAGACCGCGTGCGTAATGACCAAGGCAAACTTGCTGCAGTAGAAGCAACCCAGTCAACAGAAGTATTATTTGCGATGGTTGGCGAAATGATATTATTAAGCGTTCCTCTACCAGAACCAATCGCACTCATGGGACTTGGCGTCATTATTGGTGGCATGCTCCTACATAGCTATCACACAATGCTCGTTGGAAAGCGAACGAAAATCGCAGAAAATCATACGTGAAATTTAAAGTCTGCCAACATAAAAATGTGTGAAATCACTATGATTTCACACATTTTTCCACTTTATATAGTTACTAATTCTTCTATTAATACATCTGTTAGTGGCGTGTATGGCATTTGGTGGGCAGATGCCACAGCTTCATAAACGACTTTACCGTCTACTACATTAATCCCCTTTGCCAATGCTTTGTTCGCTAATGCTGCTTGGCGATAACCTTTGTTTGCAATTTGTAAACCGTATGGCACTGTTTCGTTCACTAGTGCCATTGTTGCCGTTCGCGCTACCGCACCTGGCATATTTGCAACGGCATAATGCACAACACCATTGACCATATACGTTGGTTCACTATGCGTAGTAATACGGTCAATTGTTTCAATAGAACCACCTTGATCTACCGCTACATCCACGACAACAGAACCTCTTTGCATTGTTTCAATCATCTCTTTTGACACAAGCTGCGGTGCACGGGAGCCCGGAATTAATACTGCGCCAATTAACAGGTCCGCCGATTTAACCGACTCTGCAATATTATAAGAATTCGATGTGAGTGTGCGTACACGTCCTTGGAAAATTTCTTCTAATTGACGTAAACGACTTGTATTGACATCTAAAATCGTCACATTTGCACCTAGTCCAAGCGCCATTTTCGCTGCATTTGTACCAACCATCCCGCCCCCAATAATGACGACATTGGCAGGCGCCACTCCTGGTACACCACCTAGTAAAATCCCTTTCCCACCATGGGAGTTTTCTAAGAACTGTGCACCAATTTGTACAGACATACGTCCTGCTACTTCACTCATCGGTGTAAGTAGTGGTAGTGCACCATTCTCTAATTGAATTGTTTCATAAGCAATCGCAGTGACTTTCTTTTCAACTAGTGCCTTTGTTAGTTCTAGCTCCGGTGCTAAATGAAGGTATGTGTATAAAATTAAGTTCTCTTTAAAAAATCCATATTCTTTTGCAATTGGTTCTTTCACTTTAATGACCATATCTGCATTCCAAGCTTCTGCTGCCGTTGCAACTATCTTTGCACCTGCTTTTTCATAATCATGATCTTCAAAGCCACTTCCTACACCAGCTTCTGTTTCAATGACTACTTCGTGACCATTTTTCACATATGCTTCTACCCCTGCTGGCGTAATGCCGACACGGTTTTCATTATTTTTAATTTCCTTTGGCACACCAATCTTCATGTTCGCTACCCCTTAGTTTTGATTTATAATGACTAATTTTAGTTCCGTCATTTCTTCAATTGCATATTTTAAACCTTCTCGACCAACGCCACTTTCCTTTACACCACCGTATGGGAAATGGTCTACACGATAAGTTGGAATATCATTAATTACCACACCCCCAACTTGTAGACGTTTGGATGCATTGAGTGCTGTATTAATATTAGTTGTATAAATACCTGCTTGTAGGCCGTATTTTGAATCATTTACCTGTTCGATTGCCTCGTCCATAGATGCCACCTTTACTACGGACACAATCGGTGCAAATACTTCTTGGCAAGAAACCTTTTGTGAGGGATGCACATTCGTCAAAATTGTCGGCTGTAAAATCGTATCTTGCGCTTTTCCGCCTGTCACAACTTCCGCACCAGCAGCTTTTGCTTCTTCAATCCATTGTAATGAGCGCTCAACTTCGCGTGGACTGATCATCGCCGATACATCTGTAGCTTCTTCAAGTGAATTACCTAGATTTAGTTTTTTCGTCTCGGCAATTAACTTTTCAACTAACTCTTCGTAACGTGATTCATGAACATAAATACGCTGAACAGAAATACATACTTGCCCTTGGAAACTAAAGGCACCCGAAACGATACGACTAATAACAGCTTCTGTCAGCTCCACATTGTCATCAATAATAACCGCTGCATTTGATCCAAGTTCAAGCGTCACTTTTTTTAGCCCTGCTTTATTACGAATCCCAATACCTACAGCTGCACTACCTGTAAACGATATTTTCTTCACCCGCTCATCCGTGACAAGCTTGTCACCAACACGAGCCCCGTTTCCTGTCACAATATTAAATGCACCTTGTGGTAGACCTACTTCATGCAATAATTCACCTAAAAAGTAAGCAGATAACGGCGTTTGCGTGGCAGGTTTTAAGACAACCGGATTGCCTGCTGCAAGTGCAGGCCCTACTTTATGTGCAACTAAATTCATCGGGAAATTAAATGGTGTAATGGCTGCCACAACACCAACTGGCTCGCGAAACGTATAAGCAATTCGATTTTCTCCACCTGGTGCAGCATCTGTTGGAATATACTCTCCACCAATGCGCTTCGCTTCTTCTGCTGCAAATTTATACGTTTGCACGGTACGTGCCACTTCTAAGCGTGCCGTTTTTATCGGCTTCGCTGCTTCAAGTGCAATGATCTGACTTGCTTCCTCCGAGCGTTCATTTAGTAATGATGCAAGCTTCTCTAACATTTCAGCACGCTTATACGCAGGAATTGCAGCCATTTCTTCCCGAGCAGCATAGGCAGTACGAATTGCCGCTTCTACCTCATCATCTGTCGCCATTGGAATGTGTGCAATCGTCTCCAGTGAATACGGAGATTTCAACTCCTCGTATTGTGC
This sequence comes from Solibacillus sp. FSL H8-0538, assembly GCF_038003525.1. NCBI lineage: Bacteria > Bacillati > Bacillota > Bacilli > Caryophanales > Caryophanaceae > Solibacillus > Solibacillus sp. FSL H8-0538. Next base: position 346,003 of record NZ_JBBOPI010000001.1, on the reverse strand, counting down.
GGCTTCTACCCATTGTCCATTTATATAGAGCTTTTTTTTATTTACAGTTGTAATCATCCTTGTCCCTCCTTATGCTTTTGCCATTATATTTTGTGCTACGATTGCTAAAGCTTGATCGATCATGCTTATAAGTTCTTGCACTTCTTCTTTTGAAATACATAATGGTGGAGAGAATACAACAATATCCTGTCCTTCTAGTACAACCGCACGACTTATTAATCCAAGCTTTGTCGCCTCTTTTAACACGAGTGGTGCTACGAGTGTTTCATGCTGCATTTCAAGCCCTGCAATTAAACCAAGCCCTTTTACTTTTGTAATGAAATCATATTTTCCTTCTATTTGCTTTAATCCTTGTAGTAATTCTTCTCCGCGTAAAGCTGAGTTTTCTACAAGATTTTCCTGTTCTATAATTTCGATATTTTTTAACGCAACGGCACAGGCTGTAGCATGACCGCTATATGTGTAGCCGTGCAGTAGTACACCTTGTGATAACTCGCCTAATTCGCGGTGAATTTTTTCTGAAATCATGACCCCACCAAGTTGCATATAACCGCTAGTTACACCTTTTGCAAAGCACATCATATCCGGCGCTACACCGAAATGCTCCATCCCGAAAAATTTCCCCGTACGTCCAAAACCAGTAATAACTTCATCCGTAATCATCACAATATTAAACTCATCACAGATTGTACGAACTTCTTTGAAATAATCTGCTGGCGGAATATGTACACCACCCGCTCCTTGGATTGGTTCTGCCACAAATGCAGCAATCGTTTCAGGTCCTTCCTTTTCAATCAGTTCACGAAGCGCCACTGTGGAGAAATGATCCACATATAAAAAGTCCGGTGCATTGGATTCCGCAAAATCACGGAATGCCTTTAAGCCTGTAGCACTTGTCGACCCCCCTGCTACACCATGATAAGACTTCGTACGTGTAATAATTTTTTTGCGTGTCGGCTCACCCTTTAAAATCCAGTAATGACGCACTAATTTATATGCCGTATCATTCGATTCCGAACCGCCTGATGTGAAAAATGTGGCAGTTAAATCGCCAGGAGCTAATTGTGCCAGTTTTTCAGCTAATAAAATCGCCGGTTCATTACTAAAAGATGCAAAACAAGAATTATAAGCAAGCTTCTCCATTTGTGCTGCTGCTACTTCTGCAATTTCTTTACGACCGTGACCGATATTAACGTTCCATAGAGAGGACATCCCGTCTAATAATTTGCGACCTGATTTATCGTATAAATAGACCCCTTCTCCTCTTTCAAAAATAAATTCTGGACCATTTTCTGTTACTACCGGAGATGTAGGATGTAAGAAGTGCTTTTGATCAAGCGCTTTTAAGTGTTCTAATGAATAATTATTCAAGATAATCCGCCCCTTTTTTATTTGTAATTGACTCTAACCTTCATGTAGCAATTTACGTGCCAGCCTATTTTCCATAAATTTACTCGCTTCCAGACGTCATTTAATTTAATATTTAATTAAAACCTACTAATTATGATTTAATCTTTAATTAGAATTGCAAATTTGATTTAGTTTTAAATTAAATAGGAGGGATTTTGCATGGATCATTATTTTCTACTCGAAAAAATTGTAGAAACATCAAATAATAATATTACGATTATTGACTCTAAAGGCATCATCGTACATTCACATCCACAACATTGGATTTTATACGGTATGGAGCCTGGCAATTACATTGGTACTTCGATTTATGAACTTGAGGAAAATGGTTTACTCTCACCGTCTATTGGTGCGACTGTTTTGCGTGAACGGACGAAATTAACGGTTTTGCAGCATACCAAAACAAAGCGCGTCATCATGTCGACCGGAAATCCTATCTTTGATGATGAAAACAACCTACAGTATGTGATTTGCTATAGCCATGACCAAACTGAAATTTGGGAGCTCCAACAACAATATGAAAAACTTGAAAATAAGATGGAAGGCTACAAAATTGAGGTCGCGGATTTACGGGAAAAGGAAAATTTACAAAATGGCATCATTGCTCGAAGCGTCGTAATGAAAAATTTGCTCAAAACAGTTGATAATATTGCTGAAAAAAATTCGACGGTATTAATGCTTGGCCCTTCTGGAGTGGGAAAAAGCACCTTTGCACATATTTTGCATGAGGCGAGTAACCGTAAAGATGAACCCTTTATCGAAATTAACTGCAGTACAATTCCTGAGCATTTATTTGAATCCGAGATGTTTGGGTACGAGGCTGGATCGTTTACGGGAGCAAATAAGCAAGGAGCAAAAGGGCTAATCGAACATGCAGATGGTGGTACATTATTTTTAGATGAGATTGGTGAATTACCCCTTACAATGCAAGCAAAATTACTAAATGTATTACAGCAGCGAAAGATTAAACGAATAGGTGGTAAGAAAGAGCGCCACATCAATTTCCGACTCATCGCTGCAACGAATCAAGATTTAGAAGTCATGATTCAACAAAAACAATTTCGTTTAGATTTATACTACCGATTAAACGTGATCCCCCTTCACATTCCCGCCCTTAATGAACGAAAAGAAGATATCTCATTATTGATTCAGCACTATTTAACAAAACTAAACGTATCCTATCAGCTTGAAAAAAAATTTGATCCGCAAACATATGAGTATTTAATTCATTACGACTGGCCAGGCAATGTACGCGAGCTTGAAAATTTAGTGGAGCGTCTACTACTTACAATTGACCATCAAATTATTTATCCACATCATTTACCAAGCCATATTTATCAACAAGATACTCTACCGTTAGTTGAACCAGTTTACCTCCCTCCAGAAACGCACTGTTTAAAACTCGCGGTGGAACAAGTAGAAATTCAACTACTCAAACAAGCCAAGCAGCAATGCAAAACAACGTATGAGATGGCTCATTTTTTAAATATTAGTCAACCCACGGTCATGTACAAGTTAAAAAAATACGCCCACTTATTTTAACTTCAAACCTTTATCTACCATTTGCTGTCTTGTTAATTCTGCAAGACAGCTCCTATATCTGATTTGTATGTCAACTTTCCTAACGCGCTAATATAACTGAAAACGCTTTCTTGAAATAATTTTAGTGACTCCATTATTATTACGAATTAAAACGTAAGGAAACATAACATTTTTTTATTTACAAAAAATAACATACGATATATACTTTCGTTAATCTAACTGCGACTAGGTCGACAACATCGAACCAATGAATGAATATCATTCATTGGTTTGACGTTGGAATAGAAAGGAGTGTTATGTATTAGTTAAACTATTTTTTATTGTCGCTATACCCTAATTTTCCACAAAACAGGTCTATTGTTAGTAAAACTAAAATCTGATTTTCCTAAGGAGGATAAGTTATTGGGCGATAAAGTGAAAAAAGCACCTTCACTAAAAGTTGCTTTAATTCCCATTGTGTCTATGGTTGTGATTTTATTTACCGGACTTTTTGTTTATGAATCGGATCCACATATTCCGATTTTACTAAGTGCAACGATTGCAGTTATTGTTGCCTTATTTTTAGGGTATACGTGGAAAGAAATAGAAAAAGGAATTGTTAGCGGCATTTCGTTATCTCTACAGGCACTACTTATTCTAATTATTTTAGGAACGGTTATTTCTACGTGGCTCGCTGCGGGAATTGTGCCAACAATGATTTATTATGGATTAGATTTATTATCACCTGGGCTATTTCTACCATTAGCAGTCATTATTTGTAGCGTTGTTTCAGTTGCCTCTGGAAATGCTTGGACAGCTGCTGGAACAATCGGTATTGCTATTATGGGGGTCGGAGTTGTTTTAGACTTTAATCCTGCAATGGTAGCTGGCGCGGTTATTTCAGGCTGTTATTTTGGAGATAAAATATCTCCCCTTTCTGAAACGACAAATATGGCACCTGGTATCGTAGGAGTAGAACTGTTCGATCATATCCGTCACCTTCTTTATACAACATTGCCTGCATGGACCATTTCAGTTATTTTATTTTTCTTTTTAGGTATGGCTCATGTCCCAAGTGCGGACAACTTACAAGATGTTGCCCTTCTTCAACAACAACTACAAGACATATTTATTATTAGTCCGTGGCTACTCCTAGTACCCGTTACTGTCTTAGGCTTAATCGCTATGAGAATGGCGGCTATCCCTGGGTTAGTTATCGGTACTTTACTTGGATGTGTAGTAGCAATCCTAGTTCAAGGTCAATCTATCGGCGATATACTAAGTATGATGGTCTATGGTTTCTCATTGGAATCAGACAATGAAATTTTAAACAATCTGCTTAACAATGGTGGTACAGAAGCGATGATGTATACTGTAAGCCTTGTAATGCTTGCCATGAGCCTAGGTGGAATTTTAGAATCTACAGGTATCCTTGAAACAATCGTAAATAGCTTACTAAAAGTAGCGAAATCAACGGGTAGCTTAATTGCAACAACTGTAGCTACTTGCATTACAGCAAATATAGTCGCTTGTGACCAATATTTATCAATTTTATTACCTGGTCGTATGTATTTATCTGCCTATCGCAAGCGCGATTTACATCCTAAAAACTTATCTCGGACACTTGAAGATGCCGGTACTATGACTTCACCGCTCGTACCTTGGAACACATGTGGTGCTTTTATGTCTGCAACATTAGGTGTAGCAACTCTTGACTATGTACCCTTTGCATTTTTATGCCTTATTAGTCCAGTAATTGCGATTATTTATGGCTACTTCAACATTAAAATTGAGCGTCTCGCATACGAAGAAAAGATTGATGAAGACGACGGGGCAATAACAATCAACCCAAAATTGGAACAATCTATCTGAATTAGTAGTTATGCGAAATCTTATTGATTCTCTATATCACTTTTAGTACGATGATATGTACTACAGATGTATGGAGGAATTATTTGTGAATGATAAAGGGGATAAATATAATCGCATTTTAAAAGCTGCGATTGAAATAATATCTGAAAAAGGACTTCAAAAAACGGCGATTTCTGACATTGTACAAAAAGCAGATGTAGCGCAAGGAACATTTTATTTGTATTTCTCATCTAAAAACGCGCTCATTCCAGCAATTGCTGAAAATTTATTAATGCATACCTTAAAAAAAATTAAACAACGTGTTTCAGCGAGTGATAATTTTTGGAGTGCCTTACAAATCTATATCGATGAAACATATGCCATTACCAATGAATATAAAGATGTAGTCGTGCTTTGTTATTCTGGTGCTGCGTTTGATTATTCAATGGAAACATGGGAAAAAATTTACCAACCCTATTATGAGTGGTTTGAGAAAATCTTAAATAAGGCGATCAATGAAAAAAAGATATTAGCAGATATTCAGGTTATGTGGACTTCTAAGTTACTCATAAACTTAGCAGAAAATGCAGCTGAACGTTTTTATATCGCCAATGACCAAGATATGACGTGCGAGGAATCAAAAAATGAATTATTCCATTTTATTAAAAGATCACTAGTCACCCACTAATTTGTTTTTAAATAGTGGGTGACCATATATTTACTTTTCAGAAATTTCAATGTATTATAAAATGACTGACTGACAGTCAGTCATTTTACTAAATCAAAGGGGATGAACAGTAATGGTTAATGCACAGGTAGAAACGATCGATACAAAACATGAGCAAGTAAAGGATTATATCAATAAGGTTTTATCATTAATCGAAAAGCCTACAATTACGGCTGAAGATGCAAAGTGGATTACAAGTGAAACAATTAACGGCTTCCGCGAAAATATTAACCCAGGCTTTTTAGAGTACCGTAAAACAGTAACGCTAGATAATCAATTCGCTGCTGTTGAATGGTCTGATGAAGGCTCTTGTTTCAAAGACGTTAACGGTAAAAGTTATATTGATTGTCTAGGTGGATTCGGAATTTACAACGTAGGTCACCGTCACCCTAAAGTTGTTAAAGCTGTAAAAGATCAATTACAACATCAGGCGTTACATAGCCAAGACTTACTCGATCCATTACGCGCAATGCTTGGTAAAGTTTTAGCCGACATTACCCCGGGTGACTTGAAATATTCTTTCTTCACAAATAGCGGCACTGAAAGTGTAGAAGCTGCACTAAAAATCGCAAAAATGTACAGCGATCGCACAACGTTTATCTCGACTACACGTGCTTTCCATGGCAAAAGCTTAGGAGCTTTATCTGGTACAGCAAAAGGCATGTTCCGTAAACCTTTCTTGCCTTTAATTCCAGGTTTCCGTCACGTGCCATTTGGCGATATCGATTTTCTGCGTAAAACATTTGAAATTTGTTCACAGGTAGGCGAAGATGTCGCTGCTGTTCTTTTAGAGCCAATTCAAGGCGAAGGCGGTATTATCTTACCACCGGAAAATTATTTAAAAGAAGTGCGTGCTTTATGTGACCAATACGGAGCTCTACTTATTTTCGACGAAGTACAAACAGGTATGGGACGTACAGGTAAAATGTTCGCATCTGAATTATTTGATGTAGAACCAGATATTTTATGCTTAGCAAAAGCATTTGGTGGTGGTGTAATGCCTGCTGGTGCTGTCGTTGCGAATGAAAAAACATTCCAAGTTCTATTTGACAACCCATTCATGCATACAACAACATTCGGGGGAAATCCACTAGCTTGTGCAGCTGCACTTGCAACAATTAATGTTCTACTTGAAGAAAATTTACCTGCACGTGCGGCAGAAGTCGGTGAGTATCTCTTAAACGGACTACGCGAAGCAGCTACAGGTCATGAAGATAAAGTAATGGAAATTCGCGGTCAAGGATTAATGATTGGTATCGAATTCCACTTAGATGAAGTCGGCTACAACATCTCAAAAGGTATGTTTGATGAGGGCGTTCTTGTTGCCGGTACACTTATTAACTCAAAAACAATTCGTATCGAGCCACCTCTAACAATTGCAATTGAAGAAGCCGATGAAGTAATTGCGACATTCAAAAAAGTATTAGAAAGCCTATAAATCAATTAACTCTGTATCACCATAATGTCCTTAGCTAGTTGAAATTTGCCAAAGACTACTAAATAAGTAGACTTTCGAACAATAGAACATGAAAATGAACATTGACGGAGGGAAAACATGACAATTGATACACAGAAAAAGGCAATCACATTAAAAAACTATGTAAACGGTGAGTGGCGTACATCCACATCAGTAGAGATATATGACGTGATTAATCCCGCAACACAAGAAGTAATTGGGCATGCTTCATACTCTACAAAAGAAGAAACGGAAGAAGCAATTCAAGCAGCAAAAGAGGCATTTGAAAGTGGCGTGTGGTCTCAAAAAACAACGCATGAACGCTCGGCAATCCTCTTAGCTATTGCGGCAAAAATTGATGAACGCGCTGAAGAACTTGCAACATTAGAAACACTCAATAACGGAAAAATTAAAACGGAAGCTACGTATGATATCGCTGATGCTGCAAATTGCTTCCGCTATTATGCCGGCATGATTTTACAACCAGACGGCCAAACATATCACGCACCTGATAATGTGCAGGCGCTCATTGTTAAAGAACCGGTTGGCGTTGCAGGCTTAATCGTACCATGGAACTTCCCATTGCTAATGAGTGTGTGGAAGATCGCCCCTGCCCTTGCTGCTGGAAATACAATTGTGTTCAAACCATCAGAAGTAACGCCAATGACCGCTATGAAACTATTTGAAATTTTAGAAGAAGCAGGACTTCCAAAAGGCGTAGCAAATATGGTCATGGGACACGGAGCTATCGTTGGCCAAACAATTTCTGAAAGTAAACATGTCGATATTGTTTCATTTACAGGAAGTACACAAGTAGGACGAGAAATTATGCGCGCAGCTGCGGGTAATCTAAAAAAGATTTCACTAGAGCTTGGTGGTAAATCGCCGAATATTATTTTTGCCGATGCGGACTTTGAAGCAGCTGTTGATTACGGATTATTTGGTATTTTCTACGGATCAGGTCAAGTATGTTCTGCTGGAAGCCGCATTTTAGTAGAAGAAACAATTTACGATGCGTATGTGGAGCGCTTTGTCGAGCGTGCCAATCAAATCAAGGTCGGCCCAGGCTTAGATGAAACATCTAATATGGGTGCTATCGTGAGCGAAAAACAACTAAATCGCATTCTTGACTATATCGAAATTGGTAAAAATGAAGGTGCAAAACTCGTGGCTGGTGGCAAACGCTTAACAGAAAACGGTTTAGATCAAGGCTTCTTCATTGCACCAACTGTTTTTGCGGATGTTACGAATGATATGAGAATCGTGCGTGAAGAAATTTTCGGTCCAGTTGTCACGATCCAAAAATTTGCGACAGAACAAGAAGCGATTCGTTTAGCAAATGATTCAGATTATGGTTTAGCAGGTGGTGTGTTCTCAAATGACGGCGCCAAAGCATTACGTGTTATCAAACAAATACGTGCCGGCATTACGTGGGTCAATGACTACCACCCAACCTATGTAGAAGCTCCTTGGGGTGGCTACAAGCAAAGTGGTATTGGCCGCAGTCTTGGCACATACGGCTTAGAAGATTTCCAAGAAGTAAAGCAAATCAATATCCGCCTAAATGTTGAACCAAATGGCTGGTTCCCTAGTTAAGATAACTAAACTTATTGAACAGAATAAACTTAGCTTGACTAGTTGACTATAAGTTCTTACGTAAACCTAGTTTCCCAAAACTATTTATACTCCCATTTTAATAAATCCCATAAAAAAACAGGAGGAATACTGTTCATTCCTCCTGTTTTTATTTGGTTATATTAACCCTTTTTCCGTTAATATCGCTGTTAGCTGCGCAACACATTCCTCTATAGAATGGTGCACTGTATTTAAAACAATTTCTGGATTCACAGGAGCCTCATATGGTGCACTAATACCCGTGAAGTTTGGAATCTCTCCGTTACGCGCTTTTTTATACAGCCCTTTTGGATCACGGCGCTCGCATTCTTCCACGGAGCACTCTACATAAATTTCTAAAAATTCACCTTCTGCTACGAGCTCGCGAACGGTATCACGATCAGCCTGATACGGAGAAATAAAAGCCGTTGTAACGATTTGTCCGCTCTCTACAAAAAGCTTCGCCACTTCTCCAATACGTCGGATATTTTCTTTTCGGCTTTCTTCATCAAAACCTAAGTCTTTATTTAAACCGTGACGAATATTATCCCCGTCTAATACAAATGCTTGATTGCCGCGCTCAAATAATGTGCGTGCAAATGCATTTGCTACCGAAGATTTACCTGATGCTGATAGTCCTGTAAACCATAAAATAAAGCTTGAATGCTTATTTTGCGTGCGGCGTTCTTCTTTTGAAATCGACGCCTCATGCCATACGATATTTGTGCTCATATTAGTCCTCCATTACGCGTGAACTTCTTTGCGTAGCCCTTTTATTAATACTTCTACTACTTCTTTTCGGCTAAATGTGCTCGGTGGGATTTCCCCGCTACGTAGCATTTCGCGCACCTTTGTTCCAGATAAAATAACGCGTGCTTCTGCCCCATGCGCACATGTTTTCGTTGTTGCCATGCCTTCGCACTCATTACAGTAAAAGCTATGCTCAAATTTTAGCGGTGTAATGCCGATTTCCTCTGGCTCAAATAAATCAAATAGCTTTTGTGCATCATACGTACCGTAATAGTCGCCTACCCCCGCGTGATCACGTCCAACAATAAAGTGCGTGCAGCCATAATTTTTACGAACTAATGCATGGAAAATGGCCTCGCGTGGACCTGCATAACGCATCGCCGCTAAAAATACACCTAGTTGTACGCGCTCTTTTGGATAATATTTTTCAAGTAACATTTCATAGCTTTCCATACGAATTTCCGCTGAAATATCGTCGGATTTCGTTTCACCTACTAGTGGGTTTAAAAACAGACCATCAACAATTTCAAGTGCCACTTTTTGAATATATTCATGCGCACGATGAACTGGGTTACGCGTTTGGAAGCCGACGATCGTTTTCCAGCCCTTCTCTGCGAAAATCTCACGTGTTTCCTGTGGCTCAAATGTATACGCTGGGAACGGTTTTTGTGACTTTTTAATAAGCGTCACTTTCCCACCTATATATGTGTTTGGACGTTCAAATAATTTTGCCACACCAGGATGCGCCTTATCTCCTGTACCGTAAACATTGATTGCCTCTACTTCTTTATTTGGTACGAAAATGTCTGAAACTTCGATTACTCCGTACACTTCCCCGTTAAATGTTAATTTCGCTTGCTCACCTATGACTAAAGTGGTTGCCACTGCTTCTTCAACCGGTAATGTAATCGGAATGCTCCACACTGTGCCTGAAGATAGGCGCATGTTATTCACGACTGACTCATAATTTGCTTGCGTTAAAAATCCTTCAAGCGGGCTATACGCACCGATCCCAATTAACTCTAAATCGCTTAATGAAATTGCATCCATCTCAATTTCTTTTGTCATTTTTGCTGTCTCGAAATTCGGTTCAAAAGCCTGAACCAACTTCCCTCCATGTGGTTGTAAACTCAATTTATTTTCCTCCTAATCAAATTAAAATACTTCGTTTAAATACCGCTACCTTCATCATTAAATGTACGTTCTTCCTCTTTAACAATTCTCATTAAACTAACGGTACCAATCGTACCAATTGCTACACTTGCTAATACAATAATCGAGTACAAATCACTTTCTAAAAATAACTTTACTAACATATAAGAAATCGCTAATGAAAAGAGTGGCGAAACAATCCAAATACGCACAATTTTTTTCACGATATGCTTATCAAAAATCTCCGTTCCATTTTTCGCCATCCCTAGCCCAATAATGCCTGATGATGTTACTTGTGTTAATGGAACAGGTAGGCCGAAAACAGAACTTACCCCTACTAAAATGGCACCCGTACTTGAAATTAAAATACCTTCTGTTTTTTCATAGCGTACAATTTTTTTACCATTCGTTTCAAGCACACGTTTGCCAAGCAGCAAAGCACCTATAGCCACGAACAGTCCACCAATCCAAACACCTTGATACGTCGTCATAATGCTGGCGCCAACTAATGGCCCTACTGCATTGGCAACATTATTCATCCCAGCAGAAAATGCTTCAAAAAAGCCCGCAATAATTAGTAATACTGTAAAAATCGGTCGGTCCTTTAAATAGCCCTTTCCTTGGAAATGATAAAGAATCTTCCCTCCGATAAATAAAATAACGAAGGCAATAACTGGTACAATGACCCAAAAAGCCATAATAAATAACAGTGATTTAATAAATAAAACTTGGTAAGCAATGCCGACGCCCACAATAGCACCAACCGTTACTTCACTTGTTGAAAGCGGAATACCCATTAAATTTGCTAAAAATAATGTACTTGTCGCAGAAACTAAAATAATTATGACAATTTTCACGGTAATGACGCCTTCTGGAATTATGCCACCACTAATGGTTTTAACGACTTCACCTCCGCCAATTACAGCACCGAGCATGACACCCACTGCACAAATAATTAGTGCGATGCGGGCATTTTTTACAGCGCCAGATCCATAGGCAACCCCCATAGAAGCAGCTGCACCACTTGCACCGATATTCATTGCGAAAAATAGTGCGAACGCAATGGCAATGTATTCAAGCATAAAAGGCCCCCTTTACCCGTGCAGTCCACATTCCGTTTTCCCGCTGCCTTGCCATCTACCTGAACGGAAATCCTCCGCAGTAAACGCAGGCTTCGTACATGTTTCACAGCCAATGCTTGGGTACCCTGTATCATGCAGTGGATTGTATGGTAAATCGTGCTTTGACACGTAACGCCAAATATCCTTCCACGTCCAATGAATTAAAGGGCACACTTTAATAGACTCAAATTTGTTATCAAGATTAATAAATTCAGTATTCGCGCGCGTTTCCGATTGCTCACGGCGAAGACCCGAAATCCAAGCTTTCACACCCGATAATGTTTCATGAAGTGGTTCCAGCTTACGAATGCCACAGCATTGATTCGGATTCGTTTTCCACAGCTCATCCCCGTACTGCTTTGCTTGCTCTCCTAATGTCATGCGCGGTTTCTTTAATTCAATTTGGAGCGCCGGGTACTTTGCTTTCACGCGATCGATTGTTTCGTACGTTTCTTTAAAATGAACATCCGTATCTAAAAATACGATCCTCGCATCCGCTTTTACTTTTGCAATTAAATCAATGAGAACCATCCCTTCAATTCCGAAGCTACATGCATACACAATCTCCTCACCGTAATTCGCATACGCCCAATTTAAAACGTTTAGTGCACCTTTGTATTCTTCATCTTGTTCAAATTGAACTACTGGTTCTTGCCATGTTGCATAAGTTAACAATACATTTCCCCCTTTTAAATTTTGAAAGTCACATTTCGCTTCAAAATAAAGCAAGATTAAGTCCTTACTTAACCACAAAAAAAGGCGCTTTAATGCCGGCATAAAGTACCCTGCATTAAAACGCCTCTAGTTGTCTAGTCAGCTTTTTTATTTTTCGATTATTTAGATTATAAAACTTTTTAACCAACTATTCAACTAGGTTTTATAAAATTAAAATAAAAATTTATATTTTAGTAGGAGAAACATTCCATTTTGAAAAATTTTAAAAATAATTATTAATTCATAGTTGACTTATAGGATAAATATAATTAATGTATGAGTAAGCAAAAAACGTCATTTCAGAGCTCGAATGACCTTAAATGCGAAAATAAAAAAATACCGATCAGACAAACTGAAGGTTGCCTGCTATTACTTCCCCCGTAATAGTAAGCAACCTTTTTTGTCTCACTAAAAAGGAGAGTCCCAAATGAAAAAAATCCAAAAACAATCTATTGTATTTTTACTTTTACTTGCAGCGCTTGTCCTTACATTAACAGGCTGCGGTCAAAAAGAGGAAGACGTTGAGCAAGTTGGTGAAACGACATCATCGACAAGTAAGCAAGCAACGACAACTGAAAGCAAACCACCAGTCGAATTATTAAATGTTTCTTATGATCCAACGCGTGAGCTATACCAAGAATTCAATGAAGAATTCTCTGCTTACTGGAAAGCTGAAACTGGTCAAGAAGTAACAATCCAACAATCACATGGTGGCTCTGGTAAACAAGGTCGCGCTGTTATTGATGGCTTAGAAGCAGACGTTGTGACATTAGCACTTGCTTATGACATTGATGAAGTTGCGGCATCACGCGACTTATTAAACGCAGATTGGCAAACAGAATTTGAAAACAACTCTACGCCGTACACATCTACAATCGTATTTTTAGTACGTAAAGGCAATCCGAAAAATATTCAAGACTGGGATGACTTAATTAAAGACGATGTTTCTGTTGTCACACCGAACCCAAAAACTTCTGGTGGTGCTCGTTGGAACTACTTATCGGCTTGGGCTTACGCAAAAAACACACTGAAATATGATGAACCACAAATTAAAGAATTTATTAAAGCACTATTTAGCAATGTTGAAGTATTAGACTCCGGTGCACGTGGATCAACAACTACTTTCGTTGAGCGCGGTATCGGTGATGTATTAATCGCTTGGGAAAATGAAGCGTATCTTTCATTAAATGAATTAGCTACAGATGAATTTGAAATCGTGACACCATCCTTAAGTATTTTAGCTGAGCCACCTGTAGCAATTGTAGATAAAATTGTTGATAAAAAAGGTACACGTGAAGTAGCTGAAGCATACTTGCAATACTTATACACAGAAAAAGGGCAAGAACTTGCTGCTGCAAACTACTACCGCCCACGCGACCCAGAAGTGTTAGCGAAATATGCGGATAACTTTGAGGAACTTGAACTAATCACAATCGATGAGTTCGGTGGTTGGCAAGAAGCACAAAAAACGCATTTCAGCGATGGTGGTACATTCGATGAAATTTATGACGGTCAATAATCTTAGAAAGACACATCTCGTCCAAAATGGGCGAGATGCTGTCCTTACTTATCTAAATTATAAGGCTTCGTAGTTAAATGTACTTTCACAATGATGAGGTGTTGTTTAGATGAGCAGTGTAACAATTAAAAAGAAAAAAAATTACTCGGTTATTCCCGGTTTTTCGCTGTCACTTGGCTATACGATGATTTACGTCAGTATAATAGTGTTGCTGCCTTTATCGATGGTCTTTTTTAATACCATGTCCCTTAGTTGGTCGGAGTTTTATGATACGGTAACTCATCCTCGCGTTGTGGCTTCTTATAAACTCACTCTAGGAACAGCCTTTGCTGCTGGTGTCATTAATGTCATTTTCGGGTCAATTATTGCGTGGGTACTTGTGCGCTATGATTTCCCTGCCAAACGACTAGTTGATGGTCTTGTTGATTTACCGTTCGCCCTACCAACTGCTGTTGCCGGCATCGCCCTTACTTCTTTATATGCGCAAAACGGATGGATTGGGCAGTTTTTTAGCTTTAAAATCGCTTTTACCCCACTCGGTATCATTATCGCACTCACATTCATCGGGCTCCCTTTCGTAGTCCGAACATTGCAGCCTGTTTTGCAGAATTTAAGTGTTGAAGTAGAAGAAGCATCTGCGAGTTTAGGTGCATCAAGATGGAAAACATTTACAAAAGTTATTTTTCCAGAACTAACACCTGCCATTATTACAGGCTTTTCATTAGCCTTTGCACGCGCACTTGGCGAATACGGTTCGGTCGTGTTTATTGCTGGGAATATGCCGATGAAAACAGAAATCACGCCACTTATTATTATGACGAAGCTCGAACAGTATGATTACGCAGGAGCTACAGCTGTGGCATCGGTTATGCTCGTTGCTTCCTTCTTACTTTTATTATTCATTAACGTCATTCAGTGGTTTACAAACCGGAAATTTATGCATAGCTAAGGAGGGTTATTATGGCTGAACAAATCCCGATTGAACAACCAATTTCAACGTCCACACCTGTCGCAGCAAAGCGACCGATCGCCCTACAGGAACCTGTATTTGTACGTTTTACATTAACATTTATTGCACTTGCATTTTTAGCGTTATTTTTAGTGCTTCCACTTGCAACGATTTTTATTACGGCCTTCGAAAAAGGTTGGGATACCTACGTTGCGTCCATTACACACCCAGATGCACTATCTGCCATTAAGTTAACATTACTCGTTACTGCGATCGTTGTCCCACTCAATGCGATTTTCGGCTTATTGGCTGCTTGGTATATTACAAAATTCTCGTTCCGTGGGAAAAATATTTTAATTACACTCATTGATTTACCGTTTGCCATTTCCCCGGTTATCGCAGGTTTAGTATTTATTTTATTATTTGGAGCACAGGGGCTATTCGGTGAATGGTTATTTACAAACGATATTAAAATAGTATTTGCACTACCAGGCATCGTGCTCGCTACAATTTTCGTAACACTGCCATTTGTAGCACGTGAGCTTATTCCTTTAATGCAGGCGCAAGGCACAACAGAGGAAGAAGCATCAATTTCTCTTGGTGCAAGCGGTTTTAAAACATTTATTTTAGTAACCCTACCTAATATTAAATGGGGCTTATTATACGGGCTAATTTTATGTAATGCTCGCGCAATTGGTGAATTTGGTGCCGTTTCAGTCGTATCTGGACATATTCGTGGTATGACCAACACCATGCCGCTCCATATCGAGATTTTATATAATGAATATCAATTTTCAGCAGCGTTTGCGGTTGCATCGCTCATGTCCATTTTAGCAATCATTACGATCATCATTAAAAATGTTATTGAATGGAAATCAAAGCACGTCTAAGGAGGGTATTTAATGAGTATTCAAATTCAAAACGTATCAAAAACATTCGGCAATTTCCAAGCATTAAACGATATTTCAATTGATATCCAGTCTGGTGAATTGGTTGCACTACTTGGTCCATCAGGTTCTGGCAAAACCTCATTACTGCGTATTATTGCTGGACTAGAGGGGCTAGATGAAGGGGTCATTTTATTTGACGGGCAAAATATTACGAACGTGAATCCGAAAGAACGAAATGTCGGCTTCGTATTCCAGCATTACGCATTATTCCGCCATATGACGGTTTTTGATAATATTGCGTACGGTCTAAAAGTTCGCCCGCGCAAAACACGCCCTTCTAAAACCGAAATTGCAGAAAAAGTAATTGAACTACTGCGTTTAGTGAAACTTGAGCACTTTGCAGACCGCTACCCTTCCCAATTATCAGGCGGTCAACGTCAACGTGTTGCTTTAGCTCGAGCATTAGCTGTTGAACCGAAAGTATTATTGCTTGATGAACCATTCGGCGCGCTTGATGCAAAGGTACGTAAAGAATTACGTCGTTGGCTACGAAAGCTACATAATGATTTCCATGTGACGAGCTTATTTGTCACACATGACCAAGAAGAAGCACTAGATGTAGCAGACCGCGTCATCGTTATGAACAATGGAAAAATAGAGCAAATCGGTAGCCCTGAAGAAGTATATGAGCATCCAAATAGTCCATTTGTGTACGACTTTTTAGGCAATGTAAATTTATTTAAAGGCCGCCTACATAACGGCAAGCTCACACATGGTCCGATTGAAATTACCGTGTCAGATGAGCTACAAAACCGTACACATGATCACGCAGTTGCGTATGTGCGTCCGCATGATATTCAAATTGATAAAGTACAAGAAACGCCGGATTGTATTCCTGTAGTAATCAACCATATTCATTTAGTTGGCTCACTTGTACAAGTTGAACTGCGCAGTGAAGATTCTGAGGAGTTTTACGAAGCAGAGCTCTTAAAAGAGCAATATAAGCTGTTAGATTTGCAAAAAGGCGATGTCGTCTACGTTCGACCAAAGCAATTAAAAGTATTTATTCCAGAAGATTTTTCGATATAATAGCCAGTGTAGGAGCGTTTTTATTTGAAGCGCTCTTTTCATTTGCAAAGACTATGTTAAATATAATTGTTATTTTTATGGTAGAAAGACACACTTCGCCGAAAATAGAGCAAGTTGATGTCCTTACTTATCTACAAAAAAAGACGCCCATATCTTGGAGAAGATGTGGGCGCAAAGTTCTTCTCTTATACAAAAAGAAGCTTTAACGAAAATTTAAAGATGTAAGACAATTAATTGTCTCCCTACGTTCTAAATGAGGGGGGTTAGAACGTTATCATGAACTAGCAAACTTCTGGAGAAAAGCAGCTAAAGTTCACACTCACTTACACTGTATTGCAAGTGAGTAGTAATGGTTATACGATAATGATAATCATTATCACTTGTATTGTCAATACGTTCCTAGAAAATATTATTAATTATTTTTGGTTGGTTGGTTAACTGAACGGCGATACAAATATTGCTTTGCCTGGAAGTGAATAAAACACCCGACACAAAAGCCTAAAATCGCCACAAATGAAGCAACTGCTACCATAATGGTAAAGGCATAGCCCCCTGCGTTCCAGCCTGCTAAAAAACTGATCAATCCCCCTGCTAAGCAAATGCACGCAATGCTAGAGTTAAATCGCTGTTGCTGCGCATCCTCTGGGATATAAGCCTTCGAATCTTTCTTCAAAAACAACTTCGCAAAACGCATAATCGGATTAAAGCCAATTAAAAACCCAAGTATATTTGCAATAAGCGGAATCGCTAAAATCCATACTTGCCCTGTCACCCAAGTTAAAACAACCGATAAAAAAATCGTCCACTGATTCGTACGCACTAATGGTCTAGGAATGGAAAGTGGTAATGTCATTTTAAAACCAACCTTTCTTATAAGTTTTATTTATCTTAACCTTTTCCAATCAATTTGTGAACTAAGAAGTGTTATAGTAAAGATAAAAACGAAAAGGTGATTTTATGCCCGCGCTTTCGTACGATCAAGTACGCCAATTAAATTCTTATAGCATTTTTACAGAGGAGCCCGATCGCCCATTATTTACATTGGCGAACTTGCACAAAGACTTTTATTTAACGGATTTCCGCAATTTAATGATGGGTATCACAAATGCCGCTACTGAATCAGCTGCCATTTCCCATTTTGGTCGTCGCTACGGCATGTTTGTCGCGATGCAATTTTATATGCTTACTACATATGATGAGATTTGGGATGGGAAGCCTGAGGACATTCGTTTTGCAATTATTCAGGAACACGGAATTCACACACTCGGTATGTATATTAATGTAAATGATTTCCGCTATGTGGAGGATGATGAGCGCGAACGTGTCATGACCGATATTTTATATAAAACTTCTGTCGTTATTCAACAGTTACGCAAAACAACTACCATCTCCCCGCTCATTTTATGGGAAAATATTTTTGGATATATGCTATGGCATTTCCATACGCTACTCGAAAATCCTGCACTTGCGGACCGTGCCTTCGAAGATTTAGAAATGCTAGAAGACGTGAATGTTTGGCGTCACTTCTCGAATAGTTCACTGTTTTTAAATTACACAGGCGGGCAAAGTCCTTCTAAATTAGTAAATGTACCTGTCCGCAAAAGTTGTTGCTTCTCAAAAGATATTCCTGGATTAATGGCATGCGGATTCTGTCCATTGAAATAATATTTTTGATGAAAGCTTCTTTTTAGGAGCTTTTTTTATTGTTTCTTGTGTTGGAGTAGGTTCCGGCTGATAGGTTGTTAGTTCATTCGGGGGAGAGTTGGTTCGTTCACGAGGGCTGTTAGTTCGTTCGGACGCTAACTTGGTGCGTTCACGAGGCCAGTTAGTTCATTCCGGGCATGTTGGTTCGTTCACGAGGGCTGTTGGTGCGTTCGACCGCTAGCTTGGTTCGTTCACAGGGGCTGTTGGTTCATTCCGAGCATGTTGGTTCGTTCACGAGGGCTGTTAGTTCGTTCGGACGCTAGCTTGGTGCGTTCACATCTCAGCTTAATCAGCTTGTTAATTTATGTGCGGATAGCCCTCCTTTTAGATCCCTTAGCAATTCCTTCTACGGAGTTACACCCCACATAGTCCATTCAAACACTCGGTTAGTTAACTTACCCCAAATAAAAACCCCGTCCAAATTTCTGAACGGGGTAAATTACTTATTTCAGCCTTTTGCTGCGTTTTTTAATGTCGTTGTTAATACTTTCGTGCCGTCAATTAACGCTTGACGATTAAAAACCATGTTTGGATGATGTAATCCAGGAGTCAAATTAGCCCCTACCCCTATCATTACAGCTTTCAAATCGGGGCTTTTTATTGTATAAAAATGGAAGTCATCACTACCTGGTGTCTCAACAGGAGGCGCTAAATATTCCATTCCCATTGATTCAATAATGGATAATTCAGCAATGCGTGCAGCTTCCTCAGAAACCTCCGCACCTGGCGTTTTATCAATCCAGTCCCAGCCAATAGATGTACCAAACATCGCTTCAATCTGCTTTAATCCTTGTTCTATGCGCTCTTGAATTATATTGAGAATTTCATTTTTCTGTGCACGAACATCTAGCGAAAATGTAGCATTTCCAGGAATAATGTTAACACTACCTCCGTCTGCTACTATTTTTGTTAATTTTACTGAGTACACTTCAAATGGATCGATATAAATATTTTTGACCATTTGCTGAACCGCCACTATTATATCAATGGCGTTTCTCCCTTGATGTGGACGAGCTCCGTGCGCGTCTTCACCGCTAATCACACCGTTTAAAAATACCGCCGCTCCATGATGAATGGCTGGTGCAATTTTCCCAAGTGGTAACTCTTCTATAGGACGTAAATGAATACCAAATAAATAAGATACATCTTTAATAACGTTATGCTTAATCATCGCCAACGCACCGCCACCAAGCTCTTCAGCTGGCTGAAAAATAAAACGAATACGCTTTCCTAGCTTCATATTCTTTAGCGTATAAAGTGCACCCAGCACCATTGAAATGTTAGCATCATGACCGCAAGAATGGTTCGCTTGCATAACACCGTCTACCTCTTGCCACAGCGCATCAATATCTGCACGAACGGCAATTATTTCTTCCCCCTGGCCAATTTCAGCCACTAAACCTGTCACATCGTCAAACGTTTTATACTGAACTTGCATATCATCTAAAATCGATGCAATTTTTTTTGTCGTATTAAATTCCTTCCAGCTTACTTCTGGATGGCTGTGGAAATACTCAAACCAATCATAGATGATTTCTTCTAATGCTGTTACTTCAACCATATTTCGCACCTCAAATTTTTTGTATTCACTTACTTCTATTATACAGCACAATCATTAATATATTAATAATAGTAGCCTAGTATAAGTAGAAAATTAGAAAAATACATCCAATCCCAAAAATAGGTCGACATAATATCCTTTATTATGTGGTTATGAAAGTTCAGCTTCATTTAACGTAAACTACAGACTTGAAAAAAAACCTGGTGGATATTGTTCGCGGTAAAAATACTCCACTTGTTCTACACTGCGTTCTTCGTAATGCTCCATCTCTACTTCTTCATCCAATAAGTACGTTTCAAATGTCGAGTGCAATAAGTTTGTCATTTTATCAGCCTCCCTAACTAGCCTGAAAAATAAATTAATTAAACTATACAGAAGATGGATGCAAATCTCAACTCACATATACATTATATGCATAAAAGGTATAACACCCATCTCAAAACAAGATAAATAAAAGAGCTGTAGCAATCGTTCTGCTACAGCCCCATTCTTATTTATTATGAAATAGCTGGCTTTGATCCAGCAGGTTTATCTTTTGACATGTACTGTAGTACCCACATTACTGCAAATACAGTTAGCCCTATAATATCTGAGAACGACTCCGGATAAATCATTGCTACACCCGCAATAACTAATACAATGCGCTCTGCCCAGTGTAGTGAGCGGTACCAGAAGCCAATAATTCCTGCACCAATTGCGATCATTCCCATCATCGCCGTGAACACCACCCAAATAATTTCAAGCACAGTTACATCAATCATGAGTAAGGCCGGAGAGAACACAATCATATACGGGATGATAAAGGCCGCAATTGCGAGCTTTGCAGAATGTATACCCGTTCGAATCGGGTCCCCTCCTGAAATACCAGAAGCTGCAAAGGCGGCGAGCGCAACTGGCGGTGTTATATCCGCGATAATCCCGAAATAGAACACGAAGAAGTGTGCTGATAATAAGACAACTATTGGTACTGCACTTTGCGCTACATCTGGTGCAAGTAATGTAATAATCGCTGGTGCTGCAATTGTTGACGTAATAACATAGTTTGCCGTCGTTGGTGCACCCATTCCTAAAATAAGGGATGCAATCATTACAAAGAATAATGTTAATAGAATGCTACCACCTGCAAGTTTCACGAGACTATTTGCTAATGATAAACCTAAGCCTGTTTTCACAACAACACCAACAATAATCCCTGCACACGCTGTTGCCGCTGCTACTGCAAGGGCTGTACGTGCCCCGTCTACCATCGAATCAACAATTTCTTTGAAGCCGAAGCGTACGTCCGGATTAATAATCCCAACAATAATACAAGCGATAATGCCGTATAGTGCAGAGTGAATAACCGGCACACCTACCATCATAATGAAAATAATTAACGCAATTGGAATTAATAAATAGATTTTCTTGAAAATTTCTTTACGATTTGGCATTTCCTCATCCGTTAAACCACGCAGACCAAGGCGTTTTGCCTCGAAATGAGTCATAATCCAAATCCCAGCAAAATATAATACTGCCGGAATTGCTGCCGCTTTCGCAATATCCCAGTACGTAACGCCGCGGCCAATGAACTCCACCATTAAGAACGCTGCGGCACCCATGATTGGCGGCATTAACTGACCCCCTGTTGAAGAAGAAGCCTCAACTGCACCTGCAAAATCTTTATTATAGCCAAGTCGCTTCATGAGCGGTATTGTATACGCACCTGAAGTTACTACGTTTGCTACGGAGCTCCCTGAAATTGTTCCTTGCAAAGCAGACGAGAAAATCGCTACCTTCGCAGGTCCTCCAATTAATTTCCCCGCAACGGAAATTGCTAAATCATTAAAATACTCCCCTACCCCTGTTTTCACAAGGAAGGAACCAAACAAGAGGAAGGCGAAAATAAACGTTGACGAAACCGCTAATGGTGTTCCTAAAATCCCGTCCGTCGAGAAGAACATTAAATTCACAATACCTTCAACACTTTGACCTCGATGTGCCATAAAGTCTGGCATGTAAGGACCGTAAAAGGCGTACAGTAAAAATAGTCCGGCAATAATCGTAATCGGTAGTCCTACCGCACGTCTTGCTGCCTCAAGAACAAGAATAATTGCTGCTAGCCCAATATAAAAATCCAGACTCTCTAATTGGCCTAAGCTTTGTACGAGGCGATTATAATTAATAACCCAATAACTTCCTACACCAATCGCTAAAATTGCTAAAATATAATCGTAAAATGGAATCTTCTTTTTCGATAATACACGTCGAGCAGGGAATAATAGAAACACAAACGTTAACCCAAAGCCTAAATGGACCGTACGCTGAATTTGTGCTGGAAACTGTCCAAAAATAGCTGTATATACTTGAAATAGTGTAAAGGCCAACAGTCCAATGTAAATGACATAATTTAAAATTCCATCTGGCTTACGTTGATTGGACTCTAAATCATATTTTTCTAGTAATTCCTGCTGCGCTTCCAATGAAAGCTCTTCGTAATTGTCTTCCAGTAATTCCTGGTCCTTTTTATCCACCATATAATTCGACTCCTTTCAATTTTTCATAGAATGATAGTTTTTTCACTTCAAATAAATAAGATTTACCACGTGTAAGTTGTTCTTTTAAATCAATTATATTCGTCATGTATTGAAGCTGTAATTTGTAGTCAACATCACCAATATATAAGGTGAAGTTCTGTAAAATCGCTTCATCATAAGATAGCGTATATACGCCGTCCTCATAGATTAGTGTTTGACCATCCTCTGCATAGGCTGGCATGCCAATCGCCACATCTGAGTATTCCATCGACAATAATTGAAAATCATTCGTGGGGCGTACATGATAGCTTTCAATGACATCCGTTAAATGAATGGAATGCGTAAAAATAATTTGAAAATCTGTGTGCTCTGTTAACTTTATGTAATGCAACGTCGGCTGGTCTGTCCGTGTTTCAGTAAATGTAAGTGCACGTCCGAACGGTATAAACATTAATGCAATCAACCCACAAATTATGACCATAACAACCCACTTTTTCATATGCCTACCTCAATAAATGCAAAAGAAGACTCTGAAGCGATTCGCTACAGAGCCTCCCTTTCACTTGTTCGATTAGTTGTTTACTTCATCGAAATATTTTTGAGCCCCAGGGTGTACTTCAATTCCGATACCAGCTAAACCAGTTTCAGCTTTGATGAATGCACCTTTTGCGTGGCTAATTTTATCTGTGTTGTCATAAATAGCTTTTGTAATTGCGTATACTAAATCTTCTGGAAGATCTTTCTTAACAGCAAGCATTGCACCAACTGATACAGCTGGAGTTTCTTCTGTTAAACCATAAGTGCCTGAAGGAATTGCATCCACTGCATAGTATGGATATTTCGCAATTAATTCGGCTGCTTTATCTGCTGTAACAGGAACGATGTAAACGCCATTTGTAGCGTTAAGCGCTTCAACTGCACCAGTTGGGTAACCTGCAGTGATGAACGCTGCATCGATTTGACCAGACTGAATACCATCTGTTGACTCACCGAAATCTAAGTTTTGAGCTTGAATATCCTTCATCGTTAAACCATGAATTTCAAGTAATTGCTCAGCGTTTGCGTATGTACCAGAACCTGGCGCACCTACTGAAACTTTTTTACCTTTTAAGTCTTCAAATGATTTAATACCTGAATCAGCTAATGTTACAAGTTGAACTGTTTCTGGGTAAAGTGCACCTAAAGCAGAAACTGTATCGATTGTTTGACCTTCAAACATTAATAAGCCTTCCGTTGCATAGTATGCGATATCTGTTTGTACGAAAGCGATTTCACCTTCACCATTTTGAAGAGCTGTCATGTTGGCAGCTGATGCTTGAGAAACTTCAGCCGTTGTTTTTACACCTGTTTCAGTTGTAATTAAGTCAGCAAAAGTACCACCTAATGGATAGTAAGTACCTTGAGTTCCACCAGTTAATACGCTTAAGAAATCCACATCAAACGATGGTTTCTCTTCTTCTGCAGTTTCTGTCTCTGTTGCTTCTTCTTTATCCGTACCCGTGTCTTTTGTAGTTGATGTATCATCATCACTACTACATGCAGCTAAAACTAGCAATAGCATGCTGAAGACCATTAAAAAAAGAAACTTATTTGATTTCATCATTTCTAAATCCCCCTATCAAACTTTTCAAATATAGGTATATTTTACATACAACTTTAATTAAAAGTCAAATAATAATGAAAATTCTTTAAAATGATAATAGATTTTCATATATTACTATAAAGAGAATCGTTATGCGCAAAAAAACTTTAATTCTCTTTATACTTCACAAGTCTATGTAATCTAAGGAGTTAACAATTCACCGCTTTAATATGCAACAAATCGAATATTTATACAAATTATTCCTGTATAATATTATATAAAAACTCACTCTATACTAAGTTACAGCGCGCTCCTAGAAAAATTATACCATAAAAAAAGAACTGTGCCATATTTTGGACACAGTTCTTAACTTATTCAATGACACCACAAGCAATTCTGGCACCCGAATTCCCCGATGGATCCGTTTTATAATCATCGGCCTTTTCATGAATGACAACAGCGCTCCCGTCTGAATCAAATAAAGAATTACTCTCCCCTTTTTTCAGCGTAAAATTCGTTGCAATAAAATTCAACTGAACCGAACCATCCTCCGCCGCTGTTAAGTTTGGTAAATCTCCTACATGTGGGCCCTCTGCATTTTCAATCCCGTGCTTTTTATTCGTCGGATTAAAATGTGCACCAGCTAATTCAAACTTTGGTGCGTCACATTTCCCTGTTTCGTGAATATGAATTCCATGCTCACCCTGTGGCAAACCATTCAGTACCGCAGCTAATTCAACCCCTTCATCTTTTTCGGTGAATATAACTTCACCAATCAGTTCACCTTTTGTATTGTGCATGACCGCTTTTGCTGTCAAAGTTTCCGGCGCGTTAACAGGTACTACTTCCTCTTTCTTAAATAAATTACAGCCACTTAAAATAATTACTACTGATGCTAATAAAATTTGTTTTTTCATTATCGTCCCTCCCGCAACTAGTGTGGGTACACAGATGGGATTTTATTCTGCGAAGTAGCTACATTACGTTAGAAAGACGTACCTAACCCCGAAATTGTGCAGGATAATTCCCTTTATTTCGTGGTTCAGTATGCTTCACTTTTTAACCACAAAAAGGCTCCATACCAAAATCTTTTCTTGCTACGAGCATCAACCTTTTTTCATGTTATAAATTCTCAGTTGTTATAATCTGTCGGAGTTTCGTTTTACGTCACTGCATTTTTTTATGCAGGATTTGCACGACCCTAGCAAAGCGTTATACAACTTATTCGGTAATAAGCGTCAGCAAGTGATATCCGACCCATTTGCACATATTTTTGGATATGTTGTATCGTCTATTTCGTGATTTTACAATGTCGCTGGGTTTATTTTTAGAGATAATTTAATCAAGTACATATTTATAGGGAAGAGTCAGAAAAAAATCCACTTAGATTTTGTCTAAGCGGATCACATAATTAGTCTAAAATTTTCACCGTTACAGATTTACGTCCCCATGTGTAAGCATCTGACTTATGCGGCATGAATAAATCGATTTTATTACCTTTAATTGCGCCACCTGTATCGGCTGCAATCGCTTCACCGTAGCCCTCTACCCATACTTTTGTACCTAGTGGAATGACTTTCGGGTCCACCGCGATTACTTTTAAGTCTGGGTTAGCACGTAAGTCCGTGCCATTCGCCGTAATTCCTGAACACCCTTCACAATAAGCCGTATATGCTGTTGCCTCCATTGTTACTATTTTCATGGTATTGCTTGCAGTTGTTGATTTTGACGCATTATTTGATGTTTGCTTCGCAGTTGGCTGAGCCGGTGCCGTTGTTGTTTCAACTGGCTCCGTTACTGCTAATGTTTCCCCTGTTACAATTACATCCGTGTTGACGTCGTTCCATTCTGCTAACGCTTCCACTTCTACGTTATGCTCGAGGGAAACTGTAAATAATGAATTCCCCTCTTCGATTAAATAAGCTGTGCCTTCCCCATCTACGTGTAATGATTGTTCTGGATAGATCGTATTCGAGCCTATACTATTTAATTCCTTTAATTCGTCAACTGTCATATTATACTCTTGACTGATTGACCAAAGTGACTCTCCACGCTCCACAGAGTGCGTTGCTGCGGTTGCGTTGATTGAGAAACCTCCCGCACTGAGAGTAAATATAGTAGCTAACGCTAATAACTTTTTGTTCATAATATTGTGTTGCCCCCATATAATACAAATTCACGCCGAACATAAAAATTGCTTCGGTCGTGTTTTTTAACATTGAAGACAACTATACACCTTGCACATTGCAGAACTATGACGATGGAATGTGTCATGGATTACGGTTTCGTGACATGCAAAATGTATTTATTTTACATAATTTAAAATCTATTTGGGTTAAAATTCATACTTACTGTTGTTAGACCAACGTTTATAGCGCTTTATTGATTGGATATTATGTTTCAGTAATATTACAAAGCACTATAAATTTAGCTTTTACTTTTTAGAATACATGACGATATATATGTAAAGGAGGGGATCAGCATGGATATTAGTTCAATGATGTCTGCTCAAGTTGCCCAACTGCAACAAACAGTTCAAATGAGCATTTTAGACCAATCCCTAAACTTAGGAGCAGCTAGTGCAATAAAAATGCTCGAGGATATGCCGGAACAACCTGTTGCTGCACATCCTTACAAAGGGCAAGTTATTGACGTTCAAGTTTGATGTGAAAGAGGTGCTTTTAGGGCATCTCTTTTTCATATATAGAAAGATACAATGTAAATGAGCGATTAAGAATTTATTAAAACACTGCAATTTCCAGCTAATCGGGTATTTTTTATAGTAAGATGCAAATAACTAAACATGAAGGAGTGATTTTTATAGGAATTCATACGTTTTTCACAAGCCTAGGTGATTTGGAACGCATCATCCGCTGCCCCGGACGCTTTAAATTTGAGGAACATAATGTAGCCGCCCACTCATGGAAAGTGTCCCAATATGCGATGTTTTTTGCGACGCTTGAAGAACTTAACGGCGCGGAAATCAACTGGAAATCATTATACGAAAAAACCATCAACCATGACTTTGCTGAAGTATTTATAGGAGACATTAAAACACCCGTTAAGCATGCGAGTGTTGAGTTAAAACAAATGCTCGCACATGTGGAAGAAAAAATGATGGAGAAATTCATCCTTGAAGAGATTCCCCCTTCTTTGCAAAGTATCTTTTTTGAACGCATGAAGGAAGGCAAGGATGCAACAATGGAAGGCAGATTACTCGAATTTGCTGACAAGCTCGACCAATTTTACGAATCCTTTGCCGAATTAAAACGAGGCAATACGGATAAAGAGTTTGTTTATATGTATCAAACTGCTCTAACTAAGCTACTCTTAATTCCGCTCCCAGTCAGTATCGACTATTTCCGCAATGAAATTTTACGCGACGCGGTAGCCGAGGAAACACAAATTAATATTGAAATCCTCACAGAACAAGTGCTACAGCAGCTTAAGAAACCTTAACAAAGGCTTCCGTTAACAAGGAAGGCTTTTTTTGTTTGTCTAGGTACTCTTAAACGCCACTGTTTATGTTTCATCGAGAAAGAGCAATCACACTAAGCACACAAACCCCATGAGCCAGCCATGTTTACACACACGGTCCGTTCTCGCGTTTTATGTTAGGCCTGATTGCAGTAGTATTCGCATTCTTATCGGAATCATAGTATCAATATTCAAATTGAACAGAGCCTTGTCTAAAAAAATTCCTCCTATACTATGAGTGACGGTTTTCACCACACGACATACCAGTATTCAATTCACACTAAACCTGATCAAACGGTTGAAAAAAAGTGATGTAAAATAGTGACTTCCTAACGCATTTTAATTGACTTTTTACTGTAAATGTTCTTACTTGCACGATGAAATTGCATGCTATACAATAACAATTGAAGCTGCGTTGTGCGTATCCAATATTAAGTTTTAACCTTTATGCTATAAACGGGAGTTTTACATCGAAGTAGGAATGGCGGGCCTCAACTCTTTTGACTTGAGGATAAACAGGATTACTTTTGCGAACACCCACTTTGAGGAGTGGTGGTTTAAAACTTTCTATAATAACATACGGCATCTGCGGCTTTATTAAAATGCTTATTACCTCAGGGTTTATAGAGCACTCTTACCAGGACATGGTGAGGGTGTTTTTTGTTTAAACACGATAGTTGGCATGGCTTTATAATTTTAACTGTTTTCTAGAAGATTGTTGCTAAATAAGGTTAAAAATAAAAACGGAGTTTGTTCTACAAAATGTGTAGAATCAACCCTGTTTTTATTTTGTATTTCATATATCCTATGTTTAACTAACGTAGCTATTATCTACAGTATCAATAAAGCACAATATATTAAATACTAATTTTCGGTGAACACTCTTTACAGATAAACTTACCTTCGATATTTAAATACGCTTTGATTTCGGTGAATCCTTTTTGCTTCGGGTATCGAATTTGCACAAATACTTCTTCATCGTGCTGGATTTCTTTATTACACATCATACATTTTGGAGTTATTAGTGCCATCATATTACCACCTTTACTGAAACTTCTCATTCTACTATTAAAACTACTACAAAACATACCGTAATCACCATAGTGGTTTTCCGAAATTTGAGTTGGTGGTGTAGCAGAGCTTGTTCCACTATAATAGGGAGTTAGCAGAAGGCGCGACTGCTCTATTGAACAATCAGTACAATAACTCACAATCTTGCTTCCTTGAATCGATTACTATTACTAAATGTTATATATATATTAAGGGAACACCTGCTAATCAGGAAGTTCCCTTTTTATTTCGTGGGATTAATTTATACAAAAACAAGGTTTTGGAAAATAAGATTCGGTTGGGCTTTTAATATTTATTTTCCAATAACCGTTACATACCTACAGGAGTTGAATCGAATGAATAATTCTGGCTACCAGTACCTACGACTGAACATGTTGAACATATAGCATCAAAAAGGAAAAATTTTAACAAACTCCTGAATTAATAATAGCCCTTAGATTACTTAACCGTTATAAACACTTTCACATGTTCCAGCTGCTGGTTCATAATAACAATGATTTTTAAATTGACCAGCGAAAGGTTGACCGTACCATGTTGGTGGGCATGGGGCATATGGATTAAAATACCAAAGCGCATATTTCCCTGGGTGGTCTCTCCAATAATCCAAAGTCTGTTTTGCTAATTTTTTTTCAGTAGGTCTCGCTCTTTCATAAAATAAATTTCCTTTTTGAACAGCTTCAAAAGAATAATTTCCTCCTTGTACCTGATAAATGACATCTTCAATTGTCCTTACATCTTTAAAGTCTAAACAATCTGCGATAGCACGATTAACAATTACATTTCCAACATATAACATGCCTTGTTTTCCTTCACCTTCAGCTTCGGCTCTCATCATCCTAGCCATTAAGTCAATATCTGCATCTCGGTATTTTATTCTTGGCATTTTTTTCACCCCAACAATATAGTATGAAAAAAAGCCTACAATGATGTCCTTGTTTATAAAATAAGTAAGCTTAGTTTTTAGAGGGCACTGAAAAACCCCGAAATAGTACTTTTATGCTTCTGCTTTATTTTATTCAGAAAGCATTGGGACAGTGGTGTGGGGCTCCTGTGGGAAAGGTGGTATAGGCTCACCACCGCCCTCGAAAAGCGCGTGCAAGAGTACCAATGACCTACTACTATTGAGCATATACTTATTATAGAATTTTCAGTAGAAGTCAATTTTTTTAGTGCACTCGGAATCGTGAGGTTGTTTTATTTGTGAGGATTTGAAGTTTGTCGCTACAATATGGAACATTCATTTGAAGCATATGTAAGGCATACATTTTAAAAATAATTCGTTATGAAACAATAGCTATTGACAAAATTAAAAAGTACATTGAGGATACCACTCTAAATTATTCCCTTTGTAAAAGACATTTTATAATAGGGCTAGACTGCTTTTTCAATCAGATGACGTCTGTACTTCTCAGCGTCCTTCTTTTTTTTGTTCCATTGCCCACGATAATGATTAGAGTACGTCATATAACGGTTCACTTCTTGTTTAACCTCTTCAAAGATCAGACGTGGCAATTTCCCTTGTTCATTTTACGCAATAAATAAACGCTTAAATTCATCCGTATACGTAATGGCCTTTTCACTGACAGCCTTCACATAAGGATTGCATTTAAGCTGTTCTTGTTGTTTTTTAGTGAATAACTTTTTTGACATTTTAATCCGCTCCACCATTCCATTTTTCTTCGTTATAAACAGAAAGACCCTATAAGATAGACCTTTTTTAAAGTGTCTATCTTATAGGGTACCTTTTACTCTGCCATTTTTAAATGCTTTACCTTAGTCCAACGATAATCGCACACGGCGTGTATCTTCTCCACAGTTTGGACAAACCTGCGTCGTTATGGGCATTTCAAAATGAATCAGATACTGCCCTCCACGCACCTCTGTCTTTAAAATAATCGCGTCTTCAAATCCTGGTAAACTTATGTTAGAATGCATGTACACGTAACCCCCATCTTATCTTTTGTTCAGCAACTAAAGTATAAGACATTTGGGTGTTACGTGTCTTTTTTTACCCTCAAATTGTAGTAATACCCCAACATTTAGTATAGAACCATTTAGTATAGAACCAATTTTATAATTTCCTTAACAAATAAAAAACGTGTAGCAAAGTGCTACACGTTTGAGATGACCCGTACGGGATTCGAACCCGTGTTACCGCCGTGAAAGGGCGGTGTCTTAACCGCTTGACCAACGGGCCATGGCTCCGAAGGTAGGACTCGAACCTACGACCGTCCGGTTAACAGCCGGATGCTCTACCACTGAGCTACTTCGGAATAATAATAATTGAATGGTGGGCCTAAATGGACTCGAACCATCGACCTCACGCTTATCAGGCGTGCGCTCTAACCAGCTGAGCTATAGGCCCATTCAAAATGGAGCGGGTGAAGAGAATCGAACTCTCATCATCAGCTTGGAAGGCTGAGGTTTTACCACTAAACTACACCCGCAAATATGGTGGGTCAGGACGGAATCGAACCGCCGACACTTAGAGCTTCAATCTAATGCTCTACCAACTGAGCTACTGACCCACAATTAAAAATGGCGGTCCCGACCGGGATCGAACCGGCGATCTCCTGCGTGACAGGCAGGCATGTTAACCGCTACACCACGGGACCATTTGGTTGCGGGGGCCGGATTTGAACCGACGACCTTCGGGTTATGAGCCCGACGAGCTACCACTGCTCCACCCCGCGAAAATAATATGTAATTTAAGTTTTAAATATACCATTTAACTTGATTAAAAAATGGAGGAGGTAGAGGGATTCGAACCCCCGCGCGGTTTAACCCGCCTGTTAGTTTTCAAGACTAATCCCTTCAGCCGGACTTGGGTATACCTCCGAGACAATATTTAAATGGTGGAGCCTAGCGGGATCGAACCGCTGACCTCCTGCGTGCAAGGCAGGCGCTCTCCCAGCTGAGCTAAGGCCCCAATAATGTAGTGGTCGGAATGACAGGATTCGAACCTACGACCCCTTGGTCCCAAACCAAGTGCTCTACCAAGCTGAGCTACATTCCGTCTATATGGCGCGCCCGGCAGGAGTCGAACCCACAACCTTCTGATCCGTAGTCAGACGCTCTATCCAATTGAGCTACGGGCGCTATAATTTAATGTTGAAAAGTAAAATGGTGCCGAGGGCCGGAATCGAACCGGCACGGTGATCACTCACCGCAGGATTTTAAGTCCTGTGCGTCTGCCAGTTCCGCCACCCCGGCACATGTTGGAGCGGAAGACGAGGTTCGAACTCGCGACCCCCACCTTGGCAAGGTGGTGTTCTACCACTGAACTACTTCCGCATGTGCTTAAGAAATTTTTATTCTGACAATATATGAAATTAAATGGTGCGGGTGAAGGGAGTCGAACCCCCACGCCTTGCGGCGCTAGATCCTAAGTCTAGTGCGTCTGCCAGTTCCGCCACACCCGCAGCAGACAAATATGAAAATGGTGAGCCATGAAGGACTCGAACCTTCGACCCTCTGATTAAAAGTCAGATGCTCTACCAACTGAGCTAATGGCTCTCTAAATGGTGCCGGCGAAAGGAGTCGAACCCTCGACCTACTGATTACAAGTCAGTTGCTCTACCAACTGAGCTACACCGGCATTTAGATGGTGGAGGATGACGGGCTCGAACCGCCGACCCCCTGCTTGTAAGGCAGGTGCTCTCCCAGCTGAGCTAATCCTCCACATAAAAAATAAGCGAAGCGATGTCCTACTCTCACAGGGGGAAGCCCCCAACTACCATCGGCGCTAAAGAGCTTAACTTCCGTGTTCGGTATGGGAACGGGTGTGACCTCTTTGCCATCATCACTTCACTTATTTAGTTGAAAGCTTATTCTTTCAAAACTGGATAAACGGTTCATTGAATGCAATTCATAATGTAATAATGTGGTTAAGTCCTCGATCGATTAGTATTCGTCAGCTCCATGTGTCGCCACACTTCCACCTCGAACCTATCTACCTCATCGTCTTTGAGGGATCTTACTTACTTGCGTAATGGGAAATCTCATCTTGAGGGGGGCTTCATGCTTAGATGCTTTCAGCACTTATCCCGTCCATACATAGCTACCCAGCGATGCCTTTGGCAAGACAACTGGTACACCAGCGGTATGTCCATCCCGGTCCTCTCGTACTAAGGACAGCTCCTCTCAAATTTCCTACGCCCACGACGGATAGGGACCGAACTGTCTCACGACGTTCTGAACCCAGCTCGCGTACCGCTTTAATGGGCGAACAGCCCAACCCTTGGGACCGACTACAGCCCCAGGATGCGATGAGCCGACATCGAGGTGCCAAACCTCCCCGTCGATGTGGACTCTTGGGGGAGATAAGCCTGTTATCCCCGGGGTAGCTTTTATCCGTTGAGCGATGGCCCTTCCATGCGGAACCACCGGATCACTAAGCCCGTCTTTCGACCCTGCTCGACTTGTAGGTCTCGCAGTCAAGCTCCCTTATGCCTTTACACTCTACGAATGATTTCCAACCATTCTGAGGGAACCTTTGGGCGCCTCCGTTACTCTTTAGGAGGCGACCGCCCCAGTCAAACTGTCCGCCTGACACTGTCTCCTACCCCGCTAAGGGGCATGGGTTAGAAGTTCAATACAACCAGGGTAGTATCCCACCGACGCCTCCTCCGAAGCTGGCGCTCCGGGATCTCTGGCTCCTACCTATCCTGTACAAGTTGTACCAAAATTCAATATCAGGCTACAGTAAAGCTCCACGGGGTCTTTCCGTCCTGTCGCGGGTAACCTGCATCTTCACAGGTACTATAATTTCACCGAGTCTCTCGTTGAGACAGTGCCCAGATCGTTACGCCTTTCGTGCGGGTCGGAACTTACCCGACAAGGAATTTCGCTACCTTAGGACCGTTATAGTTACGGCCGCCGTTTACTGGGGCTTCAATTCGCAGCTTCGCTTGCGCTAACCACTCCTCTTAACCTTCCAGCACCGGGCAGGCGTCAGCCCCTATACGTCACCTTACGGTTTTGCAGAGACCTGTGTTTTTGCTAAACAGTCGCCTGGGCCTATTCACTGCGGCTCTCATGCGCTTTAACACGCTCAAGAGCACCCCTTCTCCCGAAGTTACGGGGTCATTTTGCCGAGTTCCTTAACGAGAGTTCTCTCGCACACCTTAGGATTCTCTCCTCGACTACCTGTGTCGGTTTGCGGTACGGGCACCTCTCACCTCGATAGAGGCTTTTCTTGGCAGTGTGAAATCAGGAACTTCGTCCATACGGACTCGCCATCACAGCTCAATGTTAAAGTATGCGGATTTGCCTACATACACACCTTACTGCTTGGACGCGCACAACCAACGGCGCGCTTACCCTATCCTACTGCGTCCCCCCATTTCTCAAACGGTGAGGAGGTGGTACAGGAATATCAACCTGTTGTCCATCGCCTACGCCTATCGGCCTCGGCTTAGGTCCCGACTAACCCTGAGCGGACGAGCCTTCCTCAGGAAACCTTAGTCATACGGTGGACGGGATTCTCACCCGTCTTTCGCTACTCATACCGGCATTCTCACTTCTAAGCGCTCCACCAGTCCTTCCGGTCTGACTTCAGCGCACTTAGAACGCTCTCCTACCACGCATACTCAAAGTATGCATCCACAGCTTCGGTGAATCGTTTAGCCCCGATACATTTTCGGCGCAGCGTCACTCGACCAGTGAGCTATTACGCACTCTTTAAATGATGGCTGCTTCTAAGCCAACATCCTGGTTGTCTAAGCAACGCCACATCCTTTTCCACTTAACGATTACTTTGGGACCTTAGCTGGTGGTCTGGGCTGTTTCCCTTTTGACTACGGATCTTATCACTCGCAGTCTGACTCCCGTGTATAAATATCTGGCATTCGGAGTTTGTCTGAATTCGGTAAAGCGAGATGCCCCCCTAGTCCAAACAGTGCTCTACCTCCAGTATTCTCAATCACGAGGCTAGCCCTAAAGCTATTTCGGAGAGAACCAGCTATCTCCAGGTTCGATTGGAATTTCTCCGCTACCCACACCTCATCCCCGCACTTTTCAACGTGCGTGGGTTCGGGCCTCCAGTAAGTGTTACCTCACCTTCACCCTGGACATGGGTAGATCACCTGGTTTCGGGTCTACGACCACGTACTAATTCGCCCTATTCAGACTCGCTTTCGCTGCGGCTCCGTCTTATCAACTTAACCTCGCACGTAATCGTAACTCGCCGGTTCATTCTACAAAAGGCACGCTATCACCCATTAACGGGCTCTAACTACTTGTAGGCACACGGTTTCAGGATCTATTTCACTCCCCTTCCGGGGTGCTTTTCACCTTTCCCTCACGGTACTGGTTCACTATCGGTCACTAGGTAGTATTTAGCCTTGGGAGATGGTCCTCCCGGATTCCGACGGAATTTCACGTGTTCCGCCGTACTCAGGATACATTCAAGAGGGAATGAACTTTTGACTACAGGGCTATTACCTGCTATGGCAGACCTTTCCAAGTCGCTTCGTCTAGCTCATTCTTTTGTAACTCCGTATAGAATGTCCTACAACCCCAAAGAGCAAGCTCTTTGGTTTGGGCTATTCCCGTTTCGCTCGCCGCTACTCAGGGAATCGAATTTTCTTTCTCTTCCTGCAGGTACTTAGATGTTTCAGTTCCCTGCGTCTGTCCTCATCGCGCTATGTATTCACGCGTAGATACTATGCTATTAAACATAGTGGGTTCCCCCATTCGGAAATCCCCGGATCAAAGCTCACTTACAGCTCCCCGAGGCATATCGGTGTTAGTGCCGTCCTTCATCGACTCCTAGTGCCAAGGCATCCACCGTGCGCCCTTAATAACTTAACCATAAAGATTAGTTACTGCTTACCCGAAGGTAAGACTTAAGAACTTACAGTTTATTACTTGATTTATTTCATTGCTTTCAATGTCGTTTTATCCAGTTTTCAAAGAACAAGTTTTGAAGTATATCATTCATTTAAGAATGAACCTTCAAAACTGAACAGCAAAACGTTAATTGTGATTTCATCCAAGATGAAATCTTCCGTAATTATCCTTAGAAAGGAGGTGATCCAGCCGCACCTTCCGATACGGCTACCTTGTTACGACTTCACCCCAATCATCTATCCCACCTTCGGCGGCTGGCTCCATAAAGGTTACCTCACCGACTTCGGGTGTTACAAACTCTCGTGGTGTGACGGGCGGTGTGTACAAGGCCCGGGAACGTATTCACCGCGGCATGCTGATCCGCGATTACTAGCGATTCCGGCTTCATGTAGGCGAGTTGCAGCCTACAATCCGAACTGAGAACGGTTTTATCGGATTAGCTCCCCCTCGCGGGTTGGCAACCGTTTGTACCGTCCATTGTAGCACGTGTGTAGCCCAGGTCATAAGGGGCATGATGATTTGACGTCATCCCCACCTTCCTCCGGTTTGTCACCGGCAGTCTCCTTAGAGTGCCCAACTAAATGATGGCAACTAAGAATAAGGGTTGCGCTCGTTGCGGGACTTAACCCAACATCTCACGACACGAGCTGACGACAACCATGCACCACCTGTCACCATTGTCCCCGAAGGGAAAACTATGTCTCCATAATGGTCAATGGGATGTCAAGACCTGGTAAGGTTCTTCGCGTTGCTTCGAATTAAACCACATGCTCCACCGCTTGTGCGGGCCCCCGTCAATTCCTTTGAGTTTCAGTCTTGCGACCGTACTCCCCAGGCGGAGTGCTTAATGCGTTAGCTGCAGCACTGAGGGGCGGAAACCCCCCAACACTTAGCACTCATCGTTTACGGCGTGGACTACCAGGGTATCTAATCCTGTTTGCTCCCCACGCTTTCGCGCCTCAGTGTCAGTTACAGACCAGATAGTCGCCTTCGCCACTGGTGTTCCTCCAAATCTCTACGCATTTCACCGCTACACTTGGAATTCCACTATCCTCTTCTGCACTCAAGTTCCCCAGTTTCCAATGACCCTCCACGGTTGAGCCGTGGGCTTTCACATCAGACTTAAGGAACCACCTGCGCGCGCTTTACGCCCAATAATTCCGGACAACGCTTGCCACCTACGTATTACCGCGGCTGCTGGCACGTAGTTAGCCGTGGCTTTCTAATAAGGTACCGTCAAGGTAACGCCAGTTACTACGCTACTTGTTCTTCCCTTACAACAGAGTTTTACGAACCGAAATCCTTCTTCACTCACGCGGCATTGCTCCATCAGGCTTTCGCCCATTGTGGAAGATTCCCTACTGCTGCCTCCCGTAGGAGTCTGGGCCGTGTCTCAGTCCCAGTGTGGCCGATCACCCTCTCAGGTCGGCTACGCATCGTTGCCTTGGTGAGCCGTTACCTCACCAACTAGCTAATGCGCCGCGGGCCCATCCTATAGTGATAGCCGAAACCATCTTTTAACATCTCCTCATGAAAGGAAATGTATTATTCGGTATTAGCCCAGGTTTCCCTGAGTTATCCCAATCTATAGGGTAGGTTACCCACGTGTTACTCACCCGTCCGCCGCTAAATCAGAAGAAGCAAGCTTCTTCATCATTCGCTCGACTTGCATGTATTAGGCATGCCGCCAGCGTTCGTCCTGAGCCAGGATCAAACTCTCCATAAAAGTTAGTTTGAAAGCTCATTTGCTTTGCTAGCGTATCAACTAAAAGTTGATATCTATGTTTTTGTTTCAATCTCCACTGACAGAAGTCAGTGCGTTGAAACGTTGTTTTAATTAACGTTTTGCTTGTTCAGTTTTCAAGGTTCATTATTTCGTTGCCGTTTTAACGACTTTACTAATATAACATTTCCTCTTTCGTTCGTCAACAACTTTTTTGAAAAAGTTTTTCATGACTTTCGAAATCATTATGCATTTCTTAGTTCGTCACATCTTAGCGACATTTAATATAATACCTTATCTTTAAATATAAAGTCAACACTTTTTCTAAACTTTTTTACCCTTAACTAAAGTTACGTTCCCAGCCAATCTTCCAAGTAACGGTCTAGGTGCTTCTTTTAGCAGTAGTTCAAGTCGTTATCGGATAAAAAAAGAACATTCCGTCCCCCCTTCTTTCTCACTTATTAGATGAAGGAATGTATCCTCCTTACTTCATACTCTGCATTTTAATCGAATTAGAAAATGCTAATATGCATGATTCTTTCACCAATAAATAAGTAGAGAATAATAAAATTACTATTCTCTACGAGGCATAAGATCGAGCTATTAAACAATATTACTATTTTAATATCGTTTAACAACTCACTAATACTATATACGAAAAACGAAACACCGGACCGAATCATAAATTATATATCCGAAAATATCTGTACTCGAGCTATATGGGTTCTACTTCTTCTATTAGAATAGTAATTGATTTAGGACGCTTTACACACGAATAAGTAATTCATCATCGGGCTATACGTGTTAAGGAATTTGTCATTGGGAAAGAGAACAGAAAGTAATTCAAAGGTTTAACCGTAGCACTTTTAAGCTTTTTCAACTGCGGAATTCAATGAACATCAACTATAAGTATTCACAAACCTAATTTTATCTAGCCTATTCGCTGACTTATAATTACGTTTTTTATAATAAATGAAGATAAATATTAGTACTTCCTAATTTGCTAGCAACAAACAGCTCCTACTATAAAATGCTCCATGGTTGAGGTTAAATTGACTTTCCCAATTGAGCCTTAAATTTTGTGTATTAAATGAAGCAATTGTTTGAGCTTGGATACTTCAAACCCACTTTTCACTCAAAACGCCTAATCAGATCCTCAATTCCCTCACCCTTCGCGAGCTCATTTAGCCAACGTTCAGGGATGCTATTGTACCCGTACATGATGCCCGCAAGTCCACCAATCAGTGCGCCAATCGTATCAGTGTCATTACCTAGATGAATCCCCTTCAATACGGCTTCCTCGTAAGACTTTGTATGAAGTAAGCTCCAATAAACCGCTTCAATTGTATCAATTACATAACCAGAACTATGAATACTTTCACGGGAAGTATTCTGTAAGTTTGCAAAGCGAAAAAAATGTTTTCCCTCTTTCGGATAAGCCAGTAATTTCTGTTGAAGCATGGCGTTTGCCCGATTAAACGCTACGATAAAACCATCACCTTCCAGTAGCCCGCGTGCAACATAGATATAATGTGCACAGGCTAGTGTTGAACGAATATGGCCATGTGTAAGAGTGGCATACGACTTCACAAAATCAAATAAATCATCCCCTACTAGACCTCGTTTTTTCACTTCAAAAGCAAGTGGTAAAATACGCATAAGTGCCCCGTTGCCATTGCTTTGTTCAATGTCACATGCTTTTTCTAAATAGCCGTAAAATTCCCAGCGCTGAATGACTTCAGAAATGGTGATTCCAATATCAAAGGTTGGCTCATTATCATGGGTCCAGTAACCACGGTATCTCCAGTCGCAAAACTTTTCCTTTAAAGCGTCCAAATCCGACTGCTCCACAAAATGCTCCATCGTACAAAACATCATCGCTGAATCATCCGACCAGCTCCCCGCAGGCACATTCCAGCTCCTGTAGCCGACCATTTCTGTAATTTGAAATGTATCCCGCTCCTCAAATTCCACTGGCACACCTAGTGCATCCCCTACACAAAACCCAAAAATTGCTGCTCGTAATTGATCCACCTAAATAAACCACCTTTTCCTTTTATTGTACAACAAATATATTTTAGATTTGAGACATTTCTATGAAGCCCCCAACTTGCACTTATAAATGATATACTTGTCACAAATATCATACATAGGCAATAAAGGAGAAGTAAAAAGTGACTAGTAGTACATATGCAGCAACAGCATTTGCCGAGCACATCGGGGTTAGTAAGACATCTGTAAATCATTATGTATCGATCTTAGAGGAGCAAGGGTATAAAGTTTCACGTAATGCCCGTCAGCACCGCGAGTTTACAGACAAAGATATCGAAATTGTAAAGGCATTAATTACCTTAAATAAAAAGCGTGGCATAAAACTAAAAGAAGCGGCGCAGCTTGTCATGGCACCCGGCTTTGAAGTGGACACTGTGGCGAATCAATTTGATCCATTAACGCCACAGATCATTGACCCAACGAAATACGATGATTTAGCCCGTTCCATGGAATTACTCGCAACGCATGTGTATGGGATTGAACAGCAAAACGCCCAATTAATTGAACTTATCCAAGCACAGCGTACGCAAAATGATTTACTAATGGATCAAAACAATACGTTAAAACAAGAGCTTGGTTCAATGATGAATCATTTGCTCCAAAAAGCAAATGAACCGGCTGCGCTTCCAACACGCCAGCTTGACCGTGTGGAGCAACAAAATAGTGCCATCATGAATGCACTAAATCGCATAAATACGCAACAGCATGAACAACAACTGAACGACTACGAAGCACAAAAGAAAGAAAAACAAACAGGTTTATTTGCAAAATTGTTGAAGAAATAAAAAAAGATTACCCTAAATAACTTAGGGTAATCTTTTTTCCATTAAATTCTACTGCAATAATTGCGTTCCTTCTTGTAAACCCTTTTACTTTCTAAATAAATTGAAAAGTTAATATTTACAATCCCTATAAATTTTGCTTATATTTAGACTAGTAAATATTTGGAAGGAATGAACAACTTGAATTTTAAACAGTTAGGTAAATTTTTAGCAGTAGGTTTTGCATCCGTTACTATTTTAGCAGCATGTGGCAACACAGAAGATATCGACACAACTAGCAGCAGTAAAGATGTTGCGGCAAATGAGAATGAGACAGCTAACGCCGAATCAACAGAAGTGGCATCAGTAAAAGTAGCATTTGCTCAAGCAGCAAAACCAATAACGTATGTAGATGAAAACGGCAATGCAACAGGCTATGACGTGGAAGTGATGAAATTAGTCGATGAAAAATTAGAGGACTATGAATTTGAATATATCCCAACAACAGACGATGATTTATTTATTGGCGTAGAGCAAGGAAAGTATGATGTTGGAGTTAAAAACGCCTTCTTCACAGAAGAACGCACAAAAAAATTTTTATTCCCTGAAGAATTTATCGGTTTAAGTAGCGCGGGTCTTTTATTAAAATCCGACAAAACAGATATCAATAATTTAAGTGATTTTGCTTCTAAAAAGCTTTCTCTAGCACCAATTGCAGCAAGCAGTGCACAATATACAATCATCGAAGAATATAATACAGCGAATCCTAACAACCAAGTAAATTTAGTTGCAGGTGATGAGTTTAACGTGGATATCGTCCAATGGGTAAACGAGGGACGTGTAGATGGTGGAATTACAATTGAAGCGATCTTTTCATCTCAAGTAACAGACGAAGATGGTCCTTATCATAGTTTAATTAATGACGTAGTATATAAAGAATTCGCCGTGATTAAAACATGGCCGCTATTTAATAAACAACAAAAAGAATTTGCTGCTGCCTATGACGAAGCTATCGCAGAGTTAA
The DNA here is from genome assembly GCF_038003525.1 of Solibacillus sp. FSL H8-0538. NCBI lineage: Bacteria > Bacillati > Bacillota > Bacilli > Caryophanales > Caryophanaceae > Solibacillus > Solibacillus sp. FSL H8-0538. Next base: position 304,920 of record NZ_JBBOPI010000001.1, on the reverse strand, counting down.
AGGAAACAGATGCACTAAGAAAATTAGCCGAAGAGTTTTACGGAAAAGATTTATTCCAATTGCTAGACCAAGCAAATCGTTAAATAATAAGGCCCCAAGCTGTTACGAAAACAACTTGAGGCTTATTTTTATTTCTTGCGATACGTCACAATGAAGTCATCACCAGCTGACTTCATTTCTATGCCCACAAAGCCTGCTTTTAATAATTGCTGTTGCCCTTCTGTATCACCCATCGAAATGTCCACAGTCTCTTCGCCGCACACAACTGCTTCATTTAAATATTTCACAAAGACGTAGCGTAATTTCCCACCGTATTTGTATTTAAGCGCGGCAACATGCATGCCTTGTAAAAATTTATCTTTTAAGCTTGCGATATTATACGGCATCACCGTCGCGCATATAATCGGGTGTTTAGACGAATCTACTTGCGCCATCACGATTTCTGCCATTAAGCGCTGCAGACCGTAACCACGGAAATCTGGATGTACATTTGAGATTTCCTGGTATAAAACTTGGCGTAAATCCGCTTCTGTCGTTAACCCGATATCATAACCAAGGTGTTCTGCATCAAGCTCCGGTTCTAACAGTGCGCGGAAGGCAATTAATTTGTCCCCCACAAAGATCCCTATCATTAGTCCGTTGCCTTGTAAAATAAATAATAGCTCCTCTTCGTCTAAAGGCTGGAGAATAGCTTTATCCGGTAACGCCTCTACTACTTCCTGCTGTAAGGTCATTAATTCCGGCACATGGCTTGTATCCAGTACATATACTTCATACTGCTGCTCACCTAAAGATCCTGTTGCAATCATTTAGTTCACCACACACTTAATTGTTGTTAATTCTGCTAAAACAACTTCGTCTACATCGACGCCCAAGCCTGGTTTTTCAGTTAATTCGATAAACGGCACGTCATAGTGTAGATTGCCGATATCTTTTGAAAACTTTAGCGGGCCTGTTAACTCGACACTAGTAAATACTTTTTTCGAAAAAGCAACGTGGAAGCCTGCCGCTGAACCAACTGAAGATTCAACCATTGAGCCGATTTGGCATTCAATGCCGGCCATTTCTGCCATATGTGCAAGCTTCATTGCAGGATAAATTCCACCGCTTTTCATAAGCTTAATATTTACTTTATCTGCTGCGCGTTTGGCGATGATTTCACGCATTTCGCAAACGCCACGCACACCTTCATCAATCATCATCGGAATCGTTGTTTTCTCTTTAATTTCGACCATGCCGTCAATATCATCTGCACGAACCGGCTGCTCTAACCAGTCTAATCCTATTTTTTCAAGCTCACGTAAGGCTTGCATTGTTGTAGAACTGTTTACCCAGCCTTGGTTGACGTCTACGCGAATTGCGATTTCATCACCGACACGCTCTCGTACTGCTTTAATGCGTGCAACATCACTCGCGACATCACGACCTACTTTCATTTTAAATGAACGATAACCCATTTCTACACGTCTTGCTGCTTCATCGGCCATCGCTTGCGGCTCGGCAATACTTAGGACATGCGTAATCGGAAACTTTTTGTGGTAACGGCCGCCTGTTAGTTGGTACGCTGGTACTTGTAGCTTTTTCCCCGTAACATCGAAGCAGGCAATATCAATCGCTGCCTTTGCTGCTGGTGCACTGTAAATTAAGTTATCCATCATTTGATGTAGTTGTTCAAAATTCATCGGGTTTTCTCCGATTAACGCTGGAGCTAATGTATGCTGCAGTACTGCGTATGTGCCTTCTAACGTTTCCCCTGTCACATGCTCATCTGGCACCGCTTCTCCCCATCCTACTAATCCACACTCAGTCGTCATTTTCACGATGATCGAAGGCATATTTGGGTATGTTGCGTAGCTGACGATAAATGGTTCAATTAAAGGTAATTCAATGCAATTTATTTCGATTGATTTGATTTTCATAATAATCCCCTTATACTTTACATATAATGTAAGTTTTGTTATAGTTGTCGTTAAATAGTCGTTATATAAATAAAAAAAAAGAGGTGTTTCTAATTTCAACAAAAATTGCTGTTCTTTGTTCTGAACAATTTCAAAAAGTTTTGCAAGAAATACTCGCGGACAATCCTCAATTCCAACTTGACTTTTATACCTATCATGTGCCGGAAGAGACACCTGCATTATTAAAGCAGGTCAAACCTTGCGATGTGCTGCTACTTTCTGGGACCTTACCGTATCTTTACGCAAAACCGGTACTTGACGAGTGGCCAACACCATGGACTTACTTAAAGCAGGACGAGACGTCAATTTCCACCACTTTACTGGCATTACTTGTTGAAAAGCCAATCGCACTAGACCGTTTATCTATTGATGTAATGAATTTAAATTTCATCGACAGCGTGTTGGGCGATTTAAATACGACGCAGCGCCCGCATATTCAAACGATTACACTCCATACCCCGTATGACACGTATATTAATCGTCATCAAGAGTTGTGGAATTCTGGTCAAGTGGATTTTATCATTACCAGTATACACGCAGTATACAGCAAATTGATAGAGTTAAATATTCCTGTGATGCGCATGATGGATCCGAAAAGTTCTATTTTACGTTATTTATATGAAGCAAAGGCAATTTCAGAGCGCTCAAAAAGTGATTTAGCAAAAGTAGCTGTCGGACATTTATTGGTGAAGGAAATTCCTGCTGATTCATTGTTGGAGAATATAACATCCAGTCTCTCCGCCTTTTATCGCCAAATTGATCTGCATCATTTCGAGTTTTATACGACGAATGGTAATTTACATCAAGGGCTCGCAAAGTTGCAGCAGTATTTAAGTGCCTCTCCAATTGAATTCCGTTTTGGCTTTGGTTATGGGGTATCCATATTACAAGCGCGCGAGCATGCAAAACAAGCACTAACCTTTGCCGAGACGAATACAATGTATCTACTCGATGACCTTAAACAATTGCACGGGCCGATTGGGAAACAGCAGCAGTCCATAGCGTTACAGGTAACTGATCCGCTCATATTAAAAATAACGCGTGACACGCATTTAAGTCCGAAAAATATTTCCCGCCTTATTGAATTTAGTAAGGCGCACCCTTCCCCTAGCTTTACGACACAGGATTTAGCAGATTATTTACAAGTTACACGCCGTACAACCGAACGCATATTAAAAAAATTAGTAGAGTACTCTTATGTGACCATTGTTGGTGAGGAGATGACGTATCAGCAGGGACGTCCACGTGCTCTTTATACACTTAATTTTTCAACTTATATATAGAAGAAAGAACGAGCACATAGCTCGTTCTTTTTTATTGCATTGCTGCTTCTTGTTCTAAACGAAGATCTGATTGCTTGGCTTCTTCAATTTCTTTATCCGTCAGTTTAACAATCGTGAAGCCGATGTACCCGTAAATAATAGAAATAATCGGTACAATGAAGTTTAATAACGCATACGGTGCATATTCATACGCCGTCACGCCAAGTGTTGAAGCAATAAACACACCGCATGTATTCCACGGAATAAATACAGATGTTAATGTTCCACCGTCTTCTAAGCAGCGTGATAAATTTTTCGAATGTAAGCCGCGTTCCTTGTAAGCGGTTGCAAACATACGTGCTGGAACGACTATTGAAATATATTGTTCCGAACAGCTCGCATTTGTTGCAAAACAAGATGCAATTGTTGCCGCAATTATGCTACCTGTTGATTTTGCAAAACGTAAAATCTGTTGAATTATTGAGTTCAGCATGCCTGAATACTCTAAAATCCCACCGAACGTCATCGCAATAATCGTCATTGATACGGTGTACATCATATTGTCGATTCCACCGTTATTAAATAATGCATCAACCATTTCATTACCAGAAACGATTGAGTAGCCACTTTGCAGAGCTCCTACTGCATCCGCCATTTCCCCTCCTTGAATAACGATATGTGAAAGGAAGCCAAGTACTACACCTAATAAAAGGGCCGGAATAGCCGGTACTTTCATCGCTACCATGACAATGATTAATAGCGGTACAACTAATAACCACGGCGAAATCACAAATTCATCGCCAATCGTCCCTAACATCATTTGAATTTCTGAAGTATTCATATCTGTCCCAGCAAATTTTCGACCCATAATCCAAAAGCCAATAATTGAAATTAAATAAGCAGGCACCGTCGTATAAATCATGTGCTTAATATGATCAAATAAGTTTGTACCAGTTAAGCCTGCTGCTAAGTTTGTTGTATCAGATAATGGTGACATTTTATCACCAAAGTATGCGCCCGAAATAACGGCACCCGCAATCATCGGTGCAGGAATACCCATGCTAAGACCAATTCCCATCCCAGCTACACCAATCGTTGCCATCGTTGACCAAGAGCTACCAATTGCAAGTGAAACAATCGAACATATAAGTAGAATTGTTACTAAAAACCAAGCCGGTGAAATAATTTGCAAACCGTAATAAATCATCGTGGCAACAATACCGCCACCCATCCATGAACCAATTACTAATCCCACAAGCATGATGATAATAACAGCCGGCAATGCTAAACGAATGCCTCTATACATCATTTCTTCAATTTCATTCCACTTAAACCCGTGCTTCCACGCAACAAATGCCGCAACACTCGTACCAACAATTAATGGCATATGCGGTCCCTGCTCTAATTTGATAATTGCAAAAAACATGACGGCAATCATACTAACTAATGGTAAAATCGCCCATCTAAAGCTCATCTCTTTGTTCATATAACATCCCCCTTGAGTCGTCGTTTATAAGTCGCTAAATAGTCGCTAAATAGATATTAACACTCCATTTATAATTTAGTAAATGTTTTTATTTTAATTTTTTAAATATTAAAATATGTCGTTATTAACTAGTTGATGTTATAATTCACTGTTCCAACATAGAAATTCAGATAAAACAAAACCCTCACAAATTACGTGAGGGCGTTTATTTTAAGTTATTTTCTAGCCTTAAAGCTTACAATTTTGGTGGCTTTATTTTGTTATGTTTGCTACAAAATATGGACAAAAAATTGCATTCCTTTTCAATTCATATCACTTGAAGAGCCCAACTTTGTGCATTAGAAAACCTTATTTCAACTTAAATACGGCTATATTAAGCTTGTTCATTGTTGAACTATCGCGCGTTCGTTACATAATGAAATATGGTATTAAAAATAGATCACAAATTAAAACATGGATGAAAAGGTATAGAAACAATGAACTCTATCGATTTGACCAACCGATTGGCAAGCAATATTCCTATGGTCATGGTCCTGAGGGTCTATCAGAAACAGATAAAATGAACCGAAAAATGGCGCATTTAGAAATGGAAAATGAAATCTTAAAAAAGTTCATGGCGATCGAAAAGGAGTTGAACGGAAAGTAGCACTACCAACTGTCGAGAAACTACGTAAAAAATATACAGTGACAATGATTTTAAAGGTTTTAGGCATTCCTAGAGCGACGTATTATCGTTGGTTGAAGGAAGGCGTGAAAGAAGAATTAACGGATGTGGAGCAAAAAATTATTGAGTTGTGTAAGCGAACAAAATATCGAAATGGGCATCGGAAAATTAGGCGACTTTTAAAAAATATGTACCAAATTATCTTACATCGAAATACCGTACAAAGCTTGATGCAAAAGCATAATCTACAATGTCGAATTAAACCAAAACGCAAATGGAAATCACAAGGTGGACAACAAATTGTTGTGCCAAATATCTTAGCACGTGATTTCTTCGCAGCGAATCCGAACGAGAAATGGGTCACGGATATTACGTACATCCAGTACGGGAATCGTACCCTCTACTTAGCGACGATTTTAGATCTTTTTAACAATGAAGTCGTGGCATATAAGCTATACGACCACCAACAAACACCGTTAGTGATGGACGTATTAAAGACGGCCTTAATATCAAGAAACTATCCAGAAGGTGTAATTGTGCATTCGGATCAAGGAAGTGTGTACACATCGTATGCGTATCAAAATTATGTGAAGAAAATGAACTTGATTGGGAGCATGTCTCATCGTGGGAACTGTTGCGATAATGCGGTAATTGAATCGTTTCATGCGATTTTGAAAACAGAGGCATTTCAATATGTGAAATTTAATTCGTTACCACTGGAAGAAGTAGGAAAACGTGTAGAAGAATATATTTTGTATTACAATGAGGAACGAATTCAAGAAAAATTAGACTACCTGACGCCAAAAGAATTTGGTCATCAAGCAGCCTAAAATAGGTGTTTTATGTGTGTCTCAAATCGTTATGTCAGTTCACTGATGAGGATTTCTAATTTACGAACGCTTCATTAGCCCAGTTAGTATTGCTACTACTTAAAATTTCAGAATCTATTTATAAACAAACAAATTCTATTTTGCAACTACAAAAACTTCAGTTGTTTAGGGAATGCTCGAAATTCAAAAAACTATTGGGATTACCAGATTTCGAGCATTCCCTAAATAAATCGAAAAATATTCAAAGTATTATTTTTTGAAATAATTCACAAAAAATGTTGAATCTAACCTAATTTTATTCACATCTTTTGTCGTTGTAGACATAAAAAAATCTCCTGGAAGACAAGAATTGTATTTCAATTCTTGTCTTCCAGGAGATGATAGCACAAACTTTGTTACACCCTGTTTAACTGGGCATCAATAGAAAATAAATCTTCCACGTTTAAATAAGTTAATATCAATAATAGTAATATAAATCGCTCATAAATAGCCCAATTTCTTGAGGTCCGTGTAAACTATCCAAGAAAACATTTTTCTTCCCTCTCTGTTTAAATGATCTGGATCGATAAAATAATCTCTGTTGTCTACGAATCTTTGATCACTCATATAATTTAAAAAAGGGACATCTAATTCAAGAGCTTTTAAGTACTGAAAAACAAGTCTATTCATTACTTCTTCATTGAAATATTCTTGATAAGACTGATGTACTGGCTCCATGGTTAATATTACTCGGTAGCCTTTCTCGCTACAATAGTCTACCATCTCTCTTAACTGCTTCACATTTCGTTCAATGTTATCGTTTTCAACCGCTTCTCTATATTCTGCTTCTACTTTCGCATACTTTCTTCCCGAATAGTTTTTACCGTTATTTGCCCAAGGTTGATGAGAATTCCATTTAAAGTTTTTCAATTTACCTGAGAGCGCAGAATTAAAACTCCCACTATTTGACCCAGGTAGGTACAAGTAACTGAAATAATCAATTAAATTAAATGGTTCAATTTCGGTACGATCCAAAACTTCATAATAATTTCCTACGTGCTTGGCCTCAGAATTTGCGAAAGTAATTTGAGAGATGGAAACGATGACTACACCATCAGGTTTAAGATACTTGCCATACTCTCTCAACAATTTAAAGTCGTACTGAATCGTCTGAGCAGGAAGTGCTAAGTCCAGATGGGACAAACCAGTAGGCTTAAAATAATAACCATACATTGAATGAGATGCACCTAGATTGATGATATCAACTGGATATGGATGTTTCTTAAACGCCAGTATTGCATGGTTTATGTTGTAATCATGAGAATGCTTTACAAAGTTATTTACTGGCATAAACAGTAGTAAAACAACAGTAATGATAATTGTTAACTTAATGAATAAACGTCCCATAGCAAATCCTTTCAATACAGTGCTTCTTTTACTAAAATTACTGAATGGCTCACGAATAAAACGTAACCAAAATTCCCCATATACTTTGTATTTAGATTAAAATCCACCATAAACAAACCCCTCACCCGAAACACCGAATATAAGGACTGAAACAATGATAAAAATATAAAATGCAAATCTAGCGAATATCGAGCGCTGCGAAAGCCATTCCCATGTTGAAACATTTTTTCTTTCGATATACTGAAATATTTGTACAATAATAAAGAAAAAAATGAAAATCACTAAATCTAGTAGCGAAAATATTTCAAATGCTTTAATAATTCCCGATGGTCTCCAGGAGTTAATTGTTAAGAAAAGCTGTGCATTTTCAAATGCATGTGTAACGGAATCCGATCGAAAAAAAACTCTAGAAAAGCAAACTAGCAGGAAAGTTATAGAAATTTTCATCCATTTATGCAGCACTGGACTTCTATCCAATTGAATAAATGAAGCCATTTTTTCACGAAAATGTTTTGTATAATCTCCAAACACGCGATAAAACCCATGAATTAGACCCCATAAAACAAAAGTCCAAGCGGCTCCGTGCCAAATGCCGCTTACTAAAAAAGTAATCACAATTGCTAAATAAATTTCACTTCTCTTCTTTTTCCCCTTACATAACGGGACAAAGATATAGTCCCTGAGCCATGTAGAGAGCGTTATATGCCATCTACTCCAAAAATCCGATATCGAAACAGCAAAGTGCGGTTGCTTAAAGTTTTCTGTCAAATTTATCCCCAGCATTCTTGCACAACCGATGGCAATGTCACTGCATGCTGAAAAATCAGCGAACAATTGTATCGAGAATAGAATAGTAGCTAGTACGATTTGTGAACCAGTCGGGTTAGGACTATCGAAAACACTTGATACAATTGGAGCTAGTCGATCTGCAATTAATGTCTTCTTAAAAAAACCCCATGCGATTCGCTTCATCCCATAGGTTAAATTTTCATAATTAAAATTCTGTTCAACTTTAAATTGCGGAAGTAATTTCTTAGCACGTTCAATCGGCCCAGCAACCAACTGTGGAAAAAATGCAAAAAATATCGAAAAATAACCGTAATGTCTTTCTGCCTTTTGCTTTCCATAGTAGATATCCACAAGATAACTTACTGCCTGAAATGTATAAAAAGAAATGGCTAATGGCAGGACAATTTCTTGGTATGGTACGGTAAAATTCCAATTCATGTATTTTGCAATCGCTCGAAGTGAGTCATTTACAAAATTAAAATATTTAAACCAACCGAGAAAAAATAATAATACGGAAATACCAACTAGCATGACTTTTTTCTTCTGTTTTCTTGTCTCCTGTTTTTCAATTATAATTCCAGTAAAATAAGTAAAAGCTGTGCTTGCAAGTAGTAACGGTATAAATTGGATACTCAAGATAGCGTAAAAAACGTAACTTGCTACTAATAAAAGAATCCATCTCAATCGATGTGGGATTAAATAATACGTAAAAACGATTATTGCGAGAAATAGAAGAAACTCAATTGATATAAAACTCATCCAATCACCTGATAAAAAATAAACTTAAGATTTTTCATAAAACGAGGCAAAAAATACCCCTAAAGTTGTCCAAGTTGCATGAAACCCTGAAATGTGTCGACGAAACGCTTAAGAACTAATAAACCATGTACTAATGTAGGTTTCACGTTATTTCAATGTTTCACCTAGAAGGTGCACACTCAGTTTCAGATCTCAGTATTTAAGGTTTTGTCACGTGTATCACATTTCCTGTTACGGGTTCAGGTGATTATAAATTATCCATATTTAGGTAACTCAGAATAGAGGATTTTTCCAAAATGATTACGTGGGATTTCCTCAATTCTTATAATTTCAAAGCCCTTTAAGTTTAATTTTTCCTTAATTATTTTTTTAATTTGAACACGATCTTCTTTTAACGTGTAAATATACATTTGATCATCCGTCCCAGCGCAGATACAATCATGACCATGCTCATTTAAAAGTCCTTCAACTTCATCTAGGCTGATACGGTTTCCATAGACTTTAATCATTCTTTTGATTCGGCCAGATATAAAATAATACCCATCCTGATCAAAGTAAGCCAAATCACCTGTGCGCAAAATACCGTTGTTCTCATCTTTTTTCGAAAGATCGAATAACGACTCAGCATACCCCAAAGAAACATTTGCTCCTTTGTATATCAATTCGCCGATAATATTAGGCGCTGTAATTTTGTTGCCATTATCATCTTGCAGAATCAGTTCTCCATCTGGAATGGCGATACCAATACTTCCGACTTTATCAAGATTTTTTTCACATGGTAAATAGGTCATCCGCGCTGTTGCTTCAGTTTGACCGTACATGCTAAAAAAATGAATTCCTTTCTGATTACATACTTTAGCAAATTTGTACGATAACATTGAGCTTAATTTCCCACCTGCTTGAGTTAGTTTTTTTAAACTTGGAAGATTAAACTCTTCAAACTTCAGCCTATTAAGCATCTCATATATGAAAGGAACTCCTCCAAAAGTTGTTACCCGTTGCTCTCTACATAAGTCCCAAAACTCTTTTTTCATGATAGATGCATCCGTTACAATTATCGTCGCCCCGCATATGAAATGACTATTGATGATAGAAAGACCATAGGAGTAGTTCATTGGAAGTGTTGTTATAGGTTTATCGTCTGCATTGATGTCTAGGTACTTCGCTATGGATTCAGCATTTTTGAAAATATTTTCATAACTTAAGCGAACAAATTTTGGGCTCCCAGTACTTCCCGAGGTTGTTAAAAGAAGCGCAAGATGTTCATCAAGATCATGTTGGAAAAATGTCGGACACTTATATAATGTGTAATCTCCAAACGCAAATGAACTATCCATTACTTTTAATAGGTCTTGATTTTCACTACTCGCCCAAATGTATGTAGGCTTATAAAGGTTAATGAGTCTGCGCAACCGATCAATATGGATGGATGCATCCAAAAGTACAGGTACAACACCACCTCTAATAAAACCTACGTAGCCAAATAAAGACTCTTTATTATTTGAACATAAACAAAAAACGAGCGTTCTTTCACCTACTTTACCACAGATAGCGTCAGCAATTTCTATCATTTCAGAGTAAGAATATTCTCGTTCAGCATATACAGCAGTGCGGTTCCAAAACTCCTCAAATTTTTTGAAACTATTCATTAATAAAGTCTACTCCCAACCGTTTCAATAGCTCCATTCCTGATAGGTAAGAATCGAACTCTGTAATCCATTCAGAATCTAATGAGACATCAAAAACATCCTCAATCTCAGAAATGAGTGTCATATGTCCAATTGAATCCCATTCTCTTGTTACTCCAAGTGCTAAATTTTCACATACATCATCTTCCTCTAAGTCCAGCACATTGATAAATGTATTTCTATATTTTTCGATATTTCTCATCATTTACACCCTTTCAATAATTACTTTCTCCTGCATCTGTGTGAAGATCTTGTTAGCTCAAACAGTTTTTATATCTGACAAATCTTCTAGGGTTCAGCAACCCCATCTTGAAGATGATGCACCTGAAATCTACGGTAACCTAATCCATATTAGATCTGTCTGAAGTTATACTTTTTTGTCATGGATAATGCACACTCTAGCTCGAAGAAAAATATTTAGAATATCGTTGGAAGAAATAATGGACAAAATGCGCAACCATTATGGATTACTCAATTCAATAATTCTGTTATTTTTCATCGAGACAGCACTTATTAGCACATTTTCATTATCTTTTCTTGATAACGAGAATCATTTGCAGATATGATTCTAGCATAACGCTTTTCAGAAGGTCAATAACTAAAATAAGGGCTTTTTGCCTGATTCACAGTTTTGGAAAAGGAGTTCTTTTAAATGTGGATATACGAAAAAAAAGCTACAATACCCCGTAAAAGTAAGCACCTGTAACCTCAAACTAGCTAAATTCCTAGTCGACAATACGGTACTGACGGCGAAATCGCCGAAACTCTCCGATATATAAACCAGCGCTACTCCATTCCTGACAAAGTTGTCGGACTCCTAACAGACATCGCAACTGCAGAATTTTCTCACCATGAGATGATTGCCAATGATAGTCAAACAGATTAAAGACGTATCAATACAAATGGGTATTTGGGAAAAGATTAGAGATCAAATTATAGATTTAGTAAAATAACACTATAAAACTAAAGCATGCTTTAGTTACATAAGAAAATTAATTAGATTTTATCTTGATTAATATCGTTAAAGATTTTCTCAAACAGGGTGCAATTGAAGACATGACGTCTCAAATCGAAGATGTTTCGGCTTCTACACAACAAGTTTCTGCGAGTACTGAAGAGGTTGCTGCATCCGTCAATGAAATGTCCTCTGTGGCAAGTAATGCGGCCGAACAATCTGAAATGATTGCAGCTGCTGTTGAAGAACAAACAGCCACAATCCATGAAATTAGTGCCGTTGCGAAATCATTAAGTGAAGGCGCCGTACATGTCCAACAGGAAATTAATAAATTTAAAGTTTAATAACAAAGAAAGCAGTTCCCTGTAACTAGACGTTTACAGAGGACTGCTTTTCACATTATAGGGTACTGCAGAAAACTATTGACGAATTGAACAATTCTCTCTTACTGATACAGTTGACTACCTGCTTTTTTAAATTCCGCTGCTTTTTCCTGCATCCCTTGATGAATAGCCTCTGTCGTATTTAAATCCTTGTCCTTTGCAAAATTACGAATATCCTGCGAAATTTTCATACTGCAAAACTTTGGCCCACACATTGAACAGAAATGTGCTGTTTTTGCACCCTCTGCAGGCAATGTTTCATCGTGATATTCCACTGCTCGCTCTGGGTCTAGCGATAAGTTGAATTGATCGCGCCAACGGAATTCAAAGCGTGCCTTTGATAATGCATCATCACGCACTTGGGCTCCTGGATGACCTTTTGCCAAATCTGCCGCATGTGCTGCAATTTTATACGTAATCACCCCAACACGCACATCTTCACGATTTGGTAAACCTAGATGTTCTTTCGGTGTTACATAGCACAGCATGGCCGTACCGAACCAACCAATCATGGCTGCACCAATAGCTGATGTAATATGGTCATAACCTGGCGCAATATCTGTTGTTAATGGCCCCAATGTATAAAACGGAGCTTCCTTACATACTTCCAATTGCTTGTCCATATTTTCCTTAATAAGATGCATCGGCACGTGACCTGGCCCTTCCACCATAACCTGTACATCATGCTGCCATGCAATTTGCGTTAGCTCTCCCAGTGTTTCAAGCTCTGCAAACTGTGCCTCGTCATTGGCATCTGCAATTGAGCCAGGACGTAAGCCATCCCCTAATGAAAAGGCCACATCATACGTTTTCATAATTTCACAGATTTCTTCAAAATGCGTGTATAGGAAGTTTTCCTCATGATGATATAAGCACCACTGCGCCAGTATAGAACCGCCACGAGACACGATGCCCGTCACACGATTGGCTGTCAGTGGCACATAACGCAGCAATACGCCTGCATGAATCGTAAAGTAATCGACCCCTTGCTCTGCTTGCTCGATTAACGTATCACGATAGACCTCCCACGTTAAATCCTCCGCGATGCCATTCACTTTTTCAAGCGCTTGATAAATTGGTACCGTTCCTACTGGCACAGCCGCATTGCGAATGATCCATTCTCGCGTTGTATGAATATGCTTACCCGTAGATAAATCCATAATATTGTCCGCACCCCAGCGCGTTGCCCATGTCATTTTTTCCACTTCCTCTGCAATGGAAGAGGATACGGCTGAATTACCAATATTCGCGTTGATTTTCACGTGGAAGTTACGCCCAATAATCATTGGTTCTGCCTCTGGATGGTTAATATTCGACGGCATAATCGCACGACCTGCGGCAATTTCAGCACGGACAAATTCAGGGTCCATATTTTCACGAATTGCTACAAACTCCATTTCGGGTGTAATAATGCCCTTTCTTGCGTAGTGTAGCTGTGTCACATTACGGCCCTTTTTTGCACGTAGAGGCTTTCGGGAAAGTTCAGGAAAAACATTTTCTTTCATACGTGGATCATCAGCATTGCGGTAGCCATTATCCTCTGGCTTAATCGTACGACCCTCGTATTCCTCGACATCGCCACGTTCTATTATCCACGCACTGCGTAAAGCAGGCAAACCCTTTGTAATGTCAATATTATAGGTAGGATCTGTATACGGACCACTCGTATCATAAACACGCACTGGTGCATTGTCCTCTTCACCAAAGCTACCTGTTGTTGGACTGAGTGTAATTTCACGCATCGGCACTAAAATATCTGGTCGTGATCCTTCCAAGTACACTTTTTTACTTCCCTCAAAGTTGGACATGATGGAAATGTTTTTTTCGCTAACTGTTGTCATAAACGAATTCTCCCCTAGTAAAAGATTTTTGAAATAGGACCGAATCCAGCTCACCCCAACAGATACTATTGCTAAATAAGAAAAGCCGAATCCAAGAAATATTGGATCCGGCTGTGTTGTAAGGGTTTCATTTATCGCACATTTCACGTATGGCGATAATCGTTAACTTTCCCACGCTGGTATGAGCCAGATCAGGTCCAAAGGGTCAAGAAACCTCTATGCGTTTCTCTCTCAGCCTGACTCATCAGACTCCCCTAGTTAAGGCTATTTAGTTTGATGTTAGTTTAGCAGATATTACTAATAGATGGAAGATTCATTTTCATTTTTACGCAAAAAGTATTTCTGCTATATAAATGACAACCGTCACTGTTATACAGCTAACAATAGTTGAGAGTAACACCGTTTGCGCAGCGGTTGCTGATTCCACGTCATATTCTAACGCAAGACTCGAGCTATTGAGTATGGTTGGAAAAGCACTGGCGATAAAGAGCGATTGCGCCACCACACCATCTAAGCCAAGTACGAAAATAATGAGTAACGCCACAGTTGGCCCAATAATGAGTTGCGTAAAGCAACTCACAAAGACTGTCTTATTGAACATCGACTTGATTTCTAGCTGAGAAAGCTGTGCCCCAAGTGTAATCAGTGCCACAGCGATGAAGCCATCTGCCACATGATCAATCGGAATACGAATAAACTGCGGAATGCCAATATCTAAGAATTTCATGCCGACACCAATAATTAGTGCATGAATAATCGGCATTTTTAAGAAATCCTTCACAATGGCAAGCCCTGATTTCGTCGAGGAAATCAAATTATATAGCCCATATGTATACGTCGTCATATTTTGAAAAATCACAAGGATCAACTGAATTGCTACCCCTATCGGCTGCGTCACGAAAATCATTTGCGCCACCGGAATACCGTAGTTGCCCGAGTTAATGAGCACTACACTATTTTTAAACACCGCCGATTCCGTTTTGGCAAGACCGAGCCCCTTTGCTAAAAAGTGACTAAGCACCATCTGACTGCCGATAAATAATGTGATAAACACCGACACCTGCCCAAGCACCGACAGCTCCACACTCGTTTCATATAAATTCACAAAAACAGCAGCTGGCATAAAGCAATACGTAATCAGCTACGACAAGGCCTTCAAATTAAAGCGAAACTTCTTCTGCAAAACAGCGCCCAGCAGCAACACTAAAATCGGGGCAACAATTTGAAAGAAAATCATGCCGAGATACATCATGTGGTTGTCCCCCTTTCGTTCTGCTTTTATAGTAGAACTGTCCAGTGGGTTGGTCAATCCTAATGAATGTGGGAGGGTTCGGCAGAGCATAGTGATGTACTACCGGAGCGCTGCGGCCACTTACCTGAGCGGGGCGGCGTCCTACCAGTGCAGCGCTTATCCTCTCTGTTCCTAATTAAAATGAACGAAAAAGACTGCCACCCAAAGTCAAGTGTCCCTGACTTTAGGTGGCAGCCTTGCTTTTTGCTTCTACATGAGTACCTAATTGATTAAGTGAGTTTGAATCGATTGACAACCGCTTGTAACTCATGTGCAATTTGATTCATATTATTGATGGAATCTGCTACTTTCTCTAGCTCTGCTTGTTGATCAACGGCTGACGCACTTACCTCTTCCGCTGAAGCAGCTGTTTCTTCTGAAATAGCTGAGATACTTTGGATAGCCATCATTGCTTGATTTTTATGATTCAACATATTAGAGAGTTCAGAGAGTAGTTCATTAATTGCCGTTGCAATAGAACTAGAAAGCTCACTATTATCTTTAAATGCCGATTCCGTACTTTGAACTGATTCATTTTGAGCTTGCATTAAGCCGACATTGGAGGAAATTACTGAGACTGTTTGTTTGGAGTCCTCTAAAATACTTTCCACGGTTGTCTTAATGACTTCGGTTTCTTTTCTTGACTGTTCCGCCAGTTTTCTAACTTCCTCTGCTACCACGGCAAAGCCTTTACCATGCTCTCCAGCGCGAGCAGCTTCAATACTTGCATTTAGTGCAAGCAGATTTGTTTGCTCCGTAATACCTTGAATGGATGCAATAACTTGATGGATGTTTGCAATGTTGGAGGCTAGTGATTCAATTTGCTGTTGTATTCTTCCATTCATTTCATTCGTTTCTGCATTACGTTCCCGCAAACTTTCGACTTCTTTCATCCCTTTGTCTGTAGTGGCTCTTGTTTTGTTTGACAATTCGTCCATTTGATTCGATAGCATTGTAATGGCATCGATTTGATCAGATAAATCGATCATGCGATAATTTGTTACTTCCGTATCTTCGGATTGCTTCGAAGCACCTTGTGCAATTTCATTGATTGCTACGGAAACTTCTTGGCTAGAAGCTACGATTTCGTTAAAAGCTGCATGAATGTGATTGGATGATTGATTGAGCATTGTCGCAGAATTCAACACAGTCTGTATGGCATGATTCGTTTTGTCTAGCATATTATTATAAGCTAATGCAACTGCGCCAATTTCATCTGATTTAATATATTTTTTATCTATTTTTTTAGTTAGATCTCCCTCTGCTGCTGTTTCAATTGATTCTCCCAAAAGCTTCAATGGCTTTAATTGTTTAAATATAAACCTTGCACTGACAGTCGCCATTAAAAGGACCATGACAATGGCTGCTACCACCGTGAATACAAGAACCTGATTATAGGTTTCTAGAATTTTGGATTTTGGTAGTACTAATTGAACCGACCAAGTATCGTCAATTCCGTCTAGAATCATAGGGGCAAAAGCATTAAATGAGTTTTCTCCTAGTTGCTTAGAATCCACATAAATACTATCTGGCTTTCCATTTTCCATTGCATTTTTAACGCCTGTCCAATCAATGGCATCCTGCATATTTGTTCCATCTAACTTCTCGTTAATGCTATTAGCTGTTAATATGCCTTTGTCAGTTATTATTCCTGCATATCCGCCATCCGGTTTAATGGAATCAACCAAACCCTTTAAAAAATCGATGGATAAATCAGCCGTTAACACCCCAAAGAATGTTCCTGAAGAATTTACTAGCGGTACTGAGATTGTTGTCATGGAAATCATTTTACCATTTACCTCATAATCATAAGGCTCCGTTAGTACCGATCGCTCCTCATTCTTTGGCACTGAGTACCATTCCGCACTTTCCGATTCTTCAAATCCTTCTTCTAAAGGAGTTGTTAATATTTGATTATTCTCTTTTACTAAATAAGGTACAAAGCGATTATTCGCATCTATTAAATTTGCATCAATAGTTGGCTCAACTGTTGCAGTATCCTTTTCTAAAACAGCTGCTACAGCAAGCAAATCATCATTCTTCGCTAAATTAGTTTCAAGTATATGCAAAACTTCTTCAGCAGAGAGTTTCCTATCGTTTTGCATCGTTTCAATTATATGCTTAGTTGTCTGTAATGTGTCATTTGCTTCCTTAAAACGTTTGCTCATCTTCGCAGCAGAAAATTGAGCATTTAGAAGTGTTGCGTTTTCCGAATCATCTACACTCTGATTATAAAGAATGAAACTCGTGAAAAAAGTATAGGTAATAAATAACACTAAAAACAATCCTATGATTAAAGAAGATAGTTTAAAAGCAATACTTTTGGATTTTTTCATTACAAACACCCCCACTTTTCTTTTAAATTAATCATACGGTATAGGTATATGTACCACAATAATAGATTTATCTCAATCAGCATAAATATCGGATCAATTAAAAGAAAATTTAAAACATAACGAAGCTTTTGAGCGCACTGAACTATTGACTGACTATGCCTTAGCGTAAATCGGTTACATCCGTCAGAGGCCTTCACTTCTTTCACCTTCTTTAGACGACCACTGTAAAAAAGCAAAACCACACAGTTTACATCACCTTTAGAGACAGGAAGATAACTTGAAGTAAAGAGATCGTCCTGACTTCACTAATTTACTAGCGACTTTCACAAGGCGTGTACGAATGGTCTGAATTTACATCTGCTTTTGTCATTTTGGAAAATACATGGTACATAACCAATTAGTGAAATTATAAGCAAGGAGACTCAGCATTGCCTTAGCCCTGTTTACTTGGAAAGAATGGCTAGTAATTTTATCTAACCCAAAACCATTTTTTGCTTCTTTGATATAGTTCTCCATTGTACCTCTTTTTTTAGTACGTACGAATAATTGCCTCCGGAGTGCAAGCCTCTACTAAATTAGTCACAAAAAACGTATGGGTAAAGAGCAGGTAACGCGCCGGACGAAGGGATTGGATCATTACTTTTCTTGGTTTAGACCATATTTTTGTTTGATAGATCGTTTCCTCAAAATAGTATTCGTTCTTTTTGCTATCAGAAGGCGCAGTGAAAGGCTGATACTCCTCTGCAAGTCGTGGTAAAACGGCATTTGATTTTAAACAAATGACGTAATAAACCGTTTCCTTTTTACAAATGTCATACAAAGCAGGTAACGCAAAACCACTATCTCTACAAATAAACGGAGTCGTCTCTGGAAAGTTTTCGTTGTTAGGATTCTTTTTTCATTTTATTTTATGCATAAACATTTGGTGAAAAAGATGAGGAACTCGGCTTTAGTAGCTTATCTAGATAAATCGGTGAATAATTCAGGCTTCTTATTCTTAAATTAAAAAACAGCTCATTCAGAAAAAATCCCTGAACGAGCTGCTCCTTTTACTGCGGTCGTTCCATTGTAAATACCTTGCCTATTTCTGCGTAATCATTGCCAGCTAAACGGCTTACCGCCCCTAGCTCGTGCGGATCAATACGCCCCTCTTCACAAATTGCTTCGTCAATATGGAACTGCACAACCTTCCCAATAATGAAGTCACAGCCCGGCTCCGTGTCCCCGCCTAACTCTAGTGCCTGTTCGAGTACACATTCAATACGTACTTTCGATTCCTTCACCCCCGGCACCTTTACATGCGTACTGTTTACAAGTGTTAGCCCCGCACGCAAAATCTCACTTTCCTCTGGTGGTAAATTCGCTGCCGTTTCGTTAATTTTTTCAACATTGTCTGTATCCACAATATGCACGACAAATTCCTTCCCCGCTAAAATATTTCGCGCTGTATCCTTCACATGTCCACCTGGGCGCTGGATACTAACAGAAATCATCGGTGGATTAGATGAAACAATATTAAAAAAGCTAAACGGTGCGCCGTTCACCACTCCCTCCTGCGATTGTGTCGTCACAAATGCGATTGGTCTTGGTATAATCGAGCCAATTAAAAATTTATAGTTTTCACGTTCAGTTAGTTGCTTTGGGTCAATGGCAATCATTAAGTCCCGTCCTTCCTCTGTTAAAGTAATGGCGCCTCGCCAAAAATCTATTATGTACGCCTTGTTTCATTATATAGTAGTTATTTTATCGGTATTTATTTATTCTGGAAGCTTCCACCATTGTGTAATTTTAAAAAGAGACTGTTCTTTTTTAGTATACAAGCCCTTTACTTCTTATTAAACCCCCTTCGTATTTTTATACATCACAATTTTCAGTAAATAGGGTGCATTTAACGAGTGTAATAATACACTTTAATACAACGAAAATACGCGCTCTCTCCTCTTTAATAAAAATCTAGAATTAGTAAAAATAGTATTTCAGGTAATTTATCTATTCGAAAACCCTTTTTTCAGCTTTTTTTATTTCTTTACAAAAAACTGTTATAAACAGATGATACAATTGCTACTCCACTATTAATAATTACCATTTTAAACATCAATATCCATTTCAAAAACTGCATAATACCAATCTTTCTTCATGTATAAATAATAAATCAACTTCCATTTCGTTGTACTACTATCTGTTATATTATTTAGACAAAAGTAAAATCGTAAAAATCAAATAATTTCCGATAGAGAAAATTTAGAAATAAAACAGTTATTTCAATACAATAAGTAGATATAATGTGTTATTTTACCTTTAAACAATAACTTTCCTTTTTCTAACATACATGACATTCCAATAATAATTCAATTCATCTAAAATCTAGAAAAACCTTGATATAATAACGTTTTCACACTCCAAATCAAAACAACATTCGCTACAAAAATAGCGAAAATCCTTATTTAAACAAAATTTATTTACTTTAGCGAAATAATGAATCTCCAAAATTTCACTTGCCTAACATAATAAGTTGGTGGTAAGTTAGACTCAAGAACGTTCAAAAATTAGTCACAAACACTAATAACAGAAAATTATAGATTAAGTGACAATTTTCTAGAGATAGGGGAGAAAATGATGAAAAAAAATCGTTGGCTTATAGCATTATCCGCGATAGCAATTCACTTATCAATCGGTGGAGCCTATGCATATAGTGTGTATAAAAATCCAATTGCTACTGAACTTGGTTGGGAACCATCACAAATTACTATCGCCTTTTCAATTATGATGGGGCTTGCTGGATTTGCCGCAGCAATGTTCGGTAGTCTCGTTGAAAAACTTGGGCCTCGTAAATCAGCAATGGTTGCTGCCGTATTGTTCGGCCTTGGACAAGGTGGCGCAGGGTTAGCCATCTCAATGGATTCGGTTGTTTTATATTGGTTGACGTATGGTTTACTTAGTGGCTTAGGGATGGGGATTGGTTATATTGCACCGGTTTCAACGCTTGTTAAATGGTTCCCTAATCGTCGTGGTCTTGCAACAGGGATGGCTGTACTTGGATTTGGATCTGGCTCACTGATTACAGCGCCAGTTGCCACTAATTTAATGGCTTCTGTTGGTATTTCAACTACATACTTTATTTTAGGTATTAGTTATTTTGTATTAATGATTTTAGGCGCCCTTTATATTGCACCGCCGAAACCGGGGGATGTAGAAGAAGCAAAAGCATCAACAAAAGGTACAAAATCACAAGAAATTGCGCAAATGTCAGCACGTGAAGCAGTGAAAACAAAACAGTTCTGGATGCTTTGGGCTATGCATTTAATTAATGTAACATCTGGTTTAATGATGATTTCAGTTGCGTCTCCAATGGCACAAGAAGTTGTTGGTTTATCCGTAGCATCTGCTGCCGCAATGGTTGGTTTAATGGGCTTATTCAATGGTGGTGGTCGCCTTTTTTGGGCAGCTTCATCGGATTATATCGGCCGTTCAAACGTATTCGTTATCTTCTTTACAATTCAATTAGTGGCATTCTTAACGCTGCCATTTACAACGAACGTTATTCTATTCCAATTATTCATTTTCCTAGTAGTTAGTTGTTACGGCGGTGGTTTCTCGAATTTACCAGCATTTGCATCTGACTTATTCGGTACAAAACAACTTGGTGTCATTCATGGTTATTTATTAACAACATGGTCACTTGGTGGTATCTTTGGTCCGATCATCGTTTCTACAATTAAAGAAGCAACAAACAGCTATATTCCAGTGTTCTATTTATTTAGCTTCTTAATTGCTATTTCATTTGGTATTTCGATTTGGCTACGCGCAGATGTAGCGAAACTTCGCAAAAAACATGCCGCTGCAAAAGCAAAAGCTTCTGCAAATGGAGAAAGTGCAACACCAGTTCACTAATAAGGTACTAAAAAAGTCTATAAAGTATTTTAGCCAGTCCTTGAACGAGACATCGTTCAAGAACTGGCTTTTTTCTTCGATGTCGTTGAATATCCGTTGCGGCGAACGCTTTTTTTGGGGGCGAGCCTTGTGCCACTTCAGGCAACAAAAGAAATGAAATAGAGAAAGAAATAAGTCACTTCCTGTTCAAAAATGAACAAGTAGCGCCTTGTCTTTAACTGAAAAAGATTCGTCATTATAAAAATGCATGTTTTTCAGTGCCCTCTCTACTTTGCTAGGTGCCTTTATTACTTAATTTAATTGAAAGCCTCTATTTAAAATAATGCTTATCGTTGTTACAATTATGAATAGAATTATTTGAAAGGTTTTGAGTAGCTTGTCATTTTACAAACTATTTTTATTCATACATATTTTAAGTGCGATTATCTCGATTGGTCCCCTATTCGGGATTTTCCCTCTACTAAATCGCATGAAAAAAACAGACACTTCGCAAACGGAAGGCTTTATTTTATCATTGCAGGGCATATTGAAGGCAATCTCCAATGGTGGACGTGTGCTCGTACCATCAGGGCTTATCCTCATCTGGCTCGGTGGCTGGTCATGGACGACTTCATGGGTTGTTTTAACGTTCATCATTATGATGTGTACGTTGTTATTTTTAGCGCGCGCCTTTAAGCCTGCAATGAATTTAGTGGATACAACGGAATTCACAAAGGAAAAATTTATTTCGATGATGACCACAGCCACGTGGAAATATATTTCACTAATGAGCATTTTACTGTGGTTGATGGTGGCAAAACCTCATTTTTGGTAGGGAATAAGCGCAAAGCAGAGTTAATTGCTTTGCGCTTGGTTTTCATATAGCATCTTTTAATTCTTCCCGCCCTTTCTGCAAGTACCCCCGCTTATTAATCCGTTGTCTAGCCTACGTTTTCATTTAATAAAAAACATGCTTTTGATGTGATGAAACTATCGAGTAACGGCAATTTTATTCCATCTATTTGTGCCCAAAGCTAATATGAAATAATTAAATCCTCCAGCGCTAGATGCTTAAAATCCCCGCCTTTATAAGTGTAATCCGTCGCAATTCGATACCAAATATCACCGTTTTCACAAATCCAATCCTCCTGCTGAATATCCATTGCCTTCATTAAAGAATTCGTAACAGCTAAATAATGCTTGTCATCGAATTTCAAACATGCTTTTAGCAGTAAATAAATACTATACCCCCGAAACTTTCGGAATGTTAAAATAATTATAGATACATACTAACGTTCGACAAAGGGGAAATGATATGACACGGCAACATGCGGGTGTGATTTTCGGGGGGATTTTATTTCTAGTTGTGGCAATGGGCATTAGCCGCTTTGCATTTACGCCAATTCTTCCGTTTATGCGGGTGGATGAAGGCCTATCATTTGAAGTAGCGGGGTGGCTCGCTTCAAGTAATTATGTTGGCTATTTTGTTGGCGCTCTTTGGGCGGGCTTTATTTATAGGAAAAAGAAACAACTTGTTATTGCAAATGTCCTAATCAATGTGACATCGATTATCATTATGGGGCTCACGCATTCCTTTGCACTGTGGATCATCCTGCGTTTCATCGCGGGCGCAACAGGTGGCATTATTTTTGTGCTAACATCGAGCATTGTCATGGATTATTTAGCGGCGAACCTGCTCACACGTTGGAGCGGCTATGTGTTTAGTGGCATCGGACTTGGCATTGCGATTTCTGGATTATTTGTTCCGTTTCTTGAGGCAATTGTCTCATGGGAAGGTACGTGGATCGGGCTCGGGATTTTATCAGCATTATTTTTATGTACGACGCTATTTTTATGGCGAAATATTCATGTGCGAGATGCTGAAAAGGTCATGAAAACAGATGATACGAACATTTGGCGCGGATTTATGCCGTGGCTAATCGCAGCATATGGACTAGAGGGGCTCGGCTATATTATTACCGGAACGTTTTTAGTTGACATTATTTACAACATTGAAGATTTGCGGGCATTCGCAGGCTACAGTTGGGTTGTTGTAGGACTTGCCGCCATCCCCTCTGCCCCGCTATGGATGCATTTAATGTCGCGCTTTTCAACAATTACGATGATGGCAATTGCATATGCGCTACAAGTATTTGGAATTTTACTTCCGGTGCTTTCACAAACGGTGTGGAGCGTACTACTTTCTGCCTTTTTATTCGGCTTTACGTTCGTTGGACTTGTGACCATGTCAACCGGCTACGGGCGTCAGCTGTTTCCGAAGCAAAGTGTCTTTGTCGTATCCATGCTGACAACCTTTTATGCGTTTGGACAAATTGTCGGACCCGTTATTGCAAGTAAATTAGAAACTCACTTCGCAAGCTTCAAGGCGCCCCTAATTTTTGCAGGATCTATTGTGGCGTTGGCGCTAGTCATTTTACTTGTTGGGTATTGGTGGAGTAGCCGCGCAGCGGAAAAAGAAATGGAAGCTGGGGAGATTGTTTAACAGAAGACAACGATTTTTTATCCATGCAATCTGCTAATATCACAGCACTAGAAGTTAATGTAATTTCATTCGATAACATCGGATATTTTACGTCAAACGAACTTTTACCACATGCAAATGTCCTGGCATTTAACTACTTAACTCTCAACCACGACTTCCAAAGGCGTTTTTAATCACTTTGTATTCGTCTTAGTGAAGTGGCTAAACTGAGAGGGCAATCGGAATATTAGAAAGACACAACTCGCCCAATATGGGGCGAGATGATGTGCTTACTTATGTACCAAAAAGGGATTTCCCCGCACTTAGCTGGGAAATCCTCCTTTGATTAGGCTTCAGTTGAATCTTCTAAACTGACTTGCCATTCAATTCCATAGCGATCCTTCAGACTTCCGTACGATTTGCTCCAAAATGTCTTTTGTAGTGGCATAATAATGTCGCCACCTTTGGCAAGTGCCTCGAAAATTTGTACATTCTCCGCTTCATCAGAGGATACATACGCCAGTGAAATATTGTTGCCCTTCAGAAAAGGTTGGCCTGGGAATGTATCTGAAAACATTAGCTTCGCACCGTTAATTTCTAACATTGCGTGCATCACAAGATTTTTCGCTTCTTCTGGAAGTGTATAGCTAGGATCTTGTGGAGAATCACCGAACGTCATAAGCGGATATTGCTCAATGCCGAATACCTGTGCATAAAAAGTCACCGCTTCTTTGCCTTCACCATCGAAAATTAAATAAGGGTTGATAGCCATTTGAAATACACTCCTTTTGCTCATTTAAATTTTAGCTGCCTTAGAATGTAAAAACTACTACATTCCTATAATAGAACATTCGTTCCTTTCCTGCAACTATTGATGCTCCTCAACTGTATATTCCCCAATTCGCGTTTTACAAACACACTTTATTATTCTTAAGTCAAAAAAATGTATGGAAAAGCCTAATTGACCAAGTGTTTTTTATTATATACATCCCCTACTTGCACTTTTAATCCACCGCATTTTACAATTGAGTTAAAAAGGAGGCTTACCTATGGAGAAATATTATTCCATTGGCGAAGTGGCGAAATTGACGAATATATCGATTCAGACACTTCGTTATTACGATCAAATTGAATTATTTAAGCCTTCCCATGTCGATCCACAAACGAATTATCGTTACTATAAAGACTCGCAACTTTTTTATTTGGATTTTATTAAATCGTTGAAACACCTGGGGACATCGCTGGAAGAAATAAAAGAGGCGCAGCGATTTACGCCAAGCGAGCTCCTTACCTTTCTAGAACAGCATGAAGCGGTCATCGAGGAACGGTTACACCGGTTAACTGAAATTCAACTTAGTCTTCTAAAAACGAAGAAGCAAATGAAGGATCAAATTGAAATGACCATTTTTAATGAAGTACACGAAAAAGAGGAAGAAGCTACGCACATATTGAAAATCGCAACAACTAATTTAACACCTAGCCATCTTCCAAATACTTACTATAACTCCCTTAAAAAAATTTTAGAAAAACAAGGTAGTGCGATGATTAGTCGATACGGATGTATGTTTGAACTGAAATCCTATGAAACAATCGATGACATTTTGTACGAAAATGTATTTACACCGCTTATTACAGATCGTGCCATTATCAATTTAACAGTGGATATGGCAGAAGATGTCGTTCCTGCTGGGCGCTATATTTGCATAGCATTTATGTTCTCATTGGAACCGTATTTCGAACAATACAAAAAGTTGCATCACTATATTGAAGAAAATAAATTAGCAGTCCACCCAATCGTCTATGAAATCTTTATGCCAACCAATTTTTCGCCAACTCGGGCAGATGAATTTATTGTAGAGTTAAAGGTAAAACTTCTATAAGAAGGATGTCTTGTTAAGAGACATCCTTCTTTTCTTATTGAATAGGTAAGTGCAACGTAAGCATATCCACATAAAAAAGGACAGCATAACACCCTATTTTGCGGTGATTCGTGTCTTTTTCCTACTAAAAATAGAATGTAAAGTTAAAACGTTGACTCTATAGTCGCTATAGGGTTTACTTTAGTATTGAGTACTTAAATGAAACGATTCGATTAAGGAGAAATACTATATGGGTTTAAAGGAACAAAAGGTCACCTTAACAATTTTACTAACAAATTTATTCATCGCATTTTTAGGGATTGGACTTGTTATACCGGTTTTACCAACCATTATGAACGAGCTGCAAATTAGTGGTGCCACTATTGGCTATTTAACAGCAGCGTTTGCAATTACACAATTAATTTTGTCGCCCTTTGCAGGGAAGGCAACTGATAAATTTGGCCGTAAAATTATGATTGTTATTGGCTTATTTATTTTCGGCTTTTCAGAGTTATTATTCGGATTAGGAGAAACAATCGAAATATTGTTTCTTTCGCGAATTTTAGGTGGTATAAGTGCCGCATTTATTATGCCTGCAGTTACAGCATTTATTGCCGATATAACAACGTTGGCAACTCGTCCAAAAGCACTTGGCTTTATGTCTGCCGCCATTAGTACAGGCTTTATTATTGGTCCTGGAATTGGCGGATTTTTAGCAGAGTTGGGTACGCGTGTGCCATTTTTCTTTGCTGCCGTTCTTGGTACGGTAGCGGCTATTTTATCGCTTGTTTTTCTAAAAGAACCTGAGCGCAATGAAGAGGAATCCGGTATCCAACAGCAAGCGTCTGGATTCCGCCGCATTTTTGTACCGATGTATTTTATCGCGTTTATATTAATTTTTGTATCGTCTTTTGGTCTGGCTGCATTCGAATCATTCTTTAGCCTATTTGTGGATCGCAAGTTTAGCTTTACACCAAAAGATATTGCGATTGTTATTACAGGTAGTGCGATTGTCGGTGCGGTGGCACAGGTGCTATTATTTGACCGCCTCGCAACACGTATCGGGGAAATTGCGATAATTCGTTATAGTTTAATTTTATCGGCAGTATTTGTGTTTGTGATGACGCTAGTTGATTCGTATTTGGCGATTTTACTGACGACATTTGTGTTATTTGTCGGCTTTGATTTATTCCGCCCTGCCGTTACGTCGTATTTATCAAAAATTGCAGGGAGAGAACAAGGCTTTGTAGGAGGCATGAACTCCATGTTTACGAGTCTTGCAAATATTTTCGGACCCATTTTAGGCGGAATTTTGTTTGATATTGATTTGAACTATCCGTACTATTTCGCAACCTTTGTGCTCGTGATTGGTGTGGGTATTACGTTTGTTTGGAAACAACCAGACAATATAGGTCATTAAGAAAAGCGCATTCGCGCCCGTTTGCACGCGACAGCTGCTTGCGAGCCCGAAGCGAAAGTAAACGCTCCACCACTTTCGCCGAGGGCACTGAAAAACTTACGTTTTTTATGATGGTTTCGTTTTTCAAATAAGAATAAGGCACTTTCTGTTCGAATCGAACGGAAAGTGCCTTATTTCTTTGTCTATTACTTACACTTTTTCATTTAGCAGTTTCAATATTCGTTTGAGATTCACCGCAAATATCGTTGTGGCACCTTGGATTTGCATGCCAAATAAACCCGCTGATATGGCTGTTTTATAGCCATGCGGATTTTTTAATTCACTATTTTTCGCCTCTATTTTATAACGGTTTTTCGCAAGCTGTTTAAATGCATCAGTTTCTTGGAAAGCAGCTTGTTCTTCATGTTCAATTGATTTAATGGTCACATTATAGGTTTTACTTTTTGCCTCATCCTTATAACAGCCCTCACGCATCTGGCAGACTTTACATTTTTCAATATCAAAATAAAATGCCATTTTCGGATTTTTATTCTTATTTTTATTCTTAGAAAGTGCCTTTCGAATAGCTAGATGCCCAGCTGGACAGACAAACATACCAGCATCTTTATTGTAATCAAATTCGATTTTTCGTTGTCCGCTACCGTTTGTAATGACTGAATTTAACTTTGAAATTAATTGGAGCTCTTTTGATTTAGCATATTGTAAGTTATCTTTCGCAGAATAAGCGGCGTCACCAATCACCGTTTCAATTTCCATACCTGCCTCTTTACTTTTTTCAACTAGTTCTTGAAGATAATGACCATCACTTTTTTCACCTGTTGTCACAACCGCAGCCGTAATAATTCGTTCATCACTCATCGCAATATGCGTTTTGAAACCAAAGAAAGCCGAGTCAGCCGACTTATGTCCAACCCGCGCATCGGGATCATTTGAATAGCTTAACTGATTCTCATAATCATCAATCACTTCTTTTAAAACATTTAATTTTTCTTTCACAGCCGGGATTTGTGCAACCTTTGATTGCGTTTCCACCACTTCAACTACTTGACGACAGTAATCTAATTCTTCTGTGACTTCATTTGACGTAGGCTTCTCAGGGAATTTTCCAACCATGTTTTCGTCGAGTTGATACACGGCTTTACGTACATTTTTAGATTTTTCCTGTAAAAATTCTTTTGGCGATTTTTGATTATAACGAGCCTTTGTATGGGTAGCGTCAACGATGACCATTTTACTTAGTAGTAGCCCTTTTTCTAAGGCAATTTCAACTGTTTTCTGAATCAGTAAATCTATTAAATTCACATCTTGGAGACGAAGTCGACGGAATTTTGTCAGTGAACTTGAATCGATTACATCATCTTCTGGTGCCATCTCTAAAAAATATTTAAAGGACATATCGTATTTTGAACGCTCGACAAGGTCGGCATCCGATAGATCATGAATCACTTTTAATAGTAAATATTTAAACATACGAATCGGTGGAATCGCGTTACGGCCATTATCTAAACAGTATTTCGATTTTAGTTCGTCTAGAATAAATGAGAAATCCACAAGTTCATTAATTTGGCGAAGCATATTGTCCTTTGGGATAATTAAATCGTACAACGCCATGTACGGGCTCAAATTGAATGTTTCCTGTTTAGAAATCATGGTCGCACCACCTTTTATTAGTACTTTAATTATACAAGAAATGTGTGCGATTATACGAGGGAAGAGCCCTTCTTGTGATGAAAGTAGTTCCAGTTGATTGGAATGGAGGCGGCGACTTCTGCGGGAACAGCACGAGCGGAAGCACCCGGACTGAGCGAAGCGAGGGAGAAGGCTGGAGCCGTGCCCGCGAAAAGCGTCCGCCGGAATGGAAATCAACGGCATCGAAGAAAAAAAGCGTCCAGTAACGAATTTCCGTTCTTGGACGCTCTTACTTATAGCTGAAGGACTTTTTCAGTGCCCTCCTTTCGCCCGAGGGATCGAAGCGACCTCGAGCGTGCGGCGCGAATGCCTAGACATTATCAAAAAGTTATACTTTCTTATCTCTTAAAAAACGACTCCATCGCAGATTTTAATGCTGCTTATGGAGTCGCTTTTTTTATTTTTTTACTAATCTCCAAGTCCGTACATCGCAGGGATGAACACCGGTAGCATAATGAAACTGAATAGCACCATTCCCGTTGCTGTCATACGGTCTGGCGTTAAATAAGTTGCTTCAACAAATTAAAAGGATCCTGGCACAACAATATTTGAGCCGCTTGGTCCCTCTACACGCTCAAATGAACCCTTAGGAATAATAATTGTTGCGATATAGGCAATAACCATTAATCCTACTAAAATAACATAAATATGCGGCATCGTGAATTTACCTTTATTTTACGCAACCTTTACTTCTTCCTGCTCTACTGACGTAATCATCCCTTGCTCTAGTACCTTTTTCATACAGTCTCCCCTATCTTCCTATATGTATTTCTAGTTAAACATTGTTGTATGCGAAAACTGCCTCAACCAAAATCTCCATAGCATAGCGCATACCCTCTTCATCAATATCAAATTTAGGATGATGATGTGGATACACTATGCCTTTTTCTTTGTTCCCTGCGCCAATAAAGAAATAGCATCCCGGGGTGTTTCGCATAAATGCCGAGAAATCCTGAGCCCACATATTTGGTGCAAAGCGTGCGAAACATTCCTCGCCGTAAAGCCCAATGATGACATTTTCCATAACGGCTGCTTTTTTGTAATCATTAATGACTGGTTCATAGCCTGTTAAATATTCAAGTTCGTAAGTTGCGCCGTGTGCTTCAGTAATATCTTTTACAACCCGCTCTATTAAAGTTGGCATTTCTTCACGAACTTCTTTATTAAATGTACGAATTGTTGCTGAGATTTCTACGGAGTTCACAATAACATTCATTGCTTCTCCGCCAATAAATTTTCCAATTGATAGCATAGCGGGTTCAAGTGGATTCGTAGTATTTGAAATTACCTGTTGTAAATTCGTTACGACCTGCGCACCAATGGCAATGCTGTCTATTGTATCGTGAGGCATTCCAATTCCAGCGTCGCACTTCCCTTTTACCGTTAAATAAAAGCCGTCTGGAGCTGCCATTGTAGGACCATAAGCAATACCAAATGTGCCCACTTCTTGCGTTATTATTAGATGCGCGGCAATGACTGTATCGACACCTTCCATGCCCCCTTCCTCGACCACTTCAGGGGCACCACCTGAAAAAAATCCCTCTGCATGTTGGAAAAAGAAGCGCACTTCTCCTTTAATTTGTTCTCGCATGGAAAGTAATATTTTCACTGTCCCTAGAAGCATGGCTGTATGCCCGTCATGACCACAAGCATGCATAACACCATCTACGGTTGACTTATAATCTAGACCCGTATCTTCCTTAATCGGCAGTGCATTCATATGTGCATGAATCCCCAAAACTGGACCTGGCTGACCGCCTTTTAATTTTGCCATTACACTATATTTTGTTGGTCGTGTAACTTCTAGCCCGCCTATTGAAACTAGTGTGTCATAAATAAATTGTGAGGTTTTCCCCTCATGGTAAGATAGCTCTGGGTTTGCGTGAAGATGACGTCTCCATTCAACCACCTCTTTAAATACTTCTGACACTCTATCTGTGACTGCCTGCATATTATTCACCCTTTCCACTCTTATCAAAAACTAACTCACCTTTAATGAAGGCACTGATAAAGTTGATTCCTACTAAAATTTCTACGAAGCATCAGCAACATAGTGATAGGTCATTGGTGCGCTGGCACTCGCTTTTTCGCGTGTGGTGGTGAGCCTCCTCACCTATGCTTTCTGAATAAAATAAAGCAGAAGCATAAAAATACTATGTAGAAATTCCGTTTCGGTTTTTTTCAGTGCCCTCTTTTTCTGCTAGGCTCTTTTTTAAGAGTACTTTCTGTTAATTTATTTTAAGCAATTTCCGTGCCAATTTTATGCTACAAAAATAATGAACGAATTCTTTAGTTTATTAGAATATTCTTAGAACAAAATAAAAAAACGTAAAATTTCTCAGACAAATTCGTCAAAAAAAATTTACGTTTGTTTATATCAATTTATATTTTTGCATTTTATAATGTAGCGTTTGCTTGGAAATATTCAATGACCTCGCTGTTTGTGATATATTCTCACCACATTTTACGTAACTTTCCTGAATGATGGCGATTTCTATTTGCTCCAATTGTTCTTTTAATGAAAGTGCATCATTTCTCTTAATATCATTCTTATTTTGTAATAAGTGACTATTTTTAATCGTGTCAGGTACGTCCTCAAGCGTCAACAGCGTCGACTGAACATTATGATACGCTGTTTCAATCGAGTTTTTTAACTGACGAATATTCCCAGGCCAATGATACGCTTTAAAGCAATCCAATACATCTTCTTCAATATCTAAAATTCGAATATGCATGATATCGTTATAGCGATTTATATAATATTTCGTGAGAAGTTCAATATCTTCAGGACGCTCTTTTAATGTAGGTAAATCGATTTGCAAAATACTTAGGCGGTAATATAAGTCCTCACGTAACTTACCTCCCTCTATGAGTTCAAAGGGATGTTCATTCGTTGCGGCAATAATCCGAAAGTCGAGTTGCATATCTTCTTGTCCACCAAGGCGACGCACACGTTTTTCTTCCACTACTTTTAACAGTTTTACTTGCATATCTAACGGAAGAGAGTTTAATTCATCTAAAAATACCGTACCACCTTTTGCTTGCTCAAAAATCCCAGAAGAGTCATTTGCACCTGTAAAGCTTCCTTTAACTGTTCCAAATAGTGTGCTTTCCATTAATCCTACCGGAACTGCCCCACAGTTAAGTGCAACAAATGGCTTATCAAAACGATTACTTGCGTTATGGATTGCTTGAGCAACCATTTCTTTACCCGTCCCTGTTTTCCCATAAATTAAAACAGCAGAATGTGATTTTGCCATTTGTATCACTTTTTCCTTGATGAGCTGCATTTTCGGATTATGTGTCATAATATCCTCTACCGTGTAAAGCGTATTATTATTTCGGTATATAGGATGCTTTGCTTTTTGATTAACGTAATCAATATCCCCTAACTCATAGTAGTGCTTCGAAAACTCAATGGCGCCAATGATTTTTCCATCTACACAAATTGGGTAAGTGGCACTATGTATCGCTACTTCCTGTCCACTAAAAGTCTCGACATGTTGTTTTACCGCAGGCAGCGGTTCTCCTGAACGTAACACATGCATAATAGTACTTTTTTCTGCTGGTAAATTTGGATAGAGTGCCGTCACTTTTTTCCCTAAAAAATCTTCCGGGCGTACGCCGATTAGCTTTAAAATATGGGCATCGGCAAGGTCAAAGAAAATCACCTTTCCATGCTCATCGGCTACTAGTACATCGTCATAATCTGATAATAATTGGAAATTCGGGATTGTCTGAATCATTAATACACCCCCTTCGAATTATTTTTTTCTCGTTTTGTTGACTGAGCAATACCGAGTTGTTCCCGATATTTCGCGACTGTCCTCCGAGCAATGACAATGCCTTGTTCCACAAGAAGACTCGTTATTTTTTGATCTGAATAGGGCTTTAGCGGATTTTCCTGTGCAATAATCTGCTTAATCATTTCTTTAATGTGTAAAACAGAATTTTGTGTCCCGTCTTCTGTTGGGAGACCGCGAACGAAAAATATTTTTAACGCAAATGTCCCATGTGGCGTTTGAATAAATTTACTGCGCGTTGTGCGACTAATCGTCGATTCATGAAGTCCAGTAACTTGTGCCACATCTTTAAGACGCAGTGGCTTTAACGCCTTCTTTCCTTCTGTTAAAAAAGCTTGTTGGTAGTCTAAAATAATTTTTGTAACATTATATAATGTCTCGTGGCGCTGCTCAATTCCTTTTTTTAGTAATAGCACCTCGGATAACTTCCCTTTTAAATAATCCGCAACCTGTGCATTTTCTTGTAACAGCTCCTCATAATAATGATTCACCGAAATTTGCGGCATATATAGATCGTTAATGCGAATAACAAATTCATCCCCAAAAGACTCTACAATAATATCCGGCACGATGTATTGAATTTCACGAGGCGCTACTTCGTATACAGGACGCGGGTTGAGCGTTTGAATAAAAGCGAGCACTTGAGCCACTTCATTTAGTGAAATCTCATATATGGCAGCAAGCTGATCAAACTCCTTGCCTGCTAGCTCGTCTAGATGATCGACAATAATTTGGTTTGTATAATGCGGGATATTTTTTTGATTTCGTAGCTGGAGTAACAGACATTCCTGTACCGTACGTGCACCAATCCCTGCTGGCTCAAAGCTTTGCAGCACCTTAAGTAGTTCCTCACAGGCTGTTAATGGAAGTGTAAATTCATCGGCCACTTCCTCCAATTCACATTGCAAATAACCGGAATCATTTAAGTTTTGAATGAAATACAGGACGACTTGTTTCTCAAGCTGTGTCAGCTGCTTTTGCATAGCGAGTTGTTCCATTAGAACAAGCTCCAACGACTGTTCATTTGCCGTGATTTGAAACGGCAGTTCATTTGATTCTGCAAAGGTTGTTCCTTGCACCGGTATACGTGCTAAATCTAGCGTCGTTTCAAGCAATGGGGAAGGTTCAAGCTCCATTAATGGATTGGCCTCAGCCTGCTCTTTTATATGCGTAATGAGGTCATTCATGGAATACGATAAAATATCGAGCGATTGCTTTAGCTGCGGCGTAAGCGCTAGATTTAATTGTTGTTTTTGTTGCAACTGCATCGACAATTCCATACAACCCCTCCTTCTCTACTTAGAAAGACACATCTCGCCCAAAATAGGGCGAGATGATGTCCTTACTTAGGTAGATAAGAAAGTTATACTTTCTTATCTACTAAAATAGTATGCTGAAAATTAAATATTTTCAAATATTTTTATGCAAAATGAGTATTTTTTATTAAGGCTCTACACCAAAATCTGAACTTGACAGCACATTCCATTCCAGGCGGTCGCTTTCCGTTTCATGTGCCTATAAAGTAGTGCACCTTCTTTTAAAGTAAAGTACATGTTTTGGTAAAGTCCCTTTATTAAACCTTAATATTTAACCGCTTCATCCGGTATTGTAGGCTTTGACGGCTAAGTCCAAGCTTCTGTGCTGCGTTAGTAATATGACCCGCATTTTCTACAAGCGTCTGTTCAATAACTAACTTCTCAAATACAGCTAGTTGCTCTGTTAATTGATGCGTTTCAATACGGGGCAATACTTTTACTGTCGGTTGAGCTTGTTGCCCGACTGCTTTCCGGTATTGATAAGGTAAATGGTGATATTCGATAAACTTTTCATGGTGTATTAAATTCATCGCCGCTTCAATTGCATGCTCAAGCTCTCGTACATTTCCCGGCCATGGATGCGTCGTAAAAAGCGCCATCACTTCATCCGATACCGTCTGTACACTCATTTCAAATAAATGATTATATTTTGCAATAAACTGCCTTACGAGCACCTCGATATCTTCAATTCGCTCGCGCAGCGGTGGGATAAATACCGTAATCACGGCTAGGCGGTAGTATAAATCTTTTCGCAAGCGATTCGTAGCGATGACATCAATTGGGTCCTCATTAATTGTTGCGATGATGCGAACATCTATCGGAATTTCCTTTGAGCCGCCAACACGTCTTATTTTTTTCTCCTGAAGCACCCGCAGAAGCTTTGCCTGTAACGTAATATTAAGTGAATTCAGCTCATCTAGCAGGAGCGTACCCCCATGCGCCTGTTCAAAAAGCCCTGGACTATCAATCGCTCCAGTAAACGCACCTTTTGTCGTTCCAAAAAGAATGCCTTCTATTAATGTATCTGGCAATGCCGCACAGTTTTGCGAAATAAAAGGGGCGTTTGCTCGCTGACTTTCCGAATGAATGCTCTGAGCAAATAATTCCTTCCCTGTTCCGGTTTCCCCAATAACGAGGACATTGGAATTCGTTCGCGTGGCCCTTCTTGCTACTTCAATTACTTCTCGTAGCGGCTGACTACTCCCAATAATTTGGTCAAATGTGATTTTTGACTCCACCTGGCGAATTTTCGTTCGCATAAGCCTTTCCATTTTCGTTACATCTGTCGCGATCTCAACTGCTGCACAAATTTTTTCGTCCAAACTAATCGGGAAGGTTTGGTTGACGGTTGTAATTTCTACGCCGCGATTATTAAAATACGTTTGCTTTACATTAATTACTTCTTCGCCCTCATGCAACGAATGCAATAGTGTACTGCTTTGGTTTTCCTGGAACTGAAAAACATCCCGCATATCTTTATACAGCACATCTTCTTTTTCCATCGATTCCATTTCCCGCATTTTTTTATTATAAATAACGGTGCGCCCCGCCTCATCCACCGCATGAATGCCGACGTCCACCCGTTCAATTATTTCTTCATATAGCTTATTCATTAAAATAATTTTCTCTTTTTTCAAAAAAATCACCTCTCTCTTATCATATCGCAAAATTATTTGGCGAAAAAGAGGTAATGACAATTTTTTTTGCGCAAAATATTCCACCATTACGAATGAAATGTTAATTTTCCGCCTTTTCAAAGTTGGCACACAAATTGCTTATAGAAAAGTACAACAATAAAAGGAGTGTTATTCTTGCCTAATCCATACAAACATGAGCCACTAACAAAATTCCAAGAAGACGCGAAAGCTACTGCTGAAATTACAGCGGCTATTAAAAAAGTTGAAAGTGAACTTGGTCAAACTTACCCAATCATCATTAATGGCCAAACAGTTGAAAGCTCAAACGTTATTGAATCAATTAACCCTGCTAATAAATCAGAAATCATTGGTCGCGTATATTACGCAACTGTTGAAATTGCTGAACAAGCGATCCAAGCTGCTCTAGCTAGCTTTGAAACGTGGAAAAACACTTCAGTTGAATTACGCGCTGGCGTTTTATTCCGTGCTGCTGCGATCATCCGCCGTCGTAAACACGAATTCAATGCTTGGTTAGTAAAAGAAGTCGGTAAACCATGGGCTGAAGCGGATGGCGAAACAGCTGAATGTATCGATTTCCTAGAATACTATGGTCGTCAAATGTTTGAATTAGCTAAAGGCGGCGAAGTTAAACATAACCCAGGTGAGCATAATGAATTCACATACTTCCCACTTGGTGTTGGTATCGTAATCCCACCATTTAACTTCTCATTAGCAATCATGGCTGGTACTACAGTAGGTGCAGTTGTAACTGGTAACACAGTTGTATTAAAACCTGCTGAAACAGCTCCAGTTATTGCTGCTAAATTCATGGAGGTATTAAAAGAAGCTGGTCTTCCTGATGGCGTAGTGAACTACTTACCAGGTAGCGGCGCTGAAATCGGTGACTACTTAGTAGATCATATCAAAACTCGTTTCATCTCATTCACAGGTTCTCGTGCTGTAGGTTGCCGTATTTACGGTCGCGCTGCACAAGTACATGATGGCCAAATTTGGTTAAAACGTGTAATCGCTGAAATGGGTGGTAAAGATACAATCATCGTTGATAGCGAAGCGGATGTAGATTTAGCTGCACAATCCATCGTAAAATCAGCATTCGGTTATGCTGGTCAAAAATGTTCAGCTTGTTCTCGTGCTGTTATCCACCAAGATGTGTATGACGTAGTACTTGAAAAAGTTGTAGCACTTGCTTCAGAGCTTAAAATGGGTGATCCAACGAATGGCGATACGTTCGTAGGTCCAGTAATTAGCGATAAATCATTTAACAAAATTAAAGAATACATTGAAATTGGTAAAGGCGAAGGTCGCTTAGTCCTTGGTGGCGGTTCGGATGATTCAACTGGTTACTTCGTTGAACCAACAATCATTGCTGACGTACACGAAGATGCTCGTTTAATGAAAGAAGAAGTATTCGGTCCAGTATTAGCGATTTCTAAAGCAACTGACTTCGATCACTTAATTAAAGTAGCGAACAACACAGATTACGGTCTGACTGGTGCTGTTATTTCACAAAACGCTGCTCACATTGAACAAGCAAAACGTGAATTCCATGTAGGTAACCTATACATCAACCGCGGCTGTACTGCTGCTATTGTTGGTTACCAACCATTTGGTGGCTTCAACATGTCTGGTACTGACTCTAAAGCAGGTTCTCCAGACTACTTACAATTACATTTACAAGCAAAATCAATTTCAGAAACGTTTTAATATTTTTTAACTAGGAGGAATTTAAATGTCTACACATACAAAGTCAGCTCAACTAATTGAAAAAACTGAAAAATTCGGTGCGCATAACTATCATCCACTGCCAATCGTTATTGAAAAAGCAGAAGGTGTTTGGGTAACAGATCCAGAAGGCAATAAATATATGGATATGCTTTCAGCGTATTCTGCCCTTAACCAAGGTCACCGTCACCCAAAAATTATTCAAGCGTTAAAAGACCAAGCAGACCTAGTAACACTTACTTCACGTGCATTCCACAGTGTTACATTAGGTGAATGGTATGAAAAGCTTTGCCAACTAACAGGAAAAAATATGGTTTTACCAATGAACACAGGTGCTGAAGCAGTCGAAACTGCGATCAAAACTGCGCGTCGTTGGGGCTATGAAGTAAAAGGCATCGCTGAAAACCAAGCACAAATTATTGGCTGTAACGGGAACTTCCATGGACGTACAATGGGTGCTGTATCCCTTTCTTCAGATGCTGAATACAAGCGCGGATTCGGCCCAATGCTACCAGGTTTCGTATTAATTCCTTACGGTGATATCGATGCACTGAAAGCAGCGATTACACCAAACACAGCTGCATTCATCGTAGAACCGATTCAAGGTGAAGCAGGTATCATCATGCCTCCAGTTGGCTTCTTACAAGCGGCGGCTGAGCTTTGTAAAGAAAATAATGTATTATTTATTGCAGATGAAATCCAAACGGGTCTTTCTCGTACGGGTAAAGTATTTGCACACCAATGGGAAGGCATTACACCAGACATCTTAATCCTTGGTAAAGCATTAGGTGGCGGCGTATTCCCTATTTCTGCTGTTGTTGCGAATGATGATATCCTTGGCGTATTTAACCCAGGTTCTCACGGTTCAACGTTCGGTGGTAACCCACTTGCATGTGCCGTATCAATTGCTGCACTTGAAGTACTTGAGGAAGAAAACTTAACGCAGCGCTCTCTTGAGTTAGGTGAATACTTCCAACAACAATTACGCACAATCGATAACCCAGTGATCAAAGATATTCGTGGTCGTGGATTATTCATTGGTGTTGAATTAACAGAAGCAGCTCGCCCATACTGCGAAAAATTAGCAGCGTTAAAATTATTATGTAAAGAAACACATGATACAGTTATTCGTTTTGCTCCTCCTCTAGTGATTTCAAAAGAAGATCTAGACTGGGCAATCGAGCAAATTAAAGCTGTATTCAATAAGTAAATCGATTAAAAGGGAGGCACCCTTCATTTTCTGCTCAAAGTGAAGACGTGACCCCTTCGTCAAGTGGTAGTCGCTTCCCCAAGGCGGCATCCACGGAACATTTATTAACTACACCCCTATGCTATATAAAAAGTAGGTTCATCCCGCGTCTCGTCAACGTGAGGATGAACCTTTTCGTGTTATGTGGCAAGTGCTTGCTTATATACAAAATGAATTGTTATGATGGAGCAAAATAACCTTTATCATTTTAAGAAAAGCACATTCGCACCCGTTTGCACACGACAAGCTACTTGCGAGTCCGAAGCGAAAGTAAACGCTCCACCACTTTCACCCGAGGACAAACCGTGACTTCGAGCGTGCAGCGCGAATGCCTAAACATTACTAACAAGTTATACTTTCTTATCTTTTTAAAAAGGAGAGCGCATATGATTAAAACTGTTTTTGTAACAGGCTATCGTCCACATGAGCTCGGCATCTTTAATGACAAGCATCCCGGAGTTCTCATTATAAAAAAAGCGATTGAAAATCAGTTACGTATGTTAGTAGATGCTGGTCTAGAGTGGGTTGTTATTAGTGGCCAGCAAGGTGTTGAAACGTGGACAGCGCAAGTAGTACTAGCGCTGCAGGAGGAATTCCCTGAGCTGAAATATTCCCTTATTACACCCTTTTTAGAGCAGGAGAAAAATTGGAATGAGCAAAAGCGGGAAACATATATGCAAATCGTCAGTAAAGCGAACTTCGTTACAAGTGTGACGAGACGACCGTACGAGGCACCGTGGCAGTTTATTGAAAAAGATAAATTTATTATTGATAATACCGATGCGATGCTGCTTGTGTATGATGAGGACAACGAAGGGTCACCAAAATACGTATTAAAGCTTGTAGAGAAATATATGGACGCGCATAAGTATGAATTATTAAAAATAAATGCGTATGATTTGCAAATGATTGCCGAGGAGATGCAGCGGGAGGATTGGTGACTGCCCATCCTTTCCTTTTTTCAAAAATCATTTTTAATTTATTTAATTTTCTGATTAATTTACAGGATTTTTTTGGTATAATTTGATTGTAGTAAGTTAGCTTTTCTAACATACGGGAGGAGTTGGCGCATTATGAATCAAATCGCCATGACAAATGAACCAAAACCAATTAACGTTTCACACGACACATATCGTCGGGAATGTCGCTACACAAGAGGGATTCATATTTCTAAGCGGGATTTCTTACAAATTTTAGATACTATGTGTCCAGACACACAGCTGTATTTCGAGTTTCATAACGTAGGAAAAAAAATTGAGCAGGGAACGTATTTAAATGGTTATTCTAGCCTTGCAACAAACATTGCTGACTACTACAAAAAAGTGAAGAATACAGAAGTAATCGATATTACTAATGGTCGTGATTTTTACGTAAAAATCATTTAAATCATTCGAGGTGACTGTTAAATTGAATTCACAAATAAACAACGCCTGATCCTTTAGCATAGAAGATTGCTAAGAGACAGGCGTTGTTTCGTTCAACGAATTGGAGATTATTTCTTTTTAATTGTAATTGTCCAAGCCGCTTCGCCAACTTGTTCGAAATCCGTTACTTCGTGACCTGCTTCTGCTGCCCAGCGAGGAATGGATTCTGTCCCTTGTGTACAATCGAACTCTACTACTAGTTCGTCACCTGTGTTAATTTCTTGAATGGCTACTTTTGCTTCCTCTAGTGGAAATGGACAAACCATCCCCATTACTTGTAATCGTTTTTGCAAAATCATAACTCTCCTTTTTTACGCGGACACTGCTTGTGTACGTACTACTTGTGCTTTTTTACGTGGACGGACAAATACAAAATACGACGCTGTCCATGTTCCTAAAATCATAAATACTAATGATATCCAACCAGACCATGTCATCATCGCTGTCATAACTAAGCCGTTCCCAATTGAACAGCCCCCAGCTAAACTTGCTCCGAAGCCCATCATTAGGCCACCCGAAAAGCTATTAAGCCCTGTTTTTACATCCGGCATACGGAAGCGGAACTCCCCACTCATCTTCGCAGCGAAAAGTGACCCTAGGAAAATACCTAACACCAAAAATACGCCCCAATTTAAAAAACTTGTTTCACCTGTCACTAAATACTGCAAAATGTTTGCTGACGGTGTTGTTACGCCAAGCCCAAACATACGGCCAGCACCAACAGATAATGGCCAAGCAGCTGTCGCAATTAATCCAATAATCGTTGCTGTAATAAATGGATTCCAACGTTTTTCAAATAAAATATGTGCTAGGCCCGATTTCTTTGGCTTTAATCCAGGGATTTTTACTTTTGGTTTTTGTAGCTGACGGTAAATAATAACCGCCACTAAAGCAACGAACGGTACGATTAACACCCAAGGACTAATCCCCAGTGTCGACGCCATAGAGTTGTCCTCAACTTGGGCAACACCTGTCATCGCTTCCATCACACTAGCAAGTGGACCTGTACGCATCATTGTAGCCACTACTATATAGCCGGCTAACGCAATCCAGCTACCAATTAAGCCTTCTCCTGCACGATACCAAGTACCTGTTGCACAGCCTCCAGCAAAAATAATTCCGATACCAAAAATAAATGATCCGATAATGACTGCCACAATCGGCAATGTACCGGCATTGAATTCAAATACACCTAAACTAATTAATGCGTATACACCAACACTTTGTACGGCAATGGCAAGTAATAGTGCATAAAACATACGATTATCCTTCGCGATATACATATCACGGAAACCACCTGTTAAACAGAAACGCCCACGTTGCATTACAAAGCCAAGCAATACCCCGCAAAGTAAACCTGTTAAAACCATATATAGCATAATGCGATATCCCCCTTTTAATACCAAGTAAAGTTATAGGATTATAATACATTATAAATTAGGGCAATAGCAATGATTTTTTTATTTTTTTGGATAGCTATTGTTCAATGTAAAGAGTGTGCAATGCTTTTTACATTGAATTGAGATTTTTTCGCATATTTACAATGCCGTAAATCTTTGTGTAAAGGCAACATCCGATTATTTAGTATGTTATAAAATTTCTACTTATTCACATACTACTTTCACAATGTCCCTCTCACTAATAAATCCCCAGAAAACTAGTTGACTTTTCAAGTGATAACGATTATCATTATCATTGTAAGTAAGACATCTAAGTTTTTAACACTTTCGAAGCGTTCCCCCCAGGTTAGTTTCGAATCTCACTTAAACACTTTTTTCATATGAAGAGAATGGCAAATCTACATTAGGTTTGTCATTTTTTCATACATACAATTAAAGGAGCTGGTTTTCTATGGAATTTCGTATTGAAAAAGACACATTAGGTGAGGTACGTGTGCCCGCCGATAAAATTTGGGGCGCACAAACACAGCGTAGTAAGGAAAATTTCAAAATTGGCACTGAAACAATGCCGATTGAAATTATTCGCGCAATGGCTCTATTAAAAAAATCTGCGGCCATTGCCAATCAAAAACTAGGCAAGCTCTCCCCTACGAAATCGGATGCGATTGTACTTGCAGCGGACGAAATCATTGCAGAAAAATGGGACAATCACTTCCCGCTTGTCGTCTGGCAAACAGGGAGCGGCACACAAACGAATATGAACGTCAACGAAACAATTGCGTACCGTGCAAACGAAATTTTAACCGAGCTAGGAAGCGATGAAAAAATTCATCCTAACGATGACGTCAATAAATCCCAAAGCTCCAATGATACCTTCCCAACAGCACTGCATATCGCGGCTGTGGAAATCGTTGAAAATTATTTATTGCCGCGCCTCCAACTTTTAAAGGCTACACTAAAAGAAAAATCGGAAGCATTCCAGGACATTATTAAAATCGGTCGTACGCACCTGCAAGATGCAACACCACTCACACTTGGCCAAGAAATTAGTGGCTGGCACCACATGCTCGTGAAATCAGAGAAAATGATTCGCTTAAACACAGAATTCATGAAGGAACTAGCAATCGGCGGTACTGCAGTAGGTACGGGGATCAACGCACACCCTGAATTTGGCGCTCGCGTAGCTGAGGAAATTAGCGCATTTACAGGTAAAAACTTCGTAACAGCTGAAAATAAATTCCATGCACTTACAAGCCATGATGAAATCGTCGTGGCACATGGCGCGTTAAAAGCGCTCGCTGCAGATCTAATGAAAATTGCCAACGATGTACGTTGGCTAGCAAGTGGTCCGCGTTCAGGTATTGGCGAAATTACAATTCCAGAAAACGAGCCCGGTTCATCCATTATGCCTGGAAAAGTAAACCCAACACAAAGTGAAGCGATGACGATGGTTGTCACACAAGTAATCGGCAATGACGCAACGATTGCATTCGCCGCCTCTCAAGGAAACTTCGAGCTTAACGTCTTTAAGCCGGTCATTATTTATAACTTCTTGCAATCAGCTCGCTTGCTTGCAGATG
Organism: Solibacillus sp. FSL H8-0538; assembly: GCF_038003525.1. Lineage (NCBI taxonomy): Bacteria > Bacillati > Bacillota > Bacilli > Caryophanales > Caryophanaceae > Solibacillus > Solibacillus sp. FSL H8-0538. The sequence goes on along the minus strand of NZ_JBBOPI010000001.1, from coordinate 261,820 downwards.
CAATGAAGTCATTTAATGATAATTGCGCTATTGGAATCGAGCCAAATACAGAAGTGCTGGATGCAAATTTACGCAATTCATTGATGCTGGTGACAGCATTGAATCCATATATCGGGTATGAAAATGCAGCAAAAATTGCTAAGACGGCTCATAAAGAAGGCTCAACATTAAAAGAAGCGGCCATTAAATCCGGCTTGTTAACAGAAGCCGAATTTGATCAATATGTGGATCCAAAAACAATGATTTATCCGAATGCCGAATAACAAGAAAATAGTATTTGCGCCCGAATACACCCGAGTGACGATAGTGTTCCATCCATCCATCTAGCAACGGTTGACTGATTGGCATCGTGCCAACTCTAAAAGACTTCAGGCGAGCACAAAATTAACTAGACAAACACAAAGGCGCTGCTCTAATTTTTATTAGAACAGCGCCTTTAATCAAATGTGTCTTGTGCTTCAACTACTTCCATTGTCTTCTCCTTTTCAGTTTATTGCGCCTCACGTAAAAATGTTTTGTTATTTTCAAGCAACTGTAAAATTTGCGTCAGCACGTTTTCTTCTACTTTCAATGAAGAATTCAATTCCTTCATGACGATTTTTTGTAGCTCCGTCACCGTACTGACGTCCATCCTATACTTTTCCGCTAGTTCAAATGCGCGTTTCAAATCACTTGTAAACATAAAAACTCTCCCTTTTTATTAGATTCACTTTTATTTTACTATATCCGCAGAATATTCGCATAAAAAAAACGTTTTTTTTTTCATAAAGTAAAACAGAATTGATAACACTACACTTAAAGGAATTTGAAGGACGTGGAAAAATGGAAACGATCGAAGTAGAAAAGGATGGCTATGAAATTGTCGTGACGATTTTAGAAAATGTTAACGATGACGGGATTGTGGAGGCAGATGCGTATTACAAGGATTTTGAGTTGTACCGAATTTTAGTCTTTGCTGACACAACTGAAAAGGTCGTCAAGCTTGCCACACAGGAGCTACTAACGAATCACCCGTTCGAAAAAATTATCCGAGAGAGCTAATAAGGGCTGGCATTCACACGAAGCTCTTCTTATCTTATCAATTAATTTAATGTAGAATTAGGCGGGATATATGATTTAGTTTCAAACTACACATTCGCACACACTCATTTGGTAAGTTGGAGGGATTTTTTAGTAATTTAAAAATAGAGCTAACAGACAACCTCTCGCGGTATTTTTTTTTTGAATATTTTAAAACGCTATTTGCCGCAATCGGCGAGATTAACATACGACTTATTTTAGATTAAGCGACATTAGCACTTAATTACGGATAAGTTGTATCTGCAATTCGTCTATTTATACTTTTTAACAAAACAATCGCCGTTTATAAAAAGCCACACATTAGAAAGACACATCTCGCCCAAAATAGGGCGAGATGATGTCCTTACTTATGTAGACAAGAAAGTTATACTTTCTTATCTACTAAAAAAATGTCACCTCCAAATATCTAAGTTAATAGATAAATGTAGGTGACAATGTTCTCATTCCATTGAATACTCGATGAAATGTCGGATATTAAATAGTTTAATTATGCATCGGATCTTTTTTCTTCGACCCAGTCATATTGAATAACATATTTAACAGAATAGCTGTTACTGAACCGGTTACGATTCCGTTTGCAAACAGAATCGATAATGTGTTCGGTAAGAATTGAAAGACTGATGGCACAACGGATACGCCGACACCTAAACCTACTGCACATGCCACAATCATTGCATTTTCAGTTGATTTTATGATTTCTGGCGTTAGCATTTTCATCCCTTGTGTAATAACTGTACCGAACATCGCAAGCATCGCCGCACCAAGTACTGGTGTTGGGATGATTTGTGTTAGGGCTGCTACTTTTGGTAAGAAACCAAGTAACACAAGCATACCACCTGTGATGAAGATTACTTTACGTTCTTTTACGCCTGTAATTTGGACAAGACCTACGTTTTGAGAATACGTTGTGTACGGGAAGGCATTGAAAATACCACCGATAATTGAAGCTAAACCTTCTGCACGGTAGCCGCGCGCTAAATCTTTTGAGTTAATTGGCTTTTTACAAATATCACTTAGTGCATGATAAACACCAGTGGATTCAACAAGCGAAACCATCGCCACTAATGTCATTGTAATGATTGGCTCTAGGTGGAACTCCGGTTTACCAAAGTAGAACGGTTGTACCATATGGAACCAAGATGCATCTGCTACTGGTGAGAAGTCTACTCTGCCCATTACAATAGCTATCACTGTTCCAATTACTAAACCAAGTAAAATTGAGATTGAACGCATAAAGCCTGTTGCAAAACGATAAATTAATACGATTACTAACAAGGTTGCGAAAGCTAATGTTAAGTTTACTGTTGAACCGAAGTCAGCAGCTGTTACATCGCCACCACCCATATTTGTCATCGCTGAAGGTAGTAGAGAAATCCCGATAATTGTTACAACACAACCTGTTACAATCGGAGGGAAAAATTTTACAAGCTTTCCGAAGAATCCTGAAATGATTACAATAATAGCACCTGACGCAATAACTGCACCATAAATCGCGCCAATTCCTTGCGTTGAACCAATTGAAATAATCGGTGTTAATGCTGTAAATGTACAACCTAATACTACCGGTAAACCAATACCAATTGCTTTACCTTGCCAAACTTGTAGAAGTGTGGCCACACCACACATTAAAATGTCGATGGCTACTAAATACGTCATCTGAGCTGAATCGAACCCTAACGCTCCACCAATAATTAGCGGGACAAGGATGGCACCTGCGTACATCGCAAGTAAATGCTGAATCCCAAGCGTTGTTGCTTTAAAGTTATTCATAACAAGTAAATCCTCCTAAGAAAAGTGCTAAAGCCCATACTTACACCCGACAAGCACTGGAGAGCCCGACGTGAAAGTGCTCTTTTCAACTTACTTTCACCCGAGGGATCTTGGCCACCTAAGAACGCCGCATCCAAGCAGCAACGGCTACACTACCTACATCGACCTCGAGGGTGTGGCGCTTTAGCCTAGACCTCTATGTTGTAAAAGCACGCTACGTGTAATCAAAAAATTAATCGAAAAACTCTACTTTACCGTTTGTTAATGATTTAATATTTGCTAATGATTCGATGCGAAGTCCTTGTTCGCGGAGGATTTTACCGCCGTCTTGGAAGCCTTTTTCAATTACGATACCAGCACCTACAACATTTGCGCCTGCTTGTTTAGCGATGTCTAGTAAACCTTTTAATGCTTCACCGTTTGCTAGAAAATCATCAATAATAATGACATTGTCATCTGCTGATAAGAAATTTTTCGAAACTGAAATTTCGTTTGTTTCACCTTTTGTGAATGAGTGGACCTTTGAAGAGTATAGATTATCTGTTAATGTAAGTGATTTACGTTTACGCGCAAATACTACTGGTGCACCAATTGTTAAACCAAGGAATGTCGCTGGTGCGATTCCTGAAGATTCAATTGTTAATACTTTCGTAATGATCTCTTCTGAATAGCGATTCGCAAATTCGTCGCCAATTTCCTTCATTAACATTGGATCGATTTGGTGATTTAAGAATGAGTCCACTTTTAGGACAACATCTGATAACACTTTACCTTCTTGCTCGATTTTTTCTTTTAAAAGCTTCATGAAAAAGCTCCTCCTTGTATATGCTCATTTTACAGACAACAAAAAAACTCGAAAGACTTGTCTCCATGTGATGAGTGGAGCAAGTCCTTCGAGTGATGAATCGAAAGAAATAACGAATGAATTACACAAAAAATTGGGACATCCATTCGTTAAACAATGCTTCACCCATAGGCGGTTCATTTAAGGTAAACCGGTAGAAACTCGCGAGCCATATTCCCGCTATTATATGAGTAAAGTTATTTAGTTAAATTAATTGAATGTCCCAATTATAATCATCGTCTTTTTTAATTGCAATGGTGTTTTAAATAATAAAATTATTCTTATTTTTCGGAATTCGATTCATTTTTCACGCAATTTTACTCCGAACGTTCGTCTTTAGGTTCATTCCGAATCCTTATTTAGCAATTCACTCAGGTTTTTCTTAAATTTCTCAAAGGAAGTTCCATCCTTCCCGAAATACGCCATGCTCCGTACTGCTAATATTTTCACATTGTTACCATTACTATAGTACATTTCAGCAAAAACACCTACATTTTCTAGCTCTTGTACCTTTAAAGGAATCGACGAATCATCCACAATTAAAGTTTCGTAGTATAACGATTTAAATTGCTCTAATGCGGCTGTACCTTGTAAAATGATAATTTCCGGTTGAAATTCATCGACAACCTCTTTAAAGATGTCCATGCCTCTTTCATAATTAGTCGGATCTGTATTTTTAATTACCTTGAGCTCTTTTGCCACATTTGTCTGGTAGGCATTGACTGAAGTTAACACAATATCTTCCCCGAACTGCTCTTTCATCCATGCAGCAAATTGCATTGATCCTTTAAATTCACGTGGAGCCTGCGCAAGCTGTGGACGATATAAATCATGCAATAACTCCATGTCTACTAACGCATCTGCAAAAATACCTGTGCTGTTTTCTTCTACTATTAATACAGGATTAGGGTTCATGCCGACTAAAAATACACGTGACTTGTATGGATTCCCATTTATTTGAAAGGGTTTGAATAACGCACGCTCTGTCCCTTCTTCTGTCACCCAGTTATAAATTATCTTATAAAAACCTAATGAAACAGTCATCGTCATCTCTTCTTACAGTTTTCTACCCGAATAAAGAGCTTGTCTACTGCTAGTTCAAGCTGAGGAAAGAGCAAGGCACCCGGATGATATTTTTTCACTTCACTAATAATGGCTCGATAATACCATTCTTGTTTTTCTTTTGGAGCATTAAAATTATTCCAAGTTTCGTTCCCAAGTTGCGCTACCTCAACCGTTATTGATTTCACATTATGTAATTTTTCTGCAAGCATAATGGCCAATTGTTCGTCTGTCTTATGTTTAATTTGCTGAATTACATATTCTTTCCGTTCGTTCCAACTGAGCGATTTTTCTAGTTCGGTCGATGCTTTGACGAGTGCTAGTACAGAATCCCCAAACTTTTCCTGTAACTCTTGCTCCGTAGCAGTTGTATCTTCCAACACATCATGTAATAAACCTGCAATAACTACCGGCTCAGCGTATCCAGCTATTTTCAATATCCGTGCTACACCAAATAAATGTGTAGAATGGGGAACATTTAAGCCTTTCCGGTACTGGCCCTCATGTTTCTCCGCAATAAATTGGATTGCTTTGTCGACCAAATCCATACAAATCGCCCCCTTTTTTTTATTATAGCATTCGCTCTCTATAAAAAAAGTGAAATATTGTCATATTTTATCGCATTAGAAAGTCACAACTTCCCCAAAATCGGGCAAGTTGATGTCCTTACTTAAGTGGATGGGAAAGTTAAGGTTTCTTATCCACTAAAAAAAACGATAAAATCCACTTCCTCGATTTTACCGTTCGTTCATTAATTATTTGTTAAATCACATTCCGTTAAAGGCACAATCTTTGTTTTATGTTTGATTTTATAGCCAATCCAAAATAGCGCAAATAGCGGTAACCCAATATACGATACGAGCACACCGTACCAATCAATATCATCACCTGTGAAAGCTGTATAGTTTTGCCCAAGTACGACAATCATACAGACCGTAAAGGCAAATAACGGACCGAATGGGTAGAGCTTCGCGCGGTATGGCAGTGTATTGACGTCATTGCCTTGTGCGACAAATGCCTTACGGAAGCGGTAGTGACTAATCGCAATCCCTAGCCAAGCAATGAATCCAGACATACCTGAAGCGTTTAGTAACCACATATACACAACGCCGTCACCGAAGAAGGATGCTAAGAAGGCAAGTGAACCAACAGCAAGTGTAGCCATTAAAGAATACACCGGAATACCGCGTTTATTGACCTTCATAAAAATTTTCGGTGCTTTGCCATCTACTGCAAGCTGCCATAACATACGACTTGATGCATAAAGACCCGAGTTACCAGCAGAAAGCATCGCTGTTAATATGATGGCGTTCATAACAGATGCTGCAAACGCGACACCTAGTTTATCGAATACTAATGTGAACGGTGACACTGCAATATCTTCTGATAGTAGACGTGAATCTGTGTACGGAATGAGCAGTCCGATTGCACCGATTGCAAAAATATAAAACAGTAAAATTCGCCAGAACACTGAACGTACGGCTTTTGGAACATTTTTGGCTGGATCCTCTGTTTCACCAGCTGTCACCCCTAAAAGCTCTGTCCCTTGGAATGAGAAACCAGCCGCTAAGAAAATACCAAAAATCGCTAGGAAACCGCCGTTAAACGGTGCATCCCCAACAACAAAATTTTCAAAGCCTACAGGATCTTCCCCGCCTAAAATTCCAAAAATCATTAAGAAGCTGACGATAATAAACACAATAACTGTGACAACTTTTATCATCGAAAACCAGTATTCACTTTCTCCGTAAGCTTTAACAGATAATAAGTTAAATGATAAGACGATAATGATAAAAAGAATCGTCCATATAATCGAATTACTATCCGGGAACCAGTATTTCATAATTAATGACACAGCCGCAATTTCAGCAGCAATCGTGATTGCCCAGTTGTACCAATAGTTCCAACCAAGTGCAAACCCTAGTGCCGGGTCAACAAATTTTGTTGCATACGTACTAAATGAACCGGAATTTGGCATAAATGCCGCCATTTCTCCGAGACTCGTCATTAAAAAGTACACCATTACGCCGATTAATGCATAAGCAAGTAGCGCACCACCTGGACCCGCCTGCGAAATCGATGCACCCGATGCTAAAAATAACCCTGTACCAATCGTCCCACCTAGTGAAATCATCGTAATATGACGACTTTTTAATCCTCTTTTTAGCTGTGGCTGTCCGCCAAACTGATTGTTTTCTATGTTATCCATGTTGTTAGTTCTCCTTTGTTTATCAAGCACAGTGCAGTAAAAACAAAAAACCGACACAAGATTATGTGACGGTTTCCAATTAATTACCCCACCAAACTTGAAAGATAGCTCAACACATGCTTACGCATGTGACAGTTCTGTTCCTTTCGGAGACAGCCCCAGCATTCATTTGTGAGAGTACAAATAGAACACTTCGGCAATCATTCCTTTCATAAAGCTTCAAAGATTCTCTCAATCTCCGCTATACTAATTTTAATGATCGCGACCTCTACCTCATCTATATGAGGCAATGTATTATTAAATTATTATTTCCCGAGTGTATCATATCATTTTTCCATTAGCAACGACATTCAATTATTCAGTTTTTTCGAACTATTTATGTAAGTGTGCCATTATGATACGCTTGCTTTTATAGAATTGTAGGAGGGACATCATGGATTCTGAACAACAAATGCACCATAGCAAAAAAATACAATTTAGTAAATCGACCCTTATTTTTGTGTTAGCAATTATCGTATTTGCAACAACACTGCGGACACCACTGACGGTTGTCGGACCAATTATTTCATTTATTCGAGAAGGGCTTGGTATTTCTAATGTGCTAGCTGGCTTCTTAACAACTATTCCATTACTGGGCTTTGCCGTAATTTCACCTTTTGCACCAAGAATTGCACGCAAATTCGGCATGGAAATGACGTTATTTTATTCAGTTATTATTTTGTCGATCGGGATATTGTTACGCTCGTCTGGCATGACAGCGCTTCTCCTAATGGGAACAGTATTAATTGGCATTGCCATTGCATTCGGGAATGTATTAATTCCGAGTTATTTTAAATTAAGATATCCACTTCACATCGGGCTATTGACTGGAATTTATACAGTTTCCATGAATACTTCTGCAGGACTTGCAGCCGGGATTAGTCATCCAATCGCTTCTTCTGGGTGGGGTTGGCAAGGTGCACTTGGGTTTTCAATTATATTAAGTGTAGCTACACTTGTGATGTGGATTCCGCTAATTCGCGGCAAAAAGGTTGAAATGGCGACAATTAGTGGCAACCAACCGAAAAAACAATTATGGAAATCCCCACTTGCCTGGGCCATTGCGGGTTCCATGGGGCTGCAATCTCTTATCTTTTATTGCTCTAGTGCGTGGCTACCTGAAATCTTCATCGCCCAAGGTATGAGTGCTCATTCTGCAGGCTGGATGGGCTCAATAATGCAAATGTCTCAAATTCCGATGACATTTTTAATCCCGATCATTGCGGGTAAATTACCTACTCAGCGCCCAATTGTAGTATTCTTCACCATTTGTTATTTAATTGGTTTTACAGGCGTTTTAATGGAATGGACAAGTCTTGCTGTTTTGTGGATGATGTTTTTAGGCTTTGCTGGCGGGGCGTCATTTGGCCTCATAATGATGTTTTTCACGCTACGTACAAAAACGGCATATGAGGCAGCGGAGCTTTCAGGCTTTGCTCAGTCAGTCGGCTATTTACTTGCAGCAGCAGGACCTGTGTTATTTGGCTACCTACATGACGCAACCAATAGCTGGTTTTTACCAATTTCCGTCTTTGTCATCGTATCGTTGTTATTATTTATCATGTCTTTCTTTAGTGCCAAAAACAGTTTTGTGTAATACGTTTTGTGAGAAATTACCTATCTTTTAAGCACTGGCGAAGATTCATGTAGTCCAACCCAAACGTATGTGCCCGTTTTATGTTATACTACTAGGTGATTACATGTATAAAGGAGAACATCGAGTTTGCGCAAACGTAGCAGAAGAAGAAAAAAACGTATCCCACTTATGCCACTGTTCTTTATCGCACTCTCTGGCTCGATTGGTTGGTATTACTTGGAGTCGCTTGAGGGCGTAATTGCATCAATTGTTCTTTACTACATCTTATTAATCGGCTTCAAAATTTGGCGTAAATCGCGCCGCACTGCAAAATTACGAAAATCTGGTATTCGAGAAGTTGACATCATGAAGGGCGAGGAGTTTGAACGCTTTTTAGGCGAGCTATTTAAACGCCGCGGCTTTAAAGTTTCCTACACCGCAACATCTGGTGACTACGGAGCCGATTTAATTTTGAAGGATGGCCAGGACGTCATTGCCGTACAAGCAAAGCGTTATTCCAGCACAGTTGGCGTAAAGGCTGTACAGGAAATTATCGGTGCCGTCAAAATGTATAATGCAACGGAAGCCTGGGTTGTCACAAACAGCCATTTCACACGCCAAGCCGAAAAGCTTGCCGATATTAACGATGTTTATTTAATAGAACGTGATGAATTAATCGATATGATTTTGAATAAGCGCTAATGTAGGAACCCCCTTTTAGAAGTGATGAAAATCGCTTTTAAAAGGGGGTTTTTATATGGAGAATTTTAGTGCGTTCTGCGGGCTTTTTAAATCGTTCGGCTGTTTGTTTAGTGCGTTCAAGATGTCTTTTAGTTCGTTCAACCACTAGTTTAGGGCGTTCACAATACCTGTCATGTTAAAAAGAGCTAGAACATGTTCTAGCTCCCTCCATTAATAAGGCTGTTTCTGATAAAAGTAATTCGGTTTTTTGATGATATTAGCAATCGGTTGGTGATAAATGTGCGTTGTGGCGGGTGACACAGGTGGCAATAGCCAAGCCCAGTTGCCTGTTACTTCACGCGCGGCGTCACTTTCCTGCTGCTCGAATAATTTAAATTGCTGCGCGGCAGTATGATGATCGACAATGCTGACACCCGCTTCCTTGTAGGAATGGAGCACGGCAATGTTTAATTCAATAAGCGCGCGGTCCTTCCATAACGAAGCATTCCGCGACGTATCCAAATCTAATATTTCAGCTATTTTTGGTAAGCAATTGTAGCGATCTGTATCAGCTAAATTGCGCGCGCCGATTTCTGTCCCCATATACCAGCCGTTAAATGGTGCGGCCTGATAATCAATTCCCCCACAATTAAAGCGCATACTCGAAATAATTGGCACGGCATACCATTTTATATTGAGGCGCTCAAAATCATATTCTGGATGCGAAATGTCCACTTCAAGTACATATTCACCCGGAATATCGAACACTTGCGGAGCTCTGTCTCCTACTTGAATAACGAGCGGTAGCACATCAAAATTTGTGCGCGCTCCCTTCCAGCCAAGATCCTCGCAAACTTTCGTAAACGTAATCGAATGTGCATCACCTATTATTCCGTTGGCCGTTTCATACCCTGCATAACGAATAAGTTGGTGATTCCAAATACGCACAAGGTCATTCGCAAAAACGGTAATCGCAGGACGAATTTTACCACCGTTCGTTGCAAACTCAATGTGACGTAAAAGTGCTTCAAAAATTCCCTTTTCATCTGTTAACGTACGCTCATCAAACACGGTTAAACTTTGCCAAAAAAGGCGGCCGATGCATTTATTACTGTTGCGCCAGCCGACACGTGCGGCAAATGTTAATTCCTCAGTTGTTGGCTCAAACTGTTGCTCGCATTGGACTTGCTCAAGGCGCGACTCCAACCACTCTTCGTTTTTGCCACACTCTTCTTTATATAAAATTAAAAATGATTCGATTTCTTGTAAATTCATCATGCTTACCCCCAATAATCTCATTGTAGAAGTTTTTTTTAGTAGGAAGCAATGCAAGGTTAACCAATTCAAAGATGTATTTTTCATACATGACTTAAAGTGTTCATAAATCTATTTTATTATTCCGATTTAAGTTCTATTTGTAACAATTTACACTCTATACAGAACAAAGTAGATAGTAGTCACCATAAGAAAAACACCTACACCGATTTCACAGTGTAGGCGTTTCAATTTTATTGATATAGTGGCACTCTCCAAGGTTCGGTTAGCTGCTCATAACGATTTACTTGTGTTAGATGTAGCGTCATCGTATCGGTTATTTTTTCGACACCGTACACACGTAACTCAACAGTCATAAGAAATCGCCCGTGTTCGTCAATATTATCCGATGTGCCACCGCTGCGGTAAGCCATATATGAATTGCCTTTGTCATCTTGCAGCACCCAATTTTCCAGATCATCGGCCATTGCTTCACGGCTACCTTCTAAAACAATTACGACATACGAATCTTTTTGAATTGGTAGCCACGATTTTCTCAAGGAATAGTCGGTTTCCTTTTCAATTGACTTGATTGTTAAATAGTTACCACCGTAGTCAAAGCTCGGCGACTCGTTTTCTATTTTATCTGGTTGAAATGAAACAGCGTAATCTAACTGAATTGTTTTGTAAATGCCCTCGAGGACAAATGTTAGTTGATCGTTTTCCTTTCGCGGAACAAATGAATCGATCGATAAGGACTGCCCAACAATATCCGTCCTGCTCCCGAGCGATTGTAAAGTTCCGTTGCTTACCGAATGGCCACGGTCGACTGTAAAAATATTATTGGCAGCAACCCTTTCCCCACTTTGGTTTTCAATATAATAACCAACTCCTGTTGTGAGCGGGTTAAATTGCTCACCGTACTGCTCCGTTAAGGCATCGCGCTTTTCTTGTAATTCGGTACGCGTTTCATTCGTGAAACTCGTTGTGTAAATTAATTCATTTGATGAGGGCGCGTACTGTGCTTCTTGTAAAGTAACGGTCACACCTTCATGCTCAAATGTCGCATCATTTAGTGCCACTTTTGTTGTCAATTTGGTAATTTCACTTAACTCAATTGGAATGTCAAGATGCCACATGCCTTTCTTACGCGCAAGCTCATGTAGGCGCACTTGTACGGTAAACTTCTCCACGTCGATTCCCTCACGCAAAGAATATTGTAGTAATCCGTAGTCTTCATCCGTACGCCCCCAAGAAGAAATTGAAGGCTCCAACTCATTGCCTTGTGCATCAACTAAAAATATATGATTGTCTTTATCCTGCATATCAAAATATGGGTCTAATACTTTTCCAGAAGAATTTAAGATTTGGTATGAAATCACCAGACGTGAAGAATCGACCATGACATCTTCCACTTTTAATGTAATCCCCTTATCCACCACGGATAAATCCACGCGCTCCACTAATCCTGCATCCATTGCCATTTGTAGCCCTTCATCCACACTATCGGTAGAAAAGATTCCCCCAATTAATTGTGCGAAGCTTGGACTAACAGCTACCGTTACGCCAAATGCAAGCGCCACACCTGCTGCTGATAAAAGAGCGCGTTTCCAGTACGATTTCCGCCTTTTCAATGGTTTGTATGGCGTTAATTGCTCGAGTACATGGCCTGCAAATTCATTTGGTAACGTTGGTGTTTGGAGTGTTTCTTTCATAAAATCAGTTTCACCTTCAAAAAGCTCTATTACTACCTGACAAGAAGCGCAATTGTTCACATGTGCTTGGAGCTGCTCCATTTCCTCGTTTGACAGTAATTGATCATGTACCTGTGATAATTTATCGGCGTTCGGACACTTCATCAAAATAGCCCCCCTGTTGTACTTGATTTCTCATTTTCTTTTTCGACCGGTGAAGTTTATTACGTACGTCGGATAATGGAATTTGCAGAAGCTCGCTTATTTCGAGATAGCTTAGTTCATTTACATAGCGCAATAGCAAAATCATGCGCTCAATTTCAGGTAATGTAGCAATGAGCCGCTCCAGCTGCCGACTCTTTTCCTTTTTTAAAAAAACGACTTCTGGGTGAGTTTCGTTAACTAGCTGATCTTCTTGTAATTCCGTCATATTTAGTTGGTAGCCTTTTTTACGGAATTCATCGATACAATGATTGATTGCGACGCGGTATAGCCAGCTTTTAAAGGCGCCTTTTCCGTCGTATTTATGCAGTTGCTCGTAAATTTTAATAAACGCCTCCTGCACAAGATCCTGTGCGATTTGCGGATTTCTCGTCATTCGCAAAATTGTGGCGTAAAGCGGATTTTTATAGGCATTAATAATGTGTGCATATGCCTGTTTATTCCCTGCAAGAATGTCTTTAATAATCGTTTGCTCGTCCATCATGCCCTCCTCGCTCAAACAGTCATGCGCATGTTCGTTTTTTCTACTTCACTAATCATAACGAGAGTTGTATAGGGAAAATCTCACTTTTCTAAAAATATAGCGAATATGTGTTTAAATAAAATGAAAAGCACGGGCGATTAACTCTACCCATGCTTCTTTTGCATTAAAAATATGTACTACGCCGCCAAAAACGAATGAATTCGTAGCTATAGTTTCAAAACGGTCAATTTCATCGATCATGATCAGGTGTACCTCTTCGTAAGCTTCAAAATATTCTTCTGCTTCTTCCCCAATACTACTTGTTTTATAAATAATGATCTTTTGTGTCAACACACTCATTAATCTCGATGCACGGATGGCACGCACTATGTAAAACAAGATGTTGCCATTGAGAAATATTTCATCTATAAGTGCACCTACGATTACCGCTTTTTTGTAATTAAATTGCGCTCTGACATAATCCCACTGCTCACATAAAAATGGTGTTACTGGAGACAATAAAATAACAACATTTTTGGGCAAAGGACGTGTCATGGTGGATTTCTTTCATGGACAAGAAACACTTACCACAATTCAATGGATTCTAAGAGCAATTATCGCTTTTTTCTTTTTACTCTTCGCGGCGAAAATTCTGGGGCGGCGTTCTATTTCTCAACTGAGATTACTCGATTATGCTATGGCAATATCTATTGGTAATATCATCGCCCATCCTTTGTCAGATGAAAATTTAGGAATGAAGGGTTCCATGATTACCATGTCCGCCTTAGTTATTTTATATACAGTCGTTGTACTCTTAAGCCTTAAATGGGTTTCGTTTCGACGTTTAATAGAGCCCCCTCCAATTCCACTTATTAAAAATGGAGAGATTGTTTCGGCAAACTTACGAAAGGCAAGAATTTCTGTCGATTTTTTAATATCGGAATTAAGAAAAGAAAAGGTAGAAGATGTTCAAAAAATTGCGCTCGCATTATGGGAAGCAGACGGATCTATTTCAAGTTTTTTATACCCACAACATCAAACACCAACGCGAACAGATATGAAGATAGCACCTGAACCTTTTTCTCTTCCTATTGTTCTCATTAGAGAGGGGAAAATTGATTACCATGAGTTAAACAATACTAAGTTTAATGAGGAGTGGCTAAAAAATAAAATCCAGTCAACATATAACGTAGACATTAAAGGTGTCCTATTAGCGACAATCGACTTAAAAGATAGCTTGCAGGTTTTCCTGTACAAATAAGAGGTCACTTTGTTAATTGAAGAATTCATTCTGTAGCAACGTCTCATCATACGTATGTTTAGCTGTTTGAGTACAAACGGTCATGACTGTTCATGCCAGTTTTTTGATTCCTCATCTGAAAAGCATGCGTAAGTTGTAGTTGGGTGCCCCAATCGGAAGGTTGAAATTCAACTTTGACAACGGTCTCAACTCTATTTATCAGCCCCGCTCCAGTATTACAAGTCATTTCGATGAGGCGTCGTGTTCATGTCTCAGAAACCTGTCGTCATGAGGGGCACACTGCTCCTCACTATGCGTTTCAAGATGAAACCTTGTCTCAAAAAAGAAGTCTGTGTTAACTTTCCCCTCCATTACAAGGTTCCTGGAGCTACAAACTAGCAATCGAACTCCTTCGTCCACGCTTTATCTCCCAATCTCCCTCGCTTCCTGTACTAATTTTTCAAGTTGCTTGCGATTCACCGGTCCGGTATGTTCATAGATGATTTCGCCTATTGGGTTAATAATGACCGTCGTCGGAATTGTAACAACGCCGTAACGCTTACTAATTTCGCCTGTCGGGTCTAGAATAATCGGGAAATCCATTTTCCCTTTCACGAACGAGCGAACCGTGCCTTCATCTTGCTCTTTATGTGTTAAATTCACGCCAAGTAACACGATATCCTCTGGTATTTCCTCATGAAAAGACTGTAATTGGGGGATTTCTGCTTTGCAGGGTGGACACCAGCTCGCCCAAAAATTTAGGATGACCGTCTTTCCTTTATAATCGGCTAACGTCCATGCTTCATCCGTTAACGTCGTGGCAGTAAATAAAGGTGCTTTACCGTCCGTTGTTGTTTCCCGTATAGGCTTTTCTACAACATTGATGATGACTAGCATCACCATACTAACAATGATGGCCTTCCCGATTGACTGTTTAACGAGGTGAGATTGAGCTGTACCTAGCACCAATACGACAAACCCCCATAAGAAAGTGAAGCTGCCTATTGCCTGTCCGAAAACAAACCAACTTGAAATCGTGACTACCGCAAGTATAATGGACATTGTTTTCTGTGATTTCCACAATAGTAGCCATAGCCCAACGAGGACCAAACCCTCTACTACATTTCCTTGTAGCAACAAATAGCTGAATAGCATCACTAAGTAAAAGCTGAACCACGTCACGAAAACCGCTGTACCTTCTGATTGTTTTACTTTACGTTTCCGATAAAGTTGGATCGTTACGACGATTACTGCTAAAACATGCCCTAAAATGCCCCCATCAAAATATAACAGCGAAAGAGGAGCTCGGATGAATTGAGCCCAATCCGTTACAATATAGCTCAGTTTCCAAATGACGATGTAAAGAAACAGAAAATCTCCTAGCCAGTCATTTTTCTGATGCAAAATCCGTTCATTGATTAATTTCGTTACCATGTATGCCAAAAGGACACTTGCCCATATAGTTGGTATTGTAAGTGATCCAATTGAAAAGGATGCCATATAGTTCCCCCGTTCTATGTAAAAACGCAGGATACGGTTACATATCCTGCGCAACTGTTATTTAAAATTATAACTTGTCACAATTGGTTTACGACCTGTTTTTACGTCTGTGAAATATTCGTATAAGCAAATGCCAAGGAATGAACCAGACACATTCCACACATTGTCATACCCATTGTTTTCTAGTGCCATGACAGCATTATAGCTACGTTGTGCAGAACGACAATGTACATAAACCGGTACGTCACGCGGAATTTCATTCATACGCTCACGCAGTTGGCTTAATGGAATGTTTTTTGCCCCGTCAATATGACCGTTCGCAAATTCATTTTCTTCACGTACATCGATCATCATGGCGTCTGCTTCAACAAGTGCGCGTACTTCTGATACATGAACTTGTTTGAAACGGCCATATAGTACATTGAGTGCCACAAGTGCGGCTAAGTTCACCACGTCTTTTGCCGTACTAAACATCGGTGAATACGAAAGTTCAAGCTCTTTTAAATCCTCTAACGTACCATTCATCGAAATAAGTGTCGCGATGACATCAATACGTTTATCTGCATTGCCCTTCCCAATCGCTTGCGCCCCAACAATACGCCCTGTTGGCACTTCAAATACTAATTTAAAATGAAGCGGATTACTTGATGGCATTAATCCTACTTTATCCAGTGCAATAACGTACACCGAATCCACTGCCATGCCGATTTGTTTGGCTGTACGTTCATTTAAGCCCGTTGATGCTGCTGCATAATCAAACACCTGAATACTTGAAGAACCAATAACCCCTTTATTTTGATGTGGGATGCCGTAAATATGGTCCGCCACTGCGCGTGCTTGACGTTGTGCTGGGCCAGCAAGTGCTAGACGTGTCGGTTTATGCATAAGACGGTGATACACTTCGATTGCATCACCAACCGCATAGATATGACGGTCATTTGTTTGGTAATGCTGATTTACTTTAATGCCACCAAGCTCACCAATTTCAAGACCAACCTCGCGCGCTAAGCTCGTTTCTGGGCGCACACCAATCGCAAGAACGACAATATCCGCCGCTACTGTTGTACCTGAGTTTAACGTAATTTGCGTGTCCTCCACTTTCGCTAAGCCGTCTCCAACAATGAGGTTTACTTCGTGATCCAGCATTTCCTTGTGTAAAATTTGTACCATGTCTTCATCAAAAGGTGTTAATACTTGCGGCGCAAATTCTACAAGAGAAACGTTGCGCCCTGCTAAACGTAGGTTTTCGGCAACTTCTACCCCGATAAAGCCACCGCCGATAACAGCAATGTTTTGCGCATCCTTCGTCGTAATCGCCGCTTGTAGTTTTTCAATATCAACTACATTACGCACAGTAAAGACATGTGGTAAGTTGACCCCTTCAATATTCGGGACAATCGGACTTGCACCTGGAGATAAAATTAATTCATCATAGTGTTCATTGTATTGTTCGTTTGTTAAATGATTAAGAACGGTTACCGTTTTTTCTTGACGGTTAATACATACAACTTCGGCATTCGTTCGAGCATCTATATTGTATTTCGTTTTAAACGCGACGGGATCCATTAACACTAAGCGGCTACTATTTTCCACGATACTACTTAAATGATACGGGAGTGAACAATTTGAAAACGACACATGTGGCCCTTTTTCAAACATAATTATTTCTGCTTGTTCATCAATACGACGAATACGCGCTGCTGCAGATGCTCCACCTGCTACGCCACCTACTACTAGAATTTTCTTCACTCAAGACACCCCTTCGTTTATAGTAAAATATCTACCCAAATTTTTACAGCCGTTATACCGATTAGAACAGCTAAAATTATTTGTAAAACTTTTGTATTCATCACTTTTGCTGCTTTTGCCCCAAGTGGCGCTGCGATTACACTAGCAACGATTAATACTAGTACGGGTCCCCATTCTACTTGACCCGTTGCAATTTTCCCAATTGAACCGCCAATGGATGAAATAAACGTAATCGCTAAACTCGAAGCAATTGTCATGCGCGTTGGAATACGTAAAATGACGAGCATAATGGGTACTAAAATAAAGCCACCGCCTGCTCCTACAATGCCAGAGCCGATTCCGACGATAAATGCTAAGCTAACCGCTAGTAGTTTATTGAAGTGAACTTGCTCTGCTGGGACATCTTCAAGTTGTTTACGCGGGATAAACATCATAATGGCTGCCAGTAATGCAAAGACGCCGTACACAATATTAATACTTTCTGCTGACAAATCATTTGAACCAAGACTACCAAGTAAGCTCCCTGCTAACACCGAAAGCCCCATCGTTAAAATGAGCGACTTATTTAAATAACCACCTTTGCGATATGCCCATACACCGGCAATCGACGTCACCATAATTTCAACCGCACTAATGCCTGCTACCTGATGAGAAGTAAATGTTGTGAGGCCAAGTAAAGCCGGAATATATAACAGCATCGGGAACTTAATAATCGCCCCACCAATGCCGAGCATGCCAGAAATAAACGAGCCAACAAAGCCAATTAGTAGTAAGACAATGATGAATGATAAACTCATTTTTTTTCCTTCTTTCTAGTTAAGAAAAGCACATTCGCGCCTGTTTGTATGCGACAAGCGCTGGAGCCTCCTGAGAAGTGTGCTTGCACACGTAGGTAGGCGTAGAAGCGACCTCGAGCATGCGGCGCAAATGCCTAGACATCTTAAAAAGTAATACTTTCCTATCTTAAAAAACGAGCATCGATTGCTCGAGTACCCGTTTTTTACGTGTTACGCTTTTTCGATAAAGAAGCTAAGTACACCTGCATCTTCTTTTTGTTCTACAATTTCGTGACCGCCAGCCTTTGCCCAAGCTTTAAAGTCATTTAAAGCACCTTTATCAGTTACTAAAACTTCCAGTATTTCACCTGAGTTAATTGTATCGATTGCTTTTTTTGTTTTCACGATTGGCATTGGGCAAGCTAAGCCTTTTGCATCTAACGTTTTTGTAATGTTCATTTGATTGTTCTCCTTTTGATGTTTGTTTTTTGTGTCTGGGTCTAGGGTCGGGATATCCGCTAGATTTTGTAATATATCCGCGCGTTTTAGGAATATATCCGCCAGATTGATTGAGTTATCCGCCAAACTTAGGAATTTATCCGCCAATTAATTAACTAGCGTACTGCACAGCGGTTCGGCCCAATCTCCATCTCCGTCTGCTCATCATTATCTGGAGAAATTTTCCCCATGTTTACTTGACGGATTTCTTGGTATGCATTTGGCTGTGGCGGTAAGTTTTCTGTTACAAGTGAACGGAATTCTTCTTCGTCTTCGATATTTAGACCGTGGTTTTCTTTTAACAGATCACCTAAACGTTTTGCCACTGTACCATCTTCGTTTAATTCTTCGATGATCATGAAGTGTGCAGGAAGAACGATTAAATCTTCTGCAAGCTCGCGGTAACGGCTATAAAGTGTTTCACGTAAATCCCCAACCCAGTCACTTGCAAGACCAGCTAAGTCCGGACGTCCAATGGAATCGATGAAAAGAATATCCCCTGTTAATAAATACTTGCCGTCAATAACAAAGGATGTTGAACCAATTGTGTGACCTGGTGAATAAAGAGCACCGACATCGATTTTAGAAGCGCCTAGTTGAACGGTTAAACCGTCTGCAAGTTCTGTGTAGTCAAATACAACCTCTTCTGCATCTTCTTTTGGTAAGTAATACGTTGCCCCAGTTGCTGCTGCAATGTGACGACCACCTGAAATATGATCTGCGTGTAAATGTGTATCAAATACATGCTTAATTTCCACGCCTTTTTCTTTCGCAAAGTTTGTGAATACTTCTGTGAAACGAACCGCATCAATGAGTGCTGCCTCACCTTCTGAAATCGCCATGTACGAAAGACAACCTTTACCTAAACGTACGAATTGGTATAATTCTCCCCCACCTGGTAAGTTCCCTACTTTAATTGGCTCCAAGTACATGCTCCAAGATTTCATCCCACCAGCAAGGTACCCAACTTCACGACCCTCGTCTGAAAGCATTTCTGCGACCATAATTGATGAGCCTTCTTTAGCACAGACCACTAATATGTCTTTATCTGTAGGGATTTTTGGTAGAATTTCTTCTACGCCATCAAGTAATTCAAAGTACGGAATGTTTAAGTACTGGAATTGATGTCCTTCAATTTTCCAATCTTCAAATGCATCTGCATTACGTACGTCTAAAATGAATAATTCTTTATTGTCGATTACTTTACGAGCAACGTCTGCTGCTGTCCATTTGCTAATTGCCATACAAAATTACCCCCATAGGTATTATTTTTTTGATTTTTTATGCAGTAGGAAATTCTCCTACTGCATTTACTTACATTTTGAAAAAAAATTAGAATGTTAATGTTGGCGCTGCATCTTTTGCAAACTCCAAGAATGTGACAGCGCCACCTACTTCAATACCATCTACAAAATCCTCTGTAGTTAGGCCCATTACGTCCATTGTCATTTGACAACCGATGAATTTCACACCTAATTCTTGTGCCATTTCCACTAATTGAGGAATTGCAGGTACGTTTGCTTTCGCGAAACCTTCAGCCATGAATTCTTTTCCTTCAGGCATTGGTAATGCTTGCATTGCTTGTTTGTGAATTAAGTTTAAGCCTTCAAATGTGAAGAAGATTGCTACTTCCTTTTCTGAAGCGGCTGCGGCCGTTGCGATATTGAATACTTTATAAGCGTCAAATACCCCACCGTTACTTGCGATAATTGCTACTTTATTAGACATACTTGTTGCCTCCGATTGTTTTAAATTATACGTGTTTAGTTAATTCGCCAGACCATGCAGTCATGCCGGGTAGGACGTTATATATGTTTGTAAATCCAGCATTTGCTAGCTTTTGTGCTGCTAAATCACTACGATTACCTGTGCGGCAAACCACATAGATTTCTTGTTCTTTATTCAGTTCTGCTAGCCGTGCATCTAAATCACCCATCGGAATCGATTTTGCACCTTCAATATGACCAAAAGCGAATTCTGCTGCTTCACGAACGTCTAAAAGTAAACCACCTTTCGCTAAGCGTTCAGCAATTTCTTCATTAGCAATCGTTTGTTCAAACACTTTTTCCGCATGTGTATCATTCGCGCATTTACGAATGTAGTGATATAGAACATTCCCATCTTCTGTTGTGCCAATATATTGATGACCCACTGTACTTGCCCATGCAGCTAAATCTGCTTTTGAACCTTTATCCGTTGCTTGCACTTCAAGAATTTGACCATCTGCTAAGTCATTCATTGCTTTTTTTGTTTTCACGATTGGCATCGGGCAAGCTAACCCCTTTGCATCCAGTTGAACATCTGATTGTAACATGTATTTACCTCCATACCGTATAGGGTATTATTTTATTCAAAAAAATATAGACTTACTGTACGTCGCCTTCCCAAGCAAGCATACCGCCAACCATATTTGTTGCGTCGAAGCCTTGGCTTTGTAGAAATGCTGTTGCTTGACCGCTACGACCGCCTGAGCGACAAACCATAGTATATGGTTTGTTTTTATCTAATTCGTGCAGTCGGAACTCGATTAAGCCTAGTGGAATATTCGTGATACCTGGAATATGACCCGCTTGCACTTCAGCCACTTCACGTACATCAATTAAATTTAATTGTTCGCCGTTTTCAAGACGTTGTTGTACTTCAGTTGTTGAAACTTCCTTCATGATGTTCTCTCCTTTTAATACGCGCTCATGCCGCCACGGACATTTGTCACTTTTTCATAACCCAATTTTTTTAATTGTTTACACGCTTGACTTGATCGCATACCACTTTGGCAAATAACAACAATTTCTTTATCCTTTGGTAGCTTTGAAAAATCTGAGCCAAGGGGGATGTTTTTAAACTGCTTAATATTGCGCCCTTTGAATTCGCCTGGCGTTCGAACATCTACAAATACTTTATCTTTATCATTTAAAACGTTTTTTAGTTGTGCAGTCGAAATAGGATTTACTCCTTTTGATGGCTTCATGCGCCAAATGATGAATGCTGCGACTAGCGCAATTACGATTGCTGTTTCCATAGTGTCCTCCTTATATGAATAAGTTAACGTTACCATTTTCCGCATCTGCTAAGTAAGCAGCTACGCCAGCGTATTCAACTCCGTCTAGTAACTCTTCTTGTTGAAGGCCAAGTAAATCCATTGTCATCGTACATGAAACGAGTTTAATTTCTTGTTCCTGCGCCATTTCAATAAGCTGTGTTAAAGTTAATGCATTATGCTTGTTCATGACATGCTTAATCATTTTCGGACCCATGCCCATCATTTGCATTTTTGATAGGCCAAGCTGTTCTGCACCGCGAGGCATCATTTTACCGAACATTTTTTCTAGGAAGCCTTTTTTCACTTGTACTTGCTCTTGTTTACGTAATGCGTTGATTCCCCAAAACGTATGAAAAATGGTTACCTCATGATCATATGCCGCTGCACCATTTGCGATAATGTAAGCTGCCATCGCCTTATCATAATCACCACTAAATAATACAATCGTTGTTCTTTTCTTTTCCATTTCAAACTCCTTTATACCTGCATGGGTATTATTTTAATTAAAAATAAATAGTCGCAAGCCTTATCGACTTTTCACGACTAAATTAATTGCTTCTTGAACCACTTGATTCATCTTCTGGTCGTCCCCATCTGCTTCTTTAATACATTCGAGCAAATTGTCTGTTACAATTACACCAATTGTGCGATCGACACCTGAACGTATTGCGCTTAACTGGGTGATAACCTCTTTACAATCCTTATCTTCTTCCATCATGCGAAGGACTGCACGTAGTTGACCCTCAATACGTTTTAAGCGATTCGTCACTTTTGCATCATAGTTCATATTCTTTTACTCCTTTATTCACAAGTCATTGACAACTTGCTTACACTCATCATATTATACCCCCATGGGTAAAACGTCAACATAAAAATCTCGAAAGGAAGTGTTTTTTTGAAAAACCTAATTATCGCTTTATCACTACTCCTATTTTTAACGGGCTGCGCTCAATCGGAAGAAGCCTTTCAAACGATTTCTCTTAGTGAAATCGAAAACTACGTAGAGCAAGGATATATTGTGTTAGATGTGCGAGAGCCAAGTGAATTTGACGCAGGTCATATTCCAAACGCACAAAACAAACCGTTATCCTCCTTAACGACTACTGATTTTACCGAGCTCGATCAGGAACAACCTTATCTCGTCATTTGCCAAAGCGGTAATCGCTCCCAACAAGCAAGCGCGCTCCTTTTCTCCAATGACTACAAAGTTGTGAATGTTTCAGAAGGTATGTCAACCTGGACTGGTGAGCTGTCTTTTAACTAGGCTTTACTTAGTTAATCGGAAATAAAAATAGGCTTGGCTCTACAATAAGTAGAATCAAGCCTAGTAATTTAGGGATATTTTGAGAGAATGATGTTAAATGAATTCGCCCAAACGCTTAAGCTTCACCAGTCCGAAATGCATCACATCAATTTAATCTACTAGTCTTATGCATGCCGTCTCCTTGAAGAATACGACAAATAAAGGTATTTCTTTATCTGAAGGGAAGTACATACCAACTAGTTTCTCTCCTTCGACTGATTGTACATTGTGTGGGAAACTGATATTTGTAACTAACGATGCTTGTTCTTTTAATGTGATCGCTACAACAAATTGAATACTCGTTACAACTAATTAGGTAACTACACTACCTAGCCATAATTTTATCTCTTTCAACCAATTCGCGTTATGCCTCGCTCTTTTCTAATAAAAACGTGATGGCAATGAATAACACAAAGCTCACCAGTAACACAGTGCCTCCGACAATGAACGTAATAAGTGTTATTACTTCACTAAAGTTAAATGGATTGATATTGTAAAAAAGCATCCCCACTGTTAGACCAATAGAGCCGATTACAACAGTCCATCCATGGAAGGATACAAGCTTTTTCATCTTTACTTTATATACTTTATAAAATAGTCCCCAAGCAAATACCGATAGCCAACCAACTACTAACATATGCGCGTGAATTGCTTTAAATTGATAATTTCCTGAACCCGACATATCAGAACCTAATACTGCCCCTAACAAACCAAAGATAGCCGCCAAACGAATAAGGCGAATACTCCAAATTTTCTCCATAAAAAATACCTCCATACTTTTGTATAAAGGCAGTATATGAAACAAATCTAAACTCAATCTAAACTACGGGAGGCGAATTTGGTAACATCACCATTACTTTTGTTCCCTGACCAAGTCTACTTGTTATTTGTACGTCTCCATGATGAAGCGTAACAATTTCTTTTACAATGGATAAACCTAACCCTGTACCTTTTGTCGCACGCGATGCATCTACTCGATAAAATCGCTCAAATACATGTAATAAATCTTCTTCAGCAATCCCAATTCCAGTATCCTCAAATACTATTTCAACATAATCTTGTTTCGTTTTAATGGATAATCGAATTTCGCCACCAGTTTTATTATATTTAACGGCATTCGTCAATAGGTTTTCCCATACATTCTCTAATAACGTCTCATCTCCCATAACCGATATGTCATCTAAATCAAGCCATATCGAAATCTCCTCTTTTTCAAGAAGCCACTGGTATTTCATGACAGCGTTTTCTATTTGCTCATTTAGTACGACAGGTTGCTTTTTGACATGCGTAGCCGACTGATCGAGCGAAGTTAATAATAATAGTTGCTTTGTTAAACTAGATAAACGTAATGTTTCAATTTCAATGATCGAAGCATAGTGCTCACGACTGGCTATATCTAGCTTTTCATTTTTTAATAAAGATGCATATCCGCTAATATTTTGTAAAGGAGATTGGAAATCATGTGACACATTTCGAATAAAGGTTTTACGTATCTCTTCATTCACCTGAAGTTGCTTCGCCATCTTATTAAAGCTATGCGCCAGTGCACCCAGCTCATCTGAACGATTAACTTGAATACTTATATCATAGTCTTCAGCAGCAATACGAGTAGTCCCCACTATTAATGCCTTAATCGGACGAACTAAATACCATGCAGATACTAAAATTGCAAGCAGACTAATAATCGCCACTAATACCGTAACCCCTCCAAGGAGGATGTGCGCTTCACTAAACAAGAAACTAATATTCGGTCGAATAAACATCGCATATTGAACACCTTTAAATGAAAAAGAAACTCCTGCTGTGTTTTGCAAATCATTCGCAAAAAAACCTGTAATAAAGAGCTGCCTTGGATAATCCCTCATACCATGAAAAATCTCGCCAGCTAGTACACCTTCAATTATTTGGTTATCTAACTCTTTTAAACGAAAATCGCCACCATAAAAACTGGAATCCCCATTTTCACTCACTATATAGATCTGATACCCCATATCCCCCAGCATTGTTAGATGCTCCTGCAAATTGAGCTCCGAATGATTTGTAATATAATCTGCCATTTCACTTACAATAGAGACATTTTTTAAATCATTTTGCTCTTTCACAATACGATGGTAATACATATTCGTTGCTAAAAATCCAATAATCGAGCTGATTAACATGATAAACAATGCAACAACAATATATTTTATATATAAAGAGGATTTTATTTTCATACTTTAACCTCTAATCGATATCCTACCCCGCGTACTGTTTGAATTTGAACAGATGACTGTAAAGCAGAGAGACGCTCTCGAACACGCTTAATATGTGTATTAAGTGTCTCATCCCTTTCATATTCAAACCCCCATACTTGTTCCATTAAATAACCTCGTTCGAAAACCTGTCCTGGTCTTGACCCTAATATCGCGAGTAACTCAAACTCCTTTAATGGTAGAAGTAATTTCATCTGACCTTTAACAATTTGCATCGTTTTCCGATCAATCTTTAAATCTCCCACCTCAATCTTCAGCTCTGTTGGTTTATCATACCGTCTCAAAATCGCCTGTACACGAAATAACAGCTCCTCAGGTTCAAACGGCTTTACAACGTAATCATCAACACCTACCATAAACCCTTCTCGCTTATCATCTAATTCCCCTTTAGCCGTCAGCATTAATACCGGTAAATCCCACTCTGATTTTAATTCCGTTGTTAATTGCAAGCCATCTAATTCCGGCATCATCATATCCACGATTGCTAAATCAATCGACTCATCCATTAATGCTAAGGCCACTTTACCAGAATTTGCGGTCAACACCTTATAACTCCAAGAAACTAAATGTAAGCGTACTAACTCCAAAATATGAAGATCATCATCGACAACTAAAATCGTTCGCATAAAAATCACCTACTCCCTAAATATCTATTCATAAGCCTATACCAACAGAAAGGAAAAAGAAAAGTAAACATAACTAGAGCTTCATTAAGGTAGAGAGAAATTGATTTCCAACGTTATTTGCAATAAGAATGAATATTTATTCCACAACATATATACTTGGTGGCGGTTGGGTGAAATTAAGATCCGCTTCGTAATCTTGTTGCCACGAATTTTCATCAAAACCTGGTAAAGTCAACAAAACGGAATACCGTGTGGCGTGATTCGTGGATACAGTCGTTTTGATGTAGTTGTTGCCATTATCCGCAGTAAGGCCCTGCGCTAAAAAGTATTGACCGTCGATAATTTCAACTATCCAAAGCATTATTTCACCATTCATTTCCACCGCATAAGCAATAAAATCATCCTGTTCATAAGAGGCGATTCGTTTATATTCAGGTACGTTTAAAAGATAATCAAACGGTTCACTCGCTGCATGCATTTGGATAAGGGTGTCTAATTCATCATAGCCAGCATAACTTTCCGTCGTGTAAGAGTTTTGATGGATTATTCCGTCGCTATCAACCCGAAATATTTCTCCACGATAACGATAATCGTTTGCGTAAACGAAATATTCGTATGGGTACATTCCTTCTTCTAATGTTTTAGACTGGATTTCAAACTCCAATGTGGGGTATGTTTTTTGCAAATAACTCGTTAAGGTGTCATAGCGATTTGCATGTTCATGCCGTTCAACAATCGGCTGTAACGCAAAGAAAAGTATGTAGGTAGTACCTAGAAAAGCTGCACTACTGAATGCGATTCTTTTATTCTTTCGAAATATATACGATACAATCGCAAGGATAATAAGTAATAAAATCCCCAAGAAAAACATTGTAATTAGTGTTGATGGATCCATTTTGAGTATCCCCAATCTCTATACTTTTAATTAATTGTGCAGGAATTAGTAAACTATATCAACACAACAAAAAAAGCTACTGAAAATATTATTCAGCAGCTTTCCTCATTATAAGTGTATATACCTCGAAACCATCATCGTTAAAAACGCGTATGTTACGGCTTTTACGGTCGTCTGCGCCTGAGTATCTCGGTGTGGGTCGATGCACACAAAGTCCACCGCGCGCACAAAGTCGTACTTGCCGACCTCAAATAAAAGATCAAATAATTCATCGGTGCGCATACCGCCTGGAGTGGATGCCGGAACGCCCGGTGCATATGCGATGTCGAGCACATCCATATCCACTGTGACATAAACAAAATCTACTTTTTCACCTAGCGCTGCCATTACATCGGCAATTTGCCGCGTTGCACCATTGCGGCGACATTCTTTCAATGAAATCATATTCACTCCATAATGACGCGCTGCCTCAATGAGGGTTGGTGCGTTATAAAAACCATGAAGTCCAATGTTGTACACGTCCTCACCGCGCACAATGCCCCCATCCAGAAGCTGACGAATCGGCGTGCCGTTTGACGGGCCATGCTCCTGGACGTCTCGTAAATCTAAATGGGTATCAAATTGCAAAATTCCGATACGCTTACCCGTTTCCATAGCTAACGCGCGAATAACCGGCGCTGTAATCGAATGATCGCCGCCAATACTGACATAACAGCTATCGGGATGCGCCTTTAGCACGTCCACCATGGCGGCTTCAATATTGGCATGGCATCGAACAATATCGGTACCGTGCATTTTCACATCACCTAAATCGGCTACACGAAGTGAGCGGAAATCCACATGTTCATCAAAATAATAAGTTGAAAACAGCGACCAACTACGTCTAAATGCTTCCGGGAATTCCGAAGCGGCCGATGCACTAATCGATGAACGAGAAAGTGGGACGCCGGTAATGACCACGTCCCATGTTGCCGCAGACACTTCCCAGCTTGGCACAATCCAGTCCTTCACTTTTAGATCTTGCCCTTCCACGCGGTTCCAGGTTGTAGCAGGCTTTACGAGAAAATCACTCATAGTAATATGCCACCTCTCACGACAACTTTGCCTGCTTTAATGACGGTGTCTGTATGATTCATGCCGTAAAAATATTGCAGTTGCTTATAGTTCGGTACATTTAATAGAAGAATATCTGCTTTTTTCCCTACCTCAAGCGAACCAATTTCGTCGCCGCGGTTAATTGCGTAAGCGGCATTAATTGTTGTGGCACATAGTACTTCTTCCATTGTCATGCCCATATTCATGCACGCTAAATTTTGTATGAACGGTACGCTAATTGTCGGCGAAGATCCTGGGTTAAAGTCCGTTGAAACGGCAACAGGCACGCCTGAATCGACCATTAAACGGCCTCTTGCAAACGGTGCGCGTAAAAAGAAAGCGGTTCCTGGTAGTAACACAGCAATTGTTCCAGCTTTCGCCATTGCTTTAATGCCCTTATCAGATGCCACAAGTAAATGCTCTGCAGAAATAGCACCCACTTCTACAGCTAACTCTGCCCCTTCATACGGCTCAATTTCATCTGCATGAATTTTGGGTGTTAAACCAAGTCTTTTGCCTGCAACTAAAATGCGGCGCGACTGTTCCGGTGTAAAAACGCCGTGCTCACAAAATACATCATTAAATTCAGCAAGACCTAGCTCCGCCACTTTAGGCAACATTTCCTCCACAACTAAATCCACGAATGCATCTTCATTGTCTTTGTATTCTTTCGGAACGGCATGAGCGCCCATAAACGTAGAAACAATATCAACGTGATGATTTTTATGCAAAGTTTTGGCCACCTCTAGCTGCTTGCGCTCTGTTTGCCAATCTAGGCCGTAGCCGGATTTTGCTTCGACTGTTGTCACACCGTAGCGCAGAAAATCGTTCAAATGCGCATATGTTTTCTCGTACAGCTTTTCATAGCTCGCCTCGCGGGTTTTCGTTGTGGTGTAGTGAATGCCGCCACCCGCGTTCATAATTTCCATATACGTTAAACCAGATAAGCGCATGTTCAACTCATGCTCCCGCGTCCCGCCGTGCACTAAATGCGTATGACAATCAACAAGCCCTGGCATCACAATTTTACCCGTCGCATCAATGACCTGTGCCTGTTCAACTAACTCTGGGCATTCCGCTTCAATGTCTGCAAGTGGAGCTATCCTGGCAATGCGGTCACCTTCTAAAAGAACGCTCACACCCTTCAGAATGGCTAGCTCACTCATCGCTTCTTTTATACGCGGACCTTTCACTTCACTTTTAAGCGTAATGATTTCATTTGCGTTAATAATTAAAATTGTCATCGCACTCATCCTTTTAGCATCGGCATATGAACGCCTTTTTCTTTTGCTGTGCGGATTGCAATATCATAGCCAGCATCCGCATGACGAACAACGCCAAGCCCTGGATCTGAAATAAGGACGCGATTAATTTTATCTGCCGCCAGCTGTGTGCCATCCGCAACGAGAACTTGACCTGAATGCTGCGAGAATCCTATGCCGACACCGCCCCCGTGATGAATACTGACCCAGCTCGCTCCGCCTGCCGTATTGACTAATGCATTGAGTAATGGCCAATCTGATACTGCATCCGAGCCATCCATCATGCCCTCTGTTTCGCGATTTGGTGACGCAACAGAGCCTGAATCTAAATGGTCACGCCCGAATACGATGGGTGCTTTTAGTTGGCCGCTTGCAACCATTTCGTTAACTTTATGTGCAAAGCGGTGACGGTCACCGTAGCCAAGCCAGCAAATACGCGCCGGTAAGCCTTGCCACTTCACCATTTTTTGCGCCATATCGATCCAGTTTACTAGACTCACATCTTCTGCAAACATTTCCTTTGCTAGTGCGTCTGTTTTATAAATATCCTCCGGGTCCCCCGATAGTGCTGCCCAGCGGAATGGTCCTTTCCCCTCGCAGAATAATGGTCGGATATACGCTGGAACAAAGCCCGGGAAATCAAAGGCATTTTCTACGCCCATTTCTTTTGCATAAGCACGTATATTATTGCCGTAATCGAACACTTCAGCTCCACGCTCTTGGAACTCTAGCATTGTACCCACATGCTCAGCCATCGTTTCTTTTGCACGACGCTCATATGTTTTCACATCTGATTTTCGCAAATCTAGTGCTTCTGAAAGTGTCATGCCATTTGGAATATAGCCGTTAACCGGGTCATGCGCACTCGTTTGGTCTGTCACGAAATCTGGAGTAATTCCGCGGTTTAACAGCTCGCGGTTGACGTCCGCACAGTTGCCAACAACCCCAATTGATGCGGGTTCTTTTGCTGCTGTTAGTTTATTGACAAGCTCCATTGCCTCGTCCACAGTGTCACACACATAATCACAATAGCCTTCGTTCATTTTGCGTTCAATTTTCGCACGGTCTACTTCCACAACAAGGATAACCGCACCGGCCATTTTTCCTGCAAGAGGCTGCGCACCACTCATACCACCCATACCACCAGTTAAAATAAATTTGCCGCGTAAGTCTGGTGAGCCGAACACTTTTTTCCCTGCTTCCACAAAGCTTAAATATGTCCCTTGTAAAATGCCTTGTGCGCCAATATAAATCCAGCTACCCGCTGTCATTTGACCGTACATCATTAAATTGCGTTCTTCTAATTCATAGAAATGGTCCCAATTTGCCCAGGCTGGTACTAAGTTGGAGTTCGCAATGAGGATGCGCGGTGCATGTTCATGTGTGCGGAATACAGCAACCGGCTTACCGGATTGCACAAGCATTGTTTCATCGTTTTCTAGCACTTTCAACGTTTCAATAATTTTTTCATAGCTTTCCCAGTTACGCGCTGCTTTGCCAATGCCGCCGTATACCACAAGCTCATCTGGATTTTCTGCAACTTCTGGGTCTAAATTATTCATCAACATACGCATAGCAGCTTCCTGTGTCCACCCTTTACACGTAAGTTTATTGCCTGTTGGTGCTTTAATATTTGTTTTAAAAACCATGTGACCCTCTCCTTTTCCTCTTGAATAATCTTTTTTCTAAAAAAAGAATTATTACGTTTATTATAGTAAATTTATGTATTTACGACTAATTTTAGAGATTACAAGACACAACTCGCCCATAACAGGGCGAGTTGATGTCCTTACTTATCTAGTTGGGAAGGATATACTTTCATATCCACAAAAAAAACCTGCAACGCAATTTTGCGGTACAGGTTTTTTTTAGACAACATATTTATAATACGCTTAATTGAATATCCTTTTGATCACTGACAAACATATGTCCCGGTGCGTGTGTAATCATAATGGCCGGCTTACTTTGCATAGCAACTGCTTGCGGTGTTACTCCACATGCCCAGAAAACAGGAACTTCACCATCTTTAATCGTCACGGCATCCCCAAAATCAGGCTTATGCACATCTTGAATACCGATTAGTGCAGGGTCACCAATATGAACCGGTGCACCGTGTACACCCGGATAGCGCGATGTAATTTGTACCGCTCGAATCGCATCCTCTGCTGTCATAGGACGCATGCTGACTACAAGCGGTCCAGAAAACTTACCAGCAGGTGTTGTTTCAATCGATGTTTTATACATTGGGACATTGCATCCTTCTTCAATATGACGAATTGGAATACCATTTTCTAATAAGGGCGTTTCGAATGTGAAACTACAGCCAATTAAGAAGCTGACAAAATCATCTTGCCAGTACGCTGTAATATCGTTTACTTCTTCAATAAATTCACCATTTTTGTAAATACGATATTTTGGGATATCTGTTCGAATATCAGAACCTTGAGCAATACTGCTTTCAAATTGTCCTGGCTCAAGTACATCGACAAGCGGGCAAGGTTTTTGATTGCGCTGACAAAATAATAAAAAATCAAACGCATCTTCTTTTGGTAAAATTGCTAAGTTCGCCTGCGTGTGACCTTTTGACATCCCCGCTGTTGGCGATTGGATAATTTCATCACGGATTGCTTGTCGAAGCTCTTTAGGTGACATATTTTCGTAGTTCATGCTATTCCTCCTTCAATTAGAACAGTGATGAAATATTTGTGAAGACCGTACGTACACATAAAATACCCATAACAACAACTACGATGACACCTGTAATCGTTAAAATTTTTGGATGCTTGTACACTGTACCAACGATATTTGTTTTATGTGCACCAATTAGCATGATTGTTAACGCAAGCGGTAAGATCATTGCGTTTAACGCACCTACGATAATTAGTGTTGTCACTGGTTGACCAATTGTCGTGAAAACCACTGTTGAAATGACGATAAATGTAATCGTAATCCAGTTATGATACTTCTCGATTTTTGGGTGGAATGAGCGAATGAATGATACCGATGTATACGCAGCGCCAACAACAGATGTAATAGCTGCTGCCCACATGATAACACCGAAAATTCGATACCCTATGTCACCAACAGCTAATTGGAATACGGATGCAGCTGGATTTGATGGGTCTAGTGTTAAACCCTTCGATACAACTCCTAATACCGCTAAGAACAACGCAACACGCATAACGCCAGTAATTAAAATTCCCGAAACAGAACTAATCGTAATTTGACGTAAATTTTCCATCCCTGTAATACCTGCATCTACCAAGCGGTGACCACCTGCAAAGGTAATGTAACCACCTACTGTGCCCCCAACTAATGTAACAATTGCTAATAATCCGATTTCTTCTGGCCAAACTGTACGTTTAATTGCTTCACCTACTGGTGGTGCTGTTGTGAACGCTACATAAAGCATTAAGAAAATCATAACGAACCCAGCAATTTGTGCTACGCGGTCCATTACTTTACTTGCTTCTTTGAATAAGAAAATGAAAATTGCGAAAGCTGCACTGACAATCGCACCGTAAATTGGATCAATGCCGAGCATCGTATTTAATCCGAGACCTGCACCTGCTACGTTCCCTATGTTGAATGCTAATCCTCCACAAACAATTAGGAACGCTAATACATAGCCAAGACCTGGAAATACTTTATTTGCAATTTCCTGACCGCGCAAACCCGAAACCCCGATAACACGCCATACATTCATTTGTGCCACGATATCTAAAATGATGGAGATTAAAATAACAAAGCCCATACTTGCCATTAATTGGCTTGTAAATACCGTCGTTTGTGTTAAAAATCCTGGACCAATTGAAGAGGTAGCCATTAGGAATGCTGCACCTAATAACGCACTTGTTCTCCCTTTATTACTCTTCTTTTGTTTGTTCATATTCACTTCTGCCATTCTAAGATGCCCCCTTGTTATTA
This sequence comes from Solibacillus sp. FSL H8-0538, assembly GCF_038003525.1. Taxonomy (NCBI): domain Bacteria; kingdom Bacillati; phylum Bacillota; class Bacilli; order Caryophanales; family Caryophanaceae; genus Solibacillus; species Solibacillus sp. FSL H8-0538. The sequence continues at coordinate 228,763 of NZ_JBBOPI010000001.1, read as the reverse complement.
ACTAAACGCTTTTACCTCAACTTGTTCATTTACAAGTCCACTTTGAACCTTTTTAGCGAAATCGACCGCATGTTCTCCGTCTCCGTGAATGCAAATTGTATCTGCACGCAGCGGTACATTCACACCTTGCTGAGCCGTCACAGTTCCCTCTTTTACCATTTGGATGACCTGTGCAATCGATTGTGTATCATCAGTAATCATTGCATCGGACTGCTTACGCGATGTTAATGATCCGTCTTGCTGATATGTCCGATCGGCAAATACTTCATGTGCCGTTTGTAAGCCGAGCGCTTCACTAGCTTTTGTTAGTTCACTCGAAGCTAAACCAAATAAAATTAACTTTGGCGAACTATCATATACTGCTTGTGCAATTGCTTTAGCTAGTGCCGGATCTTTTGCTGCCATATTATAGAGCGCACCATGAGGCTTTACATGTTGCATTTCAGCGCCTACTGCTGTTAAAAATCCTTGTAATGCACCTATTTGATAAATAACCATATCGTAAGCTTCTTGCGGCGTAATATTCATTTCGCGTCGTCCAAAACCATTTAAATCTGGTAATCCTGGATGCGCGCCGATTTTCACATTGTTTTCAATCGCCAACTGCACAGTTTGTCGCATCACAGTTGGATCACCCGCATGAAAACCACATGCGATATTTGCGGAGGTTACATATTTTAAAATTTCATTTTGTTCCCCTAATGTATAGCACCCAAAGCTTTCTCCTAGATCGCAGTTTAAATCTACTGTTAAGGTCATACTTTATCCCCCCTTCTTTTATTAAATATGAAAAAAAATTTATATTAATACATTATTCTAAAATATCTGTAATAACAAGTACTTTTAGTATTCTTTTTTTGTAATTGTGATATAATTCTTGTAATTTCGAGAGGGGGCGCTTATTTTGACACACACAATTTCATTTCAACCTTTAGGGGATTCTGCATTATTCATTCGTTTTGGTGATGAAATTTCACCATCCATACATGAAAATATTCAACAATTTATACAAAAATTTCAAGTTACTCAGCCAGAGTGGTTAGTCGAAATTGTTCCGGCTTATACATCGATTTGTGTACATTTCGATTTACTAAAAGTGGCATCCTGTACTTACTACGGACAATCCATCACAGAATTTCTTGAGCAGTATATACAAGAGATTCATCAAAACATAGGCAAAAGCAATTCAACAGATGGACGCCTTATTGAGGTCCCTGTTGTATACGGAGGGGCATTTGGTCCAGATCTTAGCTACGTCGCACAATATAACGGAATGACCGAAGAGGAAGTTATTCGATTGCATACTAGTAGCGAATGTTTAGTACATATGTTAGGATTTTCTCCTGGTTTTGCATTTATGGGTGGGATGAATCCAACTATCGGGACACCTCGTAAAGAAATACCGCGGTTAGCCATCCCTGCTGGTTCAGTAGGAATTGCTGGTGAACAGACAGGGGTTTATCCGGTTGAAACCCCTGGAGGCTGGCAAATTATTGGCCGCACACCGCAACCATTTTTTATGCCAAATCAGTTACCACCTACTTATTTACAGGCCGGTGATCGCATTCGATTTGTCGCGATTTCAGAAGAGGAATTTTCAACATGGGGGGCTAAATCATGACAATTGAGGTACTAAAACCAGGACTCCAAACAACGGTTCAAGATAAAGGACGCTATGGTTTGCAGCAATATGGGGTGATTGTAAGTGGGGCGATGGATACTATTTCTTATCAAATTGGGAACCTACTATTACAACAAGAAGATTATGCATCCCTTGAGATGACGCTACTTGGACCCACACTAAAATTCCACTGCGATACAACTATTGCAATTACAGGAGGCTCAATGGCACCACTTCTAAACGGGGTGCCTTGTCCGATGTGGCGAGCGGTAATGGTGAAATGCGGGGATGTATTGAAATTCTCTTCAGCTCAAAAAGGGGTACGTTCGTACTTAGCTGTTAAAGGGGGCATTCAAGTAGAGCATGTACTCAATAGTAAAAGCACTTATTTAAAAGCACGTATCGGTGGTCATCACGGGCGCGCTTTAAAAAGTGGGGACAGACTTCCGATTTCCGAATGGTCGACAACTGCTCCATCGACTACCATTGATGTTACCAACTTCAAACTGTTCGAAAACGATGTAACAATTCGTGTACTAAAAGGAACAGAGTATGAAAGCTTTACAGAGAAAAGCCTCTCGTTATTTGAAGAAGCTACCTATACGATTTCAAAAGATGCCGATCGCATGGGGTATCGACTAGAAAGCGATGCCATCCTACATTTACAACAGCCGACAAATATGCTATCTGAAGCAGTTACAATCGGTACGGTACAAGTACCGCCTAGCGGGCAGCCAATTATTTTAATGGCCGATCGTCAAACGACAGGTGGTTACCCAAAAATTGCTCAAGTTGCAAGCGTTGATTTATCAAAGCTCGCTCAATTGCCACCCTATGCAAAAATTCGTTTCAAACTAATTTCTTTAGACGAAGCTCAACAACTTTGGATTAAACAGCAAAAACATTTAAACTTACTAGCACTCTTATTGAATTAAATGTAGGAACAAAAGCGCTATAGCGCCTGCTTAGCCCCGACAAGCGCAGGAGAGACCGAAGCGACCTCGAGGGGCTGGCGCTTTAGCCTAGACGTAGCATTTACTTATTTGAATGTTATCCACATGGCGAAATTTTATAATTTCCTTAACAGCAAAGAAAGGTGTCTCAAAAGTACTTTGAGACACCTCTTTTGCAATGAAAGGTACTGCCAACAACCTTAAAGCCTTGTAATATTCATACTTTATTTAGTAGTAAGAGCAGTCCCAAGAGTGGCGCTTCCACTTTTCGAGAGGGCACTAAAAAAGTTGATTTCTACTGAAAATTCTAATATGTATATGTTAAATAGTGATAGGTCATTGGTGCTCTGGCACTCGCTTTCCGCGGGCGGTGGCGAGCCTCCTCGTCGCTACGCTCCTGCGGGGTCTCACCTGTACCGCTTTTCCCGCAGGAGTCTCGCGCCGCCGCACCAATGCTTTTTCGAATAAAATAAAGCAGAAGCATAAAAATACTGTTTTCGGATTTTTCAGTGCTCTCCTTTTAGAACAGCTCTCTTTTTTAGAAAGGAAACAACAACGGCACCACAATCATCATGACGATGAACATAATAATTTGAAGTGGTACGCCGACTTTCACGAAGTCCATAAATTTATAGCCGCCCGCTGTTAATACCAGGGAGTTCGTTGGTGAAGCGATTGGTGTAGCAAACGCCATTCCGGCCGCAGCAGCAACGGCGATCATAAATGTATAGGGATTAGCGTTCATTGTGAGAGCGGCGGTCATCGCAATTGGTGCGAATAGCACTGCGGTTGCGGTATTGCTGACAAACTGTCCGAACACGACCGTTAATAAATAGACCCCGACTAAGACGCCGTATGGACCATAGCCGCCGAGCGCACTAATAATCCCGTCCGATAAAATAACCATCCCACCTGTTTTTTGCAGGGCGGTTGCCATTGGAAGCATGGCGGCAACAAGGACAATACTTTCAAAATTCATTTTGCCGTACGCGTCGTCCATATTGCGTAGGCAGCCCGTAATAATCATGAGCACCCCCCCGATTAATACAGAAATGACGGCATCGAATACTTCAAATACCATAAGACCAATCATGAGTAGCATAATCGCGCCTGCAATCGGGGCTTTCCCGGTTGCCGCTACAACGCCCGCATGCTCGCGCGGCTGACCAATAACGACGACATCCTGTGTTTCACTTGATAATAAATCAATTTCATCCCACGCACCTTGCACTAATATAGCATCCCCGAAACGAAGCTTTTGCTGTGCCATGTTTTCAAGTAGATAATCCCCTTTTCGGTTAATGCCGAGGATATTTAAATTGTATTTTTCTCGGAAACCGATTTGGCGAACTGTTTCGCCAATTAAACGGGACTGCGGTGTGAGCAGTACTTCGGCAACTCCAATTTTTTTAGAAACAAGCTCCTGTGCGTCGTCCTCAAACGGCTCCATTTGAAGGTTAAAATCCGCAGCAAAGCGCTCTACATCCTCTAGTATCCCTTGCACATAAAGCTCGTCATGTAAATGAATGATGCTCGTTGGACCCGCCATTTCCTGATACGTCATTGGCAGTAAATTAATACCTTCTATAGCACCACGTTTAATTTTCATAATGCAAATATGGTATGTTGCTGGTAACTTTAAATCTGCTAGAGGATGGTCTATAATGGCCGAATCCTCACGTACAATAATGCGGAATAATTTATCCTGTAAATGATATTCGCGCACGATTCGTTTCGGGGATAATTTGTAGCCGGCATCGGATTGCGTACTATTTTTTTCGTTTGGTAATAACGTATTGCGCACAAGCACTAAATAAATTATGGCTGTAATCGTCGCAATAATTCCAATCGGTGTTATGGTGAAGAAACCAAGCTTGGCGTACCCATTATCGACTAAAATTTGACTCACAATTAGGTTCGGCGGCGAAGCAATTAGCGTCATCAATCCGGACATGCTCGCAATATAGGAAAGAGGTATTAAAAATTTTGACGGGCTCACCTTGATGCTCATCGCAATACTGACAACGATTGGTAGCATGAGTGCGACGGTTCCGGTGTTACTCATAAATGCTCCGACTGTCGCAACGATGATTAGTAGCAGTACAAATAATTTCAGCTCGCTATCCCCTGACCACTTTAGTAGCAAGTTTCCCGCCATACCGGCTAATCCCGTTCGCAAAATACCCGCACCCACAACGAACAGCGCGGCAATCATAATGACAACAGAATTTGAAAAGCCAGCAAGCGCTTCAGCAGGTGTTAGGATGCCAAAGATGACAAATGCCAGTAGTGCCATTACGGCCACTAAATCACCGCGTACTCGATTCGTCATAAACAACAGAATTGTAACGGCCAAAATAACAAATGTAAGAGTTAATTGCATAGTTAATTCCTCTCTTTTTATACTCTGCTTCTATTGTAAGTGAAAAACGTTACAATCTCGCCTCTCCCCTAGAAAGTTATTAAAAAAGACGTTTATTCCTAACAAATTTATGACATTTTTATCATAAGCAATTTTCATTTAGCACTCCCTTTTTTCAACACAGTAATAGTGGAAACTAAATTCACCTTCTAGCACATCCCTTTTAGCAACTGTGAACGCTGCTGCTTCAAAAAATTACACTTACCTAGAAAATCGACCTAAATCCTTGTTTATCAGCTTTTATAAGCAGAAATATATCTTTTCGGATAAAAAAAACAACTATTTTAATTAGGTCGACAATCTGTTTAAGATAATTAATATTCTAATATAAAAATTACTTAAAAAGAATTATTACAATGTAGTAGAAATTATGATTTAGATTTGTTATAGTTAGTTATAAAGAGTTTTACAAAATTATTTTCCAGGAGGCACACAAAATGACAATGGACAAACAGCGTCGTTTCACAACAGCTGGTGGCGCACCAGTAGTAAGCAACCATGACTCTATGACTGCAGGTAAACGTGGACCACTTTTACTTCAAGACGTATGGATGCTTGAAAAGTTAGCCAACTTTAACCGCGAAGTAATCCCTGAGCGTCGTATGCACGCAAAAGGATCAGGTGCTTTTGGTACTTTTACTGTAACTCATGACATTACTAAATATACAACTGCAAAAATTTTCGCTGAAGTAGGTAAACAAACACCTATGTTCACACGTTTCTCAACAGTAGCTGGCGAACGTGGTGCTGCTGATGCTGAGCGTGATATCCGCGGTTTCGCAATGAAATTTTACACTGAAGATGGTAACTGGGATTTAGTCGGTAACAATACACCCGTATTCTTCTTCCGTGATCCATTACATTTCACGGACTTAAACCACGTTGTTAAACGCGATCCACGCACAAACATGCACAACGCCAACAGCAACTGGGACTTTTGGACTTTACTACCTGAAGCATTACACCAAGTAACAATCGTAATGTCTGACCGTGGTATTCCAGCTGGTTACCGTAACATGCACGGTTTCGGTTCTCATACTTATAGCTTCATCAACGCTGAAGGTGTACGTCACTGGGTTAAATTCCACTTTGAGTCTCAACAAGGCATCAAAAACTTAACTGGTGAAGAAGCTGGCGCAATCATTGCTAATGACCGCGAATCTTCTCAACGTGACCTTTATGAAGCGATCGAAAAAGGCGATTTCCCTAAATGGAAAATGTCTATTCAAATCATGACTGAAGAGCAAGCGAAGAAACACCCATACAATCCATTCGATTTAACAAAAGTTTGGTACAAAGGTGATTTCCCACTAATTCCAGTTGGTGAATTCGAGCTTAACAAAAACGCCGACAACTATTTTGCTGAAGTAGAGCAATCTGCATTCGCTCCTTCTAACATCGTTCCTGGTATTAGCTTCTCTCCAGATAAAATGTTACAAGCGCGTATCTTTGCTTATGCGGATGCACAACGTTACCGTTTAGGCGTTAACCATTATATGCTTCCAGTAAACGCACCAAAATGCCCATTCCGCACATTCCACCGCGATGGTGCAATGCGTTTTGATGGCAACTTAGGATCAACTATGTCTTATGAGCCAAACAGTTACGGTGAGTGGGAGCACAATACTGATTTAGCCGAACCACACCTAGACTTAGAAGGTGGCGCTGGCATCCACGATTTCCGTGAAGATGACAATAACTACTTCGAGCAACCAGGTAAACTATTCCGCTTAATGAACGCCGATGAGCAACAACGTCTATTCAACACAACTGCTGCTGATATGGCTTCTGTTGAAGAATTTATCAAACGCCGTCACATCTTACACTGCTACTTAGCTGATCCAGCATATGGTGAAGGTGTTGCAAAAGCAATGGGTCTTTCTTTAGAAGGTATGGATCTTTCAAACCCATACACAAAAACATCTGTAGAAGCTTAATTTTATTTTCTCATTAATATCCGTTTAGCCACTGCCTCTTGCAGTGGCTTTTTTTGTTTTTCAAGAGCGCATTGGAGTATCTATTATTACTCCCCCGCCAAACAAAAAAGCGAATTCGGCATAGGCACCGAATTTGCTTCTTCTTTATACATCATATTTTTTTACTATCGTTTCGAGCTGTTCCACATAGGTTTGTAGATTGTTTGTCGTTAGCTTTAATGTCGCGACGGCTTGCTCCTGAACAGTTGCCGATTGTAAAACAGATTGCGTGTTAGCGACAACTTCTTCATTCGCTGCATTTGAGCCTTGAATAGACATATTTACTTGTAATGCGGTGTGCTCAATTTTTTCTGATAAATGTGCAACATCATTTACATTTTGAATGACAATCGTTGCGGATTCGCGCACCTTCATCAGCTCCTCGCTAATTGCATGGACAAACGTTGCTCCTTGCTGTACTTCATGTGTGCTGGTATTCATATCTAGTAATACTTGCTCTGTAACACGTTTAAATTCACCAATATGACCTCGAATATCTTCTGCCGAAACCTTAGTCATCTCCGCCAGTTTCTTCACTTCATCCGCTACAACAGCGAAGCCTTTTCCTTGCTCACCTGCTCTGGCTGCTTCAATGGCTGCGTTTAATGCAAGAAGGTTCGTTTGATCAGCAATGTCTTGAATCACGCCAACCATTTCTTCAATGGAAGAATAACGATCGCTTAAGATAAGTACATTTGCTGAAGTTTTCTCGACTGTTAGTGCCATATTATGCACTCGCTGTGATACATCGTTCGCATTGTGGGCGCTATGTTCAATTAACGTTGTTGTTTCCTGCAAGTTGCTGACCACTTTTTCCACATGATCTGAAACATTATGAATATCAGTTGTCATGACATCAACAGCCTTCAGTGCTTGTTGCGCGAGCCCATGCTGTTGCTCCACACTGACACTAATTTGCTCAATGCTCGCTGTTAATGTCATCGTTGATTGCTCAACATTTGAAGACACATCATTTAACGTATTTGTCGTCTGATAAATATCTTTGCTCATCCCTTTTAAGCTCGTAATCATGTTTGTAATAGATTGCAGCGCGGACTTAAACGCATGTCCGAATTGAGTAATGTTAGTTTGACTCGATAAATTCACCTTGTCCATCAATGCATTTGATCCACTAATTTGTCCTTTATCTAGCTTAATCGTCGCGCTACGCATCACATCAATTGGTTTCAGTAATTGGTATAAATAGTAGCCCAGCCCCGAAATAATCAAAATGCTTAATACAACGACAAGCGCAATGAATAATGGCAATGTATCTTGCAATGCTTTCGATTGAATTGAATCTAGCGTCATAAAGGCTTCATCAATACCAAAAATCGCAAAAACCTCACCTTGTGCATTTTTCATCGGCACATACGCCGAAATTAATTTACCGAATTCTTCAGTATTGACCAGTTCTACATAAGCTCCTTCTTTTTTAAAGGTTTGAATGACTTCATTGTAGTTAACCCCTGCCATGGGCTCCCCCATAGGAAGGACTCCACCCGCATTCAAATCGCCTGCGTCCACCAAGGTAATCGCTTCTTCTCCGCTCGTTGGAGGAACAACCACATACATATACGTTAATGTGTTTTTGTCCAAAAATTCCGTCAATTCACCTTGCAATTCTATATATAAATCGCCTTCAGCCGGATGTTTCGCTAATTGCTCAAAACGTTCTACATCAATTTGCTCTACTAAATAGTCCACTGAATTTTTTGCATCTTCCATATATGCAATTTCTACAATTTTCTTCGTGTTAATATACATTAATACACCAAGGGATAAAACAAATAGTGCTGTAACAATGACAAAACCTAACGCAAGTCTTTTAAATAACCCCGTATTCGAATTTTTCATTCATCCACCCACCCTTATTATAAAACTACTTTAATTATACATGTTATTTCACCTAACAATATTAGATTTCTAGAAATATCACATCTATTTAATTACTTAATTGTAAATAAAGTTGGTGAAATTAAAATCCTTATACCCTTCTTAATTACCACAAAAGTAATGACATTCGAAGTATTTTTATCAGATATACACGAATTTTATTTTAAATAGGTCATTCAATCATTAAAAATTACTTAAAATTGTCAATATATTTGCACATCCTTCAAAAACATTATTCTATAAATGTTGCCAAATCATTAAGTAACCTTACAGTGTCAACCAAAGAGAAACTGAATAAATTTAAAATCTAGCAAACGGGCCCTCGTGCATTTTTTTTGCAAGAGGGCTCTCTTTATTACGTAAATAATAGCGTAGACATATAAATCACAACAGTCACCGTTAAACAGCTAATTATCGTTGAAAAAAGAACAGTTTGTGCGGCTGTTGCAGACTCTACATCATATTCCAACGCCAGACTAGAGCTATTACGCGATGTCGGGAACGCACTCGCAATGAATAACGACTGCGCCACTACCCCGTCTAACCCAAGTGAATAAATAATGAGCAGTGCCACCGCCGGACCAATAATTAAGCGTGTAAAGCAGCTTACAAAAATTGTTTTATTCAACATCGTGCGCATTTCAATTTGAGACAGCTGAGCCCCCAGCGTAATGAGCGCCACCGCAATAAAACCGTCCGCTATATGATCCAATGGAATACGAAAAGTTTGTGGTATTGGCACGTTCAGCATGTTCAAAATCGTCCCAATAATGAGCGCATGAATAATCGGCATTTTAAGAAAATCCTTTAAAATCGCCATCCCTGATTTCGTCGAAGAAATCAGATTATAAAGCCCGTATGTATACGTTGTCACATTTTGAAAAATAACGAGAATGACCTGAATCGCCACCCCAATCGGCTGCGTAACAAAAATCATTTGCGCCACTGGAATACCGTAATTCCCAGAATTAATAAGCACGACGCTATTTTTAAATACCGCAGATTCCTTCTGATCAAGCCCAAGCACCTTGGCCAAATAATGACTCAGCACCATCTGACTGCCGATGAAGAGAATAATAAAAATTGTTATTTGACCGAGCACCGCCATTTCAATTGATGTTTCATAAATATTCACAAACACCGCAGCCGGCATAAAACAGTACGTAATAAGCTGTGACAATGCCTTTAAATTAAACTTGAACTTTCTTTGCAGACCCGCTCCCACAACAAGTAGCACTAAAATCGGCGCAACAATCTGAAAGAAAATCATCGATAAATAGTTCATGTAAAGGACTCCTTTTTCTCTGGTTGGATAGTGCTAGGGAAGCTTGGGCACACCTACTCCTAAAATAATTGATCACTTTGTAATGATAATTGAGCGGTTTCCGAGTGGAATTGATCACTTTTTCCAAACAATTGATCATTTCGCAAATTCCCAGCTATTTTTATTAAAAATCCACTACCACTACCCATTCCCTATTTTACAAACTCTCCATCTCTTTTTTAATCGACTCAATTAGCTTTGATGAGTTGTTTACTAGCCCACTACGAATGAGTAAAGCAAGTGCCTCATCGACCGTTTCCACACCGGTGCCGAGCTGAAAAATCTTCACCTTATCTAACAAGCTTTTCGGTAATTCAATTGTAATAGACTCCGTTTGTTGAAGTACTTTTTGCTGTTCGACATGCTCACGTGTAATTATCTCGCTCACAGGAATGGTAATTTCTCGTCCAAATGCCGTTTCAATGAACGCGAGCTTCGGCATATTCCCCTTGTTCATACGGATATTGCGTTCTAGTGCTTGCGAAATCGACTGTACCGGATTGACCGCCGAGCTGGCAACAAGCTGTGCCTCATGAATACGTCTTGCAATTTCAAGCGATTTTAATGATGTTCCCGCCTGTTGCAGCACTTGAAAGGCCGCTTGTTGAATGGTTAACATAGATTACCTCCTAAATAATCACTAATAATCATATTCCCGAAAATAAAATCACTAATAATCATGTTCCAACTAAAACAATCATTAGTGATTATACATGATTATCGGTGATTTTTCTACTTTATGCCTCATTTCAAACCCCCAAAACCATTAGTTAAATTATACCTTTATTATGTTAAAAAATCACAAATATTCCCTTATTCAACACGGTAAAAATGGAAATTCCATTCGCATTAAACATTCAATCAGCAATTATGTTTATGTATGTTTACTTAAAACAACGAATAAAGCACCACTATCATATATATATAGTGGCGAACAGTTTTGAGCTACATCCTATACTTTAGTACTTGCCGTTTGCTAACACCGCAGCTTCTGCGTAATTTACCTCATTGTTCACGTAACCCATTAACATAATCCCAAGTACCCCTACCATTAACCATCTAAACTAAATTTCCGCCTCTTTTAGTATTTAAGCGGGCTCCGGATATTTTAGCATCCGAAATAACCCCTACTTTTTTTTTACTTTTGTTTGGAAAATAAAAAACTTATGACCAATCTAATTTGATTGTCATAAGTTTTTTGCAGTTATATTAATTCCGCAACTTCCATTGCTTTGTATAGCAATTTTGCCATTTGTGCACGTGTTAATTGGTCATTTGGGTTAAAGGTATTTGTTGAATTTCCTTCAAAAATATCAAGCAACTCCATAAGGGCAATACTATTGCGAGATTCGTACGATAAATTTTTTATATCGGTAAAGCTTGCTTGTTGCTCATTTTTCATAAGTGCGACGTCCATGTTTAAATGTCTAAACAGACGGGCAAAAACAACCGCTGCTTGCTCACGTGTTACAGTTCCGTTCATATTAAAGCGTTTATCATTAATGCCTACCATAATATTTGTATCCACTAGTGCTTGAATTAAATTTGCATTCTCTGTGTTGCGAACATCCGTCAAGTTGGATGACGATGTAGACGTTAAATTCGCCGCACGCGCAACCATGATGGCAAAATCGCCGCGTGTAATATTTTGGTTGGGGTAATAATTTGATCCACTTGCACCTGATACAATACTACGTTTCGCAAGCTCATTAATATACTGGCTATTGGCATTTGATCGCGTATCGTTGTAGCCCGATGCACCTGTAGCTGTCGATTTTGCTTCCGCTACAAATGTCCCACCCGTTTTCGTCTTAATAATAAATGCATCATTGCGTATTTGGTAAGTAACTGCCTCTAATGTACCGTTCGCTAATTTCCGGTAAATCATCGCGCTTTCCGTAGTAGAAAGCTCACTAACTGGCACTTTGATTTCCACAAAATCAGAGAATGTTTTTGGCGCATAGCCTTCTGTAAAGCTAATCGTAACCGATTTATAACTAAGTGTTGTCGCGACTGTTACTGGCATTTCTTTTAATGCTTTTAAGTCTTTTATTGGCAAGGACAGCTCGATATTTGATGAAGCAGTTAAAATTAATTTTTGCTTGTCCAATTTGGCTACATCCGATTCGAAAACCGTCGCTGTGTAACCACCATTACGGTAATCCATCAACAACTCGCCTTGATCTAGGTCAACTGTCGCGACCGCATCAGGAATGTACAATGGATCGAACTTCGGAGGCGTTACTTCAATACCACCAGAAGGCTTTTGTTCTGTGTAATATGGATAATAATTGATATATAAGTTAATGTAATCCGGGTCTGACCACATTGTTTCTAAGTGGACTAGTTTGGAATACGCTGTTGCATGCTTTTTTGCTTCTGCAGATAGCATATTATAATACGCACGTGCTTTTGCGATTTCTTGTGTTGTCGAGTTGCGGTTTAAATTTACCATGTACGCATCAAATGCCGCGGCTTCTTTTTTTGCTGCAGCAACAACTGTTTCTTGGTATTTTTGATACGCTTCAAATTCGGCAAGTCGGGCAATATTTGTCACATACGTTTTCGCTAAATCCGTTAGTGCCTCATATGCACGGCGAATCGATTGTAATTCTTTTGTCGATGTTGACGTTTTAATTTTGGCGATGCGGTCGAACACCACTTTCGCTTCAGCTTGGGCTTTTTCATGTGTGTCTTTGTATTCCGTTTCTTTGCTTGCTAATAAGCTTGTCAATTTACTTACCGCACTTGCTGAAACCTGCCCTTTTGCTTGCTCAGAAAGCGCATCGTAAGCCGCTTTCACTTTTTTCACTTCTTCTAATGTTGAACGATCACTTAGCGCGTTGATTTGATTTTCAACGACAAGCGCTTGTTCTTTTGCTAGTTCCTCGGCTTCTTTTTCCGTAATTTTTCTCTCTAGCTCCACTAACTTTTCTAAATTCGTTACATACGGCTTCACATTAGCATCAAGTGCCTCATATGCCGCGCGAACCTCTGCAAGCTTTTCCTTCGTGCTGTGGTCGCTTAGTGCTGTAATTAGATTAATTACTGGCTTTGCTTTTTCCTTCAGCGCATCAATACGTTCTTTTTCTGCCTCCGCATCAGCCTCACGTGCTTCGACAGCTGCTTTAATCTTGGCAAGATTGGCTTTTTCTTTAACATACCCTTGAGCTGTAACACCTATAGCTACATACATGTCTAATAAAATATCCAACTCTTCACGAGTTACAGTTTCAATTTTTTCATAAAGACGAAGGATTTCTTCGTCAACTGCTTTTGCTGCAATTCTTTCATTAGGGTTAACAATTATTGCTTCAATCTGCTCTAATTTTTGGAGATTCTTTAATTCCCCTCTTGCACCATCTGTTAATTCTTCGACTAGTTTTCTAACTGCGTTCACTGCCGCTATTGTAGAAATTTCTGTTAATTTACTGATTTCATTATCTACATACGCTGCTTCATAAAGCTCTAAACGCTTAATAGCTTCTGAAGATACTTTTTCTTGGGCACCTTCTGTTAAGTCATTATATTTTGTTCTTAAATAATCAAAGTCAGTTAGTGCTGGTGCTGCAGGAATTATCTCATTCAAATCATCCATAATTTCCTTAGTTACAATATTAGCTTCAGCAAATTCTAGTTTACTAATGTTCGTAACAAAAACTTTTCCTTCATCAGATAATGCTTCAAAATGCGCTCGCGCTGTATTAGTAGCTGTTCCATCAGGGCTTTCGCCTAAAGCCTCAATTTCCGCTACAACATCTAATGCAGCTGATTTGGCGATATATAAGTCATATTTAGCTTTTGCTTTGGAATTAATTAAACTTTTCCCATACGTAGATAATGCAGCATAGTCCGTTGTAAGTTGTAGTAAATAGGTTGCATAATTATCATCCGTTAATGTAATAGCAAGGTTGTTCCAATTTAGGGCTGCTGTTGTACTATCGATAATATCCTGTGCAATAGTGTTTAACTTAGTAACCAAATGGGCTGGTACGTTGCCTTGCTTATCATAATCTTTCGTTTTTAATGCAATATATGCCTCATTTGCTGTTCTAAAAGCAAGTTCACTAATATTTTCTGAATTAAGTAATTCTATTAGTTTCACTACATTAATAACATCTTGATCCATCCCTGCATAAAGGTGCATGTTGATTTTAAATGTACTTAAAATCGGTTTGGCTACTGATTCACCGGTAGCTGTATAGCTTATACCTTTGATATCAATATAACCTCTAATAGCTGGTAAGAAATTGTAATACTCACTGCGGGCTCTTTCAATTTGTGTAATAGTTGGCGTTGTTTGCGTTATTGGGTTTGTTAATTGAATCCATCCATATAATTTATCTAAAAATGCAATTGCTGTTTCCTTATGATTTGTTGCCTTAGATACAGCATTAGCAATTGTTGCGCTTCCTATATATTGTTTTTGAAGATTATCAAGATCATCATACTCACCTTGTATACGTTCGGTATCTAAAATAAACGATACTGAGTTTTCATTTAACCCACTGATAGCATATTGTATTTTTTGCGCTTCTTCTTTATCAGCTTTCACTGTCGCTTCTAATGCTATTAATCGAGAATTCCAATTTCCCGTCGCGTTTTCACGATTTTTTTGTGATGGTGTCATTGCATTATATTGGGCTCTTGCTTGCTCTACCCCAGTATATGATAAATTCGTCTGTAATTTTTCTACTTTAGTTTGCCATGTTGACACAACACCTTCATCTACACTTACTTGGTTTCTAATTGTTGTTAATTTATCGATGTTTGCTATTTTATTTTTTTCACTTGCCGTTAAATTATTAATTAATTCGTCAATTCTACTAATTAACTCTCTATAATTAGGTAAATAAATATTTAATTTTTCGATTTCTTGCATTACTAAATTCAGGCCATTATAGAAATCTGTTACTTCAAGATTAGTAAGCTTGCTTATATCCCCAACATCAATTTTTTGTTGTAATGTTAATGCTTCAAATACTAATCGAGCTTTAATAATTTCTAGTGCTACAGAATCAGCATCTAATGCGTTAATTATTGCTTTTACTGCTTCAACTACTTCATCAGTTGAACCGTTTAACACCATTGATTTAGAAAGACCATTAGTTGTCTTATACTTTAATTCTCCTTCAATGATTTGTAATTCTGTAACGGATTCAGATGTAATCGAAGTTAAATCCGTACCATCTAATTTAATTTTATAAATTTGTTGGTCTGCTAAATTAATAAAATATAGCCACCCATTAAATTGTTGGAGAAATTTCACCTGTAAATCAGCTTGGTCTGTACTGATTGGCAAACTTAAACCCGTAGTTAAACCATTTGTTAAATCATGCTTTCTCAATTTATCATCCGATAAATTTGAAAAATACACGACCGAGCCTACGTGCACAGAGGAATTAAATTTTTGGAATTCATCATTATAAATAGTTCCCCCATCAACGATTTCGAGAGTATGAATTGTTTCAGCAGTATAAGTACCACTATTAGTTAAAAAGTGTTTATACGAAATTTGCTCATTACCATTAGACGTTAAACTTAATAAGTCATCCAATAAAACATCCCAATAATACCATTTATTATCTTCCATTTTTACAATATTCCACGAATGTAGCGCACCATTTAAACGTCCTGTAACATGACGAACTTCTACCCCCATTATTCTTGCAGCTTTATATGCAAGCAATGAATACGCATGTGCACTTCCATTTCCAGTTGTCAATAATGTATGTACGGCATTTGGAAATTTTCCATTTACTACATTATTAGAATATGTGCCAAGCTTGATAATATAATCGTGAGCTAGTTTAATCTTTTCTAATGATGATTTAACAGTATAGCCACTGAATTGTGTGTAAATCATATTTTCTGCTGTTTTATTATCACTACTATTCGTCAAATAGTTCATGCTCAATTGAATCGTCGCAACATTATTTTCATAACGGTACGTATATTTATAACCGTTGAAAATGCCCTCTAAGCTTTGATCTGATTTTGGATCTGGTTGTGTATATAAATCACTAAAAATCTCTGTAATAGCACCATTAACTAAATTATAGATTTCTCCCTCATTCGCAATAGGTGTCCCTGCTGGAGATTTTGTATATTTAATTGTTATATTTTTGTTAAAGTTCTCCATTTCCGCTTTTAATAGCGGTTTTAATGTTGCAACATCTGTTACTGTCAATGTCGTCCCAGTATTAAAAGTACTAATACTACTCGTTTCAATTTGCGGGAAGTTACCAGGTACAACTACTATTCCTTCTTGTACGGCCTGTTCTGCACTTACCCTCACTTCATCCACTACAACCACCGCTGCCGGAACAGCCAGTAATGTTGCGACGATTAGTTTTTTATTTTTACTCATAGTTAAACCTCCTTTATTTTGTTTAGAAAATATTAGTTAGGTGGATTTTTTTATAAATTATTTCAGGTTATATAGTGTTTACATATATTTATCGTACGTAAATTTGCAAAAAAGTTTATTAAACTATCATTAGATTAAATAAGCTATAAAAAAATAAAGTTAGACATGGTTATAAACATTTTATCGGTTAAAATGTAATAATTTTCAATTTTTAAATATTTATTACTTCTGCTAAATTGACCGAACTGGATTGTAGTGAGAATCACAGTAGGACTACTAAACTTTCCGAGACGTTTTGATGGTGGTCACTAGCTACTTTTTAATATCAGCGTTCTAGAGAATATTATATTTAGCGCAAAAAAAATCCTTTCGTAGCTATCGTTGCTACGAAAGGATTTTGATGATTATAATTATGCATGCTCAAAATCTCCCTACTATACTTCAAACTTCGAACATATGTCTGCTTTTAAGACTGTATTTTCTGCTCCTTGCAAGCCCTTACCGATTATTAATTGATACATATGAACCTTCACAAAGCTTGTCAGTGGCCTAGTGGTAATTTGTTGGCCGCTTATTTTTATTTCTGTTGCTACTTCACGTCCGAAATTATCATAAACGTGAACAAGTTTTCTATTGGCTACTTCTTCAGAAATGCGGATTGTCCAAACTTTATTAGTTTCTTTTGTCTTTAAATCCTTCCATGGATCAATAATTGTAAACGGTAATTGACCATATTGCGCTGCTAATGTTGTCATTGCCTCTAGTTTGTCTCGTTCACTAACAGATTGCTGGGCTTGCGATGATAATGTCTTAAACGTTTATTGCTCAGCAGCTAAATCCGTAAAAACCCTACACATTTTACACATAGGAAACCCCTCCACAAGGTTAAACAATTGTGCAGGGGACGCTTTGAACTATTAATTTAATTCTCGTCTTCACACCTAGTGCATATAAAAATTAATTTACTCTACAACGAAATACTTCTTCCCCATTGATGTGCAGCTGCATAGTTATTAATCGCAATTTGTAGCGTATAAAGTGCCGTATCAACTTCTCGTTGTGTAGCTAATGGATTATTTGCAACAGCTTGTGCACTGTGAATGGCATTTTGGAATACGATGAGCTCATTTAGTGTCGTCCATTTTTGTGTCGTTCCAATATCAGTTCCATCGATAGAAGTTTTGACAAATGTAATAGCTGATATTTCAGCCGAGAGATACGCTTTATTAGTTTGCGAATAATTCCCCCATTTTTGAGCTGCATAATAACGTTTTATTGCAGATTGTAATAGTGTATAGGCGTTATCTACTTCTGTTTGTGTTGCATAATAATTATTTATAACAGATTGTGCAACAGTTACTGCATTGTGTAATACTTGGCGTTCCTTAGATGTCGTCCATTTTTGTGCCTGTCCGATATCTTTACCATCTATTGATACGTTAACGTAGGCTATAGTTGAAATTAGGTTTTGTAACGAGGATTTATTAGTCGCCACTTGAATAGGGCCAATGACTTGTATAATTGTGTCATCATCATTAATCAGATGAATTAAAACATTCCCAATATAATAATCTGTACCTGCCTGGGCCTTGACATAAGTTCCAGCGGGTAGTTTAATTTGTGCCAATTTTCTTTGCGCCTCTAAATAAGTTGCCGATAAATTCCCTTCCCACTTTATATTTAAAGTTTCTATTATTGTTCGCACCTGGGCAAATTCACTTTCTCCTGAAGTATCATTGTAGAGATAGTTATTTAACGTACTGGATTCAAACTCACGAATTTGCCCTCTCACTAGATTATAATTTAGTACAGATGCCTGCGCGCTTCTTCCAAGAGGACTAATCAGTTTCTTAATATATATATAGTCTCCTAGTGAAATTCTCGTAATAGAATTATTGAGGATTACTTCTGAAATTTGTCCGTCCCCTGTCAATGTAATATCGCTAGTACTATTCACTGCAATTTGTTCAATAGCGCCTGAACCTGAGATTGTAATTGGTGTTGTCGTATTTACGTTTACTTTTTGAACACGTGCATTAAGCGTTAATGATGCTAACCGTTCCGAGGCACGGACATCCAATAATATGTTATTTGAATTAATTGTGACATAATTTACTTGAGCATCAATTGTTTTAATCAATGAATCCTGTAGTGAAATCGTTGGGCCAGAGTAGAACGATGTTGAGCTAACACGATTTCCTATTTCTAAATTTCCATCGACGGATATATTATTTGTAGAGAAATAGTTGGTGACTTCATTTGCAATTGTTAGGTTACCGTTAATTGTTACGTTTTTAATCGTGAGATCATCGGCATTTACAAGCACATTTCCTGGAATAACGAGATTTCCTCCATCAAATGTCGTATTGTCGCTATTCAGGGTTACACTAGATAACCGAGAGATTTTGTTATTAGAGACGCGTATAACAAGCTGTGCATCTTGTAATGCTTTACGATTTGTTGCGTGGAGGAGTTGCTGCAATTTCTCATCTACGCGATATGTTCCTTGCGATGTTTGAATCGTTGTACTCGTAATATTTTTTACCGTAACAGAAAATTCGCCGCTTTGTCGTTGTGTTGAAGTCACAATTGGTTCTGCCCACTGTGATTGCTCTGCACGTACAATGAAGGCAGCTAATTGCCCACGTGTAACATTAGCTGTTCCGTTAAATGTTTTAGCAGTTTTCCCAGTTGTAATTTGATTTTCATAGAGCGCAGCTACATAATATCTATACGCTTCTGGCACATCAGTAAACGGAAGTTCATCTGCTAACGTTGTTTCTAATTGAAAGGCATTCGTCAAAAATTTTGCTATATGATGACGTTGCACATATGCATTCGGACGGAATGTACCATCTTCATAACCACCGATAATACCCAATTCCGATAGGGCTGCAATCGCTCCGTAGTATGGATGCGATGTCGAAATATCTCTAAAGTATGGATTTGTTACATCATCTGTATCCAGTTGAAGTACATCCGCAATAATTTGCGCTGTTTGTCCACGTGTTAAGTTCTGGTGCGGTCGAATTGTACCATTTGGAAACGTTTGGACTACGCCACGATCATAAAGTTCGGCCAAGGCATCATAAAAATAATCCGATTCATGGACATCATTAAAATAAACACTAGCAACTGTTGGCACTGGTGCAAATGGTGTTACCGCCGATGCTAGTACCGCAGTAGCTACAGTTGCTTTAAAATAATGTAACTTCTTTTTCATTGCTCTATCCCCTCCGTTACAGGTCCACGCTTTCCTCGAATATATATACTACGATTATATAACACGAGATACCAAAAGGTAAATAATGTTAAATTTGCACAAAAAAACTACACAAGACTAAGCTCATGTAGGGTGTAAATTGTTATTATTAGATACCAGAACAACCTTTATATATAAGTTTAGATTTATTGCTTAAAGAATATTCAGGCATCACATTGTTTTAATCTAGACACCCCAAATGCATCAGATGGTGCGATATTTTTTGTAGTTTTAACTTTAGCTTAATAGTAGAAGATCAAACAGTTTAATATGGCTTCATATAATTTCGTTTTAGAAGTAAAAAATATATCCCTAAACATTTTATAAAGGAAGGGTACTAAGTTTATGACAAAATGGACTCTACACCACTTTACCTTTTGACACCTTATGGATTAGGTAAAGTTTGCATTTTCGAAGCAATCGTCATTATCTTATTAGATATACAAAATACGGCACTGACAACGAACAAAGACTTGCAGCTTGAGCTTTCTCAAAATTACATAAAACGGACATTCTCTTAAATAGCGCCTTCAAACATTTACTCAAAATAAATAAGCCAATATAACCAAACATATCAATATACACTAAAACACCGAAAACTTATCCACAACTATAACGATATAGCAAACCATTCATTCAATACTACGATGTCGGAGATAAATTCTGTAATAAATAAATTTACCACGAAATATTTGAATTGATCCTCATAGACATCGATTTCGATATCCAAGATTGGATCTGCAATTAATGATGTTTGTATTTTATAAATTGAATTGAATTGTTTCATACCTGGTACCTTCTATCTAATTAACTCATTCTGAAGATTATAAGAAATAATTCAACTGTATGTTAATAGGTCGCAAATAATGTAAAATATAACCAAAATAACTCAAGGAGGTATTTTATTGAAAAAAATAATTGGTATGTTTTTTGTGTTGAGCATCCTGTTCGTTGGTGCTACACCTTCATCTGCAAAATCATTATTTAAAGATGTGCCCGTCGATCATTATGCGTATGATTCCATAAAATGGGCAAAAGATTTTGGGGTTATTGGGGGCTACCCTAACGGCACATTTAAGCCCAACCAAGTTATCACGGAGCAACAATTTGCAAGCATTCTTGTCAATTATTTTGACCTCGAACAAGTTGATGAGGAATTAAAAAAGCATACCCCTGCTACGACTGCTTCCGACGCAAATTATGAAACTTTGGCTGCTTATAGTGTCCCGCTGAATGGCTATTTTGACAATTCGATTCGCGGAAAAGCGGTGAAACGTGGCGTAGTGGCACAGGCAATTGCACACGTAGCAGACGGCAAACAAAATTTAAGTAAGTCGATTGAATTTTTACTGGACCATGCCATTTCAACGGGGCAAAATCCACAATATGAAAACAAAGACATCGCCAAATTTTTTGGTGCAACCAATAATATTACACGCGCCCAAGTTGTCTCTTTATTCCACCGTTTAGACCTAAAAGATTATCATTATATTTCGGATGACGCTGAAAATAGCTATATTAATACAACAAAAAAATCACTATTAGAGCGTGCCAATGCCGGCAAAAGTCAAGTGGATAAATCATTACGAACAGGAGCACTAGGATCTACGACGAGCACAACAACGAATTCTTGGAACGGGAATTATTCCTACTATTACCGTTGGGGTAGCGGTGAATTTGACCAAAGCGGCCGCAACTTACGTATTTCTAAAACGACTGACGAAAATTTTTATATTGAACTTGAAACATTTGACGGTCGCTTCAATGGCACTGTCAAAGGCTATGCATCCATCCTTTCCAAAACGAAAGCGATGATGTACGAGCCCGTAAAAGGCAATGGTGACCGCTGCGTTATTGAATTCGAAAAGCTTTCGAACGCAATAAAGATTACAGAACTCGACTGCGAATCCGAACGTGGCGCCAATACAAATTTTTCGGGGACACTGAAGAAAAAATAATTACGCCAACTAAAAAAACGCTCTGCAGCATCTCAGCCGCAGAGCATTTGTATGTTTATAAATTATAGTGAATCGTGTGTACACTCGATGCACTACGCGAAAATTTTAATATTGCTGAAGCACGGGTTTAATTTTTCCCCTTGAATACCAATTAACTAACACCGCAAAGGTAAGCCCCATCATGACAGCTGGCACCCCTACTATAACCACTCCGCCTAGTAAAAAGGTTGAGCCGCCCATTACACCTATCACAACGGCGGCTTGCACGCATCCCATTAACACACAGCCAATAACTAACATGCGTGCTTGGTTGCGGGGGAAATATTTTCCTACAATATATTTGACCCCCACATAGCATGACAAAATTAGAAAAACATACGGCGGAATCCCATAAAACGCAATCGCCAACAGTATATCCGTGGGCAAAAGTTCTTTACGTAAGAAACTCGAGTTGCCAATCACCAGCATATAGCCAAGGAAAAACGGCACAGTACCAATTATCAATTTATGTCCTGGTTTCATTGCTAGCCCCTCGCTTTTAATGAATTTCTATATCGGAAATTTTAAAGGCGCCATTAGCATCTGTGATGACCGTGTATGTTTTGTAGCGGTCATAAAATTGATAGTCCCCTTTAGCACTATAAAAGTCGAACGTTTCATTCATATAAACATAGTAGGTGCCACCAGATTGCGTGACGTCGAGCACTTCATTACTCGTAAAATAAAAAGAATGGCCTTGGCCTGCGATGTCACCAATATAATCCTCTAATTCCTTATAGACAATACTGCCCACATCTAGCATGTCTGCCACCCAGTAAAAATCGCCCTCATTTAGCGCCATTTCATAATACACACGGAAGGACTGCACATATTGCCCGGCAAGCTCGCCATCCGTTTCGATTGTCGTCTGCGGAGCGCTGTAATTATAGACCCTGGAAACGGCCAGAACCTCACTCGCTGTTAATGGACTAATGACCCACTGATCGAACTGTTGCATCATGCTATAGAGCGGAATGGAAAAGGCGAAATTTGTGCTTGTTTCACTCGTAATAAGTAAGGAATTTATACCCACAACCTTCCCTGTTTTCGCATCCACTAATGGCCCACCACTACTGCCCTGATCAATTTGTGCATCTACCTGGTAAATTTGCTTGTATATAAAGCCAAATTCAATATCTCGCCCAATGCCCGTAATATAACCAATGGACGCGGAATTTTCAAAACCTAGAGGACTTCCAAGCGCAATAACCTCTAATCCGACTGAAGATTCAGCTGGTTCAACGGCTAGTGGCTCTATACTGGCATACTCTGGTACGTGAAGGAGGGCAATATCATACTTTTCCGAAATACCGACAACGGTTGCCGCAGATTCTTGACCGCTCGAGTTACGGACAACAACATCCACTTCCCCTTTTACAACATGCGCATTTGTAATCACATAGCCGCCTTTTTTGTATAGAAAACCTGAGCCCTGACCAGACGATGCAAGAATCGTATACACTTTTTGTTGGACACCTTTAATCAACGCGACACGATCATCTTCTTGCTGAGGATCTTCCGGCTTTTCAACCACTGCATCAACAGGAATTGGTTGGACGGTTTCAATTTCGTTCAATTTACTAATTTCCTCATAGTTGGAATTGCTCGCCCTTTGTTCGCCATTAAAATAATCCCATAATCCATAACCGACCCCACCTGACACTAAACAGCAAACAAGTGTCAGGAGCCACGCCCATACTGGAATCCCTTTTTTCACAATCCTACTCCCGTTTAACTTCTCCCCGCAGCTCGCACAAAACTTATGATCCTCATCATTTTTCTGGTAACATTTTGGACAATTCATCGTATCATCCTTCCGTAACATCCCATTACTGTTTATATCGACAAACAACAGGATAATAAAGTAAATTCATCCCATGTTGCACGAGCTTGAAAAAAAACGCTCCAACAACATATCCCTTTTTCGAATCAAATAACAAGTATCTATAGTTAAGGATACTTTTTAGGAGGAACGTTCATGATGAAATTTTTAATTAAAGATCGGCCGGTTATATTTTGCAGACAGCACCCGCAATTAGCAAAACACAATAAAATCAATTAATGACTTACTGAATTATGGGGATACAAAAAGATATACCTGAAGTCATTGATGACAACGTAAGACAATGGTTAGAACATCCAGAGCTTTATCCATTTTTACTTCCTACTACTCTATTTCGAATGTCAAATTTTTAAAGCTATTTAGGTGATGCTAAATTTCCCCCAAAATACTCCACTCAACAAGATATTGCACTAGATTATAATGAGGGTGAAGAATGGCGATCTTTCGAAAAAGTATTTTACTATGTGATAATTGTCATATATCGGCGTATGACAATATCGTGTTTAACAATACGAAAAAAAGGCGCATAGTTATCTTAAAAACAAAAGATGGTGATTGTTAATGGAAATGATAATGGCAAATCAATATAACAAGAAAGAGGAATTTTTCAATGCACTGACGCATGGTGTTGGTTGTTTTCTAACGATTCCCGGCTTGTTCCTACTGTTAAATAAAGCAGGAGCTTCGACGATTGAATTGGTCAGTTATACAATTTTCGGGTTGGCGATGTTTTTAATGTATTTATCCTCGACGTTGTATCATTCAGTACCGGCGCAAAAAGCGTTTTTCAAAAAGCTCGATCATAGCTCAATCTTTTTGCTTATTGCAGGAACCTACACTCCGATTGCGCTTGTTGCGATTGGTGGAAAAGTGGGCTGGACGATTTTCTTCATTGAATGGACCTTAGCAATTATCGGCATTGTTTTAAAACAATTTTTTGTGTATCGTTTTAAAATTGCGTCACTACTCGTCTATATTGGCATGGGCTGGCTCATAATTTTTGTCTACGAGCCGCTGCTTGATTATATTTCGCTACAAGGCTTTTTAACGTTGCTATCGGGTGGGATCTTTTATACAGCAGGAACGTATTTTTATAAGAACAAAAAAATTCCGTATAATCATGCAATCTGGCATCTATTCGTCATGGGCGGTAGCGCTGCCATGTATGCAAGTGTGTATTTTTATTTATAATATAGGTAAGCTTGCGCAGCTGCGCAGGCTTTTTTTTAT
The DNA here is from genome assembly GCF_038003525.1 of Solibacillus sp. FSL H8-0538. Lineage (NCBI taxonomy): Bacteria > Bacillati > Bacillota > Bacilli > Caryophanales > Caryophanaceae > Solibacillus > Solibacillus sp. FSL H8-0538. The sequence continues at coordinate 203,869 of NZ_JBBOPI010000001.1, read as the reverse complement.
GTGAGTCGTCTAGCTACGTTTAAACTTAAAAACTGAATATATATGTAAAATACAACCAAATCATAAATTATTTATTACGAAATCGAATTACTCTTCGAAAAACCGCAATCATCTCTAAATCCATTCTCCATAATCTATACATTTTTGCGTTTTAAATTACGACTAATTTACAAAATTTAACTTTTTGCATTCCCTTTCGATGCTAGGAATATTTAAATTAACTACAAATGCTATGCAGAAATGAGGTAATTTCATTGGTTTTATATTATGAGGAATATGGGGATCGCAATGCTTTCTGAATTTATTAAAGCAGCAGCAAAAAATTGTTTCAGGGTTTTCATTGTCCCATTTTTATGAATGGGTATTTTTTATATCGAATTAGGATAAAGCTTTATATAATTAGCTTATTACAAATAAAAAAGGTGTGTAAAAATGATTAATAACCTGAAATTAACAAACCTAAAAATTAATAATATAAAAAACGTTGTGGCTGGCGAAATTGATTTAACTGTAAAGAATAATATTAATAATGTATTAGGAATTTATGGGCAAAACGGCTCCGGGAAGACGGCTGTTGTCGATGTGCTCGAATTATTCAAACACCTTGTCAATGGGGACCACTTACCTGACTATAGTGCCGATTTAATTACAACTAACGCTAAATTCGGTGCTGTTGAAATACAATTTCTCATTTCTGATACTGAGTCTAATACCGATTATCAGCTCACATATTATTTTGAAATCGAAAAATCAAAAAAACAAAAGGAAAAAAACGCCTCCCCATTTCTCATTGCTCGCGAAGCCAATTCCCATACAAGACAGGATAAAAAGAGAGCAATTATTCGCAAAGAACAAATTTCAATAAAAAATCTAACCAAAAATACGCGAATTAAAACACCAATCGTTTTTGATCGAACGGCACAGGAAGACTTTAAGTTTTTAAAAATTTCACCCGCCCCTTCGTTCAAGAAAAACATTCACTTCATTACAGATATTCTTTTTAGCAAAAAAACAGCAGAACACGATAGCAAATCATTTTTATTCCTGTCTGAAACAATTCAAACCTTGAGCGGATTATGTACAGATGAGGTAAACGGCTCCAACTCTAAATCGGCTGAGCCATCTGAAACAGACATGGCCACGTTACAAGAAATTTTTAAAACGCTCTTATATTTCAAACAAATTGCAGGGCGTATCATTATTTCCTCCAACAGTCGGAATGGCTTTTTGTTTTCAAACTTAGCCCTCCCTTTAAATTTTATTTTTGAAGATATAGAAAATAATTTCTCACAAAACATTGAAATTGCGCTCCCTATTAAGAGCTCAAAAGTCATCAATCAAACACAATACACACTTGCTCTCAATATTTTAGATTCCATTAATATCGTATTGCCGTTAATCATTCCGAATTTACAGGTCAAAATTAAAGTATTAAATGAAGAATTACTGGAGAATGGGGATACTGGAAAGAGAATAGTACTCACAGCGAAACGAGGTGACCACCAGATTCCATTTTACGGTGAATCAGATGGCATCAAAAAAATCGTTTCCATCTTGGCTGGAATCATTCAAATTTACAATAACAGTAACGCCATTTTTGTCGTGGATGAAATTGATTCGGGCATTTTTGAATTTTTATTAGGTGAATTAATGGAGCTTATTTCGGAAAATGCGAGCGGACAGCTCATCTTCACCTCTCACAACTTACGCGCGCTTGAAGTATTAGATTATAAAAGTATTATTTTCACAACGACGAACCCGCAAAAGCGTTATTTAAAGGCAAAAAATATTAAGGAAAGTAATAATTTACGCTCGGCTTATATAAGAGGTGTTCAACTCGATACCTTTGCCGAACCTTTGTACAAATCGGCCAACCTATCTAGGATTAAATTAGCTTTTATTAAATCCAATAAATTAGCACAACTAGCATTAAAAAATGATTTAACAAATTCGAAAAAATAATTTTAGGAGAAATAATACTATGAAAAAACTAATTGCCATTATTGTTGAAGGACCTAGTGATGAGGTAATTCTTGCTACTGGTTTAAATGATTTACTGGATGATGAAAATTATCGTATTAAAGTTTTCCATGGCAATCTTTTAACGAGCGATCAAAATTTATCTTCCCAAAAATCCTCAAAAGCGCTTATCGGGGACTTTGTAAAAAAGCAGATTATCGAAAAATTACACTTAAAAAAAAATGATATTTCTCATATCATTCAACTAGCAGACATTGATGGTGTTTACAATACCGAGGTCACGTTAACTGCCATTCGGGAACTTCATCAAACACGGTTGAATGAATTATCCACGACATCGCAAATACTTGATGTGCCTTACGCTCTGTATTATATGTCTCGAAATTTAGAGGATGTACTGATTGGAAAAGCGGACTGTACGGATGCTGAAAAGAAGCAAATTTCCGAGGACTTCATTATGAATTATTCGGAGGAATATGAGAAATTCAAAGCTTTTTTTGAATCGTTTACGACCAATAAATTTTCGGACTTCCACAGCTCCTGGCAATTTATTAAAGAGAATACCGCAACCCCTACTACGAATATTGTGTATTTTTTTGATTTAATTGAAGGTATTTATGGTGAACCCTATTAATTATTCCTTATCTAAAAGTGCTGTTAAACACTACTGTTGTTTTATGAGCTACTACAACCGTGCTAACGGCTAATCCGGGTGTGGTCCTAGGGGGCAATACCGCATGGATGCGCATATTTGCTAGCCGCTGTGCAAGGCGCGGTTATAGTTAGCTTTTACTACTAATATTTAATTCCATAAATACAAAAATGTTAGTTAACATAGCCTAATAGAAAATAGTGTATCCGCCCAGTGCAGAGTGCTTCTACTAGGATGCGTTGCAGGTTCAAAACTGGGATGTGCAATGCATCCGCAGTATGGTACGATACGTTTTACATCGCTTAATAGAAAGAGGACTTTAATGGCAAAATCTACTGAAAACTTAAGTTTATTTAAATTAACGTGGCCAATTTTTTTAGAATTATTTCTGTTTATGCTCATGGGGCTTGCCGATACGTTCATGCTAAGCGCAGTATCCGACAATGCGGTCGCTGGTGTGGGAACAGCAAACCAGTACATCCAAATCGCCATTTTAATTTTAGGTGTAATTGGAACAGGCGCATCGATTGTCGTATCACAATATTTAGGTTCACGGCTCGTTGCAGAAGCATCCAAAATAGCCGCGTTATCAGTAACGCTAAATTTAATTGTTGGCTTGATAATTAGTGGTGTATTGCTGTTGTTTTCGGATCACATTATGAAGCTGATGAATTTACAAGGTGCGGTTCTTGGCTATGCACAAAGCTATTTAGCAATTGTCGGAGGCTTTATTTTCATCCAGGCACTCATCACATCCTTATCTTCGGTTATTCGGGTGCAAGGCTGGACGAAAGAAACGATGTATGTTTCTCTTGGAATGAATGTCATGCACGTCGTCTTAAATTACATTTTTATTTTCGGGCATTTTGGTGCACCGGAGCTTGGTGTAGAAGGAGCGGCGATTTCGTCTGTGATTAGCCGCGCACTGGCAGCCGTTGTGTTCTTCTGGTTACTGTACCAAGCACTTGAAGTTAAGATTAATTTCCGAGATTACTATATGTTTTCAAAGGAATACATTCATAAAATTTTAAAAATTGGTATCCCTTCAGCACTCGAGCAAGTATTGTATCAAACATGTCAAATAGTACTGCTCTACTACGTGACGTATTTAGGGGCCACGTCTTTAGCCGCACGCCAATATGCAATGAATATTTCGATGTTCACGTATTTATTTGCGATGGCAATTGGCATGGGGACTGCGATTTTAATCGGACGTCATGTCGGTGCAGGTGAACAAGACATCGCCTACAAGCGGGTTTGGTTTAGCGTGAAATCCGCACTCATTTTCACGCTTGTCATGGTTGCGGTCGTGATGATTTTCCGCGAACCATTTATGGGTCTTTTCACGGACAATCCAGACATCATTCAAATCGGCGCCAGCGTCTTACTTCTCAGTATCTTTCTTGAAACTGGACGCACGATTAATATTACAATCATTAATTCATTACGCGCTGCTGGAGATGCTACGTACCCTGTGAAAATCGGCCTGATTTCTATGATTGGAATCAGTTTATCGCTCGGCTACCTATTCGTCTTCGTGCTGGATTTTGGCTTAGTCGGTGTCTGGCTCGCTATCGCTTGTGACGAATGGATTCGCGCCATCCTTGTACTCATTCGCTGGAAAAGCCGCAAATGGGAACGCTATGCCATCGTCACTGCTAAAAAGTATTAAAAGGACATCAACTCGCCCCAAAATAGGGCAAGTTGATGTCCTTACTTGTTTGGATGGGAAAGTTATACATTCTTACCTACCAAATTAAACCATACAATAGTCTTATCTATTACTAGTTTAAGTTGTAAACATATAACAATAAATACTATAATAGCCTTAATATAATAAATATATTAGCACATCACATTGGAAATACATTTAGTACCGTTCAAAATGCTTGGGGGTGGGTGTAGAAGGCATGACCATATTAATTATTGGAAGTTCACACAAAGAATTTCTGCGATTAAATAATTATTTTAATACATTAGACATTACAGGAATTCGGCGTTTTATGACGGTTGAAGAAGCAAAGGATGATCAATCGAGTTTTTTACAAACAGAGGTAGATTTAATTATTTTTGATGTAATTTTTACACAAGGATACGATGAAGAAATCTATCAAAATATCCAATTACTGCATCGATGGGTTGATGCGCCCATTCTTCTTTCCACCACTTATGATAAAACGAAGACCATTGAAAAAGCATTTGAATGCGGTATTTTCGACTTTATTCCGAAACCGTTTAGTTATACTCATTTTAAAGCAAGGATACAAGTAGCTTTGAAATATCGAGAAGAAACCAAATTGCGGAAGCATCGAGAAATGAACTGGCAAAAGGAATTAGCTATCGCAAAAAAAGTACAAAAAAATGCATTAACCCCTCCCCTAAGCCTAAAACATATTCAGGTTGATGGATTATACGTTACGTCAAATACATTAGGTGGAGATATGTATAGTTGGTTCAAAATTAATGATGATTTGACGGCAATTCTGTTATTTGATGTGATGGGGCATGGAGTAGCTGCCTCGCTCATCACAATGTCGATCCGGTCCTTGCTAAAAGGCATGATCACTAAATTGATAGATCCCGTTTTTGTAATAAATGATCTCAATCGTCACATTTATGAATTGTTTTCGGATGAAAATATGGATCGATTTTTAGTTACTGCCATTTATATACTAATTGATACTAAAAATAATACATTACATTATGTAAATGCGTCTCATCCATCTGGGTTTTTATTTGGTAAGTATGGGGAAACCGTGATGCTTCCGGCAAATACACCTATCTTAGGATTATTTCCAACGACCCAAGTCACTAAAAAAACGTTAAAACTATCGGGATGGAGTCGAGTCATTCTTTATACAGATGGTTTGCTTACACTTAATGAAAGTCAAACTATTGATGTGAATCAATTTCATTCATATGCAGATCAAGACAACGCTGATGCCCTTCAAATATTTTCAGAAAATAACAATTTATTAGAAAACTACTATAGCGATGATATAACAGTAGTTTCCATTACGATTACATTATAAGGGGTGTATACTCTATGGAATTTACGCTTAATTTAGTACCTAATCGACAGGCAATTTCTTTTGTTGATCAGACGATGGCTAGCTATATGAGCTTATATAATCTCCCTAGTAAACGGGAATTATGCTTTGTTGTTCATGAATTAGTCATTAATGCAGTAGAAGCGATGGGAAATGCTAAGGAAAACACATCAGAAAAAATTCAAATACATGTTTCGCAGGACGATGAAGAAATCAAGGTTATTGTAATTGACCATGGAAAAGGGATACCGGAGACAGATTGGGAGGAAGCTCTTAAATTTGATCTAGGAGAGATCAGTTTTTCGGATCGCGGCCGAGGCTTATTTTTTGTAAAAAATATGGTGGATAAAATTTGGTTTGAAAATCTAGCAGAAACAAAATTTTTAGTTGGTGTTTCAAAAAAAATAGATGTGTCATCGGAGGAATTATAATGAAATGGACAATCCGCAAAAAGATGAACCTACTTATATTAAGTTGTATTCTACTTCTAACGTCCCTTCTTGCAGGTATTAATTTTTATGTAGCTAAAAAGAACTTATTGGAAAGTGCGGATACTAAACTTGCATCGGACATACAATTAAGTTACGAGTATCTAGATGCTAAGATTCCTGGTGAATGGACAATCATTGATAACCAACTGTTTAAAGGTGACGTCAATATGGTTGAGAATTATGATATTGTCGATAAAGTTGGTGAGCTAACAAATGGGAATGCCGTTTCCTTATTTCAATATGACACAAGAATCAGTACAAATGTAGTAGAAGATGGTGAACGTGCAGTACATACAAAAGTAGCCGATGAGGTAGCTAATGTTGTATTGGAGCAAAAACAACGATTTACTGGCTCCGCACATGTTTTAGGAAAATTGCATCAAGGTGCCTATGATCCTATATTAAATAGCCAAGGAGATGTTATTGCCATTTGGTCTACAGCTGTTCCAGCAGCACCTTATATTAGTATTGCTACAAAATCCGCGTTGGAAAATATCGCTGTTTCATTAGGGTTGGCGGTTTTGATCATAATTTGCATTAGTATTTTCATGCAACGACAAATTATCGCCCCTATCAATAAGTTAAGTGCCAATGCAAGTGAATTAGCAAATCTGAACTTGAATGTAGAATTATTAAAGCCTAAAGGAAATGATGAAATTGCTGATTTAGCTCACGCTTTTAGAGACATGAAAGATCATCTGAAAGAAACAATGACCATTGTAGCTGGTAGTGCCAATCAAATCGCGAATTCTTCTCTTTTACTAGCAGAGTCATCACATCAAACAAGTGCAGCGGCCAATCAAATTGCGTTGACGATGAACGATGTAGCAGTTGGCACGACGACTCAATCTGATCAATCTGAACGAATTGTAAAGATGATGCAACAAACAATCGATGAAGTGACTCGTAGTTTAAACCAGGCAGAAGAAACGTTAAAAAATGCAGTAGATTCAACGCATATTGCGCGTAAAGGCGAAGAGGCAATTAACGAAGCAATCAAACATTTAAGCACGGTTACGCAAACGGTCTCTTATGCGACGGATTCTATTCAAAAGTTAGGAAAGCGATCGGAAGAAATCGGTGGAATTATTACAGTGATTACTGGAATTGCCGACCAAACGAATTTACTTGCCCTAAATGCCGCTATTGAAGCAGCTAGAGCAGGCGAGCAAGGTAAAGGGTTTGCGGTTGTAGCATCGGAGGTTCGTAAACTGGCCGAGCAATCTAGTTTAGCTTCTAGACAAATAACGAATTTAATTAATGACATCCAAGCGGAAACATCCGTTACTGTTCGAACAATGGAAAGTAATTTACTTGCTGTTGAAGAACAGGTTACGATTATCAATAAGGGTGGAGATGCTTTAAAAGAAATCGTTGAAAAAGTAGTAGAAACAGAAGAAGGTGTCGAGCAAATGAAATCTGCATTTGCTCATGTAAACGCGAATTCTTTAAGTGTTCAAAAGGCAATTTACGATATTTCGACGATTATTGAAGATTCAGCAGCCGCTACAGAAGAAGTAGCCGCAACATCTGAAGAACAGTATGCTACAGTAGCAGAAATTACAGAAAATTCGGATGAACTAGCAACAATCTCCAACAACTTACGAAACGAAGTAAATAAATTCCAATTTTAAAAAGTAAAATAAAGTATTTTTTATATAGGATAGAAAAATGGGGGGCAATTTTAAGATGGATCATAAAGAAACGGCTATAAAAATTGATACTAAGACAGATTATATTTCAATCGCATTTTCAGGTGATTTAGAATACGGAATTATTGAAGATATAAAAAAAGAGCTACAAGCCCATAGTTTTGAGACGGAGCATAGCTATATTATTGACATGCAGAGAGTAACGAATATTGATAGTACTGGATTTGGCATGATCGTCAATTTCGCGAAGAAAGTATCTGTTAAAGGAAAAAAAATCGTCATTATTGTTGTCGATGATTTCATTCTAAATTTATTTGCTATTTCGCAATGTGATAAGGTGTTCCCTATTGTGAAAAATGAGGAAGAAGCTAAACAGGTTATAAAGGAAAATTGGACCGGCGAATTATCGTTAAACGAGTATTGATCGTCCTCAAAGCACCCTTCTTCGCTGCGGAAAAAGTAGGCAATCGGGGTTGGTAAATTATTAACTATGAAAACGCTCGGGAGCAATGGTGCCCCCGAGCGTTTTGTGTTTTATATATTGAGAATTTACCCGATAGACTTTCACCGTAATTTGTCTGGTTGCTTTTCTTTCGAGCTATGATAAATTTCATTGTTTAGAAAACAAACAACCTTCAACAACATAACAAAGAATACAGTCTCTCTATTTTTTCTGGGATAGACTTTCAAACTCGAAATGTTTAATTTGGCGAGATTAACATACGACTTATTAGAAATTAAGCGTCATTGGCACTTAATTACGGTTAAGTTGTATCTTCATTTTGTCTATTTGCGTTTTTCAAGAAAAAAGAACAGCCTTACAAAAATAATTGGAAAGCATAGACGCTTCATCATGCTATGCTTCCCTCCATATTTATTTCAATAAGCGCTAGTTCATTACACCGGTACATCATCCTTAATTATTTACAAACAAAAAACGCCCCGTAACAGAATAAAACCTGCTCGGAGCATTTGTATTTTTATAAATTAAAGTAAATTATCTACGTACCCTGTGTAGGTTCAATAATTCAAATTCATTATTGCTTAACAATAACTTCGGAAACAACATTGGAAACATTACCATAGCTATCTTTAATTACTAGATGTATACGTTGTCCTGATGTAAAGCGGGCACTTGAACCACCATCTTCGGTTGCATCAAATTCTATTGCTTGGCTGATATCAGTAATTGGTTCCTTTCCGAAAACAGTTGCATACGTTTTATTGGCATTCATTACTTCGAATGGTGATAATTTTGTACCTGGGTTATTAGTAACAGCATAGTAAATTGTCATACCTGGATAAGCATAGTCAGCACTAATACCAACTTCAATATCTTTACTGTAATAAGTTGTGGTTGATCCAACTATACCTTCCCCAATAGTACCTTGAAGTTTCGCTGCGAAAATACTCATAGGCATTAAACGATAAATATACAGTGCATTGAAGTAATCTGTATTTGCAATTGAAATTGTATTGTTTGCTACATCTTTTACACTGTTACTGTTTAATTTAATCTGTACTTCGTCACGGTCTGCCAATGCTTGATTAATTGTTAGCATTACTTTCTTATTATTGGTTGGATCAATTGCCACTGTATAGTTTCCATTTAGAATAGGCGTTGTGCCTGTAGTGTCATTTGAAATATTTTTGTGAACAGCTTTAATATCAAAATCAGCTAATGTAGTGCTATTAATCGCTTCAGTAAATGTTAATTCTAATACATGTTTATTTACAATAACACGATTACCAGTTCCATCATCCTCGAAGTTTTCGTTTGTTCTAATAACCTCTTGATATCTCAACTTCGGTTTAATCAAGTCCTTATACTTAAACGTTTTCGCTGCTTCTGTTAGTGCGTTTGATTTTGAGTAGTCTAAAATCGCCCCTGCTTTGAAACCAATCGATAATGTTTCATCATGAATTAAATTATATTCAATATAATTTGTTTCTTCAGGTAACGCTACTGCCTCAAATGTTAGGATGGCTTTTGTGTTTCCTGTTAATAATTCTGCCTTCACTAATTTCACTTTGTCTTTTGCTGTACCTGCAATTTCATAGTTGGCGATTGCTTCAAGCGATGCTTTATCCATCTGCTCATCAAACTCCATTTGGAACTTAAAGAATTTCTCACCTTGATATTGATCAGTTGGATCACCCGCGTTAATCGGATAGAAGAACTCTGTTGGCGAAGTTACTGACCCCTCTGGAGCTGCTCCGGCTTGAGTTGTTGACGATCCTTGGAAATAGAATGAATTCGCAATAATTTTCGGTGCTGATTCATCCCCAATAAATAATTCATCGAGTACTTTATCAGCATAGTTACCATTACGATCTTGCATTGCCACATAAATGCGGTAGCCATATGGATGTGCCTTAAAGTTTAAATCATTCGGATCAATCGTTAAATTCGTACCACCAATAATATTCCCCCCTGGAACCGCAGTACCTTTTCCAGAACGTGAGAATTTAATTGAAGCGTTTTTAGATAAATATTCCTCTGGGAAAATAACATCCGAACGCTCTGGTTTTTTAATTGTGCCCGTAGGATCAATGGGTACGATTAAATAGTAGTAAGAACCCGCAGCATTTGCTTCAAATGACGCTTCTTTTGTAATGTTCAAACTGTTCGTAGGACCGACTGAATATACTTTTAAATCCGAAATTTTAGGATCTGTTGTTTGATCTGCTTTATGTCGATACGTTTCGGTCGTTTCAACAATTTCATTCCCTGACTCATCCTGTACTTTACTAATTTTCACCGTTAATGTGTCATTAATAACGAATGCCGCCATCGAAGGTACTTCTAACGTTACACCTTTTCCATCCTTCGATAATGTAGCCTTAAATGGATTTCCCGTTAAGTTACCCGTACCACCTAACACATAGTTAGCCACATTTTCAGCCGTTGCTTTGTCCATTTTTTCGCTGAATGTTATTAATACCTTTGTCGGATCCTTCAAAATATCCGTCACTTCCATACTTACAACGGTCGGCGCGTCTAAATCTAAATCGCCCGTACTAAACGTATTTGATTTTACAACAGGCGAACGGTTACCACTTACATCATCCATCACCATATATACAACATACGATGAGTTGGGTGTTAATGTATCATCAATAAATTCTACACCACTCAAATCAGCTGCTGTTAAAGTCGTACGTTTCCCTGTACGCCAAATATCATCTGCTGTCGGCGTTGGTTCGTCTGCTTTTCGTAAAACATAACTATAGACACCTAACTCACTTGGTTTAAATGAAATTCGTGCACGTTTACCTCCTTTTAACGCTTCTCCTTTTAAGTTGAGAATTCCTGGTGCTGTCCCGTCCTTCGTTGTGAAATCGGCGTCATAACGTTCTGAAACATTATCATTTTTATCTACTACAACTAAGTACACTACATACTCTGTTAGCTGTTCTAGATTATTTACTGTAAATGAAACCGATTTCCCCTCAATTGCGGTACCTTTACCAGCAAACTTACTGTCTCCTCCAAGAATTGCCTTAATTGTCGGAGGTTTCGTATCTTTTTCACGTACAACATAGTAGTACGTTCCGTCTTCATCCGATGTGAAGGTTACTGTTGCCGTTGATCCTTCCGCTGCAACCGTTAAACGTTCCACTTTCGGGTTTGTTTTATCTACAATAGTTTCATTTTCGATTGGGTCTCGATCAACATCTTGACCATTCTCATCTTCAATATCCCCAATATTATCGTTATCATTTTCATAGTCATCAAAAATGTCGTTTGGCGTTTTTCCTGGTGGGATAATTGCTTGACCTACATACACATAATCGCCGATATCAATCCACCCATTTGAATTTCCTACATATAAAAATTCAAAGTAGCTATCCGTATTGAAAAATACATTGTGATGGCTGTTTTTATACACATACGGGATGTCCGTAACACCGTACATCTTTAAACTTGTTTCTGTATCAATATAAAGCGCCTTAGCATCTGCATAAAGTTCGAAATTCTTTACATAACCTTGCACTGTGACACGGTCAATTATTGAATTACTTGATACAAACGAACGGTCTTGCTCGATGTATAAGTTGCGTACTTCACAGTTTTCAAAATCAATGTATTTATCAATCTTGCCCATGCGCTCGTCATATTTTTTCCAACCACCTGTCGGATCGTCCGGCCTTGGTTTTAAATTTTCGTCTTCCGGAGGATTTATGTAGTCTTCATCGTCCGGATCTGTTGGTTTCGTCCAGTCAATAAAGCCAAAGCCGTCTAAGCCCGCAATACGTACATTTTTTAAACGGTCCGTATAGTCTGCTAATGATTTTCTAGGTGTTTCTGCTACCACTACTCGACCAGTTAATGTCCAATTTTTAAAACGCACATAGCTCCCATTAATAATCAACTCACCGCCAAAGCTTGTGTACTCGCCGTTTAAAACGAGTAACGCTGAGGGATTGCCTGATGCGTTAATCGTTAATTTGGAGACAGATGTTAATGTTTTGCCGTTAAATGTCCCTTCAATAAGGCCACCTTTTAAAATGCGTTGATTCGATGCATTAAAAATAGATTGTAGGCTTGCTGAAATCGTATAGGCTACGCCGTTTATATACATTGTCGAGCCGCTAATATCGCCAATTGTATAGACAGGATCTCCAGCATCTGCCTTACCCGCACGCCAAACAAACGTTGCGAGCTGACCGCGCGTCACGGAATTAGCTGGTTCAAATGTTACCGGTGTTTTCCCTTTTGTAATACCTAAATCTAACAGCGTTTGAATAAAGTAAGCATTCGAATTTTTGCTGGATACATCTTTAAAATTATGCGTGAGCTTTGATGCGACGCCAAATTTAAAACCAAGTGTTAAAATTTTCGCCATTTGCCCACGTGTAATTGGCTCATCCGGTTTGAAGGATTTATCGGAATAGCCGCTCATAATACCCTCATTCGTTAATGCTGCAACATATGAGTAGTACTGGTGTCTTATGGGTACATCTTTAAATAACGGATTTTTTTGATCCTTAGTATTTAAGCCTAAAGCCAACGCCAACATTTCTGCCGCTTCTCCACGTGTAATTGCTTGATGTGGTTTAAATGTGCCATCTGAATAGCCCTTTACTACTCTTTTATTAAATAAATCAACGACTGGCTGGTAATAGTCGGCACTCGGATTTAAGTCACTAAACATATAGGCGTTTGCCGAATGTGGTACTGCGACCGCAATCCCGCTCGTTGCTAACACGGTTGCAACTGCTACTTTGTTCAATTTTTGTATTTTTTTAGGATTCATGCAGGTAAATACCTCCCTTTACTATAAAACTATATTTATGTAAAATAGCTTTCTTATTGCTTTGAAAATTACAATTCATACACTTTATATCGGTTTAAATGCGCAATTAGTTCATACTAATTTCTGCCATATATGCTCAAAAAGAAAACGATTCAAATTGTCATTGTTCTACACAACACCAATTTGAACCGCATGTATAATCAGCCAGCATACTTTTCCCCAATTCAACGTTGCTTAATCTCTTTTTGGGTTATTAACTTACTTTGATTGGACTGCATTTCGACTTTGCTTACGTAGCTCGTCTTTCAATATTTTGCCGACAGCATTGCGCGGTAAATGCTCTATGAAAATAATTTCACGCACGACTTTATAAGCCGCAAGCTCGTTCTTACAATATTGAATAAGCTCAGCTGCTGTCACAACCTTCCCCTCCGCAAGCACAATATAGGCAATTGGAATTTCACCATAATCCGGGCGTGGAACACCAATTACGGCCGCCTGTGCAACTGCGAAATGTGACACGAGTAAGTTTTCCACCTCGGCACTATAAATTTTCTCTCCATTATGAACAATAATATCCTTCATGCGGTCGACTAAATAAAGAAATCCTTCCTCATCCACATGACCTATATCGCCAGTATGGTACCAACCGTCAACCAATGCATTTTTTGTTGATTCTTCATCTTTAAAGTAGCCCAGGAATGTTTGAGGGCCGCGGCATAAAATTTCTCCGTCTTCATGTGGCTGAAGCGCTTCACCTGTTTCCAAAGAAACGACCTTTATTTCGCTATACATAACCAGCTTGCCTTTTGAGTCATATTTTTGCTCATCAAATTCACTACGCCATATCGTTAGGCCACCTGTGAATTCCGTCAGTCCGTACACTTGCTGTACCGGAATACCAAACTGTTTGAACACATGAATAATTTGCTGCGGGACTGTAGACGTACCACAAGTAATTGTACGAATCGTTGAAAAATCCGGTTTCATCAGATCAATGGCTTTAATCAGTGAAACGAGCATTTCTGGCATGGACATCATCGTTGTAATTTTTTCACGCTCCATGACTTGCCAAGCTTGAATTGGCTCAAAGTTCTCTAAGAAAACTGTCGTTGCCCCGGTATGCACATTCGTAATGAGTGGCGTAAACCCTGCAATATGAAATAGCGGTACCATATGTAGGTAGCGGTCCGTTTCCCACCAGCTAATCGATGAAGATAACGTAATTGCTGATGAAATTAAATTATTATGGGACAGCATTGCCCCTTTTGGCTCACCTGTTGTACCAGATGTATACATTATTAATATGGGGTCATCTCCAGAAGAACGGTAGGTAGGTTCTTGTTTTCCATATGATGATATGATGTTAGCGACCAACGTATCTTCTCCTGCCGAATCATTTGTAAAATAAAGCTCAACAAATACGAGTGCCTTAATGGCAGCAACTAACTTTAGGTGATCGTCCCCGTACATAACCCCCTTTGCATAACAATGATTTACGACGAATGCGACTTCTTTTGGCTGCAGCTTATAATTAATCGCCACGGTAATGACCCCAATTTTTGCAGCTGCAAAAAAAACAGCAGCGAAATCCTCGTTATTTTTGCAAATGATCGCTAGTTTGTCCCCTTTAACAAAGCCCTGCTCGACTAAAAAGTGGGCAATTGTATTAGCGCTTTCATTAAAATCACTAAAAGAAAGACGGATGTTATCTCTTACGAAGCCTTCTTTGTTTCCAAATAAATTTGCACGGTTCATTAACATTTTGCCAACATTAAACTCCACTTTACATTCCCCCGTTCTTTTAATTCACTCGACATGACTCCCAACGTTCAAAATTTATTCATTATAATACACTTTAATTTTCCTTATATTAAAATAATTTTATTAAAATCCCATTTCATATAAAATAGTAGCTATTTATCTTCATTTTAAATTATCTTCATTGTGATGTAGTAGTCGAATTGTGAACTTTTAAGAATATTTTTACTTCATGAAATTTAGAAAACTAAATTAATATTTTTTATACCTACTCTTCTATATATTTTAGTAATATTCTTTCATTTTAATATGAATGCGCAGTAAAAATCTTTTATAAATTGCTCCCCCGAATTAGTCAAAGCCTCTTTATAAATGTGTCTATTTATGTTTTATAATCTTTTTTTATTGTTAAACACCATAACTTCAGGTTGATTTGCGTTCTGGCTGGACGCGTTTGATGAGCCGCTTCCCTCGCTACGCTCAGTCCAATCAACAATCATCCTACTCTAGTTGTCATCCCCGACTTGTGGTGATAAGTCCTATTTCTATGTATTCAAATGTAATTTCCCTTCTTAAAAGAAAAAACTTTCTATTAAATTTCAACATAGCTATGTAATTTTCAGATAATTTACACTATATTGTTACATAAATATATAATTTCACAAAAACAACTGCTATAATAATGATATTATTAAAATATTCTGTATAATTACATAATTCCGTTATTAATCACTTAAAGGGGGGGGATGGGCAAATGACCATATTAAATGGATTAAAAATACTCGACTTTTCTTCACTATTACCCGGGCCACTTGCCACAATGATGTTCGCTGATTTAGGAGCTGATGTCATTCACGTAGAATCTGAACGACGCGTAGACTTAATGCGTATTATGCCACCATATGATGAGGACAGAGAGTCATTCATTCATCAACATTTAAACCGTTCCAAACGTTCGATTACGCTGAATTTAAAGTTGCCGGAAGCAGCAGAAATTGTGAAAAAGCTCATTTTGGACTATGACATTATCGTGGAAGGGTTCCGTCCGGGTGTCATGAAACGCCTCGGCATTGATTATGAAACGCTTAAACAAGTAAATCCGCGCATAATTTATTGTGCGATTACAGGCTATGGCCAAACAGGTCCTTATGCTACTCGTCCGGGCCACGATAATAACTATCTTTCAATAGCGGGTGTGCTAGATCACTCACGCCAAAAAAATAAAAAACCTGTTGCCATGGGAATTCAAATTGCCGATATGGCTGGCGGGACATTGCATGCAGCAGTAGGGGTGCTCGCTGCAGCATTACACCGCGAGAAAACTGGGGAAGGTAAATTTATTGATGTCTCAATGACTGATGCGATATTTACGATGAATGCGCTGTACGGCTCGCAGTTTTTCGGGAGCGGACAGGCACCGCAACCCGAGGAAGAAATTTTAAACGGCGGTACGTTCTATGATTACTATAAAACAAAGGACGGACGCTACTTCTCTGTAGGAAGTCTTGAGCCACAGTTCCGTAAGCTACTTTGTGTGGCGCTCGACATACCCGAGCTCATTGATAGTAAGTTTACGGATTCATCGTATACACAGCTACGCTTTAAAGAAGCCGTTTGTGATGCATTTAGTTCAAAAACATTTGATGAGTGGCTGGAAATTTTCAATGACGATTTCCACGGCTGTGTTGAGCCTGTCTTAACATTTGACGAAGCATGTGAGCATCCGCAACTTCAAGCACGTAATATGGTTGTTGAAGTACCAAAGCCAGACGGATCGACGCAGCGCCAAATTGGAACTGCACTAAAATTTGACGGTGTCGAACCAAATTATCAGTTCGTTGGAGCAAAAATGGGCGCACATACAGAGGAGATTTTAGCGGAGTACGGTTATTCTGCGGAAAAAATTTCTCTTTTACGCGCAAATGATATTTTAAAATAACAAAGGAGCTGGGCCATTTTTGGTCCAACTCCTTTGTTTATATGTTACACAGAAATAAGTACTTGATAAACACCGATTCCCACTATAATAGATAAAACCGTACCAACTGAGCCTAAGATAAATGCTTTCATAATTTATCACTCCTTTTACAAAAAGTATAATAAAATATGAGATAATTTGATGTGAAAAAAATCACAATTTTATACACAAAAGCATAATAATTACTTTTTATGATAATTTTAACAAATATTCCGCTGCTTTATGAGCCCTGCTTTACAATGTATTCTTCAATAAATTCCCGTAATCGCTCCACATGCGATGGAATGACTAAGTATTTTTTGTAGACACTCATTAGCTTCTCAAACACTTCATATTGCTCTTCCACAAATACGGTTTTTAACACATTACATATATGCCACGACGTCATTTCAGCAACGGTCCAGTACGGGCTTGTAGGTGATGTATACTGCTCTTGCCACACACGCACAGAATCCAGCATATACTGCGGGGAACTGTCTACTAAAAAAGCAATATCGCGCTGCACCGTTGCTTCTATCTTATGCAGTACCTCCGCTTTCGATGAAGTATTCACTACATCATAAATTGCTGTACATGAGGCCAATTCATGCTCCTGTAACAGCCTAAATACCGTCCCAAAACGCTGCTTCTCCACGAGTGCATCCATCACAACAAAAAAAACATACTCTAAATAATTCTCTTTATAATTTTTTACAAGCGCTTCTGGCTGTGGCTTCATGCTTTTAAGTACATCACTATACTCCACCACAAGCTCTACAGCGTGATTATTTAAACGATCCTGCTCTATTAAAAATAGTCCATGCTCAATTACTTTTTCTCGATCTTTTTTCATCACAGCATCATTTAGTAAAATATATGACAATAATGTACGCTCTTTTTCATTTAATGCCCAGTGCCCAGTTCCCCACATTGCTTCCACGTGCTCAATGCATTTTTTCAACTTTAAAAAATGGCGTCGTCC
Source organism: Solibacillus sp. FSL H8-0538 (assembly GCF_038003525.1). Taxonomy (NCBI): domain Bacteria; kingdom Bacillati; phylum Bacillota; class Bacilli; order Caryophanales; family Caryophanaceae; genus Solibacillus; species Solibacillus sp. FSL H8-0538. The sequence continues at coordinate 186,083 of NZ_JBBOPI010000001.1, read as the reverse complement.
ACTCGTAAAATGCGTTATGACGTTAAATAAGTGTAACTGCTTTAATTGGAAAGACTGTGGATTTACATGATCTAGGCGCTGAATAAGCTTATGTATAATTGTTGCTGTCCGGTTAACCGATTCAATTTTTAATACATGCATTTTAAAATTCTTCATCAGTATTAATGGATCATCTATTGCATGTAATGGTACCTGCTGAAAAATCGAATAGAGTTTTTTGGCATATACGGTTTCCCAAAATAAACTTTGAGTACAATAAATCGCCTGTACAAAATATTGACCATCTATTTTATGTACGTACAAGCATTCCAGTCCTGCACCACGTATTCCTTCCTTCATCGTTTTACCGAAAATAAGTGCAATTAAATGCTCAAAACGCATTTCGCTGTGTATGACTAAATAATTGAAAAGTGCGCTTTTATTTTGAGGCGACTCAAAAAACAACTGAATACGCTCATTGGCAAATTCAATATCTAAATTTACAGCCTGTAGCGGCTCGACGAACAATAAATTCGCCTGCTTCCAGTATTTTTTTAGGAGCAGAAAGCAAAATTCCTCTGCACATTCTTCATCAGTTAATATGAGATCCACCGGTAGCACTGCTCTCCATGGTTGTAAATCCATACATTCATCTTGCATATATGCATTAATGACTTTTTCGAGTCGCTCACCTGTCTGCCCTTGTGTCGCCTGCATCAGCTGTTCGTCGCATTTTAGCAACAACTAAACCCCTCCCCCATAAAAAATTCCTACAAAAAATATACCAAACTAATCCAAAAAACGGCTAGCTTTTTTAAAAGAACAGTCGTTACTTCCAAATGAAAAAGCAAGCCTAATACGGCTCACTTTTTAACTTTATTCCGGCATAATGCTAGCGGAATCTACGTATATGAAATTTGTTGACGATGTTGCTTGCACAGAAGGTGAAAATGAAGTAAAGGAAACTATTTAGCAATCATATTGGCGTTTGACTGGCTTAAAAATACGTGCTTTTTTGAGCAATGTTTTTGGCACTTGAAGTGTTGCAGTCACAACACCCGGGTGTCGCCCAATTTCTATTGAGCCTGTAATTGTTGCGCGGTTCTTCACTTCTTCTACGGATAACTCTAAAAGCTTCGCTGCACGCGCTAGCGCATTGTCCGTAGCAAGATTTAAATTCCCACCCGTCCCTACAAAGGAAACCGGAAACACATCCTCAATTTGCTTCACGCCGTATTCCTCTGCTAAATCGCGCGCAATGCGTTTTTCTTCTTTTGTAAATGGTTTTGCTGTATAGGGTAAATCTTCAATATTTGATAGTAAAATTGGTCCTTCTAAGTTCACTTTTTTCAGCACGCTTACTTGCAATTGTACGATACCTGACACATCGGTAGTATGACCTGCAATTTCCCCGTCACCCTGCATCGCATGCATATCACCAACATACACACCTCCACCCGGCACCTTCACCGGACAAATGATGACCGCACCTTCGCGCACACGATTAATGTCCATATGCCCGTCCGTACGATGAATGTCTAGCTCATCCTGCGTTAACGTAAACTCATGCGGAGCCCCAATTAAAGCTGTGCCAAAATCACCTGCATTATGTGAATCCGGCATCGCCTTTGACGGTGTTGTCCCCAACTGACCAACAAATGGGCGCATTCTCGCCATGACCCCAATTAAATCAGACGGCGCATACGTCACGACCGGATGCTGCACTGAATTTTCCGGTGTGCGCATAAAGTTTTTCGCATCCAACGCAATACGACGTGACGCTTCCCTGCCAACCGTTAAGCCAATTTCGCCGCGCGGGTTAAATGTCATCGTGTAGCCATGAGTCATCTTAAACGGTGACGTGTCTGTATCGCATGTTGAACAACGTACAGCTTCTAGGCCAATTCCTTTAATAATGGTTTGCGGGTGAAGCTTGCCGCACCCTGGGCATTTCACTTTCACAAAAGGGTCCCCGATAAAGCGATCTGTCAGTGCCTCATCCGTACCAGAAGAAGTCGCAATCGACGTAACTTGAATGGATTTAATTTGAATTACAATAGCATCCCCGACTTCAGCACCTTCTACATAAACAGGCTTCGTCACCTCATGCCCACCGCGAATTTCCGGTGTTATCATCGGTCCCCAGCACCCTGGAGCCGTATTCGCAATAATTGTACCACCGTCTTTTAGTGGACCCAGCATGGCAGTATGTGGACTCAAAATGCCATCCGTAAATTCATTTACAAAAAGTGTTTCAGCCGCTTTTGACGGCTGCACATTGACTACCTCATCTTGTTCATTTTCCCCGAATATCACTTGTTTATTTAACATAGCCTCTCTCCTATCTACTTGTTTATTACTATTTCAAAAATTAATATATATAATTTTCCATTTTTTCGATTGCGTTCAATACCAGTTACTTTTCTTAAAATGAAAAGAATTACCTATTCCTTCTATTATACAATTTTTAACAAGGAAAGAGGGAATGTATTTAGAAGGAAAGCAACTAATTCAGGATTGTGCTATAAAAAATTGGCTAAGAACGGATAAATTACTTCTTCTAATAGGTTTCGGCTGTTATATTTGATATATTTTTGTCACGTATTATTCATATGATGACAGAGTATTTGTTTATAAAATCCACTCCAAGTTTGTCCCACCAGTAGATGAGCCGTATTTATAGCATATTACAATTAATTTACCATTTCATTAAATGTACCTTTCCAAGTAAAATTTACGCTATGCTGAATACATGTTCCAAACCAAACGCGTTTCGCTTCATGATCTTATTCCACATAGTAGTTCGGCTACTTTTGATCATGTATCCGAAACCATGACTCTTCATTTGGATTTTTGAACAACACCTCCTCTAAGAACGTGAAAAACCTGCCTTTTTTTTTGGCGGGTTTTTGCTATTTAGGGAGTTTCCATTCTAATCGAAGGTAGGTTCTTTTTTGAGCAAACTTTGTCTTTAACAATAGCTAGTGTGTAGACCACCTGTGTCCTTATAATTTTCAGAAAACTTCATTCTAGTGTAAAATTGAGTACTTCGTAATAGAACCTACGGAAAATAAGTTTTCCGTAGGTTTGTTTTAATTCTCCCCGTACCGCTTTGCTACTTGCTGCACGGCATCCCATACTCCGTTAAATGGGGGGGCGTACGCTAAATCTAGATCGACTAGCTCCTCGAACGTCATTTCGTTGTAAAGGGCGGTCGCAAATACATCAATTCGTTTATCTACGCCTGCTTCCCCAACCGCCTGGAGCCCGAGCAATTTACGCGTTTTCTTATCTACGAAAACACGTAGATCGATTGGTCGAGCCTTTGGATAATAACCTGCAATATGATTCGCCTGCCAATCATAACAATCAAAATCGATTTTTAAGTCTTCCGCTTCTTTTTCACTTAACCCAGTCATACCGATTTGTAAATCAAAAAATTTCAACACCGTTGTGCCGACGATGCCATTAAAAATCGCTTTCTTTCCAGCAATATTGAGTCCGGCAATGCGCCCTTGTTTATTCGCCGTTGTGCCGAGTGGAAGATAGTCCTCCTCAAACTTTAGTCGATGGAAATGGGTCGCACAATCTCCTGCGGCATAAATATTTTTGAACGACGTTTCCATCTGTTCATTCACAATAATAGCTCCGTTTTCAAGCTTCGCAAGGCCAACTGCAAACTGCGTATTTGGCGTAATACCTGTTGCTACAATGACTAAATCCGTTGCAAAGCTCCCACTTTTCGTAATCACCTGTTCCACACGGTCATCGCCTTCAAAGCCGAGCACCTCTTCCTCTAAAAGTACCTCTATGCCTTTCGTTTTAGCTTCCACAAACACTTTCTCTGCTAACGTTGGATGTAACTTTTTCATCAGCTGCTTACCACGATGAATTAATCGCACTGCAAGCCCGCGTTCCTGTAAAGTCTCCACCACTTCTAAGCCAATATAGCCTCCGCCAATAACAGTCACATGCTGCACATTTTTCAAATCCTGCATCAGATATTCCATTTGTGGAATCGTTTTGATCGTATGAATACCAATAAAATCTGTACTGCGCCACTCTGGTATGGTTGGGGTCGCTCCACTTGCAATGAGCAACTTATCGTACTGAAATTCAAAGCGTTCACATGTTCTCAAATGCTTCCCTCGAACAATCTGGGCAGTCGTATCAATGCTAGTCACTTCATGAAACTTACGTGCATCTATGCCATATTTATGACGAAAAATAGCAACATCCCGTGCGATGAGTTCCTCTGTATTTTCAATTCTTCCATCAAGTATATAAGGCAGACCGCACTGCCCGTAAGAATAAATGCCACCACGCTCTAGCACTACAATTTCTATTCCTGGTGCATTTCGTACAATTTCCATTGCTGCGCTCATTCCAGCAGCGTCCCCGCCAATGATGATAACCTTCATTCCACATCACCTTTTTCCTATAAAAAGTTTTTTTAGCATTTACTTGTATACTTTTTTACTTTTCAATTGTTATATAAGTGAGTTAACTCTTAGAAAGACACCTCTTGTTCAAAATGAGGGAAACATACTGTCTTTTCTAATGTGGATAGGAAAGTACTTTCTTATCCATTAAAACAGGATATCCAAAAAGTTGGTGACATATGAAAGTGCACTGGGAGCGTCTGCTACTTGCGCATGCAGAAGTCGTTTTCAAATATTTACTGAAAATCGGCGCCTCGAAGGAAGATGCTGAGGATGTGGTGCAGGAAGCCATCATGAAAACCATTGAATGCTTGCATCAAATTGAGGTGGACAAACTGCGTGCCTGGCTGTTTAAAGTGGCGCTCCACCGCTATTACACACTGTATAACAAGAAAAAAACTGTTGCCTATTTCAGCGAGGAGGAATTGGCACAGTTCAAATCAGCAATGGACGTAGAAGAAGAAATTATTTTAACAGAGCGAGATGCAAATTTGCGTGAAGTATTGCAGGGACTTCCACCAAATTTCCAACAACTCCTTGTCATGAAATATTTTATGGACCTGTCCTATAAAGAAATCGCAGCCATTTTAGATGTGAAAGAGGCACATGTGAAAACATATTTACAACGCGCACGCAAAGCACTGCGCGTGAAATGGGAGGAATTCGATGAGTGAATTATTTGATGTAGGAAAAATGGAGCAATCGATTAATAAAGCAAAGCGCCGGAGTACGTGGAAGACGGTACTCATTACGGTTACTGTGCTCACAATTGGAGGCATCGTAGGGGTATTTCTTAATCGCACCGTTACACCTCTGATGGAGCAACCTATTGCAGATTCTTTTCATCTATTCAATCAAATTTCAGGGGCTAATGAATTTATTAGTACAATGGAGGCTTTTCCAGGGCTTTTTGGCGGGGAACACCATTATAAAACCTATAAATTAATTGAAGGGAAAGTTGTTTATACCGGGGAAGATGGTTACGGTTACGGGCTGTTTCGTAATGAGTGGCTTGGACGAATTGGTATGCGTTCTCCGATTATTTTTGGCGGGGCATATTCAGAGGATAACTTAGAATATGTGCAATACAACGTGCTTGGACAGCGTCAAATGACCTTTTTCTACCCATTATTATCTTACGAGCATGCCAGCAATGACCTCGCCCTACTTGATGAAATCGGGGACGACAAAGTGATGGAAATGGCACTGTCATTTGATCAAGGCTATACAAGTTCAGAAGCAATGGAGTTGATTCCAAAAACGGTGACAAAAACGTGGTTATGGGTAAATGATGTAGATGAGAAAGATGAGATACAAGCAAAAAGCTTCAATGAAGACGGCGAAATTATTGCAAAAACTAATCTTCTACGCAATGAAAATACGGTTTTCGGCTTTTCTATACTTACCCCAAATGGCGATAAAGCGGAAATGCCAGCTGAAAATTTCATTGGATCCATTAGCAGTGGTACAAAATACCGCACAATATGGCAAGATGAATTCAAACGCCTGAACGAAACCATTAGCGGAGAAGATGGCGTATTATCCGTTGCCGATCTTGAAATTTACGGGGCAGTTGTGACCGGTACTGCGGAAAGCTTAGCGACACTAAAGGATTTACCGTTTATTAAAGCCTCTTCACTTGGTATCGTTGTAGATAAGTATTAAATAACTATAAAAAACTGACCGGAGAAATAAATTTCTCGGTCAGTTTTTCTTTTATTGTTGCTCTGCAATGAGTTGCTCTTTGCAAAACGCTAAAATCATCGCTTCTTCTTCGTCTTCAAGCGCAAAATCTAAGTACTCATTTCCTGCCTTTTCAATAATGAAGTAACTCACTAAACGTACTTCTTCATCCTTTTGGCCAATTAGAACGCGGATTTCGATACCTGCTTCCATATACAGCTCATCGTCCTCGTCAATCTCTACATCTAGTAAAAACTCAAAACGTTTACCTTCAATAATATTTGTTGGATCTAATATTTCTTCAACCGAAAAATGTGTAATGTCCATTTAAGTCGCTCCTTTTGCGAAATCGTTCTCTCTAATCATAAACAAAAATGGCCGTGCGTCAAATGGATACGAAGTGACAGTCGGTTGAGACTGTGCCAAAATAATTTGAAGGAGAGGATACGTATGAAAGATTTACTTTATTATCAAGATGCAACGATTCAACAATTTATGGCAAATGTCTTGCGTACTAGCGTAGAAGATGGCCGCAACTATATCGTGTTAGATAACACGGCCTTTTATCCCACAGGTGGCGGGCAGCCGCACGATACAGGTTGGATTGATGGACTAGAAATTATCGACGTTGAAAAAATCGACGACGAAATTCGCCATTATACGCAGGAAGATGTCAGCATAATTTCCGGCATAGTGGAAGGAAAACTAAACTGGGAACGCCGCTTCGATCATATGCAGCAACATACAGGTCAACATATTTTAACAGCTACGTTTGTTGAACTGTTTGATTTTGCGACAACGAGCTTCCATTTAGGAACAGAGCTTGTAACCATCGATTTAAACGTAGCAGACGTCACTGAGGCGCAACTTGCCGCAGCAGAACAACGCGCGAATGACATTATTTTAGAAAACCGTAAAATTATTACGAAATGGGTAACGAAAAGTGAGTTAGCCCAGTACAACTTACGTAAAGACGTCAAAGTGAATGAAGATATTCGCTTAGTTATTATTCCAGACTACGATTACAATGGCTGTGGTGGGACCCACCCAACATCAACTGCTCAAGTAAGTCTTCTAAAAATCTTAGGCACGGAAAAAATGAAGCAACAAATTCGCATTCACTTCGTATGTGGTCAACGCGTACTAAATCAGCTGGCGATGCGTAAAATGGTGCTAACCGATGTGGCGCGCCAGCTAAGTGTGCCCGAGGAAAATGCAGCGGACGCACTGCGTAAATTCTCGAGTGCAGCAAAAGTAACCGAAAAAGCTCTCGCAGAAGCGCAGGATGCTTTGCTTGAATTTGAAGCGAAGGAACTAGCGTCGGAAAAGATAGCGGCACGGGTGTTTGTGGGCCGCTCAATCCAGCAGCTTCAGAAGCTAGCTCGCTGTATTACACAGGAAAACCCTCATACCATCGCACTGCTTGTTGCAGATAATGAAGACAAGCTACAGTTTATCGCTGCGCGTGGCGGGGAAGTTGAAGTGAGCATGAAAAGCATTTCTACAGCCATTTTACCGCTCGTAAACGGCAAAGGTGGCGGTAGTGACGCACTCGTTCAAGGCGGCGGCGAAAAAATGATTGCTGCTGAAGCATTGCTCACTGCGATGAAAGCTCAACTATAAAGTAAAAAGGCTCCAGCAGTTGCTGGAGCCTTTTATTATGCGGTAATACAATTTACTTACAAAATACCCTTAGTTACTTGTAAGCTTAGTCTTGTTACTTGCAACTTTGATTAGTTTCCTTGTAACTGCAGCTGCTCTACTTGTACTTTAAGATCCAGCATTTTTTTATTTCTATTTCCCTCGGAGTGCATTCATGCCACGGCGCACATTCGTTATATCTGTATAGCCCTGCTTTACTAGCTGCTTACATGCTTGATTGCTACGGATGCCGCTTTGACAAATAACGATAATCGGCTTGTCTTTTGGCAACTGCGAAAAGTCTGATCCGAATGGTATATTAATAAACTGCGGAATATGCCGTTTTTTATATTCAGCCTCTGTTCGTACATCAACAAAAACTTTATCCTCCGCATCTACTATTTTCTTTAAGTCTGGTGTTGAAATTGATTTCACACCTTTACTTGGCATCATACGCACGCCTAAAATGAGCATGAATGCCAGCACAACAACCGATACAATCCATTCCATACAATCTCTCCTATCACAAAAAACTTATCATTATTAGTGTACGATAATTTTCTGTAATAACACTACTCATTCGGTTTATATTAGAAAGACACATCTCGCGCAGTATAGGGCGAGATGATGTCCTTACTTATGTAGATAAGAAAGTTATACTTTCTTATCTACCAAAGAAAAAAGCCCGTATAACACTACCTTTATTGCCAATCCTTGCGCAACATCCCGTAGACGATGTGATCGACATAATGATCGTATAACCATTCCGCACTCCGAATCATACCTTCTTGTGTATAGCCTATACGTGCTGGAATCGCCCGGCTCTTCACATTTCCCTCTGCTACATGGATTTCGACTTTATGTAAACCGTAATGCTCAAAGGCAATCGCTGTCATCGCTTTAACCGAGCGCGTCATAATTCCTTTGCCCTGTGCCCCTTCAGCAAGCATATAGCCAATTTGCGCGGTTTTATTGGACCAATTAATCGAATTAAAACCAATTTTCCCAACAATCTTCCCTTTATAAACAATTGCAGTATCAAGTGCTTCATTTTTAGCAAAGCGCTGTAAATTTAGCTCCGTAAATTGACGTGTTATTTCTGGCCCAATTGTCGTATCCAACCAGCCAAGCCATTCACGTAAATGCACGCGCGACCCATCAATCATGTCATAAATTTCTTCCGTATCATGTGTTGTCACTAATTTCAGGCTAAGTTCTTCATCAATTTGATAATAAAACAAATTCGTCACTCCCCTTTTATAGAAAAAAACAGCGGCAAAAAACACGCCACTGCTAAAATTTATAATTTAAACTGACTCACAGCAATACGAAGCTCTTTGGCCATTTCCGATAGCTCGTCTGCTTGCTTACTCATTTCGTCTACTGTTTGAAGTTGTCCTTCTGTTGAGTTCGTTACATCATGCACATAGCCTGCTGCCGCACTAACTGATGCAGACATTTCCTCCATTGAAGCGGAAACTTCTTCAGTATTGGCGCTCATTTGCTGTGCAGAACCGCTTAATTGTTCTATTTCATGTGTAATTCGTGAAACTGCCTCAACAATTTCTTCAAAGCGCTGTTCTAATAAATGAATTGATTGTAAGCCTTGTTCTACATTATCTTCCCCTGATTCAGCCGCTTGCACTGCTTGCTCTGTATAATGCTGTACTTTTTGGATCAGTGCATTAATCTGTGCGGCAGAATGTGCGGTTTGCTCTGAAAGCTTACGAACCTCCCCGGCTACTACGGCAAAGCCTTTACCTGCGTCACCTGCACGTGCTGCTTCAATCGATGCATTTAGTGCTAGTAAATTCGTTTGGTCTGAAATATCCGTAATCATTTTTGAAATTAAACCAATTTCCAGCGATTCTTTTTCAAGCTTACGAATGACTTCGAGTTCAACCTCAGTTCCTTGTTGAATGGCTGTCATTTGCCCTATGGAATGACGAACTGCACCATGCCCTTCACGTACTTTTCGTTCGATAAACTCTGTATGCTCTGCAACGGTACTCGCCACTTCTGCCACTTGCTGCACACCTAATGCCATTTGTTCCATTGCTGTTGCACTTTCCTCCGCCATTTTAGCCTGAGCAATAGAGCCACTTTCGACTTCCGCAATGGATACTGAAATCATTTTGGCTTTTTCCGTTACAGCGTTCACATCGCCCATTAAGTCACACGATGCTTCGCTCACATTCATCGCATTTTTATTAACTTGCGTAATCATTTCCTTCATATTGCTTACGACTTTGGCTAACGCGCGTGAGAGGACACCGAGTTCATCCTTACGCTTGCTATATTTTTCCGATGTTTCCTGTGTGAAATCACCTTGCGCAATATATTCGCTTAACTGTACGACTTGCTTGATGGGATTGCTAATCGAACGTGAGACGAAAACTGCAAAACCAAAGCCCACAATTAACACAAGAATAGTTGAAATGGCTAATTCTTTTTTCAACCCATTTAATCCCACGAGCATTTCATCCTTCACCGCAGTTACAGCCATCGTCCAGCCATTATCTAGTGAGTGGTAGCCCATATAGTGCTCGGCTCCATTTGAATGCGTAAACTCAAAAAATCCTGATTCATTTGAAATCATTTCTTGAATGGCTAATGCTTCACCTGTCATTTCACCAGATTCTTTAGCTTGTGTCAAAAAGTTTACTTGATCCTTCACGTATGCATCGTTTTTATGCCCCTGGATTGTCCCATCTTCACTAACAATTATGGCATAACCTGTTTCGCCAGCTGAGATTTCCGCAATGACCGATGATAAGAAATAACCGTCAATACGTGCAAGAAGCAGTGCCTTTTCACCCGTTACCGTATTAATTGGCGTCGCGATCATAATGACCGGCTCGCTTGTCACACGACTAATTATAATATCCGACATCGCTGTCTCGCCCTTAAAGGCATTAATAATATATTCACGGTCAGCTAAATCCGCTGTCGTACCATCTGAATAATGAGATGTCCCGCTTTCATCCACAATACCAAACGCTAAATAATCCTCACTCTTTGCAATGCGTTCATTTAAATAGGCAAACTGCTCATTTAAATTCATGTCCTGAATAACGCCTTGCTCTGCAATACCTTCCACTTCCACATATGTACGTTTAAAAAACTCCTCAATATAATGTGAAACGTCCTTAGCCTTCCATTCAAGATTCGTTTTCACCTGTTCCTTTAATGCATTTGAACTATTATAATAACTTGATACTCCTAGTACTGCGCACGTTAATAACAAAAGAATAATAATAGAAGTAGTTAACTTTCCTCCGATACCTTTTAATCTCATAGTGGCTCCTCCTACAAAATTTACTCGTTCTAACCAATTTTTATTTAGTAATGCGCTTTCTTTATCACTTATTCCATATTAATCATATAAAAATAAAAGAAAATAGTAAACATCTTTTACCAATTAATCCAGTTTAATTTCAGTAATAAATACCTAATATATGTGAAATAAATTAAAAAGACGTCACAAATAATTGTAACGTCTGCTTTTACATTATTTTGATTGTAATTCCATGACAATAATCTCAGGTAAATTAAAGATGCGGAATGGGAACATACTATTTCCAAGGCCACGGCTAATAACCATTGTTGTTTCATTGCCTTCAAAAACTCCTGCTGAATACGTTGGAAATAAACCTTGTGACGGTGCGACAAGTCCGCCAATAAACGGTAGACGAACTTGACCACCATGCGCATGCCCTGTAAATACTAAATCCATTTCTTGATTCACATACGCATCGAACTGCTCTGGCCGATGTGATAGCAACAAGGTGAAATCTTCATCACTAATAGTATCTGTTGCTTCGTCAAGCATATCTGGAACGGATTTGCCCATTAACGGATCCTCTATACCGACAATCGCCAAACGCTCCCCGTGGCGTTCAAAAACGACTGCTTCATTCGGTAATACGCGTACTCCAAGGTTAGTAAGTGCGTTATAAATTTCGTCCACCTTATTTAGCGCCACTTCATGATTCCCGAGCACATAATACACATCCGCAATATCCACAAATTGCTCCACTGCTAGTAAACTATTCTGTAAATCATATCTGTTACTATCGACTAAGTCGCCTGTAATGAAAATTGCGTCCGGATTGGTAGCCATCACTTTTTCCACTAGTTGACTTTGATTATCTCCGAATGTTGCATCATGCAAATCGGTTACTTGTGTAATACGGTAGCCATCAAAGCTCTTAGGCACCTTTTGCGATTCGTACGATAATTCAGTGGTCACTATCCAATGATTATTCACATACAAGAAAACATACGTAGCTAACGCAATAACAATAACTTTCAATACCTTCTTCATTACAGTTCGCTCAATTCATTATTAATTATATAAGTAGGAAATCAATCCACTGTTATCAATAATATTGATATGTTTCGGAACATTCAAGTGTAACATTTGCTGACCTACTAAAGAATTGAAATTTGAACTGCTTTTTGGCCAAATATTAATGTAATGATTTTCATAGTAATTATCTAGAATTTGAATTTTTGAATAGAGAGAGTAATATTTCAACTCAATCCCATCCTCTTTTACATACAGCGCGCTGTCATCGAATGTACTACCGATTAGTGGTACTTCACTGGAGACATCGATACCCGAAACAATATGCGGGAACAAATAGGAATCCGCTAGTATTTCGTTTGACTCGGGATCATCGCGCCATGTTACATATACTTTCGTCGAATAAGATTTCTCGTCAATATATACCGTTAATTCATTAGTTGGCAGCACATAGCTGCGTTGCTTCTTCAAATAATCCGGGTTAATTTTTTCTAAATCGTTGTTTTCCACAAACGTTTGCATTTCAACATACTCTTCTTGTACTTGCCGAACCTTTTCCTCTGAAAGAATTTTTGTATGATTATCCGACATGATAGCGAGTCCAATAAACGAAATCACGCCCACCCCAATATATACACCAATAAATGTAAAAACACGCTTAGGCGTCCAAATTTTAAAGCGTGATAGCACATTACGAGTCACAATAATTATCGCCGGAATGAACATCACTGAAAGTAACAAGACTAACCAATTCATACTCGCTTCACCTCCTTACGACTTGTAAGTACCATGGAAACAACAAATAACAATACCGTCGCAACGAATGCTTTTAATAATAACTCTGCCGTACTTGTGCCAAAAAAGAATTTCGTAATAGCAACTACATGCTCGATATATGCGATTAGTAAGTAAAACAACGCTACACCTAGGACTAAAATAAACGCTTTTGATAGATGCAGTAATGAGCTAATAAAATACCCAGCCGCACAAGAAAGAACGGTCAACATGAAAAATAATAGGATGGATTCTAGATTGATCATTGAATGCGGCATAACTATATTTATATCGGTAAATAGAATACGAACAAAAAAGATGGTGCTAAGTGAGCTGAATGCAGTCAACGTAGCTAACGCACATAAACAAATACAAAACAGTACCGTTGACATACTGGCCGTCCATCTTGTCGTCACAATCGAAAAATTATCCTGTGTGAGACTTGTCGTTGCGAGCGTCCACCCTAAAATAAATAGCGAAAACACACTTACGATCAGTAAATAATCAAAACTATAAAACCGATGTTCAACATACAAATTACCAAGCCCACTACCTGTCATTCCTGTAAAATCCATCGACAAAATTGAGAAAATAAATTGCACAATAATAATCGTATACAGTGTCGAGCTAAACGTCGAAAATTTCCACTTCAGCTGCTGCCAAGTATTTTGAACCGCGCTCACATTAGTTAAAGACATCATCAATTCCCCCCTTCGTTTTACTCGTTAGGAACTTGCACACATCACTCGCAGAAACCGGCTGTACTTGAATACCCGCTACTTCAGGCAGTGAAAATTTTTCAGCAGTGACAACTACTTCATAAAATGGTCCTGTCTCTTTTTCAAATAAAATCGTTGCCTCTTTAATAAACGTTTCAATTTGCTCCTTTTGCCCTGTTAAACGCACAGCCATTTGCTGTACATCCTCAAGCGATTCATGCATTTTCACCTGCCCCTCATCAATAAGTATGATTTCTTCTATGAGGTGGTCAATTTCATTTAAATGATGGCTTGAAATAAGGATAAGGCGCGGAAATGCAATGTACTCTTTCAAAATTGCGCGGTACATATCAGTGCGAATCGCTTCATCCATCCCATTCATTGGCTCATCCAGTAATGTAATCGGTGAACGCGTTGCCAAGGCATAAACTAAATTAAACGTCGATTTTTGCCCCTTCGATAATTTATGGTGATAACTTTTTGGAAGAATATGTGCATACTCCAATAATTGTATCGCCAATTTCCCGTCGAAATTTGGATAGAAATTCTTTGCGCTTCTACAAATATCTTGTAATGTGAGTGCCGGTGGAAAGGACATTCCTTCCTCTATAAATATCGTATTCGCTGCCACCGTTAAATTATTGAACGGCTTTCGATCAAACAACATTGCTCCCCCGTTTGTCGGCTTTAAGTGACCGGCTAAAATTCTAAGCAGCGTCGATTTTCCTGTACCATTGCGCCCAATAAGTCCAATAATTTTCGGCTCCTCAATTTGAAACGAAATATTTTTTAATACATGGTTACCACGATACTTTTTCTGTAATTGCTCACATCGAATCATTCGTCACACCTCCTTTTGTACGCGTTGTATAAGCTCGAGAAGCTCCTCATCTGAAACAGCGAGTCTTTTTGCCTCCAGCACAATTTCCCGTGCCATTTTATTTAATGTGTCATTTCGGCGTGTTGCCAAAATTTGATCTTTTGCGTTTTCGGTTACGAACATGCCAAGTCCCCTTTTCTTGTACAAAATTTCGTTTTCCACTAAAATCGTTAAACCCTTACCCGCCGTTGCTGGATTTATATTAAATAGCTCCGCCAGCTGATACTGCGAATATACTTTGCCATCTGCGACTAAACGCCCCGCAAGTATTTCATTTTCCAGCCATTCAGCAATTTGCATATAAATCGGCGTCGTACTATCCCCATTGAAATTCAATTAGAAGCCCCCTTTCTTTTTGTTATTTAGTGCATTACTGTTGTAATGTACTATACTATTCTGAATTATTTGTGTCAACTCGTAGTAAATATGTTTAATTTATGGTTTTCAGTAATTATTAGGATAATCAATATTAATTAAGCGTTTTTGGAAAAGGATTGATCATTTTTCACACACAATTGATCACTTATGTGGATGAGCGAGTTATACTTTCTTATTCACTAATAAAAAGCCCTCTCCCAATAACCCGAAGAAAGCTCTCATTTACCCAACTACCACGGCCACGGCCACGTACAAGTCTTTCTGGATTTTGTTCAAAGTACAAATTGCCCGTAATATTTTTGCTTTCCAATATGCAAAAGAACTATTCCATCATTAGTATACAATCGATTTGAAATTTACCGCTTGCATCATCATTACGTTCATTTCAAGCGATCTCAATTGTTCTGCGACAATAGGAAATCGCTCCCTCATAAAATATTTTCTTATTTCCTCAACTCCTTTATTTTATCTCTCCACCATGCTCCTAAAATTAATTATCAACAATTCCATCCACAACCTAAAGTTCTCCACAGAGTTATCCCCGATTCCATAAGTTGCCCACAAGCAGATGAGCAATTTACGACGAAAGTTAGAAAACTTATCCCCAAAACACAAAAAACACCCACTTTTGTAAGTGAGTGTGGATAACATTTTTTATTTTTTTGTGGATTCATCCACAGGCATTTCAGCAGAAGCATCTAAAACTTCTTTTTCTTTCAAATTCCGAACCTCATCGCCAAATAACACAGGTTTTAAAGCGTCCGCTCCTGAACCTTCCGCTAGTGGTACGCGTGAGCGATAGGCAGCCCGACACACTAAATGGCCTGCAACGGGAGCTGTAATAAACACAAAAATAATTCCTAAAATTAATCGGATACTCACAAAGCCATCATGAAACCAAAAGTAAATAAAAGCACCAAGCAAGCAGCATAATACCGATAATGTTGCACTTTTAGTGGCAGCATGCGAACGCGTATAAACGTCCGGCAGGCGAATCATGCCGAACGCACTAATGACACTAATAATGGAGCCAAATAAAATTAATACTACGGCAAACCATTCAATCGTTTGATTTACGCTCAATGATTACACCTCTTTCAATGAATTTCGAAAAGGCGATTGTACCGATAAAGGCTAAAATTCCTAAAATTAAAATCGCTTCTAAAAAAGCTTTTGTTTGAAAAACAATTGAAATAATCGCAATTGCGGAAATTAAATTGACGCCAATTGTATCAAGCGCAATCGCTCGGTCCGGCAATGAAGGCCCTTTAATAACACGATATAAAGAAAGTGCGATGGCAACCATGAAAAATCCGAGCGAAACATATAAAATTTTCTCAATCATCGTGTCACCTCCATAATTGCCTGCTCAAATTTCCCGATTGAACGAATGACCGCTTCCTTCGATTCCTCTATATCCATTGCATGAATATAAAACAGATTCCCTTCCTCTGATACTTCCATCACGACCGAACCTGGCGTTAATGTAAGCAGTAAAGCAAGTACCGTCACTTCGTAATCACCTGAAAGCTCCGTTTCATACGTAAAAATACCCGGTGTTATTTTTAAATTGGGGGTTAATATTTGCTTCAACACAGACATGCTCGACATCAGTAGTTCACGAATAAAGAGGAAAATGAGCTTGAACACTTTTGCCATGCGTCGTAAGTAAAACTGTGTACCGAAAAATCGATGCATTGCATATAAAATGGCAATTCCGACTAAAAACCCGGTTACAAATGTGGAAAACTGCGCTTCTGGATCATCCTTTAGTAAAAACCATAGCGCCGCAATAAATAAATTTAATATAAATTGACCAAACATGCATACTCACCCTCCTTTATTCATTTGCATTTAGTACTGCATCTATATAAATAGAAGGATTCACTAACGTATGCGCTGCGTCCTCTACATAAACGGCTAAACCTTCTGCACCAACACCGAGACCCACAATACACATCGCGAGTAACACGAATGACACCATGGCACCACGCGGGATTGGCTTTGTTTCTTCATTACTAATAACCGTCTCTCCGAAAAATGATGCCAGGAAAATCCTTAGTAATGAATAGAGGACGATGACACTTGAAGCAAATCCGAGTCCTAGTAGTATGTAAGATTCGGCCTCAATTGCCCCTTGACCAATCAATACTTTGCCGAGGAAACCACTAAGCGGCGGGATCCCAGCAAGCGCGCACATGACGACAAAATACAGCCAGCCAAATAGCGGATAATTACGAATCAAGCCACTCATATTTTTTACAACAACCTCACCCGTTACATACACCATCGTCCCAATAATTAAAAAGAGTAATGCTTTCGCAGTCATATCATGTAGTAAATAATAAACCGCCCCAGCCATCGCACTCTCTGTCCCCACAGCAAGTCCAACTAAAATAAATCCAACGCCAATAATAACGTTATAAGAAGCAATTGTGCGTACGTCTTTTCCGGATAACGCGCCCATACAGCCCGCAAGAATCGTTGCAGCTGCCATTATGCCAAGAATCGTGTGCGTGACATCTGGATTAAGCGGGAACATAAGTGTAAACGTACGAAACAGCGCATAAATCCCGACCTTTGTTAAAAGTGCTGCAAATAATGCCTGCACAGCAGTTGGTGGCACACTGTAAGAGCCTGGTAGCCAGAAAAATAGTAGGAGCCCCGCCTTCAATGCGAAAACGATTAAAAATAAAATGGCTACAGTCGTTAGCATCGAATCTTGTCCTGCCTCTGCAACGCGCTGTGCAATATGCGCCATATTTAATGTTTTCACTGTACCGTAAAGATAGGCAAGCGCGACTAAAAACAACCAAGACGCGACAACATTAATTAAGACATATTTTAGTGCCTCGCGTAGTTGAATTTTCTCGCCACCAAGTGCAATTAACACGTAGGACGCGAGAAGCATCACTTCAAAACATACGAATAAATTAAAAATATCCCCTGTTAAAAAAGAGCCGTTCACCCCAGCAAGTAAAAATAAGACGAACGGATAAAAAAACATGCGCTCATGACGATGGCCAATTGTCGCAAAAGAATAAAGTAAACAAATCGCTGTCACAATACTTGCTGCCAGTACAAGTAACACAGAAAATGAATCCGCTACGAACAAAATTCCAAACGGGGGGGCCCAACCGCTAAAGTCCACTTTCAAAATGCCTTCAGTCTGAATTAACTGCAAGAGCACCACTGCAACGACACTCACAAATACCATCGTTACAAAACTGACAATACGCTGCAATTTTATATAATCACGTAAGAAAACAAGGAAAATGGCCGTTATGATCGGCACAATTAAAGGTAAAACAAGTATATTATTCATCTGATGGTCCTCCAAGCTCATGGAAATCGTCGGAACCATTCGTTAAATACATCCGGTATGCCAACACAAGGACAAATGCGGTTACAGCAAAACTAATGACAATCGCCGTTAAAATCAGTGCCTGCGGAAGCGCATCTGTATAAGGACCGTCCGACTGGCTAAGCAATGGGACATCCCCTTTTTTCAAGCCACCTACTGTCAAAATGAGTAAATGTACTGCATGTGAGAGGACAGCTGTTCCGATAATGACGCGCAAAACGGTACGCGAGAGGATTAAATAGGTGGCAACCGCAACGAGTATACCAACTAGTACTACCATTAAAGATTCCATACTACTCATCCTCACTTATACTTAAAATAATTGTCACTACTGTACCAACAACGGTTAACGCCACACCCGCTTCAAAAATGGTTACTGAAGATAAATGCGTTTTCCCTAAGATCGGCAAATGAAAATAACCAGCTGTTTGCGTTAAAAATGGCGCATCAAAGAATAATGAGCCAACCGCAGTTCCAGTCGCTAGTAGCACCCCAAATGCCGCTACTTTTTTAAAATCAAACGGCATGCCGCGGTGAACTGTTTCAATATCATACGTTAAATACAAAAGCACAATCCCGGAGCCTAGTACAAGCCCGCCGATAAAACCACCTCCAGGAGCATTGTGCCCTGCGAAAAATAAGTAAATGCCTAGCGTAAAAACAATAAACACAACGGCTTTTACAACTGTTCGTAAAATCACATCATTAATTTTCAACGTCCGCATCCCCCTTTTTCGCCTTTAGCTTAATGAGTGTGTAGACGCCAAGCCCTGCGATAAATAGCACAACGACCTCGAGCATCGTATCAAATGCACGGAAGTCTCCTAAAATCGTATTGACGATATTTTTCCCACCCGCTAAATTGTACGAGTCCTCAAAATACGCTGAAATCGGTTTAAACTTGTCATAATTCAAAACAGCTAGTCCAACAACCGTTACTGTTGCACCAACAGAAATTGAGATTGTTGCTTTTATTAGACGGATCATTTTTGACGCACGCTCAGGACGTAAATCCGGTAAAAACTTAAACGATAATAAGAATAATGCTGTTGTTACGGATTCTACAACGAGCTGTGTAAGTGCTAAATCCGGTGCACGGAAAATAACGAAGAAGAATGCTACTGAATAGCCAAGCACCCCGTTTAGTAACACCGCTGTAATGCGCGCCTTCGCAAAGAGTAGCGCAACCGCCGCAAAGATCATGACAAACACTAAAATGAGCTCATAGGATGCAACGGATGCATCATTAGACGGATCCCATGTAAAAACATCCGTCATAAAGCTATAGCCCACAACAATTGCCACAAAAAACAGAAAAATATAAATGAAGTAATACGTGATATTCCCGTTCATATAACGCCTTGTTAACGTACCTGAGAACTTCTCACTAAAGCCGATGATGCGCTCATAGTACGCATTGAACGAATACCTCTGAGGAAAAAGTTGATAGAGCGGGCGCCATTTTTTCAATGTTTTATAAAGAATTACCCCGACAACTACAACACCAAGCGTCATTAGTAGCTCTGTATTAATTCCATGCCACGCAGAAATATGAGGCGTAAGTTGAGATGATGATGGAAAGCCCGGATAAATACTTGCCATTGCCGGCTGCAAAATATAATGACCTAACACATTCGGGAACAAGAAAATCCCGACAACAAGGCTAATTAAAATAAATGGGGAGATCAGCATTCCAAATGGGGCTTCGTGTGGTGGATTTTCTAAACGCTCTGGCTTGACATCGCCTAGGAATGTGCGCGCTACAATAATTACGCTGTAAATAAATGTAAAAATACTCGCAAGCCACGCCACAATCGGGAACACTAACGCGAAGCTATCCAGTGCAAAAATATCTAAATTACCAATTGCCACCGTTGCTGCAAAGAACATTTCTTTACTTAAGAATCCATTGAACGGTGGTAACCCAGCCATCGAAAAGCTACCAATCACCGCAATCGTAAACGTAAACGGCATCAAGGCCATAAGCCCACCAAGGCGACGAATATCACGCGTACCGACCTCATGATCGACAATACCGACCATCATAAAGAGTGCACCTTTGAACGTTGAGTGATTAATTAAATGGAATAATGCCGCAAACGTCGCCTGTGTGTAAATAACAGACTCTGTACTGTAGCCTAAGTGCAATGCCGCAGAACCTAGACCAAATAAGCACATAATAAGCCCCAGTTGACTAACCGTTGAATACGCTAGTAATGCTTTCAAATCAAACTGGCGCACTGCATTAAACGACCCCCAAAATAGCGTGACAAGACCGATGCCACTCACTGCCCAGAACCACATTTCATGCCCACCAAAAATCGGTGTCGTACGTGCAACTAAGTAAATCCCCGCCTTTACCATCGTCGCTGAGTGTAAGTACGCACTAACTGGTGTTGGTGCCTCCATTGCATCCGGTAACCAAATATGGAACGGGAACTGCGCAGATTTTGTAAAGGCACCGAGTAAAACGAGTACCATAGCAGGAATAAATAATGTACTTTTCTGCACAACTTCAACGCTCGCTAAAATTTCTCGTATGCTAAAAGTTCCTGAAGCTGCATATAACATTAAAAATCCAGCAAGCATTGCAACGCCGCCGCTCACTGTGATGGTCATCGCCTTACGCGCACCCGCTCGAGATGCTTTTCGATGATGCCAAAACGCGATTAGTAGGAAGGAAGAAACACTTGTCAGCTCCCAAAATGCGTATAGCACGATTAAATTATCCGAAAACACGACGCCGAGCATCGCACCCATGAAAAGTAGTAAATAACAATAAAAATGATGTAGTGATTCTTTCGTTGATAAATAAAATATAGAATATAAAATAACTAAACTACCAACACCTGTAATGAGTAAACTAAATATCATACTCAGGCCATCTAAGTAGGTTGTTATATTTATACCGAATGAGGGGATCCACTCATATGTTTTAACAAATGTTTTGCCATTTGCAATTCGAGGGATATATGTAGCTAATAAAGTGAATAGTAGTACCGGAACCGCTAGCACGACCCAGCCAATGTGAAATTTTGAAAATCGCCTATATAAAAATGGTATAAACGCCGCGACGATAAACGGCAGTAAGACGGAAAACTGTATTGTCAAAAGCAAAAACCTCCTATTTCAAAGTAAAATCTATTCTTTTGTAGCGAAAATCGAATTATTGAAACACACTTGACTAACGATATAACTCACTTCATAATAATGTCTCATATGGACAAGAAAATTTTCCTAATAACTCAATAAAAATAAGGAATTATATACCAATATTGAATGTTTATAATAAAATTACTAAACTAAAATAAATATTACAAAATAAAGTATACAATACAACTGTGTACTATGCACTGTATTAGCCCTATTTTTAACTCATTTATGCTAAATTTCTCAAAATCCTCATGATTTCGATACATTATTATGAGAGAACGAAAGAATAAGAGGTGCGAACTAATATGAAACATATAAAAGGTCGTATGGACGAAAGTATTTTAGTTTGTGTGTACTACGGACTGAATGGAGAACGTCTTATTCGTAGAGGACATAAGCTAGCAACACTACTAGATTGCCCACTATACGTCATGACGGTTGATGCACAACCAATCGATGCATTTGATGCTGAAAAATCCCGCTACCTCGAACTTTGGAAACAGTTAACAGACGAATTGGAAGTTGAACAATTTATTGTGAAAGACAATGAACGTCGCCCAATTCAAAAAGTGATTACTGAAGTTGCCATAAACTACAATATTACACAAATTATCGTTGGCCAAAGCGCGCAAAGTCGTTGGGAGGAAATCACAAAAGGTTCTTTCCTGAACGTCTTACTAAAAGAAGTACCTTTCGTTGATTTTCATATCGTTGCGGTAAAACGTCCAACCGAGGATGAGATTTACGATACGTATGAAAAAGGTGTACGTGCTTACTTAATTAAGGATGGAGAAAGCTATAAAATCGGATTTTCTTGTCCAAAGTTTGCTTCACTGGAAGGCATTTTCTTCAAGGAAATTGGCACAGATTTTGATAATGGCATCTTCAAATTCACGTATAATAATAAAATGCATGAACTACATATTTCGGAGGGATTAGTTATCGATCCAAAACTCATCCCTGCAGCATGTCGCCCAACGATTTAGCGATCAAATAAAACTTCAAACAACGCGGCCTCTTCATCCCAGTTAAGTAGTCGAAGCCACCGGACATTTGCGGGAATTTGAACCCCAACACACGCGCTTAGTCCCTTACAATTATCTTAAAAAAGAGCCCGTAAAATCGCATTAAGATTTCACGGGCCTCTTATTATTCTACTATTTTAACTACTCAAAGCAGCCTTATCCTTCGGCAATAACAACGCCACTAACAACAATAAAGGTATTATTGAAACGATAATCATTGTAAAGCGAATACCGTACGAATCCATTAGCATGCCAATGACAATAGCACCGATTGCCCCCATGCCAAAAGATAGACCGACTGTAAGACCGGCCATTGTACCAATTTTACTTGGTACTAATTCTTGAGCGTAAACGACCGTCACCGAAAAGCTAATCATGATGAGCGTACCGATTACAATAAGGAAAACCGGCACAAGCCACATCGGTACATACGGCAGTACGAGACAGAACGGCAACGGAGCGACAACGGATAATAAAATAACGCTTTTCCGCCCGATTCGGTCAGAAAGCGGTCCGCCAAAAAATGTTCCGACCACGCCGCACGCCATAAATAAAAAGATTAACAGTTGCCCTGTTGTTACACTTACACCGTATTCCTCCATTAAATAAAACACGTAAAAACTCGTAATATTTGTAGTGTAAAACGAGCGTGCGAAAATGATTAAAAATAACAGCCCCAGTGCGATACCAACTTGTTTTTTTGATAATGGTGGCAATGAAGAAATGAGTACTTTTTTTACGTTTGACAGTTTTTCTGCCTCTAGCTGCTGCTTATACCAAGCTGCAATTTTCGTTAACATAAAAATGCCGATTGCTGTAAATACTAAAACAACTGAAGCAGCTTTCATTCCATACGGTAAGATTAAAAATGCACTAAGTAGCGGTGCTAACGCTTGCCCTGAGTTCCCACCTACTTGATAAATGGACTGAGCTAGTCCTCGTTTATTACCCGCGGCCATAAATGATACTCGAGATCCTTCTGGGTGAAAAATAGCCGAACCCATTCCTAAAAATAAAACGGACACTAAAATCATCCAGTACTGCTCGGATAAAATAAGAAATGACACCCCTAAAAACGAGCTAATCATTCCAATTGGTAATGCATATGGCATGGGTTTTTTATCCGTTACAAACCCCACAGCCGGCTGCAGTACAGAAGCAAACATATTTAACACAAAGGATATGAGCCCAAGCTGCGTGAATGTTAAACCGAGGTCACGCTCAAGTAACGGGAACATTGCCGGAATGACTGACTGCATCGTGTCATTAATTAAGTGACATACCCCAATGGCAACCATCACTGGAAAAACCGGGTTATTTAATTTTGCTGTTGCTGTAACTGTTGCCATGTGTACTCACGCCTTCTACTTAAATTTATTTCGTATAGCTTGTCCGCTCCTCGTGCATGCTAGTCACGAGGAGTGATGTGATGCTGGAACTAAACGTATGGGAAATGCTATTACGAGCAACTGGTGCATTTTTTGCAATATTACTGCTCGCCCGCATTATCGGAAAAAAACAATTAAGTCAGTTAACATTCTTTCATTATGTAACTGGTATTACTTTTGGTTCTATTGCCGCTGAAATTTCAGCGCAAGTAGAAACACCATTTTGGGACGGGCTCATTTCACTCGTTTGGTGGTCCATCTTAACGATGTTCGTCAGTTTTTTATCATTAAAATCAAAAAAAGCACGTGTATTATTCGATGATAAACCAATGATTGTCATGCAAAACGGTGTCATCGTAGCGGACAATTTAAAAAAAGCACGCCTTCATACAGATGAACTCACAATGCTATTACGCGAGCAAAGTATTTTTTCTGTCGATGAAGTGCTATACGCCGTATTTGAAACAAATGGCAACCTTAGTGTAATGAAAAAGCCTGCACAGCGCTCCGCCACTAAAGTTGATGTAAAAGCTGATGTGACCATGCCAGGTTTTCTTCCAACTGAACTGATTTCAGATGGTAAGATTATTTCAGAAAACTTAATTGAGCTTGATTTAACAGAAGATTGGCTATTAAAAAAATTAAAGAAGAAAAATATCGATTCGGTAGAGGATGTTTATTTTGCACAGGTTCTTGAAAACGGATCCCTTTATATCAGCCTGAGAGACAGCACGGGAGAATAACTTTCTCATCGTGCTCTCTCTTTTAGTCTACCTTCATAATATCAATCGGTGTTACAATACCGACCAATTTTTGATGCGGCTTGCCGTGCTCCGTGATCAGCAGTGCCTCAAAACGGCGCCCTCGCTCCACACCTTGTTTAAAAATTTCTTCTGCTTCGTAAATCGTTATGTACCGGCTAATAAATTTAAAGTTCATTTCGTTATTCTCATGATGTAAAATATCTAGAAGCGTTGGAATCTGCTTCGGTAAAATTTTACCTGTTATAAACGTGGCGAGCCAGTTTGTAATACCTACCGTTGTAATTAGTCCTTGAAAAACATGATCATCATATACAGGGAACTGTGTATATTTTTGTTTACGAATAGCCTTTAATACATTCTTTAGCGAATCTGTCGTTTGGAACGTCATAACTCGTTTGCGGAATAGCTGTCCTACTAGTTTTGGTTTCGCTAATACTTCATCAATACGTTCTATTTTTTCCACAACTTGCCCATGCGGCTCCGCAATTACAAAATCCATAGACGTGCGGTGATGTACAATTGCATTCCGTAAATCTGCATAAGAACGTAAATCATCTTCATATTTCCGGACGAGCGGATTTTTCTTTTTTGCTTGATCAATTAACCGGTAAAATGGCATAAAATCCTTCGCACCAATAATATCGCGTAATGTGTGATCTATCCGATTAAAAGCGGTTAAAAAACGATCTGAATTTTTCATTGTCATATTACCTACTTTCCTTCACAGCAAACAAAATTCAACTAAACTCAATTATATTCCTAATTTTCAAACATTTAAATAGACAAATAAAGTTGGCTCATAAAGATTTTAAGCCAACTCATTTATGCTACGAAATTTTGTGCCTACAGCCGCAAAAAGGCAACAAAGTAGTTTTAGAACTTTGTCACCTAAAGTAGTATATTGTAAAATTCCGTACTTCGAATTTAATGGAAATTATTTTCTAGCCAATCGGTTGGGCCAGTAGTAATTAATGATGATGGTGATGATGTGCAGGTCCATGTTCTTTCGCATAAGCACGGTAGTTTTCTAAATCCTGCATACCTGTTGATGTGCCACTCATTGCTTGTTTAGCACGTTCGATTAATACATTTTGTAATCTTGGGTGATAACCGAAGTAATCAGCTAATTCTATTGATACGTCCGTGTTAAGCTGCTGATATTCCACACACATCTTTTTCATGCGCTCCATTAAAATACCTGTAAATAAAAAGTACGGTAGCATAACAATGCGTTTCGCGCCTAATTTCATGCAGCGTTCAATGCCTTCTTCAACAGATGGCGTCGTGACACCCATAAAGGCACTCTCTACCCACTTCACATCAAGTTGCTCCCAAAGTAGGCGTGAAATTTTGTAGAAATCACCGTTCGCAGCTGGATCACTACCACCGCGTGCAATAAGTAGTACTGCGGTATCCTCATGCTTTTGTGCAGGATCAAGTCCCGCTTCTTGTAAACGTGCTTTTAGGATTTCGAAAATTTCATCATGGATACCAATCGTTTGCCCATAAGTGAAAGTAACATGAGGGAAGTGTTCACTAGCATGCTCGATTTCTGCTGGGATATGGAGTTTTGAGTGTCCTGCGTGTAATAGGATGATGGGGATAACATGAATTTCTTCTGCCCCCTTTTCCACGCAAAGCTCGATACCGTCTTCGATATTTGGTGAGGCAAATTCTAAAAAGCATGTCTCCACCAAAATTGCTGGATCAATTAGATGCTTGCTACGTTCAACAAATTCACGGACCTCTTCATTCCCTTGTTCTAAGCGACTGCCATGTCCGACAAATAAAACAGCTTTTTTCACACCGTTCTCTCCTAACGCTCGTTGTCTTTTTGCTACCTTTTCCTTAGAAATTCCCTTAATCGCCTTACTGTCTGTATTGCGTGATAGACCGCTTGGTGAAAGTGTAAATAACACGTTCTCTGGCGGTACATCTTCTGTAACAATTTTTCGGGCAATTGTCGTATCCGGCACGTTATACCACGTAGCATCGGGATAAGAAATTACGACACATTTATCTTTACATCTCCCATTACAACGTGTACGTGATGTATGGATTTTTGCATCTAACTGTTGCTTTGCAATTTCATCTCGGACGGCAAGTGTCACTTCCTCTGCACCCGCTTCCATACAAGTACTGCCATTACAAATAAGCAAGTGTCGCTGCATTCCTTGTAAATCCCATGTTGTCATTAAATTCCCCCTATTCACTACCTGTTTTTGCAGGTGACCACGAAATAATTGCCGCATAAAAGCGATGACGATATACATAAGCCTCTCCGTCACGCTCAATAAAAGTAGTTAATGCGTCCCGAACATGTGCGAGATCTACCTGCTCACTCAGAATTTTTTTGCTTTGTGCCGCAAGTAGTGCTTCTTCACTATCATACCGATACACGCGCTCTAGCGGAATCATTTGGCAATCTGCAAAAATACCAAGCTGGTACAACATATTTACTAATTCTATGTAATCACGTCTTGGATACTTAATGTCATAACCGTACCGTTCCTCGAGCACTTCATAATGTGGTTGAATTGGACCCGTTGTCATGCCTATTATTGCTTTCTTATTCGCTAAGCGATTCATTTGTACAAGTGCTGCTTTCATATGATACATACGGTAAAAGCAATTGACGCCGATGACGATATCATGTGGGCCAATTGAACTTTCAGCAGCTTCCTCCCACTTCGCATGAACATAATCGACATCCGGTTTGTCCTGTAAGCAATTCTGCAAATAGGCGAGCACACTTTGCGAACTATCCACACAGGTAACTTTCTTCGCTGCTTCAACAAGCGGAAATGTATAATTGCCCCAGCCTGGTCCGATTTCAAGCACACTGTCTTCCGATGTAATATGCTGCTGAATCACCTGAAAAATTTCTGCCGCATAAGCATCCGTTTGACGCAATGTTTTCTTGGCTATGGATTGTGTCCAAAACGCTTCTTCTAGTGCATCATCTACCATTCGCTGGGGCATCTTACCGTGCCAATCATGCATCCCTTCTTGCCATAAAGACTCAAAATCTATGACGAGCGGTCCTTTCATGCTATTCCTCCTCAAACGTGCCCATTACCGTTACCGTAAACACTGACATAACTAATAAAGACTCCAAACTTTTAATATTTATGTTTCATGTTCTACCTATTCCATTAATGATTATTACAGTAAAAAAACACGAAAACAGGTACAGGTTTACATGCGGAAGCTATGTACTATTCAAAAAATAGTACGTCACTTCCCTTTTAAGTGCTTCTATTACTAGAAACATACCGACTTATTTAGTTTTGAAAAGGCTTGTGCACTGTCGGCAACGCCATTCGCCGCAAAAATGGCGTCTTAATACCCTTGTGAGGCAATTTCTTTTCCTGTGTCATGTAAAATACTGTATAGCTTATCCATATCTAAATGTGCACGTAGATGGCTCGCTAAAAATTCATACGCCTCATCACGTTGTTCCGCATCACTTTTCACATCGAGTGTTAGAGGCTTGATGCCCTTTTGTTCACGTAACTGATTGATGAATATTCTTGTATACAGGCGATTATGGAAAATGCCATGTAAATACGTTCCGATTACATTTCCATCCATACTCACGGCTCCATCTTCGCGTCCATCTTGAAGTATCGCAAACGGCTGTACATCGCCAAGACGTGTTGATCGTCCAAGATGAATTTCGTAGCCCGAAACATCCAGCCCAGATGCGCTGAGCTTGCCCGTCATTTGTACTGTTTTTTTGTTTGGCACAAAAATAGTATCAATCGGCAACAACCCTAGACCTTCTACTATACTGCCGGACCCTTCAATTGCTTCTGGATCCTTTAATGATTGGCCAAGTATTTGGTAGCCTCCACAAATGCCAAAAATAACCGTACCGCGCATTTTTAACTGCCCAATTGCTTCATCAAATCCGCAGTCGCGTAACCACGTTAAATCATCCATTGTATTTTTGGTCCCTGGAATAATGAGTAAATCAGGCGTAGCAAGCTCCTCTACCTTAGAAACCATTCGAACACCCACACCCGGCTCCTCAAAAAATGGATCTATATCGGTAAAATTAGAAATACGTGGCAATCTAAGTACTGCCACATCGATTACAAATTCACCTTGCTTTGGTTTCTTTAACCGAAGCGATGATAGTGCAAGCGAATCCTCTGCATCAATTTGCACATCCACATAAGGAATAACACCCAGCACCGGAATACCGGTTTCTTTTTCTATCCAGTCTAAGCCATCATCTAACAACTCACGCATGCCGCGAAACTTATTAATAACTAAACCTTTCACACGAGCGCGTTCTGACTCATCTAACAGTGCGAGTGTTCCGACGATGGAAGCAAATACGCCACCACGGTCAATATCAGCGACTAAAATAACCGCCGCATCCGCTAAGTGAGCCATACGCATATTCGCAATATCACGTGCCTTAAGGTTGATTTCTGCCGGGCTTCCTGCACCTTCTAATACAATAATGTCGTAGTTTTTTTGGAGGTACTCAACAGATTGGCGAACAATCGGCATCACCTGCTCGACAAAATCATTGCGGTACCTTCTCGCATCCATATCTAAATGATGCTTGCCATGAACGATAACCTCCGATACCATATCCTGCTTCGGTTTTAATAAAATTGGATTCATATCCGTTGTTGCTTCAACACGAGCTGCCTCTGCCTGAACACCTTGTGCGCGACCAATTTCCCCACCAGTTGAAGTAATATATGAATTTAACGCCATATTTTGAGATTTAAACGGAACAACATGATGACCATCATTTGAAAAAATTCGGCAAAGCGCTGTACAAATTACACTTTTCCCAACATCTGAAGACGTTCCTTGTACCATTATTGCCTTTGCTTTTGACATCTTAAAATTCAAGCCCCTTTACTGCTGGAATACCTTCTTCATAATAATGTTTCGTTGGTTCAATCGTTGAAACTAAATCAGCAAGCGCTAGTAAAGAAGGGTGTGCACTACGTCCTGTAACGACAAGATGCATCGCTGAGGGGCGATTTTGAATGGCCTGTAGCACTTCTTCAAGAGGAAGTACATCATCCACCGGAAATTTTGTAATAGCTAATGCGTTATTCAGTTCGTCTAACACCAATACGTCAATGGAATCATCTGCTAACGCAGCTTTCACTTTTGACCAGGCAATTGCTAGTGCTGCTCGGTGTTCTTCTGGTGTTTTTGTCCACGTAAAGCCAATGCCAAGCTGTTCGGTTTCGACCCCAAGTTTACGAAGCGCAATTTGTTCTCCATAAGTACGCTCCGGTGATTTAATAAACTGCATATAACGTACATTTAATCCGCGGCCAATCGCACGAACCGTTAAACCTAGGGAAGCGGTTGTCTTTCCTTTGCCTTCTCCGGTATAAACGAGTAACAATCCTTTTCTTTCCACTTTTAGCATCCCCTTATAACCATGTTGTTTTTTCTAAATGATCTTTACGTTTCTTGTCATCTACTGGATGTTCTTCTGGGTAGCCTATAAAAATTGTGCCTACCACTTGCTGAGATGGTTGTGCGCCGATAAATGTATGTAATCGTTCATCATGCACGAGTCCAACACCTCTTGTACGCCAAACAAAACCAAGTCCTAGTTCCTCTGCTGCTAACCACATCGACATAATGGCACTGCATACCGCAAATACATTATCTTTTGTAGCATCCTCATCGCCCTCTACTTGATCAGCCGTTACGACAATGACAACCGGTGTCGTTTGTACAACTTTTAATGAGCTTTCTACTAAATTGGGCTTTGTTGGGAAACGCTCTTGTAAATAGGCTGTCGCTACTTCTTCATAACGTTTTAACGCTTCCCCTTGCATAACATAAAAGTGCCAAGGCTCACGCATACGATCGTTCGGTGCATAGGTTGCTGCTTGAATGATTTGTTCAATCTTTTCTTTTTCTACTAGTTGATTACGATAATTACGTATTGCACGGCGATTTTTTAATGCTTCAATTACACTCATGTCAAACCCTCACTTCTTTATTTACCTCTTCGGCAAACCAAGCAATTTGCTCACGTACACGGACCACATCGCCGACAAGAATCATCGACGGATTGTGATAACCCGATTCTTGTATTTGTGTACTAATCGTTTCTAGCGTTCCTGTTAACGTACGTTGCTTTTCTGTTGTGCCCCACTCAATCACTGCAACGGGTGTTGTGCTCGAGCGACCATGCTTCATCAACTGCGAAGTAATATGCTCAATATTGCCAACGCTCATATAAAAAGCAATCGTGTCAATGCCATTCGCTAACGCGTCCCAATTTAAAAAATCATTGCCTTTTTCTTCACGACCATGACCTGTAACAATTGCAAAGCTTGTCGCATAATCTCGGTGTGTCACCGGAATGCCTGCATAAGCCGGCGCTGCAATACCTGCTGTAATCCCTGGGACAACTTCATACAAAATACCTGCTTTTGCTAATACCTTGGCCTCTTCTGCTCCACGTCCAAAGACGAACGGATCGCCACCTTTTAATCGGACAACCGTTTTGCCTGCAGTTGCTTCCTTCACAAGAAGCACATGGATTTCATCTTGAATTAACCCGTGATTGCCTGGTGATTTCCCACAATAAACAAGTTCCGCACCGGGTTTGGCATATTCCAGTAGCTTCGGATTCACTAAACGGTCATACGCAATAACGTCGGCTTGTTGAATACACTCTAAACCATATACCGTAATCAGTTTCGGATCTCCTGGACCTGCTCCGACTATAAAAACTTTACCTGTCATCATAAGTCTTCCTTATCTAATAATTGTTGTAGAAATTGTTCGCATTTTGTCTGTTCTTCTGCGCGAATCCAATCAAAAATTCGTGGGTCTAGCATTGCTTGAAGTGCAGCTGTACGCTGTGTTCGATTAGTAAATGTACGTTTAATTTGCTCGCGCGCTTGTTGTAAAAAATCGATATAAGACGCATAGCTTTCATCAAATTGTTGTTCTAAATCTGCCTTGATTTTACGTGTAAGGCCCGGACTAGCACCGGATGTGGACACGGACAACACAAGATCTCCTCGACGAACGACCGCTGGATTAATAAAATCAACACGGCCAAGCGCATCTGCACGGCTTAGTAACTGCCAGTGCTGTGTCGCCTCTTCGACTGCATTATTAACCTCTTCGCTATTCGTTACAGCAAAAATAAGCGCAGCATCATCTAAATCACTTGCCTCAAAATTCTTCTGACGCCATTTCACTTGCGGTTCTTCGAATAACGGAAGTATACTTTCATGCACTTCTGGGCTCACAACAATAATTTCTGCCTTCGTCGGTAAGAGCGCGTTTAGCTTTTGACGTGCCACAAGACCGCCACCAACAATGACCACTTTTTTATAATCAATATTTAATAATGCTGGAAAATAAATTGTCATCCTTGTTTCACCTTCTTACAAGCCCTAATCCAATTGTCTACAAGCTGGGGATTTGAGGCAAAATGAAAATGCGTATAGCCTGCTACGAGCTGATTTTTTTGATACCCTTCTGCCTTTGCACCAAAGCGTCCCTTCGTTGCATACGCAGGGGATACATGCTCGCCAACATAGGTTGAATAATGGAATTCATGACCCTTTGCCTGCTCGTCCGCTGCAATTAAGAAGTTTTTGCCAAGTCCTGTAATTTCTCGGTAGCCTAATGCAGCAAGTTTTTCTTGCATCACGACCTCACCTGGAATCAAGCCGGTCATTTCAAAGCGTTCCCCGTCTGTCGTTGTAATCGCCTCTGTTAAATACATAAAGCCACCACATTCCGCTAATGTAGGAATCCCGTTCTTAATCGCTTGTTGAATGGAGGCTTTCGCGATGTCATTCGTTTGAAGCTGCGCGGCAAATTCTTCCGGAAAGCCCCCGCCGATATATAAACCATCCGCATCATTTGGGACAGGTTCATTATGTAATGGTGAGAAGAATGCCAAATTGACACCTTTCGCACGTAATAGTTCCATGTTTTCTTCGTAATAAAAGTTAAATGCCTCATCTTTCGCAACCGCAATTGTAATACCTGTATCTGCTTGCTGCTCAAACAGTTGTCCCGTTTCTGGTAAAATATCAGCTTTCGTCAGCTCTAACAGTCTATCTAAATCAACTGTTTCTGCAATTAACGCCCCTAACTTTTCAAAGAAGAAATTGAGGTCCCCGCGTTCAATTGCAGGAATCAACCCTAAATGACGACTCGGAATCGAAAGCAGATTATCCTTTTTTAAATAACCAATAACCGGCACAGCACATTCTTGCTCAATCGCTGCCTTAACAAGTTCAAAATGGCTAACGCTTCCTAATTGATTGACAATAACGCCAACAATATTCGGTTTATCGGAAAGCATTTGGAAGCCTTTCACCACGGCCGCAACACTTCTTGCCATACTTGCTGCATTAACAATAAGGATAACGGGGCTTTTCGTAATGACACTAATTTCTGCTGTTGAGCCCGTATCGGCTAACGGACTTTTACCATCATAAAAGCCCATTACACCTTCGATAATCGACACATCTGCATCACTGCTTGCGCGACTGACAATATCCACAACCGTTGTTTCACTCAGCATCCAACTATCAATATTGCGGGAAATACGCCCCGTTACCGCTGTATGATAAGACGGATCAATATAATCTGGTCCGCATTTGAAACCTTGCACAATTAGCCCTTTTTGCTTCAAAGCATGTAATAATCCGATGGTAAAGGTAGTTTTTCCGACGCCACTACCTGTACCAGCAATCACAAAACGATTCGTTGTCATAAGCTCCTCCTAATACGTAAGGCGTGCAACAGTAATCGTCGCATTGCCGCTTTTCTTTTTTTGTAGCAATAAATTAGTTGTTTGTGCATAACGCATAGCGGCTGGCTCGCTTACGCCGTATGCACCTGTATATTTAAAGACTGTTACTGATGGATTTAGTAGCGGCATTTCATTTAGTTCTATTGGTGTATAGACGATAAATTCCCACCCGTATTTTTGTGTAATCGCTAAAAAACAGGCTTCGTCTTTTTTAAGATCAATCGTACATAGGGCTTTGATGCTTTTTTTCGATAATTTGAGCTCCTGAAGTGTTTCGTCAATAATTGCTTCGATTTCCTCAAGTGATGTGCCGCGGTTGCAGCCCATACCTAAAACAAGTGATTTCGGGCGATACACAACACCGTTTTCTAATAAAACTTCCTCTTCCGGGACTAGTAAACGATCGGTAATAATTAGTGATCCTTGTGGCTTTGCAGCAATTGCTTCTTGCATCGACGAATACACAATAATTTCTTTTGGCATCGGAGTGTCATGCATCCACCAATTCTTCTCACCCGTTTCCTGCACTATTGCTACATGTTCTTCATTTACAACAGAGGCGCTTACAGGTGTTAACTTGTCCTCACTATCCCATATCCAACCAAAACGCGCACCGAATAAGTCGACTGGAATAGTTTTTTGGACATCTGAAGCAGTTGTAATAACTGCCTTTGCCTCCATTAAATTTGCGATTTCATGTGTCAGTGCATTAGCGCCCCCTAAATGGCCGGATAATACACTAATAACATGCTCCCCACGGTCATCAATGACAACAACACCTGGATCCTTTTTCTTATCAACTAAAATTGGTGCAATCATTCGAACAACTGCACCAAGTGAAATAATTAAAATTAAACCTTTATATTGCTTAAAGAGTGCCGGTAATAGCAAACGAACCGTACCTGAAAATAGCTGAATATGGCGCTCGTGTTCATCACCTTGCTCAAATTTGCTCATATAATAAAGGTCCGCGTTTGCAAATTTCTGCTGTAAATCGCGGCCCATTTGAACTCCGTGTTTTGTAATAGCGACGATGGCATACGGATGACGGACATCAACTGTTGGGATGATTCCCTCTTGTAGCTCAATCATCAACACGCACACCTTTTCTAAAGCCATGCGTAAACGTCGCATCATATAATTTTGAACGATAATCTTTTTCGTGAATATTTGGGTCAAGTGCCCAGCCCGCTAAAATCATCGCATGCTTGCGAATCCCATTGACACGCATTGCTTCATCTAAATCAATTAACGTTGTGCGAACAATTTTTTGATCTGGCCATGTTGCACGTTGAATAACAGCGATTGGCGTATCATCTGACCACCCTGCCTCTTGTAATTCCTTGACGATTTTCTTCGTTAACGTTGCACTTAAAAATAGTGCAATCGTACAATGGTGGCTTGCAAGTAAACGTAACTTTTCAAACTCAGGTACCGATGTACGCCCTTCTGCACGCGTCAAAATTAATGTTTGAGTTAAATCCGGAATCGTCAGCTCTGCACCAATAGCAGCAGCTGATGCAAACACCGAACTTACACCAGGAATCACTTCGTAACCAATCCCGTGCTCTTTTAACAATGCAACTTGCTCCATAATGGCACCGTACATTGCCGGATCTCCTGTATGCATGCGCGCAATTGTTTTCCCGGCTTTAACGCGGTCAACCATCGTATCGACCATTTCCTGTAAATGCATACCCGCCGTACGAATAATTTCCGCATCAGGCTTTGCTTTTGCAATTAATATTTCATTGACAAGCGAGTCTGTGTACATTATAACGTCTGCTGTTCGCAGTATTTGTAGCCCTTTTACTGTAATTAAATCTGGGTCTCCGGGTCCTGCTCCTACAATCCAAATCTTCTCCATTATTTACGCACCACCATTAATGATAAATAGTTCAGTTCCACACCTTCAAGCTCATCCAACTGCCAAATAATTTCTTCATCTGATGTTACTTTTGTAACGACAACAGCTTTATCCCATAAATCCATTTCTTTTAATAAGCCAAGCATTAAATCCAATACTTTTGCGACTTTAATAAAGACAATGCCGTCATGGTCCTCTAGCGCCTTTTTCATCATGTCATAATCATCTTGCGCTGGAATCATCGCCACATGCTCATCCCCGTCCGCTAGTGCAATTCCTAGTCGATTGGCTGAACCGTTAAATGACGAAATGCCGGGTACTGTTAAAATTTCTACTTCTGGATGTAATTTCCGCATTAATTTCATCATATGTATAAACGTACTAAATAGCATCGGGTCCCCTTCTGTTACAAAGGCCACATCTTTTCCTTCCGCTAGTTTTTCGTACACAGCTTCTACAGATTTCTTCCATTCACGTGCAAGTGTTTCTTCATCTTTCGTCATCGGAAACACTAGCCCCAACATTTCTTTTTCTTCTGGATTGATATATACATCCACAATGCGATGTGCATAGCTTTTACTGCCCTTTAGTTTTTTGGGATAAGCAATAACAGGTGACTCTTGAATGATGCGAAACGCCTTTACCGTAATTAGTTCTGGGTCCCCTGGTCCAACGCCTAGTCCGTATAACGTACCTAAATTATTCATGTTCTTGTTCCTTTCGAGACGCTGTAATAATGTAAATCGGATTTAACGGAACAAAACGAGTCATATCCAAAATAGGCTTACTACGCGCTAATTGTGCTTGTAAAATCGAAACCTCACAGCCGTTTTCTTTTAATGCGGTTACTGCCTTATATAAATTCTCAATCGTCGCAACATTCATGACAAGACGTCCATTTTCCTTTAGACGCGATGTACAAAGCTTAAGTAGCTCCGCCATTTCGCCGCCCGATCCACCAATAAAAATTGCATCCGGGTTTGGGAAACGGTCTAATCCTTCTGGTGCCTTTGCATGAATGGCCGTTACATCAACACGGAACTTTTGCTGATTTTGCAAGCAATTTTGTAAGTCTAGTTCATTCTTTTCGACTGCAAATACTTGCCCTTCGTGTGCGATTTTTCCTGCTTCAATGGCCATCGAACCCGTACATGTACCAATATCCCAAACGACACTTGTGGAACGAAGCTGCATTGCTTGTAAACTAAGGACACGAATTTCTTTTTTCGTAATGAGCCCCTTATCTGGCTTGCGCTGTGAAAACTCCTCATCATCAATTCCGAGTGGATACTGTTTTGGCGCATATGTCGCGAGTAAAATAACTACGTTTAACGGTGAAAACGCCTGTTGCTCCATTTCATCAAGCGTATACCAGCCGTATTTTTCATCAGCACCGTCTAAGTTCTCTGCTACGAAGGCTTTGTACTCATGCATACCGAAATGTTTTAAATAGCGTGCAATCGCGTTCGGACTGTTTTCTTCGTCCGTTAATAACGCCACCTTGCCTCGTCCATTAATACGCTGTGCTAACCCTTTAATCGAACGACCGTGTAAGCTTGTTAAATAAGCATCTTGCCAGCTTTCTTGCATACGCGAAAAGGCTAGTTGCACAGAACTCATCGTCGGATAAATTTCGAGCGGTAACTTTTTGGCTAAATAACCACCTATGCCATAAAAGAGTGGATCCCCTGATGCTAAAATGACCGTTTTCCGAGTTTCTTGCTGCAAAGCGGCTACAAGCTTCGTTAAGCCACCTTTGACAACGATTTTTTCACCCGTATAATCTTCGAAAAAATCCAGTGCACGCTCCCCGCCAACAAGGAGTTCACTTTCATCAATCCACTCTTTATATTGCGGCAACAAGCCCGTAACTCCGTTATCCCCGATACCAATCATTTTCATCGATTGTTGCAATATTCTCAGCCCTTCCTAATAGCTCACTTTTCATGGAATACAGTGATGTTGAAAGCGTCATCCCACCTTTAATATGATTCAATGAGGCGTAGCAACAAGACTTACAAAGCAAATCGAAAAATTTCGTATGTCCAAGTTCCAGTATTAACTCTCCAACTTGTGATGCTGTATTTGCCGCTAACACTTCTGCCACTGTTTCCTGTGATGCACCTGCATGTTGTGCTAGCTGCGCTAAAAACCCAAAATTAATTGGTGCACTTTTTGAATGTACCATCATGACACCTTGAGCAACTTTCGAAAATTTACCCATCATGCCAACGAGTGAGACTTGTGGGATTCCTTGTTTTTTACAGTGCTTTAATGTAAAACCAACAAAGTCCCCCATCTCAATAAATGCCTCTTCCTGCAAATGAGGATATTGAGCCATCGCATATTTCTCGCTGCGCCCCCCTGTTGTAATGACTAAATGGTCGCACCCTACTGCCTTCGCTACACTAATCGCCTGCACGATACTCGCCATATAAGCGGAGCTCGAAAATGGAACGACTGTGCCGCGCGTGCCTAAAATGGAAATACCGCCTATAATACCAAGTCGGCCATTCAATGTTTTTTTGGCCATTTCCTCACCATCTGGTACAGAAATGACAACCTCAACACCGGATGACACTTGAAATTCATCCAATACCTCTTGCACTGTCGATAAAATCATTTTGCGTGGCACTGGATTAATCGCGGCTTGCCCTACATCTACCGGTAAACCCGGTTTTGTAACACGGCCAACGCCAACACCGCCATCTAAATGGATGCCCACCTGTTCAACAAGACGGACTGTGCTTAAAATGCGCGCTTTATGTGTAGCATCCGGATCGTCACCAGCATCCTTAATCGTTTCGCACGTCACAGCGTTCGCTTCAAATACACAAGACTCAATCGTAAACGTAGCATCTCGACCAACCGGTAAATGAATCGTCGCTGTTTCTTGCTCTTCTGTTGTTAGTAAAGCAGTTAATGCGGCCTTTGTTACCGCTGTTGCACAAGCGCCCGTTGTATAGCCATGTCGCATTTCCTTTGGATCTCTTTCTGGCTTGCGCATATGCTTATTTTTTCGCTCGTTCGTCAGCTAAAAGGGAAATCGCATTTAATGCGGCAACCGTTACCGTACTGCCGCCTTTACGCCCAACATTTGTAATGAACGGAATCCCTTCTAGTTTAGCTAACTCTTCTTTTGACTCTGCTGCGGATACGAAACCAACTGGCATACCAATAATTAAATCTGGTTTTGCTTCCCCGTTTTTAATTAAGCGAATAAGTTCCAATAAAGCGGTTGGTGCATTTCCAATTGCATATATGCCACCTTCTTGCAGACGTACTGCTTTTTGCATAGAAATTATTGCACGTGTTGTATTTTGTGCCTTCGCTACCGTCCACACTTCTGGGTCTGCAATATAGCAATGTAAATCCCCGCCATGCTTTTGGAAACGTTTGCGGCCTGAACCACTCTCGATCATTTGTACGTCAGCCACAACATGTCGTCCCGCTAAAATAGATTGTATCCCTGCTTCAATTGCACCCGGTGTAAACAGTACACTACGGCCTAATTCAAAATCTGCAGAAGCATGGATAATACGACGTACAACCATCCACTGCTCATCTGTAAAATGGTGCTCTCCCATTTCTTCTTTAATAATGCTAAAGCTATAATCATAAATTTTGTCTGGGTCTACCGTTAATGGTGTAAAGTCTGTATTAAAATTCATGTATATTCCTCCTAAAATAGTTGTTGAATTGCTTGCTCAATTTCTTCAAACGCTACAAATTGCTGCCCGTAACGAATATTCGGGCGCTGAATCACAATTGTTTCAATGCCGCAATCAAGTGCAGCCTCAATTTTTTCATCTACTGAACCTACTTTTCCGCTTGCCTTCGTAATCATCAATGTGACACCATACTGCTTGTATAGTGCTTCATTTAGTTCCTGCGAAAAAGGACCCTGTATTGCCACAATATCGCGTTGCATGACACCAAGCGCTTGGCATTTCTCCATATTTTCAAGATTCGGTAGCATGCGTGCAATAACGCGTATGCCTTCTTGCTGCAGTAGAACACTCGTAAACGTTGCGAGCGTTTTACTACCGGTAGTCAGCATAATCGTGCCACCTTTTTGCAACGCAAGATTTGCAGCTGCCTCATAGCTATCCACTTCTGTAATAAGTGGATGTACATGTTTCTGTTGCTGACGCTCATAACGAATATAGGGAATGCCTACTTCTTTTGCAGCTACCATTGCTTGCTTCGATGCTTCCTCCGCAAATGGGTGACTCGCATCTACAATGCACTTGCAACCGATACTTATTGCTAGCTCCTGCATTTCCTCTGCGGATAAGCGACCAATTCGATGCGCAATACCCGCTTCTTGCAAGCTCGTTGCTGCTGATTCTGTTACGACTGTTGCGAGTAACTCGTACCCTTTACTTTGTAATTGAACCGCTAATGCACGCGCATCACTCGTGCCCGCTAAAAATAAAATCATGAAAGCTCCTCCTAATCACCACACGGGGCCGGCTCGACTTTAATTTTTGTCATCATATCTTGATAGTCGAAGTTCAAAATCTTTTTCACACGCTTGAAGTATTTGAACAATCTTTCATTTGGATGTGCGTTTGCTTTATATTCATTAATAATTTCTGTTATTAGGGATACAAGCTGCTCCGGCTCTAATCCTTCTACAACCGGCTGTGCTGCATGCGCTGTCCGTCCAACGGGCTTCGCGCCAAGAAAAATATCAAATTTACTTTTTCGATAGACAATTCCAATATCATCAAAAACTGCACGGTAACAAGCCATACCACAACCGTTGAAGCCAATATGTAATTGCTTAGGTAAATTCAGTCCACCAAGTTGCTCCTGTAGTTGCTCCGCATAAGGAATCGACTCGGCCTTTTCCCCATAACAAAAATCACATGCCTTTATATTCACTACATCGCCAATTGGAGCGACTAAAAATTCAACCTGGCGAAGCGCATCCACAATCGCTTGTGGATCATCCGTTGGAATTTTCAAATGAATTTGATGCTCAGGCGTATATTCCATCGTCCCGTTCTCGCCTACAATGTCTGCGAGTGTACGCATTTGCTCAGATGTGAAAAATTTATTAGCTACCCCTGGACTAACTGCCACTTCAAAAATGGATTCAATGCTTTGTTGAATATACGTTTTAGACGACGTTATGGGCTTTTTTGTCACAAGTGAAAGTGCTAGTGATGCCATCTCAAGCGATGATTTCTTTGGCTTTTTTATTTTTTGCACGGAAATTTGCTCATATCCACTCGCGGCTTCCCCCGTTTCCTGATCCATTGCCCATGGTTCCGCTTCTTTTTTCAAGCGTTGATGTGGACGAAGGGGTTGCTTTTCTTCACCAAGTGTATATTTACGTTGATAGCCACGTGGTGTAATCATCTTATTATCGTAGAAAAATGTGGATGAATTCCCAACAACAACTGTCGTTAACATCCCAATATCATGATTTAACATTTCTGCAAGCGTCGTCATTACAATTTCTTGACGCTCTCGGTAGGCACTTTTCACTAGCCCGACTGGTGTTGCAGGCGAACGATATTCCAATAAAATTCGCTGTGCTTCAACAATTTGGCGTGTACGTCGACCGCTTTTCGGATTATAAAAAGCAATCACAAAATCCGCCATTGCCGCCGCTTCAATACGTTTCTCAATAATTTTCCACGGTGTTAAATGGTCGCTTAAGCTGATCGTACAAGAGTCATGCATAACTGGTGCGCCGAGTAAGCTTGCACAAGAGTTAATCGCTGAAATTCCTGGTACTACTTCTACCGCGATGCCATCCTTCTCCGTCCAACCAAGCTCAATAAGTACTTCATACACAAGCCCTGCCATTCCATAAACGCCGGCATCGCCACTTGAAATAACCGACACAATATTTCCTGCCTCCGCCTGCCTTACTGCTTCTTGTGCACGCGATACTTCCTCTGTCATCCCTGTACTAACAATCGATTTAGCGGTAACAAGATGCTCTATTAATTCCACGTACGTTTTATAACCAATAATAAAATCACTTTGCTTTAACGCATCTACTGCTCGTTTCGTAATATGCTCATAGTCTCCAGGTCCAAAACCGACTACGAAAATTTTCCCCTTTTGCACTGTTGTTCCCCCTAAAAATACGCAATAAAAAAGCCTTTACTCTCAAAAAGAGAGTAAAGGCTTGCAGCTCATTTATTAAAAAAAGCACTACAAAAACAGTAGTACATGATCGTATACTACTTTGCCTAAATTTCTCCCTCCGAAAAATTTTCACAACATTACTAAGCAGGTTTCCTGACTTAAGCTTCACCTTACTCTCACACCTTCCCAAATACATGGTGGTCTCATGATTTCATCAGCTATTACAGTAGCGGGGGCTGTACTAGAATTCTACTAGTTTCCCTTTTACCTCGAATTTTTCGAGCACTTAATAATTTCGCTATATTATATTTTTATTGTTTTCTGAATTTAATGCTTATTTTAAAATACCACAACTATTCATTAATAAAAAGATTTTATTTCCGTATGCAGTACAATTTAATTCTTTGTTTTACGTGCTAAAATTACAAATACATAGAAATCTCAATGTTCTAAAAAATATAATAGCCAAATTTTTTTTATGGTGGTACACTAATTGCCGAAGATGACAATTGAATCGTTTTTTGGTGCTAATGTAACTTAGCTTAAAAGGGAAGTACGGTGCAAATCCGTCGCGGTCCCGCCACTGTTAATCGGAGCAACTCACAAAATACCACTGTTTTTAAAACGGGAAGGTGTGAGGCGTGTTGATGATGAGCCAGGAGACCTGCCAACAGACTTACGAACATTTCAACCTACGAGGATAGGTGTGGAAAAAAGGCTATTTTAAGCTTTTTTCTCATGCACTTTCCCTCCACAGCGAAAGTGCTTTTTTGCGCACTTTTTGTCGTCAAAAAAGGAGGAAGCACATGAAAAACCAATTTTGGAAACTGAGTTATTTTTCAATTGCACTACTATTTATTCCTAAACAAGCATACGCAATGCACATTATGGAAGGATTCTTGCCGTTACAATGGGCCATTTTTTGGTCATTAATTTCGCTACCTTTCTTTATTTTAGGTCTACGTTCTATTCGAAAAACAATCACAGAACATCCTGAAACAAAAATGTTGCTTGGATTATCCGGCGCATTTGCATTCGTCTTGTCTGCATTAAAAATCCCTTCTGTTACAGGGAGCTGTTCACATCCAACTGGGGTTGGCTTAGGAACGATGCTATTCGGCCCACTTGCGATGAGCGTCATCGGATCAATCGTATTACTATTCCAATCATTACTATTAGCGCATGGTGGTTTAACTACTTTAGGTGCCAATGTTTTCTCAATGGCCATTGCGGGTCCAATGATTGTATATGGTGTCTATAAATTAGCAAGTAAATTAGGCTTTTCATTCTCTATCGCCATATTTTTAGCTGCAATGTTAGGTGATCTTGGTACATATGTTGTAACTTCATTCCAGCTAGCACTAGCATTCCCATCAGAAGTAGGCGGTTTTTGGCAATCATTTACGAAATTTAGTGGTATTTTCGCATTAACACAAATTCCTTTAGCTGTGAGCGAAGGTTTATTAACGGTTATGATTATGAATTTCTTACAAAAATACAATGTACGTGAATTAACGATGTTAAAAATTTTTAAAATAAAGGAGGCTTAAATATGCTAAAGAAAAATTTATTGTTATTAGCGATTGTTG
Organism: Solibacillus sp. FSL H8-0538; assembly: GCF_038003525.1. Classification (NCBI taxonomy): domain Bacteria; kingdom Bacillati; phylum Bacillota; class Bacilli; order Caryophanales; family Caryophanaceae; genus Solibacillus; species Solibacillus sp. FSL H8-0538. Next base: position 143,229 of record NZ_JBBOPI010000001.1, on the reverse strand, counting down.
TGTTGTTAGCCATTATTCCTTTGTTTATTCAAAAGGATGCAGAGTTTGGGGGAGCTGACGGGGAGGCAGAGGTAGCAATTACTGAAATTAATACTTCCTATGAACCTTGGTTTGAATCATTTTGGGAACCGCCAAGTGGTGAAATTGAAAGCTTATTATTTGTATTGCAAGCTGCCATTGGGGCTGGATTTATCGGCTACTTTATCGGTCTCATGCGAGGGCGTTACCAAAAGCAAAGAAATGAGTAAATTTGTATGCTGTTAATCGACAAATATGCTTATATTAATCAACTCAGAAATGTACACCCTTTAGAAAAAATGATATTTGCACTTAGTTCACTACTCGTTCTATTACTAGTTAAGCAGCCACTCGTGACAACGTTTATATTTTTTTCCATGAGTGGTATGATCATTTTCGCAGCAAAAATTCCGGTACAGTATTATTGCAAATTATTAGTAACGCCCATTTTTTTTATTACAACGAGCGCCGTTAGTGTTTTATTTTCCTTCACAACGGATATTGGGCAACTGACAACCATCATCTGGTATACCGACATTTTTTATTTTAATATTTTTATTTCTCACTCTAGTTTAGACACTGCCGTACACTTAATCATTACGGCGATTGGTTCTATTAGCTGTTTGTATTTCCTAATATTAACAACATCTATTAATGAGATTTGCACCGTCCTTAGAAAATGCCGTGTTCCCATTTTACTGATTGAACTCATTGAACTTACTTATCAGTTTATTTTTATTTTTTTAAACAGTGCGCACCAAATTTATATTGCTCAAAATGCGCGCCTCGGGTACCATTCGTTGAAAAAATCGTTTCAATCATTGGCGATTTTAGTGACGTCTCTATTTCAAGATGTCCTTTACCGCAGCCATGCTTTATCGATAGCAATCGAGGCACGTTGCGGCAATCAATATGAAGTCCCGATTTATTTCGATGAGCAAAAAATATTGAATCTATACAATTGGCTCTACATGCTTTGTTATGTATTCGTTCTTTTGTACATCGCCACTTTATAGGAGAAAACGACATGAACCAACCTTATTTCTGCTTGCAAAATGTGAGCTATGCGTATCCAGACGGCACAAAAGCCATTCAAAATATTACGATTACCATTCCACAAAATGCGAAAATTGCGGTCGTTGGTAAAAATGGCTCTGGCAAATCGACCTTTTTTCAACTGTTGATGGGACTGATCAAACCAACTTCTGGCCAACTGCTTTTTCAAAACGAAAAAGTACAATATTCAAAAAAAGCATTAAAAGCATTAAGGCAGCAAATTGGCATTGTCTTCCAAAATGCCGACAATCAACTTTTTGCAGGCACTGTAAAGCAGGACATCGCCATTGGACCGAGTAATTTAGGCTGGTCTTACGAAAAAGTAGAAGAAACAACGGCAAAAGCGATTGCGTTAACACAGCTTGAACCATTGCAGTATCGTCCGATTCATTTTTTAAGTGGTGGGCAAAAAAAACGGGTATCTATTGCCGGAGTGTACGCGATGGAGCCAAATCTTTTATTATTAGATGAGCCTACTGGGGGGTTGGATAACTATTTTACAACCCAAATGCTTGGCTATTTACGCCAGCTCGAAAATAATGAGCGCACGTTCCTGCTCTCGACGCATGATATTCAGCTCGCATATGAATGGGCGGATTTATTTATCGTGTTTGATGAAGGTCAAATTGCTTATTTTGGTGATGCGCAAGGATTATTCAACAACGACGACCTACTTGCCAGCGCACATCTAGACAAGCCTTTGCTATTTGAAATAGCGAATCTTCTACTAAAAAAAGGATATTCATTGTCGCAACATGAATACCCTAAAACGAAAAACGAATTGATTACGCAATTTCAAAAATTGAACATCTTATAAATTATCCACTTTGTATTGGAAGATAACCCCTTCTTATAACGGAGGGCTTTAATTTATTGTTTAACAGTAATAAATTCTAAAGACAATTAAACTAACTTAATCCAGGCATCGATTATACTTTTACCGTACTAGCATTGCGTTTACTGAAATACATACCTAGTACAATAAATAATATTGTTAGTGCTAGCGTCAGACCAAAGCACCACCAATAATCCGTCATGGAAACGGAATCCGTCAGTAGCAACACGCCGTAACCTGGTAATTTCCAAGGTGTCACCGTCCAAAAGCTACCAATTAACGAATCCATGATGAGGCCTATTGGAACGATAACAATTGAGAGTGTGGCGGCAATAATTGTTTTAAATACCGCACTCATAGCAAGTGTTACGGCCATAACGAATACTAACCAAACAAAATACGTCCCAAGCATTGCTGCAAACTTCGACCAGTTTACGGTGCCATATAATATTGCTGTATAGTACATGCTTCCGGTATATCCGGCCATCGCACTACTAATGGCAACTAAACTTGCGACAGTCCATTTACTTAAAAACAGTGCACGAAATGAAATAGGGCGTACATACAACAGTGTTGCCGTGCCATTTTGGCGTTCGCGGCTAACAGAACCAGCAAACACTGCAATTAAAATAATTAACCCAATAGACTGAAACTGGCCTGTAGACGCAAGTAATAGATCTACAGGTTGAAATTCCGGCATTGTCATGGAAAACCCTTCTGGCATATTGCCGACCGACTGCATAATATCATCCATAAAATAGTTTAGGATTGGATCACTCACACCAAGCATAATGAACACGAGCGGAATCCAAATGAATTTAAAGCTACGCCAGCTTTCACGCCATTCTTTTCGTAAAAACACATTAAACTGATTCATGCTGACCCGCCACCTTCAAAAAGATTTCTTCCAAGCTTGCTGTTACGCGTTCCACCTGTATAACCATAAACGGAGAGGCTGCCAAACGCGCGAGTAGCTGTTGCATCGTTGGATTATCGTCACGAATTTCTACATAGACAGCAGCACCCTCAGCAATTGCCGACAGTTCCGACTGACTTGCAAATTGTAACGCTTCTTCGCTGGAACTAAATTGCACCTTGTAGCGCGGCTCATCAAAACGTTCACGTACATCACTGAGCGACCCTTGTTCCACTAGAATACCATTTCGCAAAAATAGCACTTGGTCGGTCATTTCCTCTGCATCATTTAAAATATGCGTCGAATACAAAATCGTCGTGTCTTGCTGAATTTCTTTTAATAGATTCATAATCTCGCGGCGACCAACTGGATCTAACGCTGAAACCGGTTCATCTAGTAGTAACAACTTCGGTTGATGGACAAGTGCCTGTGCAATCCCAAGCCGTTGTTTCATTCCACCAGAAAAGATTGCTGTCTTTTTGTTTAACGCATCGCCTAAACCAACAAACTCAAGCATTTTTTGTGCTACTCTCTTTGCATCTCGCTTCGGCATAGTACTGAGTTGTGCCACCATTTCGGTATATTCTAGCGCGGATAGCCATGAAAAATATTGTGGATATTGCGGAAGAAACCCAATTTCCGCGCGAATATCTCTTACACCGTCCATCCGAATAATACCGCTCGTTGGTTCGAGTAGTCCCGTTAGCATAGAGAGCGTCGTCGTCTTCCCCGCACCATTTGGACCAATTAGTGCGGTAGCTGTATTTTTTTCAAGCGTAAACGAGACATCCTGCACAACGGTTTGCGGACCAAAGATTTTCGTTAAATTACTCACCGTAATACACGTCATTGATTTTTACGTCCAATAATAAAGTATAAAATGGGTCCGATAATGCCGGTAAATATTGAAATGAGCACCCACAACCATTTCGGTCCGTTTGTCGCATAGCTGCGTGCAATATCTATAATCGCCACAACAGCTAAAATAACTTGAAGTCCGATTAGTGGTGCCACAAGTGCCCATGGAATTTCTTCAACTGTCATTTCACTCACCTCTAATTTCATTTTAATTTACTTACGATTGAACTTCCAAATTGTTTCATTTTCATTAGTAATGAAAAATAAAATGCACTTGATTCAACTCTTTAATCCCATCCAGGCTCAATTCGTTAAGACACCAAAATTGACTAAAAAACGTGATACACTTAACACAGTTTATTCAGAAAGAGCGCTAAACAATGCATACTCAGACACAGTCTGAAAATCATACATATTATCTCGCTTTATGCACAATTAAAAAGGAGTATGAACAATGCCTACTTTTATAATCATTTTACTGGCACAACTTATTGATTGGCTTGTTGGTGATCCACCAAAATGGCCACATCCAGTACGCTTCATTGGACAGTGGATTCAGTATTTAACAAATCGACTGAACCACGGACGGGCTCGCTTCGCAAAAGGTGTACTGACTGCCGTTCTTACCATAGGGGCTGTATTTACCATTGTTTTTGGGATTGTCTTCAGTGCTTATGAAGTTCATACCCTCTTTGGGATCATTGTGGAAATACTACTTATTGCAATGGGACTTGCACAAAAGAGCTTACAACAAGCTGCCCTACTTGTATACCGACCACTAGTTAACGGCGATATCAATGAGGCGCGTAATAAGCTCAGCTGGATTGTTGGTCGTGATACGTCTCATTTAAACGAACCTGAAATTGTACGGGGCGTTGTCGAAACGGTATCAGAAAATACAAGTGATGGTGTGACCGCACCTATTTTTTATGCGCTACTGTTCGGCGCTACTGGGTTATGGGTTTATAAAGCGATTAATACGCTGGACTCAATGATTGGCTATAAAAATGAGCAATACGGCCAGTTCGGCAAATTTTCGGCTCGCCTAGATGATGTAGCGAACTTTATTCCGAGCCGGATTACAGGCTTATTGATTATTTTATTTACCAAAAATGAAACGACACGCGCACTCGGTAATCGTTTTACATTATGGCTAGTTGATGCGAAAAAGCACCCAAGTCCAAACAGTGGCTATTTAGAAGCAGCGACTGCTTATCAGCTTGGCATTCGTCTCGGTGGGTACAATCGCTATCAAGGAATGGAATCATTTAGAGCTTATATGGGGACACCCGATGTGACACTTTCTGGCATACATATTCACACCACGATTCGACACATGATAGTCGTCTCACTACTATTTACACTAATTATTGGAGGACTTTTATATGGCATTTCCTATACATGGGGCTAATTATGAGGCACTTTATAAAAATTTCGACCTTCCTCTACCGACGAACGTATTTGATTTAAGTGAAAACGTCAATTGCCTCGGTACACCCGATTCAGTCCACCAAATGTGGCCACATCTTTTCAGCGAACTTACGCGCTATCCGCATCCTGAAGCAGAGCCACTACACAGTCAGTTAGCCATGACACATCAGCTACTAAATGAACAAATAGTCATTGGCAATGGCGCAGCCGAATTACTTTCTACTTACGCAAATTTATTTAGCGGTAAAAAGGTCATTTTGCTTCACCCTACTTTTTCCGAATATAAAGAAACGCTTACCTCGGCTGGTGCGACTTGCATCGATATTATTACAGATGTTCATGCTCATGAATTACCGCTAGAAAAAATTAATGCGGCAATGAAAATAGCAAGCTGCTTGTATATTTGCAATCCAAACAATCCTACGGGGAAATTACTTGAGTTAGATGTACTGCTCTCGCTTATCCAAACTGCTCGGCAGCAACAATGTCATGTACTGATTGATGAAGCATTTATGGACTGGACGGACGAGCGCAATAGTGTGATTCCTTACGTAGCACAGTTTGAGCATGTGACGGTAATGCGTTCGATGACGAAAATGTATGCACTTGCAGGCATTCGACTCGGCTATATGGTGAGTCATCCAATAACTATTACACGGATCAAACAAAAACTTCCGCACTGGAATGTCAACGCACTTGCCCTATCGATCGGTGCACAGTGCTTACAAGAACATACATTTCGCAAGCGCAGTATTGATGTTAGTAAGACGCAGCGTATGAATATTACCCAGTTTTTGCGTGAACATGGCTGTATCGTACTAGATAGCGTAGCGAATTTTGTCTGTTTCCAACTTGCACAACCTGAAAAAACACGAGAATTTTATTTTTATTGCTTAACGAATGGCATTGTACTCCGTCATACGGAAAACTATGTGGGACTTAATGGACAATGGCTTCGTATCGGCTTGAAAAAGGACGAAGCAATGAAAGCCTTCCAATCCATTTATTTGAAATGGGTCGTGACATTATGACGACGATTTGCTTTATTCGTCACGGACAAACCGATTGGAATGTAGAAGGTCGTATGCAAGGGCAGCAAAATGTTCCATTAAATGCAATCGGCAAACAGCAGGCCCAAAATTGCGCTATACAGTTATGCAATTACAAGTGGGATCAACTGATGTCAAGTCCTCTTTTACGCGCCGTGCAAACAGCCGATATTCTATCACAGCATCTCGGCTTACGGATTCAACTACTAAACGAATTTGCTGAAAAAAGCTATGGAGAAGCAGAAGGTTTAACTACTATTAAAAGGCAGTTACAGTTTCCAAATGGTAGCATTCCTGGGGAGGAGAATGGAGAAGTTTTGCAACAACGAGTGCTTGACGGTATTTCGGAACTTTGCATACGCTTCCCGCAACAACAACTGCTTGTCGTAACACACGGAGATATTATTGCACTAATTGTAGACTATTATTTCAACAAGAAAATAATTCCGCAAAATACAAGTATGACAAGGATTCAATTTACGGGAAAGAACGTTCACCTACTCCCAATGGATCAACTCGGTTAACAGGAAAAGAGTATGCGATGACAGCAAATTTCTCTCGTTTAATGTTTTCACATGTAAAATAGTTTTTAAAAAAAAAGAACGAAATCGCTCCTCAGCGATTTCGTTTTTAGTTAAATCTTATTTATATAGCTTATCAAGAGCAGCTTGCATGTTCGGTCGCACGTTTGCTGCTGAGCGTACAGTTTTTACACGCTCAACTGCATCACCTAAATTCGCCGTTGCACCAATTTCAAGTAGTATTGCGGTAGCCATCACACTAGCACGACCGTTACCGCCACCACAATGAATGTAAATTTTCTCTCCAGACTTGTACGCTTCAGCAATCTTCTCCGCACCGGCTTTAATCGTTTCAGCTGTCGCATCTTCTGTAATCGGCGAATGAATATAGTTATACTCCACCGCTTCATCACGTCCGTTTACACGTACATCGAACACAACGTCAACGTTTTCTTTACGCACCGCATCATTCGTATCAGCAGCACCGCCAAAATAAATACGCCCTGCAACAAGTTCACCATATTTACGATCCATTGCAACCACCCTCATATTAGTAATTTAAGAAGTCTTTTATATCCTCATAACTAGGTAGTGCTGTTAATGCGCCTGCTTTTGTCGCCGCCATCGCACCCAGTTTATTACCGAACGCTACACATTTCACTAAATCCTCTTTGACAGTTGGTAAGCCGTTGAAGTGAACATAGCGAAGTACGCCTGCCATAAATGCATCGCCAGCACCTGTTGTATCAACCGGTACTACTTTTTCTACTGGTACATGAATGACTTCACCGTTTAAGACTGCATACGCACCTTCCGCACCAACAGTGATTAAAATAATCGGTACTAGTAAGTCATCTAATTTTGCTAACCCTTCTTCTAACGTGTTTGTTTCAGTTAGGAAGAATAACTCTTCGTCCGTTAGTTTCAAAATATCCGCATCATCCATAAATGATGTAATCGTTTCACGGCAATCGTGCTCACTGCTCCAGCGTAGTGGGCGGATATTGGCATCAATTGCAATTATGGCACCCTTGTCTTTTGCCATATCAACAGCGGCACGTGTTGTGGACAGCGCAGTTGGTTCAAACATAGTTCCTGAACAAAAATTTAAAATAGAAGCACGCTTGAATGCCGCTTCGTTTAATTGCTCCGGCTTCACTTGTAAATCAGGTGTTTCATCGACATAATCTTTAAAAATGCGCTCACAGTTTTCAGTTAAATGCACATAAACTCCGCTCACACGTTTCACCGGATCAAAAATAGAATAATCCATATTTACGCCTTCTTTTTCGATTTCCGTACGGCAAAATTCGGATGTTGCGTCATCACCTGTAATCGTAATTAGGGCGGAAGGAGCACCAATTCGACTAATGCCTGCAGCAACATTAATCGTTGCGCCACCTAAATATTTTGTGAATGACGTATTTGTTTGGTCATTCGCTATATAATCAACAAAAGCATCTCCGTAAACTAATATGAAATCTTTGTCTGACTGACTCATGAGTTGTCTAACCTCCGATAGTATGTTCTTTATAGAGTACCACAAAATCAATATTACGATAAAGTTTCATACTATTCTAAAAAGCACCGAATCCATGTATTCGTTCATTTTTCTGATATAATTTGTTCGAAAGGAAGAGATTAACCATGACAATTCTGATTCGACAAGCATTTCCTGAAGATGCTACTTATATTGCTCCACTTATTTATAATGCAATTGCCGACATTGCCAACCGATTAACAGGGGAACATAATGAGGCGGATATTTTAGCTACACTTGAATATCTGGTAACACAACGAAATAATCGACACTCGTATTTAAATACCTACGTCGCATTCCGTGATGAGGAGATATTAGGAATTGTCGTTCTGTATGACGGCCTCCAAGGAAAAGCATTCGACAAAAAATTGCAAGACTGGCTTATGCGAAAAAATGTTGCTGCAATTACGATTGATGTTGAAGCGTATGACGATGAATATTATATTGATACAGTTTGTGTAACCGAAACTGCACGCGGACTAGGCATTGGCACACAACTACTAGCATTCGCTGAAGAAACAGCACGTGCAAAAGGCTATAAAAAATTATCACTTAATGTGGAGCCTGAAAAGGACAAGGCGCGCCGTCTATACGAACGCATCGGCTTTGCTGTAACCGAGCCGTGGACCATTATTAACGAACCATTCTATCATATGGTAAAACAATTAGAGTTATAGGACGTGAATTTATGAAGTCTACCTGGCTTTACCCCCTGCTCATCATCATTGCAGCAAGTAGCTATGGGATATTATCAACGATTGTCAAAGTAGCTATGCAGCACGGCTTCACATCAGCTGAAGCCGTTACAAGTCAATACGTATTTGGCTTTGGACTAGCACTCCTACTCTTTCTTGTGACGCAGCGCTCACTTCCAAAGCTAACAAAACCAGGCATATTGACACTACTTTTCGCGGGGATATTTACTGCAATAACGGGCATTGTGTACGGACAAGCCCTCAATTATTTACCGGCATCTTTAGCTGTTGTCATGCTGTTTCAGTTCACATGGATTGGGTTATTTATGGACTGCGTTATTAAAAGACGTTTGCCAAGCAGGCTAGAAGTCATCTCGTTATTATTCTTATTCGCCGGCACCATTTTAGCTGCAGGTGTTTTAGACGCGGACCTATCACAAATTGCATGGCAAGGTTGGGCACTAGGAATGGCGGCTGCCGTCAGCTTCGCATCCTTCCTACAAATTAATTCACGCACAGTTGAAGGTGTTACCACTATAGGAAGAACCTTTATTTTGGCTACTATTTCGCTTGTGGTCATTTTGACTTTCCTAACACCTGAAATTTTGTGGAATGGACAACTAACAGCAGGGTTATGGAAATTCGGCATCTTGCTCGGCACATTCGGTATCATTTTACCGATTTTATTATTCTCAATTGCCTCGCCAAAAGTTGGTGGTGGACTAACATCCATTTTAAGTGCGATGGAATTACCAGTCGCCATTATTGTTTCTGTTATCGTGCTTCACGAAGCGTTAACGGTAATGCAAATTGCAGGCATTTTTCTTGTTTTAATAGGGATGATTCTCCCCTCTTACTTCACCAAAAAAAAATACGCAAATTAGCGATGGAACCGACATAGTTGTTTATGTCGGTTTTTTTAGTAGATAAGAAAGGACATCATCTCGCCCTATATTGGGCAAGATGTGCCTTTCTATTTTTTATAAAATTGATATAAACGACCACAAAAGGTAAAATTAAGTATATTTTAAAAGCTTTTAGATTGGGCATTTCCTATTCACTACTTATTCGTAGCAACTAATGGAGGCAGATGTAATTATGTTCTTTCAAGAGTATCGTAATCGGGTCAATGAAACAGAAGGTGTGCAGTTCCCTTCGAATAGCTATCGTCAAATGGTATTACAGCCTGCGTACGACGAAGCAAAGCGTCATTTTTTAACAGCTATGGTTCAAATTCATATTGCGCATTTAAAAATGTTAGAGGAGCAAGGACTTGTTACGCCAGAAGAAGCACGGAAAATCGGTCAGGCAATTAAAAATTTAGACCTAGACTATTACAAAACACGCGACTATAACCCACAGTTTGAAGATTTATTTTTCCGTATAGAAAATAAATTGATCGAGCTTGGTGGTGATATTGCGGGGAATTTGCATATTGGCCGTAGCCGTAATGATATGGGGATAGCCATTTATCGCATGACCTTACGTAAAAAAATGCTATCACTTATGCAAGAGCTATTAACGTTACGCTCTTCTTTAATTGCCTTTGCCGAGGAACATGTAGAAACGATTATGATTGGCTATACACATACACAGCAAGCACAACCAACGACTTTTGCACACTATTTAAAGGCTGTCATTGACCAGCTTTCACGCGACTTTACTCGTATGAAGGCTGCGTACGAAACGATAAATCGCAGCAGTATGGGCGCTGCTGCTCTGACGACAACGGGCTTTCCAATTAGCCGCGAACGTATGCAAGAGCTACTTGCTTTTGATGATTTAATAGAAAATGCATGGGATGCTGTTGCCGGAGCAGATTATATTGCGGAGGCCGCGAGTATAGTACAGCTAGCCGCGCTCAATCTTGGCCGCACGTCACAGGACTTTTTATTATGGGCCACGCAGGAATTTAATGCCTTCCATCTGGCGAGTCCTTACGTGCAAATTAGCTCAATCATGCCGCAAAAGCGCAATCCGGTCTCCATTGAACATACGCGCTCGCTCCTGTCTTCCGTTGTTGGCGATGCAGGGACTGTGTTACAAATGATTCATAATACACCGTTTGGGGATATTGTCGATACAGAGGATGATATGCAACCGTATTTATGGCGCGCAATTGATCGCCTCATCGGCATTTACAAATTATTCGGTAGCCTCGTTGTGACAATGAATGTAAATAAAGAAAATTTATTAAAACGTGCGCAAAATAGCTTCGCGAACGTAACAGAACTGGCAGATTCACTTGTCCGTTCTGAAGGCATTTCATTCCGCCAGTCTCATAAAATTGTGAGCTTGTGCGTCAGTGCTCTGCTTGAAGAAAAAGAGGAATCTCTTGCTGGATTAAAGTGGGAACTAGCCAACGAAAAATCACTTCAAGTGACAGGCAAGCCATTAATCATTTCGGAAGCTGATTTTTATCGTGTAATTGAACCAGCGTTTTTCGTTAATATTCGAACGTTAAAGGGTGGTCCTGCACCAGAAACGATGCGTGAATCACTACGCGTAGCTGAAGAAAATTCAGGGGATTTAGAACGCTGGGTTTGCGAAAAAATCGACTCTATTTTACAAGCAGAACAGCAATTAGAAAACTTTTTAAAAGGCTGGAATAGCGATGCCAAATAATTATGTACTCGCTATCGATGGTGGTGCCTCAAAAACAACAGTTTCACTGCGCACGCTCTCAAATGACATTATCTTTGAAGCAACATCCACTGGATCAAATTACCAAGCAATTGGTGCAGCACGCGTCGAGCAAGTATTAACAACGTTACTAAAGCAAGTCGCAGCGCATACAAAGGAAATTCAGGTTGTAGCATTTGCCATCGCCGGTATTGATACAGCAGATGATTTACAAATCGTAGAGCAAATTATTCATAAAAGCATTCAGCAAGCCAAGCTTCAAATCGAGCACATTTTCATTGAAAATGATGTAGAAGCAACGTTGCTCGGCGCCTCTAACAGACAGCCTGGCGCTATTCTTATATCAGGTACTGGAGCAATTGCTTTTGCTTACAATGGTAAAAACACCGTACGTGCTGGAGGCTGGGGTCACCGTGCGGGCGATGAAGGAAGCGGCTACTGGATTGGTCAGCAAATCGTAAAGGCTATCTTCCGCACAGAAGATGGCCGCTTATCCGAACGAACTATTTTAACTGAACTGGTTTTTAAAAAACTCCGCATTTCCACACTCGCCGAGCTTGCTAACTGGCTATACGTAGCTGATTATACAAATGCACGTATGGCTAGCTTGGCTTCTGTGCTTGCTGAGTCGGTTGCAATGGGTGACCAAATTGCGCATGTTATCGCGAATGAAGCAGCGTACGAACTATCGCTAATTGCAGAAGTAGCATTAAAAAAAGCGGGCTATAAAAATGGTCCGTTCCCGTTTTATATTAACGGAGGGGTGCTAGCACATAATGAATTTATTACAAATGAGTTAAAAGATCGCATTTCATTTAGTTACCCAGATATAAATTTTGTGCTTTGTGAAGAGCAACCGATTGAATATGTTGTGAGACGGGCTCTTGGGGCAGTTTAAATTTGAAAGGCCTATCCCGCCACAAATAGGTTGAAATAATGTCCTTTATTATGTAGTTAAGAAAGTCATTCTGTCACAACCACACTTAAAAAAAGCGTATGAAATCGTCGTGATTTCATACGCTTTTTTTTCGGCTTGTAATTGATATTTAGGTATGAATCATTTTGCTGTGGAATTTCCTGTGAAAAAATATTCCTACGCCACAAACGACAGCCACGCCTAAAAACTGCATACTCAAAAACGTCGGAGAAGCGATTATGCCGAATTGCACCTCATTTTGAAGGACCGTTACATTTTCTCACGTGCTTGGAAAATCTGAAGTGTACGCTTTCGTTTTCATATAGCTCCATAAAAAAATACTTACAAAATAAATTACATGTACAATAATTGAGCAAATAACTGCCTGTACAATAATTTTCATTTAGTGCCTCCATTAATTGCCTGCTAAATCTCCATCTTCTTCAACCCATCTGAAGTAGTAAAGTACAGCACGCCATCTTCAATAAAGAGCCCCTCTACTTCTTCACGGTACAGTGTCTGTTCCTCTGTGCCATCAAGTCGAATTTTCGCTAAGTACGCCCCGTTTGAGTAATTGCTGAAATAGAGCCAATCACCGTAGCCGGTAATAAATAGCGCACGACTTGATGTAAGCCGTACGTTTTCACCTGTTTGCATATTTAAACGATACAATACATTATCCTTCTGTATATTACTGTAATACACATAACCGCCTTTTTCGTAGCTGTCCTGGACAACATGCATAAAACCATAGTTGTTGCTCGTTGCCTTAGGAAAATCAGTTGCTACCCAAGCGTGGTCCTGCTTCATTTGCGTATCATTTGCTAAAAAATACTCGTAGCGTACCCCCTGCCCCCGATCTGGTACAGGATCATTCCATGTTGTATCTAAATGGTACCAATCCCCGTCCACCTTCACTAAGTTCCATGCGTGACCACCTGTGTATACTTCTCCTGTAATGTAAAGTGCCTCCATGCCAAGTGCTTGAAGTAGCTTTAACGCTAATAATGCATAACCCTGGCAAACTCCTTTTTGTTCTTGCAAAATTGTAAATGCACTATGCGCACTCGTTACGGTCGCCTCGCTATAAACCGTATTTTTAACAATATAATCATTCACAAACTTCACTTTTTCAAAATCCGTCATCGTTGCCGGTTTGACCGATGCTACAATTGAAGCAACCGCCTGCTCCACTACTTGTTCCTGTGCCGCATTTGTTAAATAATCCTGTGACACCTGGATCGTCGCGTCCAATTTACCATACTCATATTCCATTTCGCGCGCACCTAAATGCCCGCCAATATAACCGTCGCGCGCTGTTGCTTCTTGTGTCGCTCGCGTTAATATATTTCCAATATCACTTGTACTACCCTTGTAATGAATCGTAAAATCGGTTTCAAAATGACTAAAGTAGTAGAAAAATGCGTCCGTTAGTTCCTCCATAGACGTCACGTTCTTTGGTAATTTAGCTTCCTGCGTAGTTGATATAGGGTTTGTCACGTCAAACGAGCTGTTCTTCTCATTCGCTGGCACCGTTACTGGTAAGACATCCTCTATGTACGCTTTGTCATTAATAAATTTCATTGCTACATCATAGATTGGCTTGGCAAAAACAAATAAAATAACAAGTATTGCTAGCTTTTTTAACATAAGAACCTCCTATATTAGTTGCATGCTCGCATACCGCCCTTAACATTCATTCCCTACAGAAAACCCTAATTCAATAGTAAACGGCATGCCCTTTCGCTACGATTGCCACTTGCGCACAAAACGATTACTGATGCTGCGGTATATTTTCAAATTCATCTAGATGCTTAGAGCTGTATTCTATTGGATTCCGTAAATCAATTATAAAAAAGATTTCGTCCACAAAGAACGAAATCTATAGAAAGACATAACTCGCCCAAAATAGAGCGAGTTGATGTCCTTACTTATGTGAATGGAAAAGTAATACTTTCTTATCCACTCAAAAGTTATTCATTTATTTCATGTGAATAGTTATCACCAAATGTTTTTTTAGTAAACGATGTGCGTCATCCTTCATATCATCTGTAATAGAGCCATACACCTTTGCTAATGCCGCTGTAATGACAAATACATCATCCGTTAACCCAACAACCGGCAATAAATCTGCGACAATATCTAACGGGAAAATGAAATAACCTAGCGCTCCAAGCACAACTAATTTATTTTGCTTTGGCATATCGGGACTTTTCAAGCCATAATACAAAGTTGTTGCGGCATGCATTGTTTTAAACCCAAGTCCGACACCATATTTTTGTAGCTTACTTAAAAATTTCCCGTCGGAATAATGCTTATCCTTGCCACGAATCATATTATCCATGTTCATATCTTCTTTCATCCGAATCCCTCCTAAAACAAGTTCATCTTACAACAAAAATCCCCTGCAAGAATTGTAGCCCAGTTGTACGATACTTCATTTACGTTAACAAGACAAAAAAGTTTCACTTTCCATCGATTATCGATTTCTCAAAAAGTTTGTCCAAATTTGCTGGATAATCTTCATCGGATTGAGTACTTCATCATAATAAATGACCGAATTCTTTTTTAACTTCGCATGACCAATCGGGACTTCATACAGCGGGATGTTTCGCTTTATTGCCTTAACAAGCATATTTAAATCAAAGTTAAACGTCTCCCCAGGCACATGTCGAAGCCACAATAATTCTTGCTTCGGAATATAACGCAGTCCCGTTTGTGTATCAAGTAAACGTTTATGGAAAAAAAGTTCGAATAACATAGACGCCGCTCGATTATTAAAAAAGCTTGAAGTCGGCATATCGGTGGATTTGAAATCCCGCACCCCTAAAATAATGCCATCTGAAAAAATTTTAGTACTTGAAATCATTTGTTGCACATCTAATATGGAGTGTTGTCCATGCGCTCCCACTGTGACGACACCTTTCACTTTTCGGCTCACTTTTAAAACATAATCAAATCCTGTTTTTAATGCGCGCCCTTTTCCGAAGTTTTGCTCATGTGTAAGTACAGTACATCGGGGTAATTGGCGAAGGCTTTGAAACACAGCCGCATATTTTTCGTCACTTCCATCATTAATGACGACGATTTCCACATTCATTTTTTGTAGCTTTTCCACAAATTGTACGAGCGTATGCAAAGGATTTAGGGCTGGGATTATAATGACGATTTGTTCCAACATACATGCTCCTTTAATTAACATAATATACTTTAAATCTTAAAGCTGTTTGAACTGGAATTCAATGGAAGAATAAGAAAATAAAATGTTGTGCAGCATATGTACTAACATTTTTTTGTAGTTAGTCAATAATTTCTACAGAAATATGCTGAAACTGTGTCACGTCAAATAAACCCGTATCCGTTAGCTTAATATCGGGAATAACCGGTAAGCTTAAAAAAGATAACGTTAAGAAAAAGTGGAAATGTAGATCTGGATGAATTTGCTGCAATGCCTCATGAACATTGAGTAATGATTTAGCTGCAACATTAGCCTGTAAATCTGTCATTAGCCCAGCAATTGGCAATGCAAACTCCTCCAACACTTGCCCGTCCGCAACGACAACGAGGCCGCCCTGCATTTTTTGCAATGCTTCGAGGGCAACAAGCATATCGGCATCATTTGTTCCTACAACAATCGCATTATGCGAGTCATGAGCTACTGTTGTCGCAACAGCCCCACGCTGCAAGCCAAATCCGTGTACGATCGCGACTCCCTTTGTTCCAAGTTGGTGGTGACGTTCGATTACCGCAAGCTTCAGTAAATCTTTTTCTATCGAAGGAACAAACTGCCCTTCCACCACATCCACTGTACATTCGATACGTTTTGTCGTCAGTTGGTCCGGCATAATCTCAATGACGTTCGCTCGATCTCCATGTGTAAATAGAATGGCTAAATCATCCTTCGTTAGCTTTGGTAAATGCACCGACGCCGTAATAGCTGGCATGATATCGATTTTCGGTGTTGGCGCAGACAACATTTGCCCGTTCTCTGTTACTTTCATTCCGTTCTTCCACACAGTGGACACCTTCATCGTTTGTAGATCTTCTACCATGACAAAATCCGCAATAAACCCAGATGCAAGTGCGCCTTTATCTTTTAACTGATAGCACTCCGCCACGTTTAGTGAGGCTAGCTGAATGGCCTGCAGTGGTTCCATACCTTCTTTTATCGCAAGCGACACCGCATAATTAATGCTTCCTTGCTCCATTAGTTCGTCTAAATGCTTATCATCTGTACAAAATGCAAAACGACGCGCATTTGCAGCTGTCACGGCTGGTAGTAGCGACTTTAAATTTTTCGCTGCTGAACCTTCACGAATGAACACATACATTCCTTGCTCAATTCGGTCACGTGCTTCATCTGCTGTAACGCATTCATGATCCGTTTGAATACCTGCTGCACGGTAGCCACGAATTTGATTACTCGTTAAGCCTGCGCAGTGCCCATCAATGACCATTCCTGCTTTTTGTGCGAATTCAATTTTTGCTAACATATTATGCTCACCGTTCAGTACAGCGGGAAAATCCATGACTTCTGCTAGTCCAAGTACTGCCGCATGTCCTTCAAAAGCAGCTAAATCCGTTGCCTCTAGCACCGCGCCAGCATGTTCAAAGGACGTACCTGGGACACTCGACGGTAGCATAAAGTAAATATCCATCTCAGCCGTTGCTGCGTCATCTAGCATAAATTGTAAACCGGCAGTACCCGAAACATTGGCGATTTCATGGGGGTCCGTCACAACGGAAGTAATCCCATGCGGTAACATAATGCGATTAAACTCAGAAGGTGTGAGCATTGACGATTCAATATGAATATGAGCATCAATTAGACCCGGAATTACATACCTGCCCCCCGCATCCTCTACCTCGTATGCTTCAAATTCACCCCGTTCATCAATGGCAATAATTCTCCCGTCAGCCACTACAATATCCGCCAAACGCCAGCGTAAATTAAAAACATCTGCCACCTGCGCATTTTTTAAAATAAAATCTGCCTTTATTCGTTTTTGTGAAATTTCTATCCGACGTTTCATCCAACCATCCCCCTAGTAGTATATATTTTTCACAACATCATACAATATTTCCCTAAAAACAACCGCAACGCCCGCTCATAAACTGTTCATAATACGTTCTCTCACCCGATAAAAAGAATAATTATCCATTTAACGTCATTCAGCAAAAAACCACCCAACTCTATAAATGGTGTGATGAATGCGAGTTTTGCCCTTTATCAGCGAGCGTCCAAACGCCGGCTGACTGCAGTTAAAGCCTCTAGCAAATGGCACAGATTTTGAAGGGATTTAATGATGCTAACCTACATTCGTCGCATCCATGTGACTACGGCTAACTGGGCTACATTGTACAGACCGAGGCACAATTCAAAATCTACACACCAAAATCATGGGGGCGAATTTGATTTAATAAAACATCTCTTTTAAAAGGAGTGACAATGATGATCATTAACCGCGATGTTCTTTCACAGCTTTGCAATGCTATTCCAGATACACACCGGCCGCTCGCAGAAGCACTGCAAAATGCAGCACGTCATGCAATTGCAAATCCTACGCTATCCTTGCAAAAATCCAATATTGCGCTCGATATTATTGTGCGGGATTTATATGAAAAAGAAATGCATAATAATGTTTCGAATACTGCCATTCGCACATTATTAAATAATAAAAACTTCATTGCGAGAATCCATCCTCGTCGCATATATTTACTCATGAATTTAGTCCGAAAAATGACCACCACTACATCTAATCAAGTCGTGGATACAAAAGTTGCAAAAATTGTCCTCGATTATTTAACAGATATTTGTGCTTGGTATTTAAATCGATTAGAAAAGGGCGAAAAATTAGCAAGATCCTCATTTTACGATGTGACAGACTTTATATGGGCACAGCCAAATACTACAGTAACAGATTTTGACTTTGCAGCTGATGATTTGGAGTCAGCCGCACAGTGGTTTTTAGTTGCGGCAAATGAGGGTAATAGCAGTGCACAATATAATTTAGGTGTACTGTATAATCATGGCCATGGCGTAAAACAAAATTATGTGGAAGCAGCGAAATGGTATTCCCTTGCTGCACAACAAAACGATGCCAAAGCACAGTATGCACTCGCTGTCCTGTATCAACTCGGACAAGGTGTCGAACAAAATGAACAAACCGCGGCTCTATTATACGAACAAGCTGCGAAAGCCGGAAATGCAGAGGCCCAGTTCAATCTCGGTTCCCTTTACAATCAAGGCTCTGGCGTTGAGCAAAACTTTTCCGAAGCAGCGAAGTGGTACCAGCTTGCGATTGCACAAGGCAACACGAGCGCCCAAAACAATCTTGGCTTTTTATATCATGACGGAAAAGGCGTACCACAAAGCTATGAAAAAGCAGCTGAGTTATTTACACAGGCAGCCTCAGCCGGCGATGCGAGTGCACAGTACAATTTAGCCTCTTTATATACTAAGGGACGCGGTGTTTCACTTTCTTACAAGGAAGCCGCTAAATGGTTTTTATATGCAGCGTTACAATGTCATACGAACGCACAGTTCCAACTTGCACTCTTATATAAGGCAGGCCAAGGCATGGAACAAAACGAAGAGGAGGCCATAAAGTGGCTGACAGTTGCGGCTTATGAAGGCCATACAAATGCCCAGTATTCACTCGGGCTCATTTACAAACAGTCGACCACGAAAAAAACACAAAATCATGCCATCGAGTGGCTAACTAAAGCAGCATCTAACGAACATATAAGTGCCTGTTACGATTTAGGAATCCTTTATCAAGAAAAAGACGAGCCGGAAGCCGCTGTAAAATGGCTGAAGCGTGCGGCCGTACGTGGTCATGCGGATGCGCAGTTTACATTAGGAATGATGGAACTAAAGAAAGATCATATGTCGCTGGGCTACCCAGAAGCTTTTAAATGGATTCAAGCTGCGAGTAGTCAAAGTCATATGGAAGCAGAATTCCAGCTTGGTTTATTATATGAACGCGGCCTTGGCACGAAAACGAACTACGAGGAAGCACGCCATTGTTATCGTCTAGCAGCTGAACGCGGTCATGTAGAAGCACAGTATATGCTCGGTAACCTTTTTGATAAGGGGCTAGGTGTGGCAAAAGATTACACAGAAGCTTCAAAATGGATTCAGCAAGCCGCAAATGCTGGTTTTGCCAAAGCGCAGTTCCAACTTGCCCAAATGTATTCTCAAGGTGAAGGTCTAACGCAAGATTATGCAGAAGCCGCAAAATGGTATCGCCTTGCCGCGCATCAAGGACATGTAAAGGCACAATTCTACCTCGGCATGCTTTATAAAAAAGGACTAGGTGTGGCGCAGAATTATACAGAAGCGACTCGTTGGTTAAAGCAATCTATCGAACAAGACGTATGAAAGCCTGGCGTAGTGAAGCATTCCTTCCTATGCCAGGCTTTTATTTATTGCACAGTGACTGCTAGTTCAGCTTTAAGTGCTGTTACGGCCTGCTCACTATTTACTTGTACACCTAGCTCTTGTAATACATCCCCAATTTGGCGAATTGCTTGCTCAAGCATCTCTGGTGTTGTATTCCCCATATGTCCAATGCGGAAAGCCTTACCTGCTAAATGTGCAAGTGAACCTGCAATAATGATGCCGCGTTTTGCTAGGCCTGCACGGAAATCTGCATCTACTACGCCATCGGGATATAAAATACAGCTTAATGTTGGTGCTGCAATAGACTCGTCTGCAATCGCATGCATACCGTATTCACGAAGGGCCGCTCGCACTGCTTTTCCATATGCAACGTGACGCGCTATACGATTGTCCATACCTTCATCTAGCACAATTTTAAGCGCAGTATCATACGCATAAATTAAGTTTACAGGTGGTGTAGCAAAATACGTACTTGGATTGTCCATAACCCCGCGCCAGTTATTAATATCTGCATAATATGCGCGAATTTGGCCTAATTCGGCGCGCGCTTGAAGGGCCTTTTTACTGAATGCGATAATAGCTAAACCAGGTGGTACACCAATCGCTTTTTGCGAGCCTGTTAATACGATATCAATTTTATGGTCCGGATTATTTCCGTATCTTTTACTCATATTTTCTTCCATTGCCGCTGTTGCTACTACACCATCAACAATCGCAAGTGCACCCGCTGCTTTAATAAGCGGGATAAGCGTTTCTAAATCAGAAGCAACACCTGTTGAGGTATCCGCATGTGTAACGGTTACTGCCTTGTAACTACCTGTCGCAAGCACTTCTTCGACAAGCTTCGCGTCCACTCGTTTCCCCCATTCCGATTGAAGTACATCCACTTCAATACCGTACGCTTTTGCAAGTGGTGTAAAACGATCACCAAAATAGCCGTGGCTAATAACAAGTATCTTTTCCCCTTCTGCAACTGTGTTAACAATCGCCATTTCCATTGCAAGTGTGCCAGAACCGGCAACTACATAAACCTCACCATCTGTTTGTAGCATTTCTTTTGTTTGCTCAATCGCATTTTTAAACGTCGCCACAAAACGTGGATCGGTATGACCGCGTGTTTCACTAGCAAGCGCGTCATAAATTTCATCAAGTACTGGTGTAGGTCCTGGTATTAATAATAATTCTTTATTTCTCATGTTTTCTATCTCCTTTGTATATACTTTACATTTATTCCATCTTATCCTTCATTCGAGATGTCACAAAATAATCCTGCTGAAAAATAAGAAAAGTACTTTCACGCAAATTCCTAGACATTAGAAAGACACAACTCGCCCGAAATAAGGCGAGTTGATGTCCTTACTTATGCGGATGGAAAAGTTATACTTTTTTATCGACTAAAAAAATGCCCCTCTAGCCCCATTATGACTAGAAAGACATTTTTCCTCTTTTATAATCGAACCTTACACAATTCTTTTATAATAGACCCCTTTGTTAAAACGCATAAGTATTATGTTATGGGAGGCAACCCATTCATAATGTTCCGAGCTGTTTTCCAAGCAACTCGAAAATTGTAGTAGTAAATTTTTCAATTAACTATAGAAAATATGTCGAACTAGCTAATTCTTTCATACCCAGGTAGTGTTAAGAATTCAACGAACTCATCTTGCTCGATTAAAGTCTTGAACAGTTCAGCCGCTTCGGCATAACGACCGCTGTCATAAGCTTGTTCCCCAACAGCTTCTTTAATATTTACAAGTTCTTCGTCCAATACTGATAACACTAGCTCGAGTGTAATTTTACGTCCATCATCTAAAATCCCCTTGTCATGGCGGATCCATTGCCATACTTGAGTACGAGAGATTTCAGCTGTTGCTGCATCTTCCATTAAGTTATTAATTGGTGCAGCACCTTGACCGCGAAGCCAAGAAGCGATGTATTGTACACCAACATTGACGTTTACACGAACACCGGCATCCGTAATTGTGCCATCTGGAACGGCAACCAGGTCCGCAGCAGTTACATTTACGTCTTCACGTTTTTTATCAATTTGGTTTGGAGTTGGCATAATTGCATTAAATTGCTCTAACGCAGTTGCAACCATTCCTGGATGCGCTACCCACGTACCATCGTGCCCATCTGTTGCTTCACGACGTTTGTCTTCAGCAACTTTCGCATAGGCTGCGGCATTTGCTTCATCATCACCTTTAACCGGAATTTGTGCCGCCATCCCGCCCATTGCTGGTGCGTTACGTTTATGACACGTTTGAATACAAAGTGACGTATATGCCTTCATGAAAGGTACAGTCATCGTCACTTGACCACGATCCGGTAAAATTACGTCTGGCTGATTACGCAGGCGTTTTATGTAGCTGAAAATATAATCCCAGCGCCCACAGTTTAAGCCTTTTGAGTGATCACGTAATTCATAAAGAATTTCATCCATCTCATAAGCGGCTAAAATAGTTTCAATTAATACAGTAGCTTTAATTGTCCCTTGTGGAATGCCAATATAATCTTGGGCGTACACAAATACTTCATTCCACCAACGTGCTTCTAAATGGCTCTCAAGCTTTGGTAAATAGAAGTAAGGACCTGTTCCGCGAGCGATTGCTTCCTTCGCGTTGTGGAATAGGTATAAACCGAAGTCAAATAAACTACCTGACATTGGCTCACCGTTTATTAATACGTTTTTCTCAAGTAAGTGCAATCCTCGAGGACGAACTAATAGTACAGCTGACTCTTCGTTTAACTTATACTCTTTACCATTTGCTTCGTTCGTGAAGGAAATCGTACGACGAACTGCATCTCGCATATTGATTTGTCCACTAATCATGTTTTCCCATGTAGGAGAAGATGCATCTTCAAAACATGCCATGAACATTTTTGCACCAGAGTTTAACGCATTAATAACCATTTTACGGTCAACTGGACCCGTAATTTCAACGCGTCGATCCTGCAAATCCGCAGGGAGTGGAGCAATTGTCCAGTCTCCCTCACGTACATGCTTTGTTTCTGGTAAGAAGTCGAGTTTCTCACCAGCATCTAGGCGTTTTTGACGTTCTTGACGTTTTTCTAGCAATTCTTTACGACGAGTATCAAACTTTTCGTGTAGAGAAAGGATAAACTCTAAAGCTTCCGGCGTTAACACCGATTCCACTTGTTCGTTAATTTCCCCAACAATTTTTAACTTACCTGTTGTTGCTTGTTCCATCTCAAGACTCCCCCACCTTTATGAAAAGATTTAATTTTAGGCATTTGCACCCGTCCAACATCGAACGGGAGCAAATAGATTCTTTTTATACGAATTGCTCAGTTTCTGTAGATCCAGCCATTGCAGTCGTTGAAGATGTACCACCTGAAATTGCTTGTGATACTTCATCAAAGTAACCAGTACCTACTTCACGTTGGTGACGAGTAGCTGTGTAGCCTTTTGATTCTGAAGCGAATTCAGCTTGTTGTAATTTAGAGTATGCAGCCATACCGTTATCCTTGTAGTCATGCGCAAGCTCGAACATAGAGTGGTTTAAAGAGTGGAAACCAGCTAATGTTACGAATTGGAATTTATACCCTAACTTGCCAAGCTCGCGTTGGTACTCAGCGATTTCTTCTTTAGAAAGGTTTGCTTCCCAGTTGAATGAAGGTGAGCAGTTGTAAGCAAGCATTTTTCCTGGGAACTCAGCGTGGATTGCTGCTGCAAATTCACGTGCTTCCTCAAGAGATGGTTTTGATGTTTCGCACCAGATTAAATCTGCGTACGGCGCATATGCTAAACCACGAGAAATGGCTTGTTTGATACCTGGTACTGTACGGAAGAAACCTTCTGGCGTACGTTCACCAGTTAAGAACTCTGCATCACGTGGGTCAATGTCAGAAGTTACCATGTCAGCTGCATCTGCATCTGTACGAGCGATTAATACTGTATCAACACCCATTACGTCCGCTGCTAAACGAGCTGCGATTAAGTTACGTACTGCGTTTTGCGTTGGAAGTAATACTTTACCACCTAAGTGACCGCATTTTTTCTCAGAAGCTAATTGGTCTTCTAAGTGAACACCTGATGCACCCGCTTCGATCATACCTTTAACAAGTTCGAATACATTAAGTGGACCACCGAAACCAGCTTCCGCGTCAGCTACGATTGGAGCAAACCAGTCGAACTCATCTTCACGGCCTTCAGCATGATCAATTTGGTCAGCACGTTGTAGCGCTTGGTTAATACGTTTAACCACTTGTGGTACAGAGTTTGCTGGGTATAAAGATTGGTCTGGATACATTTGACCTGCAATGTTTGCGTCAGCTGCTACTTGCCACCCCGATAAGTAGATTGCCTTTAAACCTGCTTTTACTTGTTGAATTGCTTGGTTACCAGTAAGTGCACCTAAAGCATTAATGAATGGCTCTTTGTGTAAAGAGTCCCATAAACGTTTAGCTCCGCGAGTTGCTAACGTTTGCTCGATTACTACTGAACCTTGAAGTTTTACTACTTCTTCAGCAGTGTATCCACGTTCGATACCGTTCCAGCGTTGGTTCTCTACCCAATCATTTTTTAGAGCTTGAATCTTTTCTTGACGAGTTGACATGTTACATTTCCACCTTCCCATTTGTGTAAAAATAAATTCTGTTAGGAAAACTAATATTCACCTGTCCCATAACAGTTATTCTTGCTGTAAATTACTATATAACAGAATTCAAAAATTTTCATTATTTTCCGATAAAAGATATCTTTTTAATGACGAAATAACATATAGGGAAGATGAATTGTAAAAAATTGTGTAATACAGAGGGGAGTTATTCACAATGCCAAACCAAAAATTAGTAATAGAAAAAGATCTGTTACAACAGTTTAAAATTATAGTAGAAGATTGGATTCCGAAAAATGCTTCAATTGCCATTGCCGTAAATGATACATATGTTTACTTTGGTTCTGGGAGTCATAACATTCATTTAGAAGTGGGAACAGCCGTTAAAGAAGATAGTATTGCTTACCGTGTTTTGCGAAATCCCATTAAAACCGATGCAGTAATGGAAAATACGTTATTTGATACACCTTATTACGCAATTGGTTATCCGATTTTTGTGAAGGATCAACCAGGGGCACTCGTTATTGTATTGCCTCCCACTTTTTCAAAACCAAAAATAGAAACTTATCGTTTTTTAACAGGTCGACAAAATGAAGATTGGAGCCCTATTCCGATTGAACAAATTTCGCATATTGAGAGCTTACAGAAACGAACATGGTTTTATAAGGATGGAGAACAGTATAAAACAACCGTAACACTTAAGGAGTTACAGACGCGACTACCAAATATCTTCTTGCGCATACACCGTTCTTACATTATCAATATTCATTTCATTAAAAAGATTTCGCGGGATGTTACTTCAAATTTTGTTATTCTCTTAAAAGATGGTACCGAGCTACCTGTTAGCCAGTCCTATATGAATGATGTTCGAAGTGTATTGGAGTTTTAATTTTGTAAAGATCATTGAGTTCTATAGTATTGAAGTTTCTCCTGAACAATTTTTATAATCAGATGGAATACACTAGAGTAACATCTCTTTTATTATCTAGCAGGTCACTTGCACATAGAAGCACTTTTAGCTGGGGTTCCTAGTTGGGGGACACTCACTGAAGTAAGTAATTAGTGAACGAAAAAAAAGAAGGTAGAGGAATAAATCCTAGACCTTCTTTTTTGGTGTCTTGCAGCATACTACCTTAACTGATGATGTCTACAACTTCCATCAGATGTGGTTGGGAAAGTTATACTTTTTCAACTACAAACAAAAAAAAGACTGAGAAATAATCCTCAGTCTTCTTTTTATATTGCCTAGCGACGTCCTACTCTCACAGGGGGAAGCCCCCAACTACCATCGGCGCTAAAGAGCTTAACTTCCGTGTTCGGTATGGGAACGGGTGTGACCTCTTTGCCATCATCACTAGACTTGCACATAGATGTGCTTTTGTTGAAAGATTGTTCTTTCAAAACTGGATAAACGGTTCATTGAAAGTTGAAATATTCGGTAATAATGTGGTTAAGTCCTCGATCGATTAGTATTCGTCAGCTCCATGTGTCGCCACACTTCCACCTCGAACCTATCTACCTCATCGTCTTTGAGGGATCTTACTTACTTGCGTAATGGGAAATCTCATCTTGAGGGGGGCTTCATGCTTAGATGCTTTCAGCACTTATCCCGTCCATACATAGCTACCCAGCGATGCCTTTGGCAAGACAACTGGTACACCAGCGGTATGTCCATCCCGGTCCTCTCGTACTAAGGACAGCTCCTCTCAAATTTCCTACGCCCACGACGGATAGGGACCGAACTGTCTCACGACGTTCTGAACCCAGCTCGCGTACCGCTTTAATGGGCGAACAGCCCAACCCTTGGGACCGACTACAGCCCCAGGATGCGATGAGCCGACATCGAGGTGCCAAACCTCCCCGTCGATGTGGACTCTTGGGGGAGATAAGCCTGTTATCCCCGGGGTAGCTTTTATCCGTTGAGCGATGGCCCTTCCATGCGGAACCACCGGATCACTAAGCCCGTCTTTCGACCCTGCTCGACTTGTAGGTCTCGCAGTCAAGCTCCCTTATGCCTTTACACTCTACGAATGATTTCCAACCATTCTGAGGGAACCTTTGGGCGCCTCCGTTACTCTTTAGGAGGCGACCGCCCCAGTCAAACTGTCCGCCTGACACTGTCTCCTACCCCGCTAAGGGGCATGGGTTAGAAGTTCAATACAACCAGGGTAGTATCCCACCGACGCCTCCTCCGAAGCTGGCGCTCCGGGATCTCTGGCTCCTACCTATCCTGTACAAGTTGTACCAAAATTCAATATCAGGCTACAGTAAAGCTCCACGGGGTCTTTCCGTCCTGTCGCGGGTAACCTGCATCTTCACAGGTACTATAATTTCACCGAGTCTCTCGTTGAGACAGTGCCCAGATCGTTACGCCTTTCGTGCGGGTCGGAACTTACCCGACAAGGAATTTCGCTACCTTAGGACCGTTATAGTTACGGCCGCCGTTTACTGGGGCTTCAATTCGCAGCTTCGCTTGCGCTAACCACTCCTCTTAACCTTCCAGCACCGGGCAGGCGTCAGCCCCTATACGTCACCTTACGGTTTTGCAGAGACCTGTGTTTTTGCTAAACAGTCGCCTGGGCCTATTCACTGCGGCTCTCATGCGCTTTAACACGCTCAAGAGCACCCCTTCTCCCGAAGTTACGGGGTCATTTTGCCGAGTTCCTTAACGAGAGTTCTCTCGCACACCTTAGGATTCTCTCCTCGACTACCTGTGTCGGTTTGCGGTACGGGCACCTCTCACCTCGATAGAGGCTTTTCTTGGCAGTGTGAAATCAGGAACTTCGTCCATACGGACTCGCCATCACAGCTCAATGTTAAAGTATGCGGATTTGCCTACATACACACCTTACTGCTTG
Organism: Solibacillus sp. FSL H8-0538; assembly: GCF_038003525.1. Lineage (NCBI taxonomy): Bacteria > Bacillati > Bacillota > Bacilli > Caryophanales > Caryophanaceae > Solibacillus > Solibacillus sp. FSL H8-0538. The sequence continues at coordinate 115,908 of NZ_JBBOPI010000001.1, read as the reverse complement.
GACGCGCACAACCAACGGCGCGCTTACCCTATCCTACTGCGTCCCCCCATTTCTCAAACGGTGAGGAGGTGGTACAGGAATATCAACCTGTTGTCCATCGCCTACGCCTATCGGCCTCGGCTTAGGTCCCGACTAACCCTGAGCGGACGAGCCTTCCTCAGGAAACCTTAGTCATACGGTGGACGGGATTCTCACCCGTCTTTCGCTACTCATACCGGCATTCTCACTTCTAAGCGCTCCACCAGTCCTTCCGGTCTGACTTCAGCGCACTTAGAACGCTCTCCTACCACGCATACTCAAAGTATGCATCCACAGCTTCGGTGAATCGTTTAGCCCCGATACATTTTCGGCGCAGCGTCACTCGACCAGTGAGCTATTACGCACTCTTTAAATGATGGCTGCTTCTAAGCCAACATCCTGGTTGTCTAAGCAACGCCACATCCTTTTCCACTTAACGATTACTTTGGGACCTTAGCTGGTGGTCTGGGCTGTTTCCCTTTTGACTACGGATCTTATCACTCGCAGTCTGACTCCCGTGTATAAATATCTGGCATTCGGAGTTTGTCTGAATTCGGTAAAGCGAGATGCCCCCCTAGTCCAAACAGTGCTCTACCTCCAGTATTCTCAATCACGAGGCTAGCCCTAAAGCTATTTCGGAGAGAACCAGCTATCTCCAGGTTCGATTGGAATTTCTCCGCTACCCACACCTCATCCCCGCACTTTTCAACGTGCGTGGGTTCGGGCCTCCAGTAAGTGTTACCTCACCTTCACCCTGGACATGGGTAGATCACCTGGTTTCGGGTCTACGACCACGTACTAATTCGCCCTATTCAGACTCGCTTTCGCTGCGGCTCCGTCTTATCAACTTAACCTCGCACGTAATCGTAACTCGCCGGTTCATTCTACAA